>NZ_JAJPWG010000004.1:0-961247 GCF_046549195.1 Kribbella sp. C-35
CCACTCGCCGGTCCGGTTCAGCCAGCGAGAGGCGAACCACTCGTCGCTGCGCCGGCCGAGCAGCAACGCCTCGGAGCGCAGCGCCTCGTCCGTCTCGTACTCGGCCCACGCCGCGCGATCCGCACCGGTGAACTGGTCGAACCAGCCGCCGTGCTTGAACCCCTCCTGACCGTCCGGGTCCTGGACGACCCCGTCCAGCGAGACGTTCGTCGAGATCACGATCTTTCCCATTGCAGTTCTCCTTGGCTTGGCTTGGCTTGTACCTGCTGGTTGGACACCGAACCGACCGGAAACTGAGCGCTGCCTAGCGTCCAGGAAGTGCCAGGGGCAGACCGAAGGCCTCGAACACGGTGCTCTCGAAGCGGGTCATCGCACAGATCCGGTCGCCGGCGACAGCCACCACGAACAGGCTGGTTCCACGGCGTACACCGTCGGCGCCCAGGACGTACGCGCCGAAGGCAGGCTGCCCGTTGGCGCGCGTGGGCACGAGGCTGTAGGCCCGGCCGAACCTCGTGACGATCGCATCCTCCTGCGGCGAACCGGCCGCGGGTGGCCGGTCCTGCCGTCGCCAGTCGGTTCGCTGTCGCTCCAGGGTCGATCGCGCGCGCTTGAGCGCGCTGTTGACCGACGGCACGGTGGCCAGCAAGCCGCACCCGCCGATCATGGTCGGCGGTGGTGGCGAGGAGAAGATGCTGCGCCTCGTCGCCAAATACGCACAGGCATGCAACGTCTTCAACACCCCCGATCTCGAGCAAAAACTCGACGTCCTCAAACAGCACTGCGAGAACGAGGGCCGCGACTACGACGACATCACCAAGACCGTCTACCACCTGATCGACACCGGGGAGAACGGCGAGAAGACCGGCGAACTGATCGACGAACTCGGCCGCCTCCACAGCCTCGGCTTCAGCGCAGCCATCGGCATGGTCCCCCAGGTCCCACGCCTCGACGTACTGGAGCGCATCGGATCCGACGTCATCCCAGTCGCAGCAGCCTTCTGACTGCCCACTCCATGCCCCTTGACCACCTCGGATAACCAGGCAAGGCACCTCTTTACGCACCTCAATCAGCGCGAAAGGATGGTGAGCGACGAGAACCGACGGACACGAGACCAGCCCCGAATCTCTTGCCAGTAAGAGTTTTCGCTCATAATCGACAAACGATGATCGGCCTCAGTTGGAATTCAGCGGGTTCGGGGTTCGAGTTCCCTGGCGGCGCACCAAAGGCCCAGGTCATGACGGTGACCTGGGTTTCTTCATGTCCGAAGGTCACCTTTTACTCGACCTTTTCAGCCACACATCTCCCCCGCTGACCTGGCCCTGGCCTTCAGATGATCGTGACTGTGCGTCACATCACACCGGTTGGAGGAGACACATGCCGAGGCCACCGCTGCCCATCGGAACCTGGGGAGATATCTCCACCAGGACCACGAAGACCACCAAGAACGGCAAACCCCTCAAGCACCTGGCCCACGCAAAGTTCCGCGACCGCGACGGCAAAGTCCGAGCCGTCACCGCCACCGGAACAACCAAGACTGAACCGCCCCGGGTCGGCTCAAACTAAGGGCGTCCACTCTCTCGCGCACCTATGATGGGGGTCTCTGTGGTGCACGAGGTGTGAGGGGAAGCAGATGGCCGGGCCGGTGGGCATTCGTGAGGTGGCTGCTCGCGCGATGGTGTCCGTCGGTACGGTTTCGCACGTCCTCAACCGGCCCGAGCTGGTCTCGACCGCCACTCTGAAACGGGTGCTCGCCACGATGGACGAGCTCGGCTTCGTGCGCAACGACCTCGCCAGGCAGCTCAAGATGGGCGGCGGTACGACGCTCGGCATGATCGTGCTGAACGTGGCCAATCCGTTCTTCGGTGGTCTGGCGCACGCCTGCGAGGCCGCGGCGGAAGCTCTCGGGCACACCGTGATCTTCGGCAGCAGCGATCAGCTGGACGGACGCGAGGACCGCTACATCGACCTCTTCGAGGAGCAACGCGTCCGGGGCATGATCATCGCGCCACTGGACGGCCAGACCGCGCGGATCGAACGCGTCATCCGGCGCGGGATGCCTGTCGTGCTCTTCGACATTCATGCCAACGAGGGAGACTTCTGCTCCGTCGCACTCGACGGCAACGCCGGCGGCTATCTCGCTGTACGTCATCTGCTGGACGCCGGGCGGCGGCGGATCGCCTTTCTCGGTGGTCCGCTCCATCAGGTCGACGACCGGTGGAAGGGCGCGCTGCGTGCTGTCGCGGAGATCGACGGCGCGAGCCTCACCCACATCGACACACTCGACCAGACCATCTCCGACGGCAGAGCGATCGGCGACCAACTGGCCGTGCTGCCTGCCGGCTCTCGGCCCGACGCGGTCTTCGCGGCGAACGACCTGCTGGCCCTCGGCCTCATGCAGTCGCTCGTGATCGCCGACGACATCGACGTCCCGCGCGACATCTCCATCGTGGGCTACGACGACATCGACTACGCGGCCTCCGCCATCGTGCCGCTGACCACTGTCCGGCAGCCGCAGGACGCGCTGGCCGAGGAGGCGGTTCGCCTGGTTCTCGACCACGCCTTCAAGGGCGAGGCGCACGTCCATGAGCACCTGCTGCTGCCCCCTGAACTCGTCGTTCGAGCCAGTACGACGTCGGCCTGAGTCACCAGGTTCGGCGGACGGTGCTGTAGCCGACGTCCCCGAGGTGGAACGCCAGGGGCACGTCGTCGTCCGCGGATGGCGGCGAGTCCGCCGCTGGCGCCCGAACGCGTACGCCGACCTCGACCGACTCGATCGCGGTCCGCGTGGCCAGAGCCGAGACGTCGACACTCACCCGGTTCCAGCCGGCGGGCCAGATCGTGCCGGTGCCCTCACTCGTGCTGCCGTCGGCACCGCGAACGACGAGGAACGGCTCCAGTGGCCGTTGCGGATTCTCCACACACAGGTCGAGCATCGCGTAGACGAACTTCGCACCGGACCGATCGGTGCCTGTAGCAACGACGGGAAGGCGTACCGACAGCGCCGCGCCCTCTCCGGCAGCGGTGCGTTCGCCGCCACGCACGAGCGCCACGGGTCCGCCCGGCTGCTCGTGAGGCACGGGCATGCAGCACAGGCCGTCCGGCAGCACCACGATGGGTTCGCTGCCTTGTGCCGTGATGGTGTTCTCGGCCAGCGCCCGCTGGAGCCAATCGCGCTCGCCGACGACATCCGGGGAAGGCGACGGCCGGGACGGCGGCCGCCAGGGTTCTTCGGCCGAGTACGTCCTGCGGCGCCTCGTCGTACGAACCAGGGCGGTAGCGATCGTGCGTTGGTGCCACCCGGGACCGAGGATGTCATTGTCCCGTTCAGCGAGTCGAAGGACCGCCTCCGAGCCCACCGGAACCGTGAGCTCGAGGACTGTCTCCGCTCCGCTGACCCGGTATCGCAGCTCGAGAGTCCCCCGCACCGTCCGCGACCTCAGGGACAGCGAGTCGACACCGTCGACGAACTGGGGCGCAACCTCGAACCGTGACCAGCCGGCGGCGATCGGCCGTACGCCGGCGAGCCACTGCCAGGCCCAGCCCGCGAACGGTCCACCGAGGCCGATGTGATCGAGCGACCCGGTGCCGGTGTTCCGCGGATCGATCCACCAACACTCCCAGAACGTGCCGGGGCCGTGGTCGAGCATCGCCCCGATTCCCGGCTCGGCGGGCTGGTGAAGGGCGTCGAAGATGGTCTGCGAGTGGCCGGTGCGCGCGAGTGCTCGGATCGTCGTCCTCGTCGCGGCGAAGCCCGAGGTCAGGCGATCGTTGCGAGCGCGTACGTCGTCAGCGATCCGCCCTGCCGCACGCTCTGCCTCGGCGCCGGTGAGAGCGCCAGATTCCACGGCGATGGCGTTCGCCGCCTGGGTGCCGTTGCCGAACACGTCGCGTTCGTCGTCGTAGTACGCCGTACGCAACGCTGTCCGCAGTACGTCGGCCTGAGTACGTCGTTCCGCGGCGGCGTTCGGACTGCCGGTGGCGTCTTCGAGCGTCGCGAGTGACTCCAGGCTGTCGATGGTCGCGGCCGTGTGGTGCAGGGGCGGCGGTGTCTGCTCGAGGGCAAGCCAATCCGATCCGTAGCTGATCGGAGCGTTGCCGACGACGCCGCCCGCGGTCCGAAGCGTGAGTTGGTAGTCCGCCCAGCGCCGTAGAGCCGGGAGTGTCTCCCGCACGACCCGTTCGTCACCGTAGTGCAGCCAATGGCCGAGGAGCACCCGCTGCAGCGCGGCGCCCCAGACAGGGTCGGGGCTGATCCGGTCGGCCCGGATGTCGGGCGAGATGGCCGGGATGCTGCCATCAGCTTGCTGGCTCGTACGCAGGTCAGCGAGCCACTTCGAGAAGAAGGTCTGCAGGTCGAAGGCCGAGAACTCGAACTCGGTGACCGACGCGGTGTCCCCCGTCCATCCCGCCTGCTCGCGGGTCGGACAGTCCTCCGGGATCCCGTGCACGTTGTTCAGCAACGTACGCCGTGCCGCCCGGACGAGGGCGTTGACCTGCGAGTCGTCGGTCTCGAGTTCGCTCACACTCACCAGATCGGAGTGCAGGCTCCAGGCCTCCACCGTCACGTCGGCGTCGGCCGGAAGCCCGAGGACCTCGAAGTACCGGAATCCGTGGTAGGCGAACCAGGGCTCGAGGACCTCGTGCACGTCTCCCTCGATAACGTACTCGACGGCCTGACGTACCCGTCCGTGGTCGAACGGCATCGTGAGATTGGTGGTGTCGAGCCTGCCGGCCTGGTCGAGGTGTTCGCCGTGGACGACTCGTACGACGGTGCCGGCGGGAACCGGCGACGCCACCGTGAGCCGGGTGCGACCCGCGATGTTGGTCCCGACGTCGTACACCCGGCTGGCGGTGGACCGGCTGAGCTCGGTCACCTCATGCCGTGCGACGCGGTGCAGCGCCGGTGAAGGGTCTGGTGCGATCGCGGTCGGCGGCGTCGCGAAGGAGACCGGGTCGACCTCAGGCGTGAGTACGCGCAACGCATCAGAGGCGCCGAAGACCCCCGCGTCGTCGATCCGTTCGTGGCGCTCGAGGTAGAAGGGCTCTTCTCGGGTGACCTCGGCGCCTGCGGTCTCCATCTCTGCGCCGGTACCCGCGCGGACGATCGTGCCGTCGGCGGCGTGTGCGACCAGTTCGGCCAGCAGGCGCGGGTCCTCGCCGGAACGTTCCCAGTCCCCCAGACCGAGCGCGAACTCGATGGTGTTCTCCCCGACGGTGAGGAGGTCGGTGACGTCATAGGTGCGATACAACGCTCGAGTCGGGTCGGTGCGCGACGGATCGGAGGCATCGGCGTTGACGGCCACTCCGTTGACGGATGCCCGCACCAGGCCCTGAGCGGTGAGGTGAAGTCGGGCCCGTTCCGTCGGCTGCTCGAGAAGCACCCTCCGCCGCAGAACCGTGAGTGCGGGCTGAGCAACCCAGTCGGCGGACCAGTCGTCGTACTGCCACGGTCCGGTTTCGCAGCTCGCCGGAGCTGCCCACTGCGACCACTCGCCGGCTTCGTCACGAGTTCGAACAGTCCACGAGTACAGGCAGTCCGCCGCGAGGTCGGTGCCGAGTTCAGCGAAAGGGTCACCAGCCCCGACCTCGCCACTGTCGAAGACGAGCGAGGTGTCACCACGGCGAGGATCCGACGTTCCCGGACTCACGCGCAGCCTGAAGGCGGTTTGGCGCTGGCCGTTGCGCTCGAGCGGCACGACCCACGAGAGCCGGGGCCGGCGTTCGGAGGCGAGCGCGACGAAGCGGTCGTCCGCTCTGATCGCGGACCCGCCGGGAGCTGGCTGCGCGGCGGCGCAACGCCCGTCCACGCGCAGCGTTGTCGGTGTCGGACTCGTCACTGTGGGACCCTTCGCTGTTGATCAGCCGCAGCCTGGACCAGAACTGTCGCAGCCAGGTCCCCGGTCGGTTTCGCGGTCGTCCAGCGACTCACGGCACGCACTCTTGACACCGTGACGCAACCCACACATCATAGCTTGAAAGCTTTCATCTGAAAGGTTTCAACGCCCGATAGACGCGCTCAGACGCAGTCGGAGCACTCGCTCGCCGAGGACTGGGTTCGGCCTTCGTTCGGCATTCACAGCAAGGAAGGAAGGCTGACATGACGTCACGCACAGCGCGCCGCCGTGTGCTCGTCGCCGCCTCGGCAGCGATGGTTGCCGTGCTCGCGGCGTGCGGCGGGAACGCCGGCTCCAGTTCCGGAGACGCCGGCAAGGTCGACGGAAGTTCCATCGTCCTGACCACCATCACCGCGCTCGAACCGCAGTTCAAGAAGTACGCCGAGGCGTACACCAAGCAGTTCCCCGACCGCAAGGTCGAGGTCCGCAGTACGACGGACAAGGCCGACGAGTACGCGCAGCAACTGGCGACTGCGCGTCTGAGCGGTGAACTGCCGGACGTCTTCTTCAACGTGGACTTCCTGGCAGACACGCTGGCGACCAACAACGTCACCCTGGACCTGTCTCCGGGGCTGAAGGAAGGCAAGCTCAGCGGCCTCACCGCGGACTCGTTCCTTCCGCAGTTCGTCGGCCAGTACCGGCCGCTCGCGAAGCCGGAGCAGATCACCGGCCTGCCGGTGAGTGCCGACTCGGTGGGGCTGTTCTACAACAAGTCCCTGTTCGACCAGCTCGGGGTCAAGGAGTACCCGAAGGCCGACTGGACCTGGGAGGACATGCTGCGGGTCGGGAAGGAGCTCCAGGCCAAGGGCGGCGGCCGCATCACGGGCCTGGCCGCTCCGCTCGGTGACGGCAGCGCGCAGATCGTCTACGGCCCTGTCATCAAGGCATTCGGCGGCTCGGTCTACGACGCGAAGACCGGCAAGTCCGGCATCGGTCAGCCGGAAGCCATCAAGGCATGGAAGCTCATGCTCAGCGCTTACGGAACCGCCTCCGGCGCCTACACCACGACGACGGACGACCCGAAGCTCAGCTTCGGCTCGGGCAAGGTCGCGATGGCCATCGCCTCGCGCGGCTCGGTTCCGCAGGTCAAGACGGCGCTCGTCAACGCGAAGTGGGATGTGCAGGTCCTCCCGACGATCGAGGGCAAGTCGACCGCCGGCGGCGGATCGTACGGACTGTCGATCGCGCAGACCAGCAAGAACCAGGATGCCGCGTGGGCGTTCCTGAGCTGGTTCTACGACACCAAGACCGGCATGAAGGTCGCCCAGGACGTCGGCGGCGTCATTCCGCCGACCGACGACGGCATCGACAACGGCACCTGGAAGGACGGCACCCCGCCGGACAACATCGCCATCTTCGGTCAGTCGGCACGGAGCGCGGTCCTGCTCACCGCCATGCCGGGCTCGACATCGACCGTCATGGCCGACGCCACGAAGAAGGCGACCCAGGAGGTCCTGTTGAAGCATCGCTCGGTCGAGGAAGCCTTCGCCGAAGCGGAGAAGACCGTCAACGCGGCGATCGCGAAGCAGGCCAAGTAACTGACGGATGACCCGGGCCGCCCCACCCGGGTCTCCCTAGCATCGGAGATCGTAGTGTCGACCCCAGCCCTGGATACCCAACCGCTTCGGCAGGACGAGGAGAAACGCCCCCCGGACCTCAGTTACGGCTACCGGCGCGGCAGACGCATCGACGCGCTCACCGCCGTCGCGTTCCTCACGCCGGGCATGCTGGCTTTCGCGCTCTTCGTGATCCTCCCTGCCGTGGGCGGCCTGGTGCTGACCTTCTTCCAGTGGGATCTGTTCGACACACCGCGATGGGTCGGGCTCGACAACGTCATCCGGCTGTTCGGTGACGCCGAGATGTGGCAGGCGCTCGGGGTCACCGCCCTGTTCGTCCTGATGGGCGTCCTGCCGACGATCCTGATCGGCTTCGTCCTGGCCGTACTGGTCAACACGAAGCTCCCGGGGATCGCGGCCGTCCGCGTCCTCTACTTCGCGCCGATGATCGCCTCGGCCGCGGTCTCCTCGCTGATCTGGGTCAACCTGTACAGCACGAACGGGCTGGTCAACCAGGCGCTGTCCTGGATCGGCGTCAACGGACCGAATTGGCTGTCCGACCTGACGTGGGCCCGCCCCGCCCTCGTCGTCATGATGATCTGGGGCGGCCTGCCGCTGGTCATCATCTTGTACCTCGCCGGGCTCCAGCGGGTGTCGGACGACATCTACGCCGCGGCGTCCCTCGACGGCGCGAGCAGGTGGCGGCAGGTCTGGTCGATGACGTGGCCGAACGTCTGGGGCACGACCGTTCTCATCGCCGTGCTCCAGGCCGTCAGCTTCGTGAGCGGTTCGTTCGAGATCGCGCTGATCATGACCGACGGTGGCCCGCTCGGCTCCACGCAGTCGATCGCGCTCTACTCGTACAAGGTCGCCTTCGGCCAGCGCGACATCGGCTACGCCAGCGCCCTGTCGCTGTTCCAACTCGTCCTGATGATCGCCATCGTGGTTCTCGTGCGTGGGATCGTGCGATTCCGGAAGGAGCGCAGCTGATGCGCACGCCTCGTTCTCACAGCGTCCTTCGTTACCTGGCGATCGTCTTCGCCGGCGTGGTGATGGCCACCCCGCTGCTGTTCATGGTCTCCGGCTCGCTCAAGTCCGCCGCGGAGATCAACGCCTTCCCGCCGCCGCTGCTGCCCGAGACTCCGATCTGGCAGAACTTCGTCGAGGCCTGGAACTACCTGACGCCCCGGGTGATCGTCAACACCTTCATCTTCAGCCTGGGCATCGTGGGTCTGCAGCTCGTGCTCTCGCTCCCCGCCGCCTTCGCCCTCGCGAAGATCCCGTTCAAGTGGGCGGCAGCGGTGGTCGCGACGCTCGTCGTACCGTTGTTCATCCCGGGCAACCTCACGCTGATCCCCCTGTTCGTCGTCACGTTCCAGCTGGGGTGGCTCAACACCTATGCCGGCCTCATCATCCCGATGGCCGCCCAGTGTGCGTTCGCGATCCTGATGTTCCGGGAGTTCTTCGCGGGTCTGCCGGTCGGTCTCATCGAGGCGGCGCGGATCGACGGGGCGAGCTGGGGGCGGGTGCTGACCGCCATCGGCATTCCGCTGGCCAAGCCCGCGCTCGCCACCTTCTGCTCGATCAGCTTCCTGACCGCGTGGAACATGTACATCTGGCCGCAGGTCATCGCCCCGAACCCGGCCAACCGGGTGATCAACGTCGCGCTCGCGCCACTGGCCGGCGGCGAGAACTCGATGATCTCCCCGTCCGTCGGTCTCGCCGGAGCGGTGATCGCCATGCTGCCGGTGCTGATCGTCTTCATCGTGTTCCAGAAGTGGTACCTCAAGGGCATCGTCGGAACGGGCCTCGAGTGAGCCCTCGGCCTGGAGATGAGTCTGGTACGACCGAGGCGCCTACGGGATCGTGGACGGGTGGTTGCCGGGTTCATCCACCTCGGTGGAAGTTGGCCACGGCAACCACCCGTTCAGCTCGGTCCTAGAGCTCGTCTGAACCGATCCGCACCGTCTTGCCCGACTTGTACCGGCGCTTGACCGCCATGCCCTTGCCTGTCACGGTGACTGTGTCGCGCGTGACCTGCACGTCGAGCTGCCGTCCGCGCCAGTGGAGGTTGCGGACGCCGGCGTCGGACAGGGCCGAGGGCAGGTTCGGAGTGATGACGAGGGCCTCCGGCTCGGCTTCGACCCCGACGAAGGCGTACAGGAAGCTGGCCGGCGCCAGTCCGCTCTCGGGGAACGGGATATCCGTTCCGACCGAGTGTGCTCCGCCCGGCGCGTCGACCGTTCCCTCGCCGCGGTACAGCGGTGCACCGCCGCAGATGTGGTCGGGTTCGCTCCACCGATCGAGTATGGCCGTCATCCGGGCCCACGCGTCATCGGCGGATCGGTAGCGGGCGCGCGCCATCACGTCGAATCCCGAGGTGTAGAGGATGGCTCCGCCGTCCTGCACCTCTTCTCCCCAGGGCGTCGTGAGGTGGGTCAGGAAGAACCAGTAGCTGTTGCGGCGCGTCGTCGACCTCGGAGCGAAGACCCACTTCGAGTAGATGTCGGCGGGCCCCTCGACGTACTCGCCGAGTGCCACCACGTACCTGTTCGACGCATCGGTCGCGGGTTTCCCGTCGGCGTACGCCCTCGCACCGGGCACGCTCTTTGCCGTCGACCACCAGGCGAGCGTGCCGGTGACCTGGGAGACCTCCAGGTAGTACACACCCGGTGGCTGCTTCGGCAGGTCGAGGTGCGCCACCCGGCCGTCGAACCAGTCGCTGAACTTCCGTTCCGCGATCTTGACCGGCGCCTCCTCCGGCAGGCCACGGTAGAGCGTCATGGTGAACGCGGCGCCGCGCTCGGCGTAGGTGGCGAACCGCGCCGCGACGGTGACGAACTCGGCATCCGCCGTGAAGCTCTGCCCCAGCGTGTGGCCGACGGTGATCTTCGGAGCCAGGCCGCCCTCTTCGATCTGGACGACCGCTTCCTGCAGCTCGGTCCGGCCGTGGTCCAGCCACTCGAAGATCCGCGCTGCCTGGTCCTGGGTGGGGAGGCCGAACGACGCCGCCTCGAGATTGACGTAGGTCGAGCCGTAGTCGTGCGCGACGCCGTCGGCGTCGATGGACTGCACGTACCGGCCGGCCGTCCGGTTCCAGAACAGGCTGTTGTAGCGCTGACGCGTCAGCCGGCGCACGGTCCGCAGCTCGTTGGCTCTCGCCGCGCCTCCAACGTGCTCCTCGAGCTGGGCCATCGCCTCGAGCGCGCCGTAGAAGTAGGCGTTGAGGAAGGCGTCCTGATACCCGAACGACGTGACGTCCCAGTAGTTGGAGGGCAGACAGCCGTCCCGGCCGCTGTGGTCGGGCGAGTCGATCGTGACGATCCCACTCTTGCCGTCGAGCGAGTCGAGGTAGAAGTTCATCGCCTGCCGCACCCGCGGCAGCATCGTGGCGAGGAAGTCGGTGTCACCAGTCCACGAGTAGTACCGCCAGGCGCCGAGGATGTACATCGCGTTGGACGTGAAGTGCCGGGCGTCGAACTGCTTCGGATCGGGGAACGGCCACCCCGCCGAGTTCGGCCAGGACCAGACGTACCCGTTGGGCTCCAGCTTGGTGCTCAACAGGGAGTCGGCCTGTGCGCCGCGTCCCGCCGTCGCGGTCCAGTCCAGGACGCGCCCGTTCCAGTCGGCCCAGTCCATCGCGTGCCCACTGAAGCGGAAGCTGAACGCACGCTCCCAGTAGAAGGAGGACACCTGCGACGCCCTGCGCTGATCGGAGGCCGTGAACACGGGGAAGACCGCCGGCAGCGCGTCCGAATGCGGTTGAACCTCCACCGCGAGCGATCGCGAAACGGTCTGCGCCGCGTCCGCGATCCCGGAGTTGAGCGACATCACCATCGACTGGGCAGTCATAGTGCCGTCGAGGACAGGTTCGTCGCCGATGAACCGCAGGTCGTACGGGCCGTTGCCTCCGGCCGTGACCGCGTGCGATCCCGACACGGGGTTCGTCCAGGCGTCCCGGCGCTTCAGCTGCTCCGACGGCATGTAGATGCCCTGGTCGCCGTAGAAGCGGTTGAACAGCACGCCGTCCGCCGCGGCGACGGAGTACCCGTCACGGCGCCACGAAGTGGTCAGCGTCAGGCCGGGATCGGCCCGTGCGTCGTTCTGCCACTTGATGTCGTACGCCATCGCCAGGTTCCGGCCGGACAGATCCAGCTTCCACGACGCGATGCCGTCGACGTCGAAGCCCGCCACCTCGATCGTCATCGTGCGATCCGTCTGCACCTGACGGTCCTGGTACGCCGAGCCGCCCACGCTGACCGTTGTCGCGCCGAGTTGGCTCCACCAGCCGGGGGTCCCCGCGGTGTGCGAGATCTCCAGGTAGTAGGACCCGGCGGGCTGATCCGGGACATCGAGGTAGGCCCATCCGTTGTCCTTCAGCGGGTTCACCTCGCGACTGGCGATCTCGGTGAGGCCGACCGCCGGAGTTCCCGCGAAGAGCGTCATTCGCAGCCCCGCGTTGTTGCTGCTCCAAGTGGGAAACTGGCCGCCGACGCGGGTGAACCGGTACATCGACGCAATGAATGACTGGCCGATCGTGTGACCGGCGTTGAGCGGGACGGGTGAGTTTGTCTGCGCCTGCTTGAGACTCTTTGCCGACGGCAACTGAATGCCCGCCAGGCTCAGCGACGTCCCGGTCGCCGTCCAGGTGACGTCCTTGTTGAACCCGGCGTCGAAGAAGTCGGTCGCGCCGAGGAACACCGAGCCGAACGACGTAGGTTGGTGCTGGCCGGAGCCCGTCGGATCGCAGGCGAACCGGGTCAGCTTTCCGTACGCGCCGGAAAGACTGATGAACCCGTTCTCGAGCTGGTAGGTCGCGGCCGTGGTCGCGGTGGCCTGGAGGGGTCGTGCCATCCCGCTCGCGGTCAGGAGCAGGCCACTGCCCGCCCCCTGGAGGAAGAGACGCCGACTCGGACGGAAGCGTTTGTTGCCCATGGCCATGGGGTCTCCAGTCGTTCGTTCGCGGAGTGATCGGTGGCAGGCCGAAAGCCACAATGACCGCGTCGGAAGGGGCGTCGGCACGCCAGCCACTGAGGTAATTGAAAGCTTTCAGGTAGAGTCACAGGCGAGCCTGACACTGTCAACCGCCTAGGCCCCGACTGTCCGACTGCGGTCAGAGGCAGGCAGATTCGTGGACCTCGTTGATAGGAAGACGTCATGATCACGCGCAGAACGTTCGTGTCCGGGTCTGCTGCCGCAGCCGCAACGGGCGTTGCCGCGTCCCAGACGTCACCCGCGGCATCGGCCGCCGCGCCGAACATTCCAATCGACAGGCAGGCAGTTGTGGCCCGACACCGGGTGGTGCGCGACGCGATCAACACGCACAGCCCCCTCCAGGTCGGCAACGGCCGGTTCGCGTTCGGGGTCGACGTCACCGGCCTGCAGACGTTCGTGCCGTTCAACACCATGTCGGAGTGGGGATGGCACAGTTTCCCGCTGCCACCCGGACAGCAGCCCTCGGACTTCCACGGCGAGGTCTGGGACACCCACGGCCGTGCGGTCGAGTACCCCATCCCGAACCCGACCCAACCTGAACTGTCCCGCTGGCTCTACGCCAACCCGGCACGCATCAACCTCGGCCGCATCGGTCTGGAACTCACCCTCCCTGACGGCCGCACCGCCGTCGCCGGCGACCTGACGGGCATCCGGCAGGAACTCGATCTGTGGACCGGCATCATCGACAGCCGCTTCGAGCTCGCCGGCCAACCGGTACATGTCCGCACCTGCTGCCACCCCGACCAGGACGCCGTCGCCGTGGAGATCGACTCGCCACTCGTCGCGGCCGACCGGCTGGCCGTCTTCCTCGACTTCCCGTACGCCGATCAGCAGGAGTTCGCCGAGCACGTCGGGACCTACGGCGAGCCGGACGCCCATCGGACGACGGCTACGACGCACCGCAACCGTGCCGACATCACCCACCGGATGGACTCCACCGAGTACCACGTCGAGGTCACCTGGCAGGGACGCGGCGTCTTCGCGAGCGAGGACACGAACGGCGGTGAGCTCGTCATCCGCACCGCCCAGTACGGCACCGACGGCCACTGGGCCGACGTCGCCGGCAAGCTCTCCGAGCTGGTCGTGGACGACTCGCTCACCGCGCTCGTCGACTACCGCCTCCTCGGCGACCCGGCTCCGGGCCAGGCCAAGCGCCTGGTCCTCGCCTACACCTACGGCGGCCGGGACTTCGAGATCGTTGTCCGCGACAACGAAACCCTCTCGATCGGTGCCGCGGCCGGCCGGCATCGCTACCGGCTCGCCGCGGCCGGCGGGACCGATCGGCTGCACTTCGTCTGCACGTTCGCGCCGGCTCCCGCGGCCCACTCTTCTTCGGCCCACTCTTCTTCGGCAGAGTCTCCTTCGCCACAGGCGTCGCCGGCCGCGACCTCGAGCGCGACCTTCGCGGCGAGCGTCCGCAGCTGGCGACAGTACTGGCTGTCCGGCGGCGCGGTCGACCTGTCCGAGAGCAAGGACCCGCGCTGGCGTGAGCTGGAGCGGCGGATCGTGCTCTCGCAGTACTTGCTGCGCGCCAACGAGGCAGGCTCACTCCCACCGCAGGAGTCCGGCCTCGTCAACAACGGCTGGCACGGCAAGTTCCACATGGAGATGTACTGGTGGCACGGCGCGCACTGGGCGCTGTGGAACCGCTGGCCGATCCTCGAGCGCAGCCTGCCCGTCTTCGACCGCTTCCACGACTCGTCGCGCGAACGCGCGCAGGAACAGGGCTTCCGGGGGGCGCGGTGGCCGAAGTGCACGACGGCCGACGGCAGCGAGGCGCCGCACGTCATCAATGCCCTGCTGACCTGGCAGCAGCCGCACCCGATCTTTCTCGCCGAGCTGGACTACCAGGCACATCCCACCAAGGCCACGCTGAGGAAGTGGCGGGACATCGTTGCCGACACCGCCGACTTCCTCGCCTCCTGGGCATTCTGGGACGACAGCACGAGCCGCTACGTGCTCGGCCCGCCGATACACCTCGTGTCGGAGAACACCGATCCCAAGACCACCCAGAACCCCACCTTCGAGCTCTCCTACTGGCGTTTCGGCCTCCGCGTCGCACAACAGTGGCGCGAACGTCTCGGTCTGCCCGGCGATCCCCAGTGGCAGCGCGTCCACGACGGGCTCGCGGCCCTGCCGGTCCAGGACGATTCCTACGTTCTGCACGAGGGCGTCGAGAACATGTGGACGGAGAAGAACTACGAGCACCCGGCGCTGATCGGTGCGTTCGGCTGGCTGCCGGGTGACGGCGTCGACATCCCCACGATGGACCGCACCGCCGACCGGGTCTTCACCGGCTGGAGGTTCTCCCGTACCTGGGGATGGGACTTCCCGATGCTGGCGATGTGCGCCGCGCGACTCGGGCGCTCGGACGACGCGGTGGACTTCCTGCTCCACCCGTCCGACGGCTTCCAGTTCGACGACGCCGGCCTCGCCACCGGCGGGCCGTTCCCCTACTTCCCGAGCAACGGCGCCTTGCTCTACGCCATCGCCTTCATGACCGCCGGCTGGCACGGCGCACCGGACCGCCCCGCCCCCGGATTCCCTGCCGACGAGCGCTGGCTGGTGCGTTCCGAGGGGCTGACCCCAGCCCTATGAGTCCAGCCGGCCGGAGGTCAGCGTCCCGAGCCGGGGAGCCCGCCTTGCAGGCCGGCGAGGAAGTACTTCGACAGGAACAGGAACAGCAACAGGAGAGGGATGCTGGCCAACGCGTAGCCGGCGAACAGCGGTCCGTACTCCGTGGCGTTCTGGGTCTGGAAGAACTGCAGGCCCGCCGACACGGTCCGCAGGTTGTTGTCGGCGATGGTGAGCAGCGGCCAGAAGAAGTCGTTCCACACCCCGATGACGGTGACCAGGGAGATCGTCCCGACCACCGGCAACGACAGCGGCAGCATGATCGACCAGAACATCCGGGGCCCCGACGCGCCGTCCACCCGGGCCGCGTCGAACAGCGCCTGCGGGATCTGCTCCACGAACGTCTTCATCAGCAGCGTTCCGAGGACCGCTCCGCCGGCGACATGGGGGATCACGAGCACCAGCCGGGTGTTCAGGATGCCGAGATCCCGCATCAGGACGAAGAGCGGGATCAGGCTGGAGATCCCGGGCACCATCAACAACAGCGCCACGAGGGCGAAGAGCGCTTTGCGGCCGAAGAACTCGTACCGGGCGAAGACGAACGCTGCCACCGTGCTCAGCAGCAGGGTTCCGGCGATCGCGGCCGCGGCGACGAGCAGTGAGGTGACGAAGTAGGGCTGGATCTGTTGCCAGGCGGTGCTGTAGTTCTCCAGTTGCAGCGGCAGCGTCGGCCGCCAGAAGGTGTCGTAGTACTGCTGGTTGGTCTTCAAGGACGTCATCAGCATGAACAGGAACGGGAACAACCCGATGAAGGCGATCAAGCTGAGGGCCAGAACCACCAGGGGCTGACCACTGCGCCGCCGTCCGCCGCTCGCGGTCTCAGAGCGACTTGACATCTGCTTTGTCCCCTCGCTTGATGAAGACCACGACGATGCTCAGTACGACGGTGATCAGGAACAACGCGGTCGACAGCGTCGCCGCGTAGCCCCATTGGCTGCCTTGGAACGCGACACCGAGCATCCGCAGGACGGGCACCTGGGTGGCGTTGTCCGGTCCCCCGCCGGTCAGCAGGTAGGCAGCGAAGCCGTACTGGAGAACGCCGATGGTCGCCAGGAAGACGAGCAGCTTGACCTGCGACGCCATCAGCGGAAGGTCGACGCTCCAGAAGCGGCGCAGCCTGTTCGCGCCGTCCAGCGACGCCGCCTCGAAGACCTCCTTGGGAATGCCCTGCAACGTCGCCAGGAAGATCAGGAAGGGCAGCCCGGCCACGAACGGGAATCCGATGAACAACAAGGCGAGCAGCGCGGTGTTCGGGTCACCGGTCCAGTTGTGAGCCAGGGAGTCGAGCCCGACCGATTGCAGGGCGCGGTTGATCACGCCGTTGTTCGGGTCGTACATCGCCGACCACAGCAGCACGGTGACCACGCCAGGGAAGGCCATCGGCGCGATCAGCGCGGTCCGGAAGAAGAACTGCAACCGTTCGCTGCGCAGCGAGATGACCAGCTCGGCGGCCAGCAACGGCAGCGCCCACGCGACGGTGACCTGGAAGACGAAGATGTAGCCCAGGTTGCGGAAGGACTGCCACCACAGGTCGTCTTGCCACATCGCCAGGTAGTTGCCGAACCCGACCCACGGCGACTCGAACCCCGGTCGCCAGTCGGAGAAGGAGTGCCAGATGCCCGATGCGGCCGGGTAGTAAGAGAAGACACCGAGGACCGCGAACAACGGCAGCAAGGCCAGGTAGGCGGCCCACGGCACCCGCCGCCGACGACGCCGAGGCGAGGTCGGCGGCGCAGGGGACGCGGGGGTGGCCGTTTCCACAGTCGGTGCGGTCATCGGCATTACTTCTTCGCCCAGGGCTCGGACTGCCACTTGTTGTCGGTGACGGCCTGTTTCTGGGCCTTGGTCCACATGTCCTGCAGGTAGTCGAGCTCCTTGTCCAGCGACCGCGTACCGAGCAGCCAGCCGTCCCAGAGGCTGAGTTGTGTCACCCCCGGCGGCGGACCGGGCAAGCTGAAGGGAATCGCCTCACCCCACGATCCTTCCGCGAAGGCGCTGGTCTTGGCCGCGCCCTTCGCCCCCTCGACCGCCGGGATACCACCGGTCGCGGCGAGCCAGGGCTGGATCTTGTCCGGTGCACTGACGAACTGCAGGAACTTGACGGCGGCATCGAGCTTGGCGCCCCTCGTCGCGCTCGGGATCATGTAGCTTGTCCCGCCGGGGCTGGCGCCGAACCGCGCGGGCGCGTCGGTCGCCAACGGCGACGAGGCGGTGGTGATCTTCGGGAACGGCATGCTGCCGACCTCGAAGGGGACCTCGGACAGCGCGCTGACACCGAAGTTCACCCCCCAGGCCATCGCCGCCTTGCCTGCCGCGAAGTCCTTGAGCCCGATCACCGCCCCGTTGTCACCGGCGACGCCGGACCAGTTCTTGTCGACGCAGGCGTCCCACAACCGCTTGAGCAGGTTGAGCGACTCGGTCACCTCGGGCTTGCGGCTGTCGAAGGCGCCGGACAGGACCGCGCGGGCCACGCCCTTCTCGGTCACGGTCGGGGCCTTGCCCGCCGATCCGTCCGGCGCATAGACGTTGTACTCCTGGGCGTACTTGTCCAGCAACATCCCGCTGATGGTCCCCATCGTCCAGCCGGGGCCGAGATTGGACGCGTCCATCGCCAGTGGCGTGTAGCCGCCGGCCTTGAGTTTCCCGCAGCCCGCGATCAGGTCCTCGTAGTCCTTGAACGGCGCTTGTACGCCGGCCTTCTGGAACGCCTCGTTGTTGGTGAACAGGCCGATCCCCACCAGGTTGAACGGCACGAACTCGATGTTGCCGGCGGCATTGCGGCTGTTGCCGTTGCCGAATCCGTAGAACTTCTTGCGGAAGACGTCGATCCACTGTTTGTTGCCTTCGACGTACGGGTTGGGCTTCTTCAGGTAGTCGTCCAGCGCGACGACCATCTCCGGCTTGTGCGGCGCCTGGTTGAACACCAACTCGGAGGCGGTGCCGGCCGCCAGCTGGGTGGAGATGGTCTGACCGAAGCTGTTCAGCGGCAGGACGACGGTCTTGACCTTGATCTTGGGCTCCTTCGCCTCGAAGGCGGCCACGAGCTCCTCCCAGGGTTTGCCGAAGCTCGACCCCGAGCTGTTCCACTGGTTCGGTCCGGAGATGGTGATGGTGACCTCGTCACCCGACTCGCCGGATCCGCTCGAGCCGCCGCAGGCCGCGACCGTCGTCATCGCGACGACCAACCCGATGCCCAGTGCCGCGCCGCGACGCCTGGATGCTGAGGGAGTTGCTCTCATCGGTGTGCCTTTCGGGTGGGGCTTGATCAGTTGGTGAAATAGCCGAGATCGTCGACCTGGAACTTGGTGCTCCAGTTCGGGTAGTCGGTGCCGACGGCCGCGAAGGACACATGGACCGACGTCACGGACGCTCGGGACGCCCACTGGCTCACGTCGATCGAGAGCTTGTTCCAGGAGTCGGGCGAGAACCCGGTGTCCGTCGTCGTCTTCGTGGTGCCGTCCGCCGCGGTCAGCGTGAACGTCGCCACGTAGCCCGTGGCGCCGGGAGCTCCGCCGTACGAGTCCATCCACACGAACACCGTTGTGGCCTTGCTCAGGTCGAGTGGAGTGCTCGGTGTCACGCCGACAGTCCGGGTAGCCGTCGCCGGGGCGACCGCGGCCGTGGCTTCGAGCGCGCCGGATCCCCCGCGCGGAGCGCCTGGCCCGTTGGCGAACCCGGTCACCCGGGCGACGGAGTTGACCCCGGCGCCTGCCTTCCATCCCTGGACGTCGGTCTCGAAGTCGTAGACGACGTGCTCGGGCGGAGGCGGAACGGTCACCGGGACCTTCACGGTCTGGCCGCGAAGCTGCACGCAGGCCGTCGTGGGACTCCCTCGTACGGCGGCCACCTGAAAGGTCACCTTCGCCACACCGCCGAACGGCGTAGCGGGAACCGTCACGCCGTTCGGTTCCACGTCGAAGTCGCCACAGCCGTCCGGAATCTGCGCGGCACCCTGGAGCGTGTCCATGTCCAGGTTGGTGATGCCGACCGTCAGCTTCGAGCCGACCACCTCTGAGCTGTCCGTCGCGGCGGTCATCAGCACGTTGGGCGACTGAGAACGGCTGACCCCGTCGGACTGCGTCACGGAATCCAGCTCGAACGAGGTCTGCGGTTCGCTGGTCCCGGTCCCCCGAACGCGGACCTTGACCTTGGTCAGCGTGTCCGCCGCGACCGCGGCAGGCAGCTGCAGCGCTACCGCGTGGAACCTACCGTCGGCGGGGACGTGGGCATCCCCCTCGACGATCCGTCCGGACGACGTCGTGGCGGTGATCCGGGCGATCGTGTCCGGCCCCAGTCCCGTCGCGCTCGGGATCTTCACCGCCGCGTTCAGCCAGCCCCGCGCGCGGGGAGCATCGGTGGCGGTGAACCTCTTGACGACGCCGCGGAACTGCTTGGCGAAGGTCTTGGGCGCATCGGCGACCTGCAGGACACCGCCGGCCGCGGTCGCCGACGACACGTTGTCGGAAGGCAGCCATCCATCGGTGCCGGTGTCGAAGGAACCCAGCGGACGGGAGCCGGACGCCACCCCGTCGAGCCGGGTCCCGGCCGTAGTCGTGATCGGGCGCTGGTCGAGCGCCGCCGGATCGAAACCGTCGATCACATCGGCCCAGTCCTTGATGCCGATGATCGACTTGGCGAAGTCCGTCACCTCGAGCGAGCGCGCGGTGTCGATGTACTTGAAGACGTTGTAGCTGTACTTCTCGCGCAGTGGCGCGTTCGGGTTGTCGATCGAGAAGTCCACTGCCCACAGCCCGAGATTCAGTCCACCCTCCAGCTTGTGATCGACGTGGCGATGCAGGATGAAGCTGTCGATCGAGGGCAGAAAGCGGATCTTGTAGTAGGCGTAGGCGAAGCAGGCGGCTTGCAGCTTCTCCGCATCGAGGGTCAGGTTGCTGCCCGATCCAGGAGTGTGGCACCCCTGCTCGGAGAGAATGATGCGCCGCGGTTCGCCCTTGTAGAGGAGCTCTTGCGACGACAAGTACTGCGGCAGAACCTCGATGTTCTTGAACGTGATCATCTCGGTGTCGACCGAGTCCGTCGCCCTGGTGTCGTTCCAGAAGTCGGGTTTGAACAGATCCTGCGGATACGGGTGGTAAGCGAGGAACCAGGGGAAGTCGCCACCCTGTTTCGAGATCGCGTTCAGCCGGTCGATCACGTCTCTGGCCGGGTAGAAGCGTTGGGAGTTCCCGCCGGCCGGTACGGTCCAGTGCTGGGTGAGCGTGGTGTAGGTGCGTGCTTTGTCGTAGTACTTTCTCGAGGCCAGCGACATCACGCGCAGCGCGCGTGAGTAACCGTTCAGGAACTCGTCGATCGTCTTCTCGCCGGAGTTCGACCAGATCCACTGCGCGTCCACCTCGTTGCCGACGATGAAGCCGACGGCGCGGCCGAACTTCTGGTCCGGGCGTGCCCAGCGACTGGCGATGAACTCCATCGCGGCGGTCGTGTAGCGCATGCCTTCGTCCGTGACGGTGTTGAAGCCGTAGACCGGGCCCGCACCGGCCTCGCGCGACGCGTCCGGATGAATCAGGATGTTGGCCGCGCTGTTCGGCTCGTTGTCGTGCCGGTACAGCAACACGATCAGGTTCACCAAGGTGCCGTTGTCGGACACCGCCTTGATCTGCGTGTCGAGAGCGGCCACCGCCGCCGCGTCGAAGTAATAGTCGATCCCGCTGCTGGCGAACGTGATGTTCTGCTCGCTCGTCTGCTTGTTCAGCATGATCTTGGCGAGATCGAGGTTGATAGCCGCGTGCTGGACGCCCAAGCTCTCGGCGTCGTCCGACATCTGAACCTGCAGGCCCTTCTTGTCCAGTACCTGGGGGAAGGGCGCCGTGTTGGGTGCAGTGAACCGCAGGTCGTCCGCGAAGTGCGGAGCACCGACGGCAGCCCCGCCGACGGCGAGCGTGAACTGTCCGAACAGCTGGTCGGTCCCAGTGGCGTCGACCCGAGCGCCTTGCACCGAGAACGCACCGTCGGCGCCGGCGACGGCGCGTCCGAACGACTTCGCGTCCGCTGCGGTGGCCGACGACTGCGCACCGGAGACGAACACCTCGACGTCAGTGCCCGCCTGGGCCGCGTCGACGGAGCCGGAGACCGTGATCACGTCGTCCGCCACTGCGACCGAAGCGATCCCATGCTCGGCGGCCGCCGCCGTCGGATGATCGGTTCGCACCACCGAATCGGGCACCGACACAGCAACCTGCGCTGTCAGACCGCTCAGCAACAATGCGGCTGCCGTTGCGACCGCAACGACACCCCATCGGCGTCTTCTTCTGGCATGCATCGTGTTTCCTCCCAGGGCGGCGTCAGATCACGGCTACACAGAGTGCCGATCCCCGTGGGGGCTGACAAGCCTTCACTGCCAAGGTGTCCGCATCTGGACACCGCCGGTCTAGTTGCCGATGGCAAGCTTGTGGAAAACGGGTGGGAACACCGCCACTGACCCGATTCTCCATACTTTGACGAGCTTGTCCCTGCCCTGCGATCTGCACTGATTCCTAGACTGCCGAGAAACCGCGGCATCTCAGCCCGGTCCTCGAACCGTCCTCTTCCAAAGGGAAATCAGAAGGAGCCGGACGGCCGGCAGTTCGATCACGAGGAAGTGCAGATGAAGTCATCCAACGCTCCGAGGCGCCTGGCCGCCCTGATCGGATCCATGGTGGCCGTGCTGTGTTCGGCGGCGTGTTCGGTCGGCTCCCTCGGCACCGGCGACGAAGCCGGCGGCGACACGACCATCAGCTATCTGGTGTTCAACGAACCCAGCACCGTCAAAGCCGCGAACGCGCTGATCGCCGCGTTCGAGAAGGACAACCCGCAGATCAAGGTGAAGCTGGACACGATGCCGACCGGTTCGGACGGCGACAACGTCGTGAAGACCCGGCTGAGCACCGGTGAGATGAGCGACGTCTTCTCGTACAACTCGGGCTCACTCCTGCAGGCGATCCGTCCGGACGAGTACCTGGTCTCCCTGTCCGATCAGAGCTGGGTCAAGGACCTCGACAAGTCGTACCTGCCCGCGGTCAGCACGGCGCAGGGACTCTACGGGGCTCCGACCGGCGGAACCACGCCTGGCGGCGTGGTCTACAACAAGGCGGTCTACGCCAAGCTCGGGCTGAAGATCCCGAAGACGTGGGACCAGTTCCGGGCCAACAACCTGCTCATCAAGAAGAGTGGGATCGCGACACCGGTCGAGCAGACGTTCGGCGATGCCTGGACCGCGCAACTGGTGATCCTGGCCGACTTCGCGAACATCGCGGCAGTGGCTCCGCAGTGGGCAGCCGATTACACCGCGAACAAGGTGCACAACGTGGACCAGCCCGCACTGACCAGCTGGCAGCATCTCCGTCAGCTCCACGACGACGGCCTGCTGAACAAGGACTTCGCGTCGGCGACGTACGACAAGGGAGTGCAGGCGCTTGCCACCGGCAAGGCGGCGCACTACCCGATGCTGGCCGGCGTGATCGACGCCGTACGTCAGAACCACCCGCAGTACCTCAAGGACATCGGCATGTTCGCGATGCCGACCGCGACCGGGACCGACAGCCACCTGACGCTGTTCCTGCCGTCGGGCTACTACATCCCCAAGACGTCGACCGGCGCGAAGCTCGACGCGGCGAAGAAGCTCGTCGCCTTCACCCAGACGGCGAAAGGCTGTGAACTGCTCATCCAGAGCGGTTCGTACGGGCCCTTCGTGAACCGGCTCTGCGAGGTCCCGGCGGATGCTCCGGCGGCGATCAAACAACTGCAGACCTATGTTGCCGCCGGCAACACCGGACCCGCCCTGGAATCCGTGAGCCCGATCAAGGGTCCGGATCTGCCGCAGCTCGCGGTCGAGGTCGGCTCAGGGATCCGGACGGCGGACAGCGGCGCGAAGCTCTACGACCAGAACGTGAAGCAGCAGGCCCAGCAGCTCGGGCTCCCGGGCTGGTGACTGCCGGCCGCGTCTGACGCGGTCGTCCATCGTGGCCCCGCTGCCCCAGGAGAGGTTCGCACATGACAGTAGGCACGACGGCAGTGGCGCCGGCCGCTCCAGCCCTGTCCGGGCATCCGCCGCGACGCCGGCAACGCGGCAGATCGACGAGATCGCGGTACCCGCTGTGGTTCTTGCTGCCGGGCGGCGGCCTCCTCGTCCTGCTGTTCGTCGTACCGACGGCGACGTCGTTCTACTTCAGCCTGACCCGGTGGACCTTGTTCGACTCGACCTTCATCGGCCTGGACAACTACGCCACGTTCTTCCAGGATCCACAGCTCTTCGGCAGCTTCGTCCACACCCTCGTCTACGCCGTGATCACCAGCGTCGGCAAGGTGGCGGCGGGGCTGGCGCTCGCGATCCTGCTGAACGGCAGAATCATTGCCCGCGGCTACCTCCGGGCCGTCGTCTTCTTCCCGGTGCTGGTCTCCGCGGTCGGCGTCGGCATCACGTTCAAGGTGTTGTTCGACCCGTTCGACGGGCTGATCAACCGTGCGCTCGGGGTCGTCGGTATCGACGGCCCCGGCTGGCTCACCAATCCGGATCTCGCGTTGGCCTCGGTCGCCATGGTCGACATCTGGAAGGGCGTGGGGGTGTCGACGCTGATCTTCATGGCCGGCTTGGTGGCGATTCCCAGGGACTACTACGAGTCGGCGCACATCGATGGAGCAACCGACTGGCAGCGGTTCAGGTTCATCACCCTGCCGCTGGTCGGTCCGGCCACGATGACCGTGGTCATTCTCAACGTGATCTCCGGCCTGCGCTCGTTCGAGCTGATCTGGACGATGACCGGAGGCGGTCCCGGATTCACCAGCGACGTGCTCGCCTCGGTGATCTACAAGAAGTACCAGGCGGGCCTGTACGGCCTGTCGACCGCGGGCAACGTGGTGATGTTCGTCGTCGTGGCGGCGATCACGATTCCGCTGTATCGCTGGTTCCGGCGCCGGGAGGTCGCGCAATGAGATCGCACAGCCACATCGTCCGCGGACTGGTGGCGCTCGCCGTCTCCACGATCGTGTTCCTGGTCCCTTTCGCCTTCATCGTGCTGACCGCGTCCAAGACCGCGGCCGACGCGTCGCGGTTCGAGTTCAGCTGGCCGGGCGACTTCGTCCTGCTGCAGAACATCGCGGAAGTGTTCAAGGTCCGCGACTTCGTCATCGTGCGCGCCTTCATCAACAGCACCACCTTGACGGTGTCGAGCGTCGTGGTGATGGTCGTCCTGGCCGCGATGATGGGGTACGTCGTCCAGCGCCGTACCGGCCTGTTCACGAGTGCGGCCAGGATGCTGGTCCTGGCCGCGTTGATCGTCCCGTCCGCGGTGGTGCCGACCATCTGGGTCCTGCAGGCGCTCGGCCTCTACAAGCAGATGCTCGGGATGATCCTGATCGAGGTCACCGGCGGCCTGCCGTTCTGCGTTCTGCTCTGCTCCGCCTTCGTCGCGACCATCCCGCGAGAACTGGACGAGGCGGCCGCCCTGGACGGCGCCGGCCCGCTGCGGGTGTTCTTCAGGGTCATCCTGCCGCTGCTGAAGCCCGTCGTGGTCACCATGGTGGTGGTGCAATCAGTTGCCGTCTTCAACGACTTCACCGGTCCGCTCTACTTCTTGCCCGGTGACCAGAACGCCACCGTGCAAGCCACCTTGTTCAACTTCCAGAGCCAGACCCTCAGCCAGTGGAACCTGCTGTTCGCCGACATCCTGCTGATCACCGTTCCGCCGCTGGTGCTCTACCTCTTCTTCAACCGCCAGATCGTCGAGGGCATGGTCAACGGCGCGGTGAAAGGTTAGCCAGGACGGTGGTCGTCACCAGGTGACCACCACCGCTCCTGCGCGGTAGGTGGGGACCACGTGCGCGAACGGCAGCGGCCGGAGTTGCTCGGCGTCGACGAGGGCCAGGGAAGGCACCCGGCTGAACAGCGCGCCGATTGCCTCGGTGATCTCCACCCGCGCGAGCTGCTGACCGGCACATCCGTGCGACCCGAACCCGAACGCCAAGTGGCCGAAGGCGTCCCGCCCGAGATCGAAACGCTCCGGTTCGGGGAAGCGCTCCGAGTCCCGGTTGGCCGACAGGGGAGACACCGAGACGCTCTCGCCGGCCTGGAAGCGCACGCCGTCGATCTCGAGGTCCTCGGTCGCGGTCCGGGGGAATAGGGCCACGAACATCGTCGAGTAGCGCATGAACTCCTCGATCACCGCCGGGGCCACGGACGGATCGCCGGTCAACCGCTGCCGCTGCTCGGGATGGGTCAGCAACGCCACCGTCGTGGTGGCGATGGTGTAGGCGACCGAGTCCCGCCCCGACGACATCAACACCGCAGCGAGCCCGACGACCTCGTCGTCGGTCAGCTCCGAATCGACCAGGTCGCTGATCACGTCGTCCCCTGGCTCAGTACGGCGGTACCCGACGATCTCGCGCACGAAGTCGACGGTCGCCTGCGCCGAGCTGCCGTGGACATAGTGCTGGATGTAGTCCTGGACCCGTTCCGCGGGAATGCCGAGGACATGGGCATGCACGCGCGCCGAGATCGGCTCGGCGACCTGCTCGGTGAGGTCGGCCGGTTTCGGCTGAGCGAGCAGGATGTCCACCTGCTCGGCGGCGATGGCGCGAACCGTCTCGCGGTGTCCGCGTGCCGCCTTGACCGTGAACCGGCTCCTGATCGTCTTCCGGATCCGGTCGTGCTTCGCACCATCGAGAATCAGTAGATCGCCACTCGTCAGCGCACGCAGGTCATCGGCCGTGACGGACGGCGGCGCCGGATCGGCCGGACCCAACGGGAACCGCCGTGGCAGCTGGCTGAAGCGTTGATCGGACAACACGGCGCGCGCGAGAGCGTGGTCGGTGACGAGCTTGCCGACATGACCGTCGGCGTACCTCAGCGGGTGGACCTTGGCTTCCTGTCTGCGCTCCGCGAAGAAGGGCGACGGCTGGAGCGGGGTGCCGTCGGACGGAAGCGTGTACCCGGTCACCGGGCATCGAAGGTGGTCTGCGGGGTTGGACAGGTCAGTCATGATCAACTCGTTTCAGGCAGGTGGGCAGTGGAGCCGGCAGCCGACTGCTCTTCGAGCAACGCGGCCCGGTGGGTTCGGAAGGGCTTCGGCATGTTCCAAGCGACCAGACCGCAGACACGGTCGCCTGCTCGGAACCCAAACAGGGCCTGGTCGCTGTCCTGATCACCGGCCAGGACTTCGACGGAGTCGGCGATGTCGAGACGGCCCGACGCCTGCACCCGAGCACCATGGATCTCCGACCAGAAGAACGGGATCGGGTACGGCGACAGGTGTCCCGCGGCGAGCAGCCGGCCGACCGACCGTCCTTGCTCCATCGCCGTCAACTGGTGTCCACAGGCACGGTGCGTGCCGGTCGCCGGATCGAGCCAGCTCGACGCGTCGCCGACGGCGAACACGCGATCGGCGACACGGCCGTGGCTGTCCGCGAGCAGGCTGCCGTCCGTGAGCAGCCCGGAGTCTGCCAACCACGCGACGGCCGCCTCCGCGCCCGTGGCAGCGATGACGACGTCGGAGCTCAACCTGGTCCCGTCGGCAAACAGGATGTCGTACCCGGGGCCGTCGGTCGGTCGCACCGCCGCGACCTCCGCACCGGTGCGCACCTCGACGCCGTGGGCGGCATGGAGGGCACGGAGCCGTTCGGAGAAGCGGAGCCCGGCGGCGCCCAGGCTCAGGCCGGCACTGCGTCCGACCAGGCTCACCCGCGCACCACGAGCGGTCGCGGCAGATGCTATTTCGGAGCCCAGGACACCCGTGCCGAGCACGGTCACCCGCCTGCCCCGAACCAGCTGACCAGCGATCCGGAGGGCGTCATCGAGGGTGCGGAGTAGGTGGATGGCCGGTGCCGGGCGAGTGGCTTCAGCACTGTACGACGCCCACGACGGCCGCCGGGCCGAGGCACCTGTCGCGATGACCACGGCGTCGTATCCGATGACGTCGGTTCCGATGGCATCGTGGTCGGTCTCGACAATCCGGGATCGACGGTCGATCCGCACCGCTCGACGGCCGGGGCGAAAGTCGACCTCCAACGCTCGCAGTACCGACGCCTCGACGAGTCGTGCCTGGTTAGGCTGCCAGGTGGCGAGCAGGATCTGCTTGGACAGTGCCGGTCGCCGGTAGGGATCCCAGTGCTCGGCTCCGAGCAGTACGACCTCGCCACCGAAACCCGCTTCGCGCAAGGACTCCACGGTCGCGAGGCCTGCCGTCGAGGCTCCGACCACCACGATTCGCTCGATCACTCCCGGACCTGGATCGCCCGGGCCGGGCAGAGGGACGCCGCCCGCCGGGCCGACTCGACGCGGTCCTCCCGGGGATCCTCCTCGATCAGCACTACCAGTCCGTCGTCGTCCTGGTCGAAGAGATCGTCCGCGACCAGCACGCACTGGCCGGCGCCGACGCACGCCGACCGCGTCACCTCGATCGTCATCCGGGGTCCTTCGGTTCGCAGGTGCAGATCCGTCATCGCGCGTCCACGCTAGGCGCGCGGAACCGTCGGACGACAGCGGAGCCGTGATCAAAACATGGAGTATCCGGTCAGTAGCGGGCTACTCTCGGGCCGTGGACGAAGTGCTCGCCGAGTCAGCTCCCGACGCCGCAGGTCGCCGCGGTGGTCCCGCGCTGATCGGCGCCAACCCCTACGCGTTCCGGGCAGGTGAGCGACTGCGGAACGACCTCGTCGGGAGTATCTGCATCGTCTGGGTGATGTCCGGAAGGGGGACGGTTCGCACCGGGCCGCTCACCCTCGAGCTGACCAAGGCGTCCGTCATGTGCCTACCCTGGCGGCACGACGTGCGGTGGGAAGCCGATCAGCGTGATCCGTTCCGGGTCGGTACCGTGCACGTGGTGCCCTGGCACGACGCGCGGATCGAAGTCGAACCGCATGTGCCGTGGCAGGACGGTGATCCACTGCTCGACGCCGAGTACCGGCAAGGTGAGCGTGGTGAGGTGATCGAGATTCCGCTGGCCCACGCGGACGCACGGCAACTCGTCACTCTCGGCGGCTACGCGATCGATCGCTTCGATCGCGGCCTCACCTCGGACATGTCCCTGCGGGCGATGGGCACGCTACTGCTCGAAGAACTCACCCAGGCGTCCACGACAGCATCGGACAACGGTCCGCAGCCACCCCTCGCCTTCGAGCAGATGCGTGCGTTCGTGGAGCAGAACCTGGATCGCCGGTTCACCGTGGCTGAGGTCGCCCGAGCAGGCGACTGCAGCGCGTCGACCGCCGAACGGCTCTTCGTACGGTGGACCGGATCATCGATCGTGTCGTGGTCGAAGGACCTCCGGATGGAGCGCGCCTCGGTCCTCCTGTCCACAACCGGCCTCCGCGTCGGCGAAGTAGCACGCGCCGTCGGCTACCCCGACGCCCTCTACTTCTCCCGAGTCTTCGCCGCCAACTTCGGCATCCCCCCGAGCCGCTACACCTCAGTCCGCATCCGCCCTTGATCCTGCGGCCGCTCCTGGCCGGGTGGTCAGGTCGAATGTCGTGCTGGCCTCAGACGCCAGCAATCGCGACGAGAACCTCGACGACGACCGCCCGTTCCCCAGCATCACCACCACGACCGGCACATACGCCGTCTTCGACCGCATCAAGCAACTCGCCTACTCCCCCGGCGGCGACGCCGAGTCACACCTAGCTGCGGACGGTGCCCCCACGATCAGGTCCGCCACTTCCCTCGCGATGCGATGCCGCTCGGTCTTTGGCCGACGGATCACCTTGCGACCAGCTTCACGGATGCGGTCGCGTTGATCACACCCTTCGCGGACCCACTGATCAGCGGCGAGGGTCGCGGTGAGGACTGGGATCCAGAGAACGCTCGGTGGACGTGACCAACGCGTCAAAGCCGTGGACCATCAGGTCGACGTCTTCGACCCATCCGTCAGCAGGCCGACCGACCGGGCTACGCACCCTTTTACGCACCTGCATCAGCGAGCAGTACTGCACAGGCACGCGAGTGCATGCGCAGTCCGACTTCGAGAAACCGCAGTTCACAGGCAACTTTTGCGGGCCAACAGCAACCATCGATCAGTCTCCAGTGGAAATCAGCGGGTTCAGGATTCGAGTCCCTGGCGGCACACCTGGCGGCGCACCAAAGGCCCAGGTCATGACGGTGACCTGGGTTTCTTCATGTCCGAAGGTCACCTTTGTTCGACCTTTCAGCCGCGCGTCTCTCGCCGTGGCTCGGCCGGCGGCCGTCGGCTGATCGTGACTGTGCGTCACGTCACATCGGCTCGCGGCATGCCGCTTCCGCGAGCTCGTCAACACCTCCAAACCCAGCTGCATCCCGTTCGATCCGTGGGCTGGACGGACGACGGCCCCTCGGCGCGGGGTGTGCTGAGGGGCCGTCTGCCGTCTACTCGCCGTTGAGCGGCGGGGTCAGGTCCGGGCGGCCGGTCATCCGGAAGTAGACCGGGTCGGCGAACTCAGCGTCGACCCAGTGGAGTTCGTTGATGACGGTCGCTGTGCCGTTGACGTGGCCGATCGCGAACATCTCGGCGTTCTGGCCGTTGCGGTCGATGCCGACCAGCAAGGTGCCGTACTGCCCGCAGCGCTCCGCGACCAGGTTGATGGGCTTCTCCCACCGGCTCCCCGCCGCCCGCACCAGCTTCACCACCGGCTTGAACGCGCCGGTCGTCGGCACGTGGACGGAATACAGGGCGCCGCCGCGGGTCGTGGCCAGGAAGGTGTCGTAGGTGGCGGTCTGGCTGATCAGGGCCATCGCCCGGACCGACGAGAAGCCAGGGGCGCTGACCTTCGCCGCCCACGTGGCGCCACTCATCGTCCACCGGAACAGCGTGCCGTCCGAGCGGAGTGCGTACTGATTCGTCCGCTTGGTGGTGCGAGAGGTCTCGAAGTAGCTGTACCCGTCCCAGCCGCCGCCGACCCGGGCCGTCGTGGTCGTGCCCGCGATCGGCTTGTTCTGCGCGTCGACCTGGTAGCTCACGTCCCACATGACGTTGCCGAAGACCATCCAGCCGGAGTACCGCGAACCGGCGGCCACCGGCTCCTTCACCATCGAACTAGCCATCCCGGCGTCCAGAAACGTCGCCAGGAGACCGGGGGTCTCACCCGTCATCGACGGCGGAGTGGTCGCCGTGTACTCGCGGATGTAGTGATCGCCCGCACCGGTCACCGAACCGACCGACATCTTGCACGCGGCAGTCACCTGCTGAGCCCCGGTCGGCGCCACTGCCGGGGAGGCGCTCGCCGGCACGGCGCCGAGCCCCGCCACCAGCACCGCGGTCAGTGGCAGTACGCCGGCCCACCGCGACCTCGAGCCCTTCATAGTCATCACCCTCCAGATCGTGTCGAAAGTATCCAGAGGACGTGATGCAAGAAGAGGCTGCGAAGTTATCGCGATCGCGGGGATCACCGCCGGCCTGCGGAAGCGGACGAGAGCGTCGAATACGAAGGACGTGGGGCGCCGGCGTCAGCCGTCGCGTTCGTGGCTCGGACGGAGCCGCGTACGTCACCGGGCAAGAGATCGTGGTGGCTGGCGGTCTGACCGCGAGGCATGCCTGGTCAGGTGCCTGGAGCGATCGCACAAGCTGACACGCAGACCCAGGTGCCCTGGCGCTTCTGATACGCGTCCGTGTACAGCGCTTCCTGTTCCGTGCCGTCGGCAAGCATCGTGTACGTGCTGCGACCGTGGATCAGCGCGACATCGCTCAGGATGCGGACTTTGACGTCATGGACGGCGAGATCCTTGAGGGGCCGCGGCCTGGGGTGTGTGTCCGGTCCGCTGGTTCTCATGGGTGTGTCGTGCAAGTGATGAGTGTCGGTCCGCCAGGGCGTCTTACCGACACGCACAACTCGTTCCTCCGCCACTGCAGGTAAGACCGCACGGCGGGATCGACGCTGATCAGAGGTACGAGGGCGCCATGGCGGTACTGCGTGGCGCGGGCAATCGACCTGGAGAGAGGCACGGCTCGATGCACGACGTGGCACCGGTGAGCAATCTGCACCGCCGGGACAGGACGCTCACGCTGGCGTTCGTCTCCGCGGTGATCGCCCTGGTGGCGACGTTCTCCGCGGTGGGGTCGACGATCCCGCTTTTCAACATCTACCGCGCCGAGGAAGGGTTCACCAACGCCGGCATCTCGCTGACCGTCGTCGCCTACTCCGCCGCGACTCTCGGCACACTGCTGGTCCTGGGGCGACTGTCCAATCACGTGGGCCGACGGCCGCTCGCGATCGCCGGCCTCGGACTGCTCGTACTGGCGTGCCTACTGCTCTTGAGCGTGCACGACATCGGGATCCTGATGGCCGGGCGGCTCCTGATGGGCCTCGGCGCCGGGCTGGGAAGCAGCACCCTCACCGCCTACATCGTCGACGCTGCGCCGACTCGGCCGGCCTGGCTGGCCTCCGTTGCTTCCAGCCAGACAGTCATGCTCGGTCTGGCCGTCGGGGCCGTCACGTCGGGCGCCTTGGTCCAGTTCGGGCCGTGGCCACGTGACCTCATCTACCTGGTTGTCATCAGCCTGCTTCTGCTGTCCGCCGCGCTCGTCGCGATCAGCCCGGAGACCGTGATCTCAACGCCGGGTGGTTGGCGATCACTGCGCCCGAGCGTTCGCCTACCGGTCCGAATCAGGCATCTGCTGCCCGTCGCGGCCGCCGTGTTCCTGGCCACCTGGGCGACCGGCGCCTTCTACCAAGCCTTCGTGCCCGCACTGGTCGAGGATCAACTGCACACCCACAACTCACTCATCCTCGGCCTGGTGTTCGCCGCATACATGGGCCCCAGCGCTCTGGGCGCTCCCCTAGGCGGCCGGTTCTCACCGGCAGCAGCGCAACGCCTCGGCATGATCACCTTCCTGGCTGGGTGGATCGGCATCATCACGGCGATCGCCACCGGAACGCTGGTGCTGTTCATCGCCGCAACCGTCGTCGGAGGCGCCGGCCAAGGCATCGCCATCAGCGCGGCCACCCGGGGCCTGCTGTACGGCAGCACCCTGTCCGACCGGGCACCAATCTTTGCGGTCGTGTATCTGCTCAGCTACAGCGGCGCGACCGTTCCCAGCCTCATCTCGGCCCGGCTCTCCGGCACCTTCTCCGTGCCACACATTTCCCTCGGGTACGGCGGACTCGCCCTCATCGCCACGCTGTTCACCGTCTTCGCAGCACGCAATCCGCAGACCCACAGTGTGAAAGGCTGAGTTGATGAGCAACAAAGAACAGACGTCGGCGGCCGAGGACCTGATCGACAACACCGAGCAAGGCCGCTTCGAGCTCTACCGCGGTGGCGACCTGGTCGGATGGCTCTACTACACCCGTCTGAGGCCCAACCGGTACGCCCTCCGGCACACCGAAGTCGAGCCGAGTCATCAGCACCAGGGCGTGGCCGGCGCCATGGTACGGCGAGTGCTCGACGAGGTCCGCTCCCGCGAGGGCACGATCACCGCAATCTGCCCCTTCGTGGCCGACTACCTCTCGCGTACTACGACGTACGCCGATCTGCTCGACCCGAGGCACCCGGGCTACCCCGACCGCGCCACCGCTGAGGCAGCGCAGGCGAAAGCCGCCGGCAAGAACTGACGCCGGCCGCAGCTTCTACGCCGTGTAACCCGGCGTACCCACCGCCGATCGCCAAGATCCTGCGCATCGGTTCCCCCTTCGTCCACTCACTCGAGTTCGGCCGCCCGGATGCGGTAGATCTGCATCGGCAGGCCGTAGTACTTGTCGGTCTCGCCGACCCACGCCATCCCGAGACGCAGTGCGGTCGCGCAGGCGCGACGGTTCTGCGGCCGGGCGACCGCGTACAACTCGTCGATCGTCCCGGTTGCGAATGCCCAGCGCATCAAGGCGCGGCTCGCCTCGGTCGCGAACCCCTGACCCCAGGCCGCCGGTTCGAGTTGCCAGCCGATCTCGAAGTCTTCCTCGTACGGCGGTAACAGGCCGATCATCAGGCCGCCGACCACGGCACCGTCGGCTCTGGTGACGATCGCCCATCGCCCGGCAGGTACGACGAGACTCTTGCCGGCCTCGATCCAGGCGCGGAGCAGCAGGCGCATGGTCGCCTTGTTCGGAACCTGGCCCATCGCGGGCGACAGCCACCGTGCCACCTCGGCAGACCCGTAGATCCGCAAGGCGGCGTCCGCGTCAGCCTCGGTCCACTCCCGAATCACGAGCCGGTCGCTTTCGATGATCACTGTCATTTCGCCGTCCTGTCGATCGAGATGTTCCCCGCGCCACTGGCTCCTCCGATGCCACAAAGAGGTCCTGTCAGTCCATCTATGGCTGCTCCCCCACTCGACTTGCCCGCATTCGAAGAAGATGGCTGTGAAACGCAATCCACTAGAGGACTATATAGTCCTTTCATGGAGGCGAGCGCCACGCAGTCTCTTCAGAGCGCAGCACAGAGGAAGTAGCGATGACTGATCAGGTTCTTCGGCCCGACGGAACGGGCTTCTACCTCGCCGGTGGCGAGCTGTCGGTGACCGGCCCGGACGAGCAGACGACCGGCAACCCGCCGGTCGACTTCAGCGTCACCGCGGGCTTGTTCGGCAACCCCGAGATGGACTTGGTGCTGGCCAGCTGGAGCAGCGCGCGGACGGACGACCCGGACAGTGTGTGGTCGGACGAAAGGCACCTGGTCCTGCCGTTGCGGACACAGCCGGTGATACTCAACTCGCTTCCGAGCAAGGTCCGGGTGCAGTTGCGTACCGGAGCTGGCCTCCAAGAAACCGAGGGCGCCTGGCAGCTCGTCCTTCACTTCCGCAACCACGCGGGATCGAGCCTGACGTTGCACGCCAATCTTCCCACCGAGGCGTTCGGTACCGGTTGGCTGGCTCCGTTGGCCGACCTGCTGACCATCGACGACGCGGGGCCCGTTGCGCAAACGCCCACCAGCACGCCGGCTTCCCCGACGATCACTGTGGTCCACCACGCAGACGACGAGTACTACGAGCTCCTCGTCGACGGTCAACAGGCCGGGCTCCTCGTCTACCACCTGATCGGCTCGCACCTGTCCATCACGCACACCGTCATCGAGCAGACATACCGCGGGCGAGGACTTTCGTGGGTGCTGGTCAGCCGCGCTCTCGACGACATCCGCACGCAGCCCGTGACGGTGTCGAACTACTGCGCCGTCGTCAGCCGCTTCATCGAGAAGAACCCGGAGTATGCCGATGTCCTCGGCGCGCCCCGGCCTGCCCCTACCTCGTGATCAGGACGGGTGAAGGAAGCGTGTGGACGGCTACTTCTTCTTGCCGGCCGGCTTCGCGTACGCGCGGACCGAGTTCATCGCCAGGTCGAGGGCGACCTGCATCGGTCCGGGGTCACGGGCGGCCTGGGCGAGAACGTACCCACCCTGGAGAGCAGCCATGATTCCTGTTGCCAGCGCTTGTGGATCAGCGGCCTCGGTCAGCGTGCCGTTCGCCTTCATCCGCTCGAGCGCTCCGGCCAGCAGCGAGATCCAGGATGTCAGGTGCGCCTCGAGATCGATGCGTGCTGCCTCATCCTGGTCGGAGAGCTCGGTCGACAGTGAGCCCAGTTCACAGCCGAGCGCCCCACGGCGCGCCGTGACTCGCTGGAGGATGGCCCGGCACCAGCGATCGAGTCCGCTGAACGAGTCGACCCTGCGGAGATACTGCTCCTCACGCTCGAGTACCCGGCCGCCCCGCAGTGCGACCACTGCCTGGACCAGGGCACTCTTGTCGCTGAAGTGCCGGTAGAACTGTGACTTGCTCGTCCCACTCGCCGCGGTCACCTCGTCGAGCGTGGTCGCTGCGGCGCCCTTGAGAGACATCAGCTCGTCGGCAGCGGCGACGATCCGGGCGCGCGTGGCCGCGCCGCGGGCGGTCAGGCGGCGATCGAGCTCGTTCACTGTCTCGGGCACGGAACGAGCTTATCGGGACCGAGCAACGATTGCTGCCGCTTCTGGAGACGAACGGTCCGTGGTCCTGCTCGACGGGTAAGAACGCGGGCCGTGGCCGACGCGAACCCATGAGGAGCCGGCACGCCGCCGGCCGGTCGGCAGGAGGACGGATGAGCGAGGTCAGCCGGGAGTATTACGGCAGTTACAGCGTGGACGACGAGGACCAGCTCCAGTTCTCCGACACGCTGGACGGGCGCGGGGTCTCCGACCTTCTCGACGAAGGTTACTCGCCGCCGGAGAGGTGGTCGGCCGGCGAGGGCTTCGGTACGACGGCGGCGGAGGCGTTGCGGGGTGAGACCTTCGAGCAGCGGCTTGCTCAGGAGGAGCGTGACATCGACCCGTACGCCGTACCGCCGGAGTCTGTCGACGGCCCGGAGGTCGGCCGGGAACGCGCCGGACGTCTGGTAGCTCCGGACGAGGGGTCGCACTTCGATCTCGAAGAAGAGCTCGTCGCAGCCGACGTCGGGATCGACGGAGGCGCCGCGAGCGCCGAAGAAGCCGCGATTCACGTTGTCGACGACGAGCCGCTGGAACTCGACGAGGTCAACTGATGAGGACCCTGCCGAGCGACGCCCAGCGCGAGCTGACCGTGGTCGAGGACGGCGAAATGCGGAGGTACGAGTTACTCGTCGCAGGCACGACGGTAGGAACCCTCGACTTCCGGGTCGTCGGCCGGCGGCGTGTTCTGGGGCACACCGAGATCGCGGCCGATCAGCGGGGACGTGGACTCGCCACGACACTGATCAAGGCGGTCCTCGACGACCTCCTTGCCGAGGGCATCCGGGTGACGAACTACTGCCCCGCGGTCGAGCGTTTCCTTCAGGTCAATCCGGAGTACGTCGTGGTGCTCGATCCGTCGCACCCACCGATGCATCCGCACTCCAGGACCCCGGCAGGCGAGAAGACGCCAGTGGATCGCGCCGCGCCACTGCAGCAGCTCGTCCATGCCCAGCACTCCAGACTTGGAGAGCTCGCCGCGCGTTCTCAGGACCCGAGCATGGACGGATTCGAACGGCGTCGCATCACGGACCAGTTCACGGCCGTTGCCGCACAGCATGCCGCCGCCGTCGCCGATGTCTTGCTCACCGCGGCCAGGACGTTGCCCGGTGAGGACGCCGCAGTCCTGCTCGGCAATCTCAAACAGTTCGAGCAGGCGCTCCGGGTGCTCAAGGGCAGGGCGTACGGCGACGCGCGCTTTCTGAATCTCAGCGCAACCGAGACCTGGCGTGAGGCCGAACGGCTACTGGCCGAGCACGAATCGACCGAGACACGGATCGTGTCCGGCCTTGAGCGACTCCATGGGGCCGGCGGTGCCCTGGATCTGGCCCGGGCCTTGGCGCAACGGCAATGGAGTTCGCCGACGCGGCCGCACCCCAACTCGCCGCATGCCGGACTCGCCGGACGATTGGCACACCAGCTGTGGCGCATCGCCGACACGACCTGGGACGAACTGGAAGGACGCGGGCTCCCGACCGAGCCGACGGAGCACGCGAATCGGCATTCGGCCTTCTCTCATTATCTGTTCGGAACGCCCGACGATGCCGGCTCCACGGGCGGAACCGATACACCTCACATTCATCAGGACCCCGGGAAGCAGTAAGGCCGAACCCCGATCGCCACACAAGTAGGACGTCCGGGTCACTCGGACCCGGCATGGATCGAGGGAAGCTCATGAGTGGATATTTCGAGGGCCGCAAGCTCATCGTGGTCGGTGGCAGCAGCGGCATGGGGCGACAGACTGCCGCGGACGTTGTCGGGCAAGGGGGCAAGGCCGTCATCGTCGGGCGGCAGAAGGCGAAGGTCGACCAGACAGTCGCCGAGCTCGGTGAAAAGGGCGAGGCCTGGGGGATCACTGCCGAACTGGCGGATCGCAAGCAAGTAGAAGACGTACAGGAGCAACTCGCCGCAGAGCACGCCGACGCGACGCTACTGGTCAACGCGGCCGGATTCTTCATCCCCAAAGAGTTCCTCGACTACAGCCAGGAGAACTACGACGCGTACCTGGAGCTGAACCGAGCCACGTTCTTCCTGACCCAGACGGTGGTGCGGGGAATGAAGGCGGCCGGCTCCGGTGGTGCGATCGTCAACATCGGCAGCATGTGGGCCCATCAGGCGGTGGCGGCGACGCCGGCGACCGGCTACTCGATGGCGAAAGCCGGCCTGCACGCTCTGACCCACAACCTGGCCATGGAACTGGCGGCCGACGGCATTCGCGTCAACGCCGTAGCTCCCGCGGTGGTGGCCACGCCGTTGTACGAGGGCTTCATCCCAGCCGACCAGCTCGAGGAGACCGTGAAGGGATTCGACGGCTTCCACCCGTTGGGACGGGTTGGAACAGCCCAGGACATCGCCTCCTCCATTGTCTTCCTCCTCTCTCCGGAGGCCAGCTGGATCACCGGAGCGATTCTCAACGTCGACGGCGGCGTGATGGCCGGACGCAACTGACGGCCGAGCAGGCGCACGATCAGGTCCCTGTGGAATGAGTGTGGAGAGCCCATGACGAGTTTTCAGACCGTGTCCGCCGGCGGATTGGAGGTCTTCTACCGGGAAGCGGGTAAGCCGGGAGCACCGAAACTCCTGCTGCTGGGCGGATTCCCCTCCTCGTCTCACCAGTTCCGGAACCTGATGCCGGCACTGGCCGACAGGTTCCACCTGGTCTCGATCGACTACCCCGGCTTCGGGAACACCGAGATGCCCGATCCTGCGGTGTGGGACTACACCTTCGACCACCTCGCGGAGATCGTCGACGAGGCGATGCTTGCGATCGACTTCACCGGACCGATGGGGCTGTACATGCAGGACCACGGGGGCCAGATCGGGAACCGGCTGATCTCGCTTCATCCGGACTGGCTGCAGTGGCAGGTCATCCAGAACTCCAACATCTACGAAGAGGGGTTCACCGAGATCTGGGACGGGATGCGTCACGCCTTCTGGACCGATCGCAACGCTGACAACGAAGCGCCGCTCAACACATTGCTCGAACCGGAAAGCGTCAAAGCGATCTACCTCACCGGCCATCCCGATCCGACGAAGATCAGCCCGGACAACTGGAACCTCGACCTGCACTTCCTGGCCCGGCCGAACGCGCGCAGGGTGCAACTGGATCTCTTCTACGACTACCGGACGAACGCCGCCCAATACCCTGCCTGGCAGCGACGGCTGCGCCGCGACCAGCCCAGAACGCTGATCTTCTGGGGTCAGGGCGACATCTTCTTCACCCCGGCCGGCGGCGAGGCCTACCTGCGCGATCTCCCTGACGCGCAACTGGTCCGCCTCGACTCCGGACACTTCGCCACCGAGGACTGCCTGCAAGAGATCGTTGACGGGATCAACAGTTTCTACGACGAGACCGTGAAGTAAACGCGGCAGTCAGCGAGTACGCAAGGAGTGACCGCGGCCAGTAAGGCCGATGGTCGACGTCACCGGGTACGTCGCCTTCGACACCACGCGGGTGATCGTCGAATAGACCGCGGCCACCCGCACGTACTCATCCCGCAACAACAGGTGCAGTCCGTTGATACTGCTCATGCGATCTGCTGCTCCGGCAGGTAGCCGGCGTCGACCAATGCGGCGCGGAGCTTGCGGCGGGCATCGAACATCGTCTTGTAGATCGCATTGGGTGTCGCGCCGAGCTGATCAGCGAGCACATCGGTGGGCATCCCGTTCAGCACCAGCGCGACGAAAACCATCCGTTGCTTCGCCGTCAGATTCTCATCGACGGCTCGATGTACGGCGTTCATCAGATCCCGGCTCTCGGCCTGCGCCTCCGGCTCGATCCCCAGCCGTGCGGGAAGACGGTCCCAATCCTCTTCGTCGAACGCAACGCCGGCCCGCTGCCAGAAGTGCCGGTTGACCTTGGCCGCCACGTCGAAGATCACGAACTTGTACGCCCAGGTAGTGAACTTGCATTCACCGCGGAAGGTCTCGACCTTGCCACAGATCGCCAGTAAGGCGTCCGCGGCCGCCTGGTGCGCAATGTCGTCCAGCTCCGGTCCGACGAGGCGCAGCCTCGCCGCCCGCCGACCGACCTCCGCTCTCGCGGCTCGCAGGAGAATCTCGTACAAGCGTCGGCTCGCAAGCTCACGCCGATCGCCACAGCTGCTCAGGTCGCGAACCCAGGCACGGTTCTCCCGTGCCACCTCTGCGGAAACGATCCGTACCTGCGACAACGACTCGGAACCTTCGCTCTTCATGGATCTCCGGCGATCAGCGGAACGTGGCGATCACAGGTCCGGCACGTCGGTGTGTCGAACGATGGAACGACATGGACGATACCGTCCATTCCTGGCTCCGTCCACTCAGCGCCGAGCGGCGCAACTCGCTCCACACTCGAAGCCAACTTGGCGGGCGACTTGGACGGTCTCACCGACCAGTTCGGATGACTGGTGACTAACTGGTCGATCTCGTCCTGTTTGTCGTCGCCGTTGATTGGCAGCCACAAGCCTCGGAAGGTCGACCAGGTCATCCGACACGAATATGCATCGGGGGCATCAGACCCCGGACGTGAGAAGGGATCCCCCTGTCGATGAGCGAACGCGAAACACGGTGCGGCGCCGATCCTCATGGACGAGTGGAGATCCGCAGGGACGACCTGACAGCAATACGTCACGAGATCAGGACCCACGCCTCGAACGCGTGGGCGACGGAGCGTGGGTACGAACCGATCTACTCCGCATCGCCGCGCTCGAAGATCGTGGTCATCGGCCAGGCGCCCGGGCGGCATGCTCAGGACACCCAGATCCCCTGGAACGACGCCAGCGGCGTCAAACTGCGGCAGTGGTTGGGCGTGACCGAGGCGCAGTTCTACTCCCCGGACACGATCGCGCTGCTGCCGATGGACTTCTACTATCCGGGCAAGGGCACACACGGCGATCTCCCGCCGCGGCCGGCGTTCGCGTCCAGGTGGCACCCGAGGATCCTGTCGTTGATGCCGGCCGTTCGTCTCACCGTCCTCATCGGGAGCTACGCCCAGAAGCACTATCTGGGAACCAGCGCCCAGAAGAACCTCACCGAGACCGTCCGCGCCTATCGTGACTATGCGCCGGACCGGATCCCGCTGGTGCACCCCTCACCCCTGAACTTCCGGTGGCAGGCGAAGAACCCCTGGTTCGAGACGGACGTGATTCCCGCTCTGCAGACCCTGGTCGCGGACGCTATTCGTAGCGGCCTTCGAACGTCACGCCATCGCTGAGCCCGGTGAATCGCATCGACGTACCGGCTCGCGAGGATCTCCGCGGCGCCACGGAACGAGCGAGGGTGTGCCCGTCGCGTCGGCGATGGGCACACCCTCGGGGTCGGATCAGGCGGTGGTCGCGCGCCGCGGCAGCACCCAGTCCGGGCGTACGAAGTGGCACGTGTATCCGGCGGGATACTTGATCAGGTAGTCCTGGTGCTCCGGCTCGGCCTCCCAGAACGGACCGGCAGGCTCGATCGTCGTCACGGCCTTGCCCGGCCACAGACCCGACGCATCGACGTCGGCGATGGTGTCGCGAGCGACCTTCTCCTGTTCCGGGGTGAGCGGAAAGATCGCCGAGCGGTAGCTCGCGCCGATGTCGTTGCCCTGACGGTTCACGGTCGACGGGTCGTGGATCTGGAAGAAGAACGCCAGGACGTCGCGGTATGTCGTCTGCGCCGGGTCGAAGACGATCTCGACGGCTTCTGCGTGCCCGGGATGACTGCGGTACGTCGCATGGTCGTTCTGCCCGCCCGTGTACCCGACACGCGTCTCGAGGACGCCGGTCTGCCGGCGAATGAGGTCCTCCATACCCCAGAAACACCCGCCGGCGAGGACGGCTGTCTCGGTGCCAGGCTTGCGGGTGACCTGCCCGGTGTCGCCGATTCCACTGGTCATGACGCATGCTCCTCTGTGCTCGTGATGTCGCTGGGCGTGTCGGCCGTCTCGAACAGCGACCGATACTCGCCGTACCCCTGACCCTCCAGTTCGGAGGCCGGGATGAAGCGCAGTGCGGCGGAGTTCATGCAGTACCGCTGGCCTCCCGCCGCGGCGGGGCCGTCATCGAAAACATGACCGAGGTGGCTGTCGGCTCCAGTGGACCGCGCTTCCGTGCGGGTCATCCAGAGCGACCTGTCCGTCACTGTGCGAACCGCGTCTCCCGCGATCGGCCTGGTGAAGCTTGGCCACCCGGTGCCGCTGTCGTACTTGTCGGTCGACGAGAACAGCGGCTGGCCGGAGACCACATCCACGTAGATCCCGGGCTCGTGGTTGTCCCAGTACTCGTTCCGGAATGCGGGTTCCGTCCCGTCCTTCTGCGTCACCCGGAACTGGCTGTCGGTGAGGCGACTGACCGCCTCCGGAGTCTTCCTGTAGTCGTGTGACACGGTTTCTCCTTTTCTGACGTCGCTGGCTGCGCCGTCACTGGGAACAACATCGCAGGCAGTCGATTTGGTCCCGGGTTCCGCAGAACTTGCTGTGACCGCGATCTCAGTTCAGATCGTGGTCCCGCACGGCGGCCACGAGGCCGTCGGCGTCTTCCGCGCATGCTTCACAGGCGGCAAGGTGCGCCGCCAGTCCGGGACAGTGATCGGCAGCGTCGAGTCCGGCCGCGAGTAGTTCCGCACAGAGGTGCAGAGCAGCCATCGCCTCGTCACACCCGACGTCGTTCGGGTCAGTGGCGAGGAATCGCTCGAGCCCCTCCCTCCACCCGGTCAATGGATCTCACCTCTGCCTGTTGATCAGAATCCGCCGGCGCTTGCAGATATCCGTTGGTGGTTGGACAGGCACGGATCTTACGGTCCGCATCGAAACAATTTCGCGATCTGCCCGGCTCCCATCCCTCGCGTGGTAAGACGTCGACGATGCGGTGCTGCGAATGGATACGAGCCGAAAGTGCCGAGTAGGCGAAAGACCGGACACAAGGAGGTGCCTGATGAAGGCGATCGTGGTGACGGACCAGACAGCGGGGACGGCAGGGATGACGCTGGCGGAGCGTCCCGAGCCGCCGGCGGCGATCAACGACGTCGTCGTCGAGGTTCATGCGTCGGGCTACGTCCCGACCGAGCTTGAGTGGCCCTCGACCTGGACCGACCGTGCCGACCGGGACCGGTCACCGTCGGTCCCCGGGCACGAGCTGGCCGGAGTCGTCACCGCGCTCGGCTATGGCACCACAGGACTTTCCGTCGGTCAGCGGGTGTTCGGCCTTGCGGACTGGCATCGCGACGGAACCCTGGCGGAGTACGTGGCGATCGAGGCACGCAACCTCGCACCGCTCCCGGGCGACGTCGACTTCACCGTCGGCGCGAGCCTGCCGATCTCCGGACTGACCGCCTGGCAGGGACTGTTCCAGCACGGCCGCCTTCAATCCGGGCAGACCGTCCTCGCGCACGGTGCGGCCGGCGCGGTCGGCACCATGGTGACGCAACTCGCCCGCGAGGCCGGTGCGTACGTCATCGGCACCGGACGCGCCGCCGACCGGGAGAAGGCGCTCGACTACGGCGCGAACGAGTTCGTCGACCTCGCCACCGACTCGCTCGAGGACATCGGGCAGGTCGATCTGGTGTTCGATGTCCTCGGCGGCGACATCCAGAAACGGTCCGCGACCCTGATCAAGACCGGAGGAACGCTGGTCACCGTCGTCGGGCCGCCGGAATCACGACCCGCGGACGGCCTGGCGATCGACTTCGTCGTCGAGGCCGATCGCGCCCAGCTGACCGAGGTCGTCCGGCGGGTGCGGGACGGGCGACTGCGGACGAACATCGGTACCGTCGCATCTCTCGACGACGCCGTCGCCACCTTCAACTCGACCGAGCGGCTCAAGGGGAAGACCATCATCAGCGTTCGTCCGTAGTACACCTCTCGTCGGTACTGCGCTGACGACGGAGTCAGGGAGCGATCTCGAGCTTGGCGATCAGACCGTCGGCGAGGGTGAACCGGTAGATGATGTCGACGACACCCCCGGGGAAGTCACCCTCCAGGTGATGCGTGACGACGTACCGGGAGTCGTCGAACTTCTCGACGTGGCTGATCTCGACCGTAGAGGTGTACTCGCTGGTCTCCATCTCCCGCCAGCGGTGGATCTCGTCGTGACCGGTGTAGGTAGTGCCGTCGTCGTCGACCACCGTGGCGTCGGCGGCGAAGGCGGCCAGCAGGTCGTGAGCGTTCGCCTTGTGCTGGGGATCGGCCTCGCGCAGGTACCTCGTGATCGCCGGCGGCAAACGCTTCGCCATCTCGGCGGCGGTCGGGTCGGGCGGGTGCTGGATAGTCATCAGGCGCCTCTCATGGTGAACGTGGTGCGGCCTTGCACTGTCTGTGGCATTCCGGGCAGGTCGACGCAGTACATCCCATGGCGTTCGGTGAGCAGCAGCAGAATCGTGTCGCAGTCCCTGCATCGCGCCACCGTGCCGGGTCCTGACCTGTACACCACCATCTCCGCCATGACCCCGGTACGGCCACAACCCGTGCACTTGTAACCCATGGTCGTCATGTCTCGTGCGAAGAGGTCATGCATCACGCCCGCTATGGCATTGCCGTCGAGAGGTCCCATCCTCGTCACCCTCCTGTCCCGCCGAAGCGTTCGGTCCGGATCCGCGCCGCGTCGTACCCCAAGGCCACCAAGCCGGCCGCTGCCGTCTCGACGAACGCGGTCGGTCCGCAGATATACGTGAGCGGCAGGTGATCGGCTGCCCACCCGGCCATACCCAAGAGCATCGGGTCGATGCGTCCGCGATGGCCACGCCAGCCACTCGGGGCCTCACGAGTCAACGTGATCGAGACATCGACGAGGTCGTACGCCGCCATCTCCATCAGCTCTTCACGATAGATCAGCAACTCGAGCGAGCGCGCCGAGCACAGGACCCGGACAGGCACCCGGCTGCCGATCGCACGGTGATGCCGAAGCATCGCCCGCAGCGGCACCATGCCGGATCCCCCGCCGACCAGGAACAACGGACCACCGAAGTCGTCGTCCCAGACGAAGTGCCCGCCGACCGGACCACGGAACTCGAGCTCGTCGCCTGCTCGCAACTCGTCCACCAGATAAGGCGAAACCTCGGCGTCGTCGAGTCGCTCGACGGTGAGCGACAGGTACTCGTCCGCCGGCGCCGACGCGATCGAATAGCTCCGTTCCGTCTGATACCCGTCCGGCGCCGTCAGCCGCACATCCACGTGCTGACCTGCACGATGCCCGGGCCAATCAGGCACGGCGAGCGTGATGGTCTTCACCCGCGGAGTCTCGAAGACCGTCGAGATCACCGTGCCGGTCTGCCACGTCAGTCGCCGTAGTAGCGCTGCTCTTTCCACGGGTCTCCATAGTTGTGATAGCCGAACATCTCCCAGAAGCCGGGTTGATCTGTGGGCCGCAGGTCCAGACCACGGATCCACTTCGCGCTCTTCCAGAAGTACAGGTGCGGTACCAGCAGTCGCGCCGGACCGCCATGCTCCGGATCAAGCGGCCGCCCGTCGTACTCGTCGACGATCCATGCCTTCCCACCGCGCAGGTCCGCCAGCGGAATGTTCGTCGTGTAACCGCCGTCGGAGAACGCCAGTGCATAACCTGCCTGGGTCGGCACCTCGTCGAGGAAAGTGTCGAGAGAAACGCCCGACCAGGCCATGTCCAGCTTGGTCCACTTCGTCACGCAGTGGATGTCGACGGTGAACTTCTCGTGGGGCAACGCCTGGACTTCGGTCCACGACCACGAGACCGGCTTGTCGACGGCGCCACGGATCGTGAAGTCCCACGCGTCCAACGGCGTGTACGGGGTCGGCCCGGCCGACAACACCGGGAAATCCCGCGTGACGTACTGCCCGGGCGGTACTCGCGAAGAATCCGCAGTACGCCGGCCGACGAACCCTCTGGTGACAGCCATCAGGCCTTCTCACCAAGCTGCACACGCAACAGCCACTGCTGCTTCTCCAACGTCCCGACCACCCTGACCAGTACGTCTTGCGTCACCAGATCCGCGGCCCCGATCGACTCGAGTCGCGCCCGGATCAGCTCAGCCACCGCCGCCACCCTCCGGCCCAGCTCCCAGACCACCGCATGATCAGCCAGCGACCGCACCGCCACAGGTTCGACCCGCGACCCGGCCGCCACCGCCGAGCTCTGTCCATCGGGTACGAAACCCAACGTCACCGCACGCTCAGCGACAACATCTGCCAGCTCGCGCCACTCCCCCACCAACTCATCAAGGAACAGGTGCACACCATGGGCGGCCGCCCCGACCACACTCCAGTGCAACTGCTTCCCGACCAGCGACAAATCGATCAGATCCTGCAGCACCACCTGCAATTCCGCACCGACCGCCGCCCGCTCGTTCGGATTCCCCAACGGCGGCAACTGCACCGAATTAGCAACAGCTTCCATAGACATACCTCGTCAGTGTCACGCCCGCCGCCGTACCTTTCCTCCCCACCCAAACCAATCGCAGTCCCGGCAGCACCGAATGCGATCCGCAAGGGCTCGATCAACCAGGCGACACCGACGGCCAGCACAGCCGGGCGTATTGGAAGGCCGAGCGTGCAAACTCCCGTCGGAAGGCGTGCGGGTCCGGGACCCGTGAAACTTCTCGAACCTGCCGCGCATGTTCAACACCTTCGTCGCCTGGCGGCACTCCCGAGGAACCCGCCGTCGAGTCACCGGATCAGAGGAGCGCCGCGATATCGGGCCAGGAGTAGAAGATCTCGTCGGGTGAGGCGTCGCCCGCGAGGACTCCGCCGAGGCAGACGTAGAAGCGGCGGGCACGTTCGTTGACGGCCAGGACCCGGATCGCCAGCGAGCCGAACCCATCGGCGGACAGATCCGCCGCCGCTGCCCGCAGCAGGGCGCGGCCGTCGCCACGACCCTGGTGATCTGGACGGACCGCGAGGGCGTAGATCTCGGCGTCATGGCCGAGCTCAGGATCCGCAGGGCCGGCCATGACCAGACCGATGACCGTCCCGTCCAGCAGTTCGGCGACCCTGGTGTGGTGTGGCCGAGGCCGTTCGGCCGACTCTCGGAGTAGATTCCGGCGCCAGTTGGCGGCGGACTGCTCGAGGGTCACGTCGAAGTCCTCGAACTCGGCGAACGCGGCACAGGTGATCTCGGCCATGACGTCTGCATCGGGCGGGAGGGCGTACCGGATCGACATGAGCGGAGACTACGACGGGAATGGGCTGACAGGGGAGACATCAGCACCGTCGCCGGCCCGTTGACGATCACGCTTAACCATGGCGGACCCTCGGCGACGGCCAGCGGGCCGTGCGTGGAATACCGCGGGGTCCTGCCGCCATCTCCCGGGCCGACAGGTGCCGGGAAGCGTGTTGACGGGTGCGTCACAGGTTCGTAAGGACGTCGGAGGTTTCACGAGGGATCCCCGCGTCCTACCGTGAATCAGGAGGAGTCGTTGCGGAGGTAGCCATGAGGGAAGCCTGGGAGGTTCTGACCGCGGGACCGGAGGATGCCGACCGGTCGGTCCTGCTGCTGCCGGGCGGAGCCAACGCGGCTCGCTCGTTCAACTTGGTGATGGCTGAGCAGGCGCTGTCCGGTGTCCGCTTGGTGGCTACGACGCTGCCGGGCATGGCGGGTGCGCCGCTGTCCGATGACGTCTCCGTGCCTGCCCTGGCCCGTCGGGCCGGCGAGCTGGCCAAGGAGCACGGGTGCGACGTGGTCGTCGGCTTCTCCCACGGTGCCACGGTTGCCTTGGAGATGCTCCTGTCCGGTCACTTCCAGGGTCCGGCCGTACTCCTTGGCATCAGCCTGACGACTGAGGACGAGGCCGGGTTCTTCCGCGCCGCGGTACGGGCGTCGGAGAAGGTGGGCAGCTGGCCGATGGCCGTCCTGCTGCGGCTCCTGCCCCTGATGGCCAAGTCTGCCAAGACACCTGAGGCACACAAGCGGGAGCTGATCGAGGACCTCAAGCAGAACAGCGCCCGCGACTCGGTCCGAGTGAGCAGCGTGTACCTCGACTACATCGCCGCAGACCGGAACTACGCCGCCCTGCTGGCCGCGTCGGGCAACGCGGTATGGGTGGTTCACGCCGAGAAAGGGGATGGTGGCCTCACCGACGCCGAGCGCGCCACCCTCCAGGCCGCTGCCAACGTGACCCTGGTGACGGTACCCGGTGCGGTGTTCCTCCTCCCCGACGAGGCGCCGCAACAGACCGCCGCAGTCATCGCCACCGCCCTGTCGCAGGCGACTGACTGATGACCGCGTCAACACACAACCGTGAGTAGCGAGACGCCGACCGTCGCAGACTCGTCGAACCACAGCTCGCGAACTCCACCGGTGCTACCGCCCACATCAGTTGAGGCGTTCACAGACCAATCAGGAACAGTGCACCTGCCGCGAGGAGACCAATCTCGATGAGGAGGACGAAGATCCGGTCGCTGATGCGGCCGACGATCTTCTTGCCGGTCCAGGCGCCGAGCAGGGTGGCCGGGGTGAGTACGACGCCGTACAGCAGCACGCGTGTAGTGAGCAGGCTTCCGGCGCCGTACGTCGCGATCTTGGTGATGTGCATGGTGAGCGCACTCGCGGCCTCCGTGCCGATGTAAGCAGCGCGGGTCAGTCCTGCAGCGAGAAAGAACGGCGCGGTGAGCGGTCCGACCGAACCCAGCAGCGCGGAACCGAGGCCGGACGCGGCACCGACAGCGGCGAACGCGTGCTCCGAGGGAACCCGTGGTCGTCGTCGGAGATGGCGCCAGAGGACCACCCCGATCAAGAACACGCCAAGCAGCCGCTTCAACGGAGCGAGCGGCGCATGCGCAAGCAACAGTCCACCGATCACGGCACACGGCACGGCACCGACAGCGAACCAGGCGATGATCGATCCACGCAGCTCGTGCCGGTTGAGCCAGACGCGCGAACCGTTGCTGGACAGCTGTGTCAGGGTGAGCATCGGTACGGCGGCCCGCAGTCCGAACAGGATGGTGAACACCGGCAGCAGCAAAACTCCGCCGCCGAACCCGGCAACCGCAGACAGCAGCGCGAGGCCGAACGCGGCCGCCGAAGCAACCAGCAACGTCAGCAACAGCCCTGTCATCGCGCGGAATCGCGCAGACCGGTGAGCCTGACGACGGCGGCGAACCCGTCGTCGGTGCCGGGCCAGTGCGCGCGGACCGCTTCGATGCCTGCATGCCGGACGACGCCACGCAGTACGACGGTGACGATGATGGCGTCGTCGGCGTACCCGAGGACCGGGATGAAGTCCGGGATCAGATCGATCGGGATCGCAAGATAGACCATGAGCAGTCCGAGTCTGACCCTGACGCCGCGTGGCAAGGTCTTGTCGGCCGCGAGCCGGCGCAGCAGACGCAGTACGTCGGGCAGCACCCGGAGGGCCTCGCGCAACAACCCGCCCCGCGGACGAGCGACGATCAGTACGACGACCAGCGCGAGCCAGACCAGGATGAGCGCAGACACGACCCCGATCAGGACGTCGCCCCACAGCGAACCCGTCACGATTGCCCCACGGCGCGCGGGGCCTGCCGTGCACCAGCCTGACCGACGTCAACGACGACATCCGGCACCGGCGACGCCCGCCCGGACGACGCCCCGCTCGACGGCTCTTGGCCGGGCGAGTCCTGCACAGGCAATTCGTCGGCGCGCAGCGGGGCTTCCTCGAACTCGGCGAGCTCGGCGGCGGCCTGCACAACGTCGTCCCGAGCCGGCAGCAAGCACGCCGACTGCTGCAGGTACAGCGCCCCGAGCGAACGCAACATCACGACTGGAGCGACCATCGACCCAGCCGGACCTGCACCGTCAACTGCCGGCCGACGTCTGGTCCCTCGGTCTCGTGGACGATGACCAGGAACTGCCCTGACCCGAGCCGTACTGCCTCGACAACGGCGGTCTCATTCATGGCTACACCTCGGTACCCGACAGGCTGTCTCGCCATCGTCTGAACGGAGCCGCCTGCCGCTCGGCACGAAGCGGCGATCGCGACCAAAGCGGCCAGCCGCGGGAGGGGACTGCAACGGGCTATGGGGATCGAGCCCGCAGGAGCGACTGGTCACTCCTCCCATGAGTGTTGCTCACAACACCGCAATGCAACAGCCCCAGCACCGTCTGATGGTGTCGCCCGCCCCGGATGGACTGCCCGGTGGCACTCAATGCTCGAATACGTCAGGAAAGGCGAACACCGCTAACAGGGCGGGATCGTGGAACTTGACCACGCGAGCGACGCCGGTGGCAGTAGTGGCCAGCACGACCACGCCGTCTCCCCGGAGCGTGCCGTCGGCGTCCCGGTGGTACACGACGGCGGCGGGCTCGCCGTTGGCGGTGGTGGCGAGCATCCGCCAGTCGCCCGGCGTACCCAGCACGTAGGCGTCGAGCACGTGGATGCACATCGTCCTGCCCGACTGCCAGTCGCGGAACGGCGTCGCCTCGAGCGTGGCGTCCGCGCGTAGCACCTGTTCCAGCAGGCTCGCGTCCGAGCGCTCAAAGGCCGCGATGTAGCCGTCCAGCAGCGCGCGTGCCCGCGGGTCAGTTGGCTCGAGCAGCTCCGCGGGCTCCGGCTCCAGTTCTTCGATCCGGGCTCGGGCGCGCTGCAGACCGCTCTTCACCGCCACCGTCGTCGTGCCGAGGATCTCGGCGGTCTCGGCCGCGGAGAACGCCAGTACGTCGCGCAGGATCAGGATCGCGCGCTGACGAGAGGGCAGGTTCTGCAGGCTGGCGATGAGTGCCAGCCGCAGTGACTCGCGTTCGACCACCACCGCGGCCGGATCGTCGGCCGACGGAGCGATCCATGCGTCAGGCAACGGTTCCAGCCACGACACGTCACTCGCTGGACTCGGTGGGCGATCTGGACCCTCGTACGGGCCTGTCAGCCCAGAGGGCAACACTCGGATCCGGCGTCGCTCCAACGCCCTCAGGCAGACGTTGGTGGCGATCGTGTACAGCCAGGACCGAATCGATGAACGGCCCTCGAATCCGGCGTACGACCGCCACGCCCGCAGATAGGTCTCCTGCACCAAGTCCTCCGCGTCGTGCGCAGAGCCGACCATCCGGTAGCAATGCGCCAGCAACTCCCGCCGGAACCGCTCGGTCTCGGTGGTGAACTGGTCTTGACTCAGCGCTCCCCGCAGGTGGGACGTCACGCCATGAGCCTAGTCATCCGCACATCAGACCTCGTCGAGTTGCAGGATCAGGGCGCGGAAGGTCGTGTAGCGGCGCAGGTTCGTCAGAGCATCCTCAGCGGTGCGCCGGCCGATCTCGGATCCGAGCGCGGCTTCGAGCGCAGCCATGTCGTCCCAGTCCAGCATGACGACCATGTAGCAGGGCTCGCCGATCGCGGCAGCCGGGTCGTGAGTGCGGGTGTAGCGACGCAATCCCGGGTACTGCTTCGCCAACGGGACATGCACGTCGTTGTAGTGACGTTCGAACGCGGCCACATCGGACGGGGCGTCGTACAGCACGACGAATCGCGCCATCTGCTTGGCGACTAGACCATGGTCGGCTGCTCTTGTCATCGGTATCTGCGGCGTCACGGGAGCAGGGCCAATTTGCCGGCGGTGGCCCTGGCCTCGAGCTCGGCGAGCGCCTTGGGACCGTCGGCCAAGTCGTAGGTGGTTGGCCGACCGGGTGTAAGCACACCGGTAGCAATGAGTTCGAACAACTCGCCCATCACCTCGCCGAAGATCTGCGGCGCGGCCTGAATCAGTACGCCGATATTCAGCCCGATGACGTGGATCTGGTGCTTGTACACGAGGTCCCAGTTGGTCATCGATGCGCCGCCACCCGCGACGCCGTACACGACGACGCGGCCAGTGATCCGCTTGGCAGCGGCCAGGCTCGCCTCGAAGGTGGCGCCGCCGGCCGACTCCAGCACAAGATCGACGCCGTCGGTCAGCCGCAGCACCTCGGCCGCCAAGTCGCCGGCGCGAGAGTCGAGCACGTGGTCAGCGCCGAGTGCGAGCACCGTCTCGTGCTTGCTCGGCGAGGCCGTGCCGATGACAGTCGCTCCGTAGTGCTTGGCCAACCTCACCGCGGCCTGACCGGTCCCGCCCGCCGCCGCATGGATCAGCACCGTCTGCCCGGGAGCGATGGCACCGAGAGGCCGGAGCGCGGCCAGCGCGGTCGGCCAGCTCACGAGCAGTCCCAGCGTCTGCTGCTCCGTCCAACCTTCGGGCAGCGGCACCGCAGCGCCGGCGGGTAACACCATGTATTCCGCGAACGCGCCGCTTCCGACCCCGATGACACGATCACCCGGTTGCAGACCGCTCACTGCGTCTCCCATCGCGACGATGACGCCAGCGGCCTCAAAACCGGCCAGGTACGGCGGCTGCGGGCCGCTCAGGAAGGTGCCGTGGGCCTTCGAGATATCGGCGAAGTTGACGCCGGCCGCGGTCACGCGGATCAGGACCTCACCTTGCCTGGGGCTTGGCACCGGCACATCGGTGATCAGCTGCATGTCCTGCGGTCCGTTCAGGGAGGTCTGCTGCAAGGCGCGCATGGTCGCGGGAGTGCCCATCGGCGATCAGCCTTTCGTGCTCGACGTACATGACGACAGGTAGATCCCGGCCAGCACGCAAAGGAATCGGCATCGCGACGGGCGATCCATGGGGGTGCACACCGTCGGACCGGCCAGAACCACGATCCGCTGGTGGCGCTGGGCGGCTGACGCTGCGCTCGTTCTCGGGCCGGCGGCAGGGAGGCTCGCCCTGGATGAAGTCCGTAATGAAGCTGACATCGAAGGCAACGACACGGCCTTGCGAGCCTGCGTCCGGACGTTGCCCATCGTCGACTGGAACAGTCACCGCGACCGGTGCGGTGGCCAGGCTGTGCAGGATTCCGTTGCCACGACTGGCTGTCTGTCAGGATCAGTCCAATTGCCCGTGGTGGCCGGCCTGGTGGGTGAAGTAGGGGGCCGGGTTTCCGGCGGCCCGTGGACCGGAATCCAGCCACTCGGCGAAGGCCGCCGGATCGCGCCGTTCGAGCTCGCCGAGGACACCATCCCGCACGCTCACCACCGCGAGTCGATCCTTGTCTGTCCGGGACTTCGACAGCTCGGTGAAGCTGCTGCGCCAGGCCAAGCAGAGTTCCTCAACGGAAAGGTCGGCAGGATCCTTTCGCCGTTTCGGCACTGGTACGGCGTCTTCCTCGCCCTCACGAGTCGCACGCGCACCAGGGGCTTCGCCGCGATCCGGTGTCGAGTCCGACAGGTAGTGCACCGCAGGTGGCGAGGTACCGATGATGACCAAGAGGAGCAGGAATGTTGAACCGCCGACAGTTGCGACGTACCCGCAGGCAGCCAGCACCAAGAGCCCGACGCGGAGCGCCCCGTCCAGAACAGAACCGATGAGCGCCAAAGGCTTCAGCCCCTGCACCAAGCCGATGTGAACCTGGATCGAGCCGTACATACTCGCGGCGATCGCGAGCACGGTCAGGTTGATCGTCAAACTGATGAATACGAGTGAGCTGACCACACCGACGACGGCGAGCCCAGTAACGCCTGCCATCCAAGCGTTGCGGTAGGGCGATCTGGGTCCGGCAAGACTCTCGATCACGGCCATCGCACACTCACCGCCGATGCGTTCGACCTCCCCCGCAGAGGTCAGTTCCATAGTGCAGCCCTCGGCTGGAGCAAATCAACCGGCGGAGTGCATCCCGCGTCCCCGGTACGCCGGGCAGACCGCGCCGTGCCAGTGTCATCTACCACCGGTACGGCCCTGACCTTCCCACCTCACCCCGGTCGCCGGCAGGCTCTACGCCAAGATCGCGATCGCCACCGCTGACGCGACCAGCAGCGCCAGGAACACCAGGAACGCCACGCCCAGCGCTCCCCACGCGCCAGGCTGCTCCTCACCCACGAGCATGTCCTCTCTCGCCAAGACCCCCGAGGTCCACCGCCATCATGACCAATCCCAGCGACCGTTTGAACCGATGGACTCGAATCTGCAGCTAATTGCCAGCCTCCGGCGTGCAATCATGAAACACCTGCACGTCGTGAAGCGAGAGACCATGACCGAGTTCGCCACCGAACTGAACCGCAGGATCGCTGCCGCACGGGAGTCCGTCCGGGCGGCGCGGGACGCCGACGACCTCGACGCCGAGCGCGTGTACGCCGGTGAACTCGACAGCCTCCTCCACATCGCCGCGGAGAACGGCGTCGACGTCCCGTCGGACATCACACGCGGTACCACCACCTGACCCAGCACGGTCTTGAGCTGCGGCCGTGGGATCTCGGCCACGTCGGCGCGCTGGTCGCCGCCAGCGATGACCCGGCGATCCGGCAGTGGCAATCTGGGCCATCGGCAACCAATCCGGCGGCTCGGAAGACCGGCTACACCTTCGAAGCGACGCTACGCAGCGCACTCCTCCACGCCGACGGCTGGCACGACCAGCACCTCCACGCCCGCATCGCACCCTGAGCCTGAAGGGCACCGCTGAGCCAAACAGCGCCGCAGCGCCTGGGCGGGTCAGGCAGTGGCTTCGCAGGACTACATTGATGGAATGACTACGTACGAGGAACTTCTGCAGGAACAGATCCGTAACGAATTCACGGCCTCGCAGCAGTACGTGGCAGTCGCTGTCTGGTTCGACGACCAGGATCTACCGCAGTTGGCCGCGCACTTCTACAAGCAGTCCCTGGAAGAGCGCAACCACGCGATGATGATGGTCCAGTACCTGCTCGACAAGGACATCCGGCCGCACATCCCGTCCGTCGGCGAGGTCGTGTCGGACTTCAAGACCGCGCTGGAGCCGCTCGAGTTCGCGCTCGCGCAGGAGATGACCGTCACCCAGCAGATCGAGACGCTCGCGAGGACCGCGCGCGACGAGAGCGACTACATGGGTGAGCAGTTCATGCAGTGGTTCCTCAAGGAGCAGGTCGAGGAAGTCGCCGAGATGAGAACGCTGGTGAATGTCGCCAGGCGCGCCGGCGACGACCTGTTCCACCTCGAGGACTTCCTCGCCCGCGAGTCCGTCGGCGTCAACGGCGACGACCCCACAGCCCCACCGGCCGCAGGCGGCAACCTCTGAAACCTGCCGCACCCAGCCGAAACCTGCCTTTAGCAACCTTGAAGGAGCCATCCGCCCGATTGAGCATGGCCACCGGGACGCCTGGAGCTCGGTCTTTCCCGCGGCCCACTTCGGCTCTGGACGCAACAAGCCAGCTAGAGCACGCCCGCTGGCACCAGTCCGGCCACCACGAGTTGTGCACACTGGCTTCGTCGAGCCGCTTCCCACCGAGCTCACACCCGAAACCCAGGCACGCACGTAGTTCAGAAGGTCGCTGTCATGCCGCCGTCCACCGCGATGGTTTGGCCGGTGACGAAGGATGCCGTCTCCCCCGCGAGGAAGACCACGACTCCCGCGATCTCTTCAGGACGTCCCCAGCGACCGAGCGCAGTGCGGGTCCGCAGCCACTGCGACCACTCCGGGTCCGTCGCGAGGTGCGAGTTCACTTCGGTGGCGAAGGTGCCTGGAGCAACCGAGTTGACCGTGATCGCATACCGCCCGAGGTCCGCCGCCAGGGCCCTCGTCATTCCGTCGAGACCTGCCTTCGCGATCGAATACCCGACATCACCCGTTCGGCCCAGCTGGCCCATCACCGAGGACACGTTGATGATCCGGCCCGGCTTGCCAGCCGCAATCAGCCGCTGCGCGACGTCCCTGCTCAGCGAGTACGCCGCCGCGATATGGACATCGAGCAGGCGCATCAGGTCAGCAGGCTCGAGTACGTCGAAGCCGCGCCGATCCCGATGTCCGACGTTGTTCACCAGGATGTCGAGGTCCAGGCCACCAACCATCTCTCGGGCGGCCTCCCGATCCGTCACATCGAACGCCGCGCAGGTGATCTCGAGTCCGTCGTCCCGCAACCGTGCCGCCGCTTCGTCCAGTGCCGCCTGGTCGCGTCCGTTCAGGATCACCCGAGCGCCGGCGGCCGCGAGACCCCGGGCCATCTCGAGGCCCAAGCCGCGCGCCGAACCGGTCACCAACGCGGTCCGTCCGGCCAACGAGAAGCCGAGCATCACTTCACCTCCGCTGAAACGAATGTGTCGCCGGCGTCGTGCTCCCAGCCGTCCGGCAGTTCGTCAGTGGTGCGGCTGCGCCGTCACAGCGAATGGTGTCGCCGGCGGCGATGAACCGACTGTCAGCCAAGAAGGCCCGTCGCACGTCGCCGAACAGGTCAGCGTTGCTGCCGAGTACGAGCACATATCGGGACATGCGCGGAGGCTATCGAGCCGGGCCGGCAGGTGATCGGCATGGGTACTTTCCGCTGATGTCAGGTCGTTCTGAGGCGTCACTTAGCGATGTCTGGAAGAGGCTCGGCTCGGAGCATGCTGCCGTACTCGTAAGCGAGGCGGAGGCGAGCGATGGCGTCCGCCTCGAACTCCCTCAGTTCCGTACCTTCGTCGGAGTACATCTCGAATACTCGGAAGTCGAGCCTGAACACGGCATCGAGCACCGCCGTGTGGTCCTCGTCGACGGCGTAGAAGTCAAGGTTGGGCACGCGCTAACTCTGCCCACCCTGAGGTCGGTCGGCCAACCACCTCTCGTCGGCATGACAGCGCGGATCGCGGCAATTGCGCGCGGTAAGCAGTGGCTCCGGGTATGGACGGTCCGGGGAGGCGCCGACACCGGCACGTTGTCGGTGCGCCGGCGTACGCTGTCGACGGGCATCCAACCGAGGAGGAGGCGCATGGTGGCGCTATCGGTGATCGGCGCGCCGACGAGCGCCGGTGCCTTCGGCCCCGGCCAGGAGCGCGCACCCTCGGCGTTTCGCGCGCATGGTCTCCTCGACGCGCTGCGAGCCCGCGGCCTCGATGTGGTCGACCGAGGCGACGGACGTCGGGCCGAGTGGCGGACCGACCAGCGCAGTCCGGAAGCACGCAACGTCAACACCGTCGCCGCCGTGGCGAGAGAGCTCGCCGACACGGTCGCCGCTGCGTTCGCCGACGGCCACGACATCCTCGTTCTAGGTGGCGATTGCACCATCGAGCTCGGCACGGTCGCCGGCGCGATCCGAGACGGCGCACGCGTCGGCCTGGCGTATGTCGACCTCGACGCCGATCTCAACGTCCCAGGGACCGGCGAGGGTGCGCTCGACTGGATGGGCGTCGCCCACCTGCTGGATGTCGCCGGAGCAGACGAGACGCTGACATCGCTGGGCGGGCGTCGGCCGATGCTCGGTGTCGAGGCGGTGCGGCTGTTCGCCGTCCAGAACATCACGACGTTCGAGCGGTCCGTGATCGACCGCCTCCGGCTTCAGGTGGAGCCGCTGGCCGACGTCGTCAACGATCCCGGCGCCGTCGCGGAACGGACCCGCGCCTGGGCGGAGTCATACGACCGGATCCTGGTGCACGTCGACATCGACGTCCTCGACTACACGAAGTTTCCGATAGCCCACGAGATCCGTGACTCGCCCGGATTAGAGTTGCCGCAGCTCGCCCGCTTGGTCCGTGACCTTCACGGGCTGCCAAACTGGAGCACTCTGACATTGACCGAGGTCAACCCGGACCACGCCCCCGACGAGCGGAATAGCTTCGGCCAGCTGATCGAGATGCTCGGCGACGTGCTCGGCGACGCAAACTAGGACCGAGGTCGACTCGGCGGCCACCGGCCCGGGGCGCGCGGTCCAACTCCACACAGCCCTCGGCGACATCACCCTCGGCGAGACCCACGCCGGCATCCAAGGCACCCCCGCCCACCCCACCGGCAACCCCTGCGTCACCCACTGACCATCAGCTAGCTTTCCACCATGAGACCCGACGCGCTGGCCAAGCACTTGATCGACAGCAATCGATACATGGTTCTCGGGACCGTAGACCCGGACGGTCGCCCCCGGGTGTCACCGGTGTACTTCGCGCCGGACGGCTACTCGGTCGTCTACTGGGTATCGTCGCTCGAGTCACACCACTCGCGGAACATTGCCGAGCGACCCGAGGTCAGCATGGTGATATTCGACTCGGCCGCGGAGATCGGCAGTGGGCAGGCGGTCTACTTGATCGCCCGGGCAGAGGTGGTCCCGGACGACGAGTTGGAGGGATGTCTCGACACCGTGATCTGGACACGGTTCCCGGGACTCAGGCAGTTCGCCGCGGCGGAACTGCGGGATCCAGAGGTGCGGCGGCTGTATCGTGCGCGGATCAGCGAGCACTCCATCCACATCCCCGGCCGGCACCCGGAGTACGGCACGGGGACTGACCGACGGATGACGGTAGACCTCGGCTGAAGCCCGCCAGCGCACCAGCCCACACGAATCGCCGGACCGGCACGGATCAGTTCAACCCTCTTGCGGGGGCGTTCGGGAAGGTGCAGTTGAGCTCGTCGGCTCACGGCAGAACTTGTCGCGTCCGGACCGGTGATCCGCAATGCTGACATCACCGTCCGCAGCATGCCGGTGGCGAGGAACTCCCGGGTTTCGGTCGGTGATGCGCCGGTGAGTTCGCGGACCAGGCAGTAGATCCCGCCGAGGCGTTCGCGGATGGCATCACCGATGGCCGGCTCGGCGCTGGCCGAGAATCCGTGCAGGAGAACCAGAACCATCTCGCGTTCGACCATCAGCCTCTCGTACGCCGTGGCCAGGCTGCCGGCTCGACCGTGTCGCACACCGCCTCTACGGCGGCCAGGAAGAGCTGCTGCTTGGTCCCGAACAGCCTGATCACGTAGGGCTGCGAGACACCGGCCAGCCGGGCGATCTCATCCGTCTTGGTGCCCGCATACCCGGACCTGCCGAACGCCTGGATCGCCGCCCCCAGCACCTCCTCGCCCCGCTCAGCCGCAGTCAGCCGCATCTTCGTGACCCATGCTTGTTCGATCGCCCAAATCCCGACACCAGACATGTTATCAGTCGATGCATACTTTCGGACGATCGGTTTACCACGGCGAACGCCGCCCGTGACGCTTGCATTCGCGCGCCATCTGCGCCCACCCGCTCCTCGGGCGCCTTGTTCTCTGAACCAGAGTAAAATGGGGGCGTCCGGAACGACGACACTCCATTCCTGAGGTGCCAGCCACACCGGCTCCCCGCAAGGAAGACGCCATGTCCGTCTTGCATCGCACCCGGAAATCACAGAAGACCTCGGCGGATCCTGCTGACACGGCCGCCGCGGATCCGGCACTCGAGACGATTCCTGCGCCCGAAGCGTCGACCGAGCCAGTAGCGGCACCGGCGCACTCAGGGGATGCGGTGCCGCGCACCCGCGCGGGTGCCACCTGGGTCGGGGTCTGCGCAGCCGCGCTCACGCTCGTGGTGCTGATCGTGTTCATGCTGCAGAACACCCGACGCGTCGAGGTCAACTTCCTGTGGATGAACGGGTCCGTTCCGCTCGCGCTGGCCTTGCTGATCGCCGGCGTCGGTGTCGGCATCGTCGCCATGGTGATCGGCACCGCACGCGTAACTCAGCTGCGCCGGATCATCCACAGCCGCCAGCGGCGTCACTGAGCAGATTCATGATCGTTGGGCCAGCCAACGGTGCGGGCTGACCGCCAAGGCGCACGCTATTCGCGACGGCCGCCGCGGACCACAAGTCCTCATCACCTACTGCGGACGCATGGTTTGGATCACCGCCGACCGTGTCCGCAGAACGCGACACCCCTCACCACAAAACCATGACCTTCCCGATCGGCCGAAGGCCCGGGCCGGTCTCGCGTCCGGAACGGACGCCTCCGGATACCAGCCGAAGAGGTGACATCACCATGGAGCGACCACTCCACCCAATCCGACCCGACAGTGGCCAGGACAGCCAACAGGACCGGCTGGGTCCCAGGCGCTGGCGGCCGAGCGAACCGTTCGCCAACCTCGAAGCCCTCTACCGTCGGATGAACCAGCTGATGCACAACCTGGCCGACGACGTCGACCTGCGCTCGTGGCGATCCCCGGTCGACGTCGAGGAGACCGACGACGCCTACTTGGTCGAGATCGACCTACCCGGCGTGCCCCGCGACACCCTCACCCTCAAGTGGAACGACCGCCAACTCACCCTGCACGGCGAGGTCAAAGACCGGGAACGGATCGGCACCGTTCACCAGCAGGCCCGCCGTACCGGCCCGTTCGACCACACCATCACCCTGCCCGGCGCCGTCGACGGCGACGCGATCGAAGCCACATTGACCAACGGCGTCCTCACCATCCACGCGCCCAAGGCCAAAGCCGCCGAAGGCCGCCGCATCGACATCAGGGATTCGATCAGCGACACGCCACCACCACCGTCATCGACAGACACCACCAAGCCATCGGGAGGGGACCAACCCACCGACCCACCCAGCGCCGTGTGAGCGGGAGCAGCATCGATACGAGGAGCGGTAGCCATGATTGTGCTGGGCTCATCATTGTTGCCGTCGCGCTCGGGTTCGGCGTGGCAGCATCGTCCGCCGGAAGGTCCGCGAGCCGTCGTCATCATTGCCGGGCCCCAGCCGACCTGGGGACGCACCAGCGAGAAGTCCTCCCAACAGCGGCATTACGGGAGCTCGCCGGCGAACGCCGCGTCCACACCACATCGCCAACCGACGTCAACCCACCGATCAGCTGATCGCCGGAGATCCGGTGCCAGCTGGTGATCTGGTGGAAAGCCGACGGGTGCTGATCAACTCGTCGGCCACTGTCCGGAGCTTGACGTTGTTGTCGTGCGAAGAGCGACGGAGTAGTGCGAAAGCCTGGTCGGCGTCGATCGCGAAGCGTTCCGTCAACAGTCCCTGAGCCTGGCCAATGAGCGTGCGAGCCGCCATCGCCTGGGCCAGTGTCGCCAACTGCGCTAACCCGGCAGCGACCACCACCGGAGTACTTGACGTAGGGCAGTAGCCGTCGGCTGCAAGGGGCTGATGATCCGCAGCCTGTATCTGAGACCTGGGCCCGACTCCCTGCAATGGCACTCCGCCGCCAGACGTCCGGGCGTCGCGAATCCGGCCGTTCTTCATCCGCCGGCGGCCGTTCGCGCTCGGCGCAACTCGGCCCCCACATCACGCAGGTGACGCAGGACCGCGCCGTACGACGCGAACGCGGACGACTCGACGTAGGACACCTGGTGTTCCGCGCAGAAGCGCCGTACGACGGGTTGGGCCAACCGGAGGTTGGGTCGCGGCATGCTCGGGAACAGGTGGTGCTCGATCTGGTAGTTGAGGCCGCCCAGCACGAAGTCGACGACGGGACCGCCCCGGACGTTCCGGGAAGTGAGTACCTGCCGCAGTAACGGGTCGGCGGCCTGCTCGGCGGTGAGGATCGGCATCCCTTTGTGGTTCGGGGCGAACGAGCAGCCGAGATAGACACCGAGCAGTCCTTGATGAATGACGAGGAACACCGCCGCCTGGAGCCACGTCATGGTGACGATCAGCAAACCGGCGTACCCGCCGAAATGGACGCCGAGCAGCGCGAGCTCCGTGGTTCTGGCCCGGATTCCCGGCTTCAGCAGGGCGCGGATGCTGGAGACATGCAGGTTGAGGGCCTCGAGCAACAGCAGAGGAAAGAACAGCCAGGCCTGGTGACGCGTCAGCCACGCGGCCGCGCCCCTCCTCGCGGCGGCCTGTGTCGCGTCGAACACGAGGACGCCCGGCAGCACGTCCGGATCGGCCTCGAGGTCGTTCGGGTGGGCGTGGTGGGCGTTGTGCTTGTCGATCCACCAGCCGTAGCTGAGTCCGTTCAGCAGGTTGGCGTTCAGCAGGCCGAGCAGCGTGGTCGGCACGCGCTTGCGCGCGATCTGATGGTGGCCGGCGTCGTGGCCGAAGAATCCGATCTGCGCGGACACGATCGCCAGAGCGACCGCGAGAAACATCAGCCACCAGGAGTCGCGCAGGAACGCCATCGCAGTAACGACCCCACCGAGCGCGACCAGATTGACGATCTGCAGGGCGGTGTAGAACCCCGGACGGCGATGCTGCAGGCCCAGACGACGGATCTCCCGGGCCAGCTCCACGTAACCGCTGGTCGCCGGGTCATTGGTACTTCGCACGCTGACAGACATCCCCGGACTCCGTTGGTTCGTGTCCTCGCCACTGGGTCCAGAGCAGCCTTCACCTCAGCATACGCCGGATCAACGCAGGCGAAGGCTGCCACCGGGCACCCGGCCACCGCAGCTGGGTGGGATCCGATCCGGGTCCAGCACCGAGCATGACCCGGTGAGTACGCGCGCTCAGAACAGGATGTCGTGCACGTCGCCAGCGGTCAGCAGAGCGTTGATCCGTTCGACGACCCGGTCGTACGCCGCGGTCTGGTCGTCGGTCAACTCCAGGTCGACGTCGGGATTTGCTTGCCGGACGGCGAGCAGCACGGTGGTGTCGTCATCGCCGGGCCAGGCGAGAAGGGCGACAAGCCGGGCGAGCGGCTGAAGCAGTTCTTTGCGGTCGAGCGGGCGACGCGCTCCGGTCCAGAGTTCCGTGTCCGGGTCGAATTCGTCCAGGAGTTCGGCCAGTGCATCCAGCAACCGGCGTTGCGCCGGGTCGTCCACAGCTGCGCGGTCGAGCGGCGTCAGTGCAATGTTCAGGGCTCGCAGGGCTGCCGCGAGAGTCTCGGTGTCAGCCTCCGAAATCCACACCACGCGCAGCGGCATCCGCTCCCGACCCTCCGCGAACAGGCGGGGCCGGATGCTGCGACCCGGCTCGGCCGGCGGTACGCCGAACGCGTCGACGGCGTCCCGCAGTACCGCTCCTGTCCGTAGCAATGCACTCAGCGCATTGCCTTGGGTCAGTACCGCGGGCAACACCCGCTCGCCCGCGCGCTCGGCGCGCGACAGGCCCTGAAGCAGATCCTCGGCACGCCGGTACAGCACCGCGAGTGTCCCGTTGTCGGGTACCAACCGCCAGTTCATCCCCCGACCTCCAACTCGATCAGGTGCCTACGGACGACGGCCCCGGCGCCAAGCACGGTAGCGGGCGATGATCAGCATCTCGTTCATGCGTGTCTCGATCGACATGCCGTCTCGGGGCGGCACTGAGTCGGGCGGCGTCGGCGTGGTGACGGCTGGGTGCCGGTCGAGACGCCTGAAGTGTCGACGGTGCATGGCCAGTCCCTTCCTCGGGCCGAAGGGCTCAGTGTCAGTGTGCGCCGTGATCCGGTGGGACGCCACGTCCGCGACGATGCTGGGACCTGGTTTGGGCATTCGCCTCGGCACCGAGCAGGACAGCGAGCGCCGTGAGGTAGAAGAACAACAGCGCGGCGATCGGGGCGCTGATCGGACCGTAGATGTTGACGGTGTCGAAGGCGTAGCGCAGGTAGACCCGGACAGCCCGGGCGCCGGCGAGCCAGATGATCGTGGCGATGGCTGCGCCGGGCAAGTGCTCGCGCCATCTGGAGCGGAGCGGTACGGCGAAGTGGTAGAAGGTGACCAGAGCGAGCACGGACAAGAGCAGCAGGCTGGGCCAGTAAGTGAGCCGGAGAACTGTCTGAGCCAGGTCGTGTCCGGTGGGCGACATGAGCCGGAGCAGGGCTTGCGGACCCACGATCAGCAACGGCAGCAGGATCACTCCGATGAGTACGCCGGCCAAGTACATGCCGAGGGCGAGTATCCGGCTGTGCGCGGCGCCGCGGTCACTGCGCTGCCCATAGGCGATGGCGACGGCGTTCACGTAGCTCGCCGTCGCGGTCGAACCGGCCCAGAGCGCGAGGAGGAAGCCGAGCGATGCGACGTCAGCGCGGCCTTCGGTGAGGACGTCGTCGACCAGAGGCCGGACGAGACTGGTCACGGTCGTCGGGGTCAGAGCTTGGGATGCGATCTGGATGAGTCGCGGTTCGATCTCCGTACCGAGATCCGCGCCGAAAGCAGTTCCCAGGTAACCGACCAGACCTAGCATGCACAGGGCCAGCGGGGGAAGCGACAGGAGCATCCAGAACGCGATCTCCGCAGCCATCCCGAGCACCCGATGCTGCCAGGCGCTCTGTATCGTCGCAACGATCCCCCCACCGGCTCGTGCCGGGAAGTCGGTCAATCGTTTCCGCCATCGCGTGCTCTCGCGGTTGTCAGCTGCCACCGGACCGCCCTCCGAACCGCTCCGCTGCGAACGCGATCCGGGCAGGCGGCCGTGGTGCGCGCCTATGTGCTGAGCTCGTGGGATCGCGGCAGAACTCGCCGGAGCCGGCGGGCTCGCGAGCAGCGTGGCAGCGGTGGGTGTGCCCCATGGCTCCAGTATCAGATGGTGCCGCAGATAAAGGACGGTTTCGCGTGCGATGCCGCCAGCGGCAGCGCAACCAGCGCTCCGGCGATTCCCTGCAGGTGCCTACCGAGCCAGAGAGCCGTCCACACATCGTGAGCGAGTCCGGACCGGCTGTCGCTCACCTGAACGTCGGCAGCCTCGACGGCGTGTACGTCGTACTCGTCCCAAGGGATGGTGCGCTCGTCGCCGGCCAGCCGGTGTCGGTGACCGTGGCGCGCCGACAAACCATCGACACCGGCGGCGCACTGCCCGTTGCGATTACGGTGCCCGCGCTTCTTGCCGGCGCCCTGGTGATCCGGCGCGCCCGAAAGAGGCTGCTACGGCGCGGGTGATGCCTTCCGCGTCGAGGGCATGAGCGTGGAGGAGGTCGGTGCGGTTGCCGGCTGGGATGAAGTCGCCGGGGAGGCCGAGCGTGAGCAGTTCGGGGTGTGACGCCGTACGCCGGAATGCCCGGGCGAGCGCGTCGCCGAAGCCACCCGGTAGTGCGTTGTCCTCGATCGTCACCACTAATCGGTGCTCGCCGGCGAACCGAACGAGTTCAGGATCGATCGGGTTGATCCATCGCGGATCGGCGACGGTTGCCCGGATTCCCAGCTCGCGGAGGCGACCGCACGCCTCCACCGCAGCCGCAGCCAGCGGCCCGACCGACAGGAGCAGGACCTCAGACGGTCCGTCTGTCAGCAACTCCGCACTGCCGACGCTTCCGCGCGCGCGGATGGCGGCCCCGTCGCGCCCACGGGGAAAACGAAGCATGGTGGGCCCACGCTCGTGAGCGACGCATGCGCGCAACAGGACCCGGAGTTGGTGAGCATCTCGCGGCGCCGCGATCCGCAGACCCGGAACCAGCCCGAACAGAGACAGATCCCACATCCCGTGGTGGGACGGCCCGTCCGGACCGGTGATGCCGGCCCGGTCGAGGACGAAGGTGATGGGTGCTCGGTGAAGTGCGGCGTCCATCAGTACCTGGTCGAAGGCGCGGTTGAGGAACGTCGAGTAGATCGCGACGACTGGATGCAGTCCTGCCGTGGCCAGCCCGACGGCCGAGGTCACTGCGTGCTGTTCGGCGATCCCGACGTCGAATACCCGCGCGGGATACCGGCAGGCCAGGGGAAACAGCCCGGTCGGCCGCACCATCGCCGCGGTCACGGCGACCACATCCGCCCGCTCGTTCGCGATCGCCACCAATTCCTGGCCGAACACATCCGTCCAGTTGGGTCCGGGAACCTGCTGCGCTGCAACATCGGAGCGCGCCGGGTTGACGGTGTGGTGGTGGTCGGCGTCGTCGAGCTCCGAGGGAGCGTGGCCGGCGCCCTTGCGAGTGAGGCAATGCACGACCACCGGGTGCTGGAGGAGGACTGCAGTGCGCAGCGCCGCCTCCAAGGCCACGATGTCGTGACCGTCTACCGGGCCGAGGTACGCGAAACCAAGCTGCTCGAAGACGTTGCCCCGTGCCCTCCCGGTCCGCAACGCCCGCAACTGGGCGGCCAGAGATCCGACGGTCGGTTCGTAGGATCGCCCGTTGTCGTTGAGCACGACCACGACCGGCCGGTCCGGGGCCGCCGCGATGTTGTTCAGCGCCTCCCAGCACATCCCACCGGTCATCGCACCGTCCCCCACGATCGCGACGACCCGTCGCTCGAGAGAACCGGTGAGCTGAAAGCCCTTCGCCAGGCCGTCGGCGTACGACAGCGCGGTGGAGGCGTGCGAGTTCTCGACGACGTCGTGCTCGCTCTCGGACCGGCTCGGGTAGCCCGACAGCCCGCCCGCCTGTCGCAAGGTGTCAAAACGGTCGAGCCGGCCAGTGAGCATCTTGTGCACGTACGTCTGGTGCCCGGTGTCCCAGACGAACAAGTCCCGCGGCGAGGTGAAGACCCGATGGAGCGCGATCGTCAACTCGACGACACCGAGATTCGGACCGAGATGCCCGCCCGTATGGGTGACCTGGCGGACCAGTTGCGCCCGGATCTCGTCGGCAAGTCCGCGCAGTTCGGCCGCCGGGAGCCGCTGGAGATCGGCTGATGAACCCAGTGTGTCCAGGAGTCGCGTTTTCGCTGCGCGACGCTCGTCGACGTCCGACGTGCTCATGATCCGACCGCTGCACGGATGGTTTGTCGCAGCGACCCCATGGTCGCCACGACGGCTGTCGGCTCGTACCCGCAATGCGCCATGCAGTTCGCACACCGGGGATCCTTGCCCCGGCCGTACGCGGCCCAATCCGTTTCCTGGAGCAGTTCCTTGTATGTCGCGACGTACCCGTCCTCCATCAGGTAGCACGGCCGTTGCCAGCCCTTCAGCGAGTACGACGGGATCGCCCACGCCGTGCAGGAGAAGTCGACCCTGCCCTCGAGGAAGTCGAGGTACAGCGGCGAATGGTTCAGCCGCCACTTCTTCCGGCGCCCACCGGCGAACGCCTTGGCGAACAGCTGCCGGGTCTCCGCGGGACCGAGCCAGTGCTCCTGGTCCGGCGCCTTCTCGTACGCGAACCCGGGCGAGATCTGCATGTTGTCGACCCCGAGCTCGTCGTTCAAATAGTCCAGTACGTCGATGACGTCCTGCGGCGTGTCCGTGTCGAAGAAGGTCGTGTTGGTCATCACCCGGAACCCGGCCGCCTGGGCCTGCTTGATCGCGGCGACCGCCTGGTCGAACACACCGTCTTTGCAGACCGAGGCGTCGTGGCGCTCGCGTAACCCGTCGATGTGGACCATCCAGGCGAAGTTGCGGTGCGGCGTGAACTTGTGCAGGTGCTTGGGCAGCAGCAACGCGTTGGTGCACAGGAAGACGATCTTCCGCCGGGCCAGCAACTGCCGGACGATCTCGTCGACCTCCTTGTGCATCAACGGCTCGCCGCCGGCGATGGAGACCATCGGGGCACCGCTCTCCTCGATCGCGCGGACCGCCTGCTCGACCGGCATCCGCTGTTTGAGGACCGAGGCGGGATGCTGGATCTTGCCGCAACCGGCGCAGGCGAGATTGCACGCGAACAACGGCTCGAGCTCGACCAGCAGCGCGAACTTCTCCCGTCGCAGCAGCTTCTGCTTGAGCAGATAACCACCGAGGCGGATCGACTGACGCAGTGGCATCGCCACGGTCAGGTCACCTCCCTGGGCAGGGTGAATCGAATGTCCTCGTCGACCACGTTGGTCTCGGTGACCGCGACCCGGCCGAGGCCGGACAGGCAGCGGATCAGATCGTCGACGAGCTGGGGTGGTGCGGATGCTCCGGCTGTGACGCCGATACGACGTGCGCCGCGCAGCCAGCGCAGATCGACGGCGCTCGCATCGTCGACCAGATAGGCCCGGCTGCCCTCGGCCGCAGCGACCTCTACGAGCCGATGAGAGTTGGAAGAGTTCGCGGATCCCAGCACGAGGACAAGATCGGCGGTCCGCGCGACGGCACGCACGGCGAGCTGCCGGTTCGTGGTTGCGTAGCAGATGTCATCGCTCCGCGGTCCGGTCAGTGCGGGGAACCGCTCGCGGAGAATGGCCGCTGTCTGCTCAGCCTCGTCGACGGCGAGGGTAGTCTGCATGACGTACGAGACTCGCTGCGGGTCGGCGACGCTCACCTGCCCGGCCTCGTCGGGACCGGACACGACGACCACCTGACCGGGTGCCTCACCCCGGGTACCGACGACCTCTTCGTGGTCACTGTGGCCGATCAGGAGAACTGTGTTGCCGCGAGCAACAAAGCGCCGTACTTCGCTGTGTACCTTGGCGACCAGGGGGCAGGTGGCGTCAATGACCCGGAGGCTGCGTGCGGCCGCGTCGGTGCGGACCTGCGGCGCGACGCCATGGGCCGCGAGCACGGTGACGCTGCCCGCGGGGATCTCCGACACCTCCGCTACGAAGATCGCGCCGCGCCGCTCCAGGTCGCGGACGACATGGACGTTGTGCACGATCTGACGGCGTACATAGACCGGCGGCCCGTACTTCGCGAGTGCCCGTTCCACGATCTCGACAGCACGCTCGACCCCCGCGCAGAAGGACCTCGGACTCGCCAGGAGGACTTCGCGATCGCAGGTCGCGGCGACCCAGTCGTCGATGACCGGTGCGGCGCGATGCAAGGCCCACATGGCTTTCGGCCCGCGAATCAGCGTCCCCGGACGAAGGAGCCGGTGCTCCGGCGTGTCGACTACAGCGCGTATCACCGCCGCCTGTCCCGATGGTGCGGTCGCGGCCACCAAGGCCGACTCGGTGTCGACCACGAGAGCACCGGTCGCTGCGAGCGCGCGGCGGTCATCCGGTGCGTCGACGATCCGCGGGGTCGTCACGATCGGCCCGTGGTGTACCCGCAGACCGGCTCGTTGCAACGCACCAAAGAGGAACGGGGATGCGTAGCTGGGGATCGGCTCCGCATCCCCACGAATCTCGTCGGCAACGACCAAGTCGCCGGGCAGCAACTGGTTGCCGAGAGCACCGGCCAGCCCGGCGATCAGTACCGGCCGCTCGTCGGTGCGCTCGAGTCCGCCGTCCGACGAACGTCCGGTGTGGACGACGTCGGCCGCCATCCGGCCGCGGAGGGCCAGCCATTCCGACCGCAACGGCGTAGTGACGATTCCGGTCATCGGGCGCTCCGCGCGACATAGCGGCCGAGAGCCCAGATCGGGAAGACGAGCCGGTAGATCTCGTAGTTGATGTAGAAGTCGCCCGGGAAGCCGGTGCCGGTATAGAGGTCCTCGTCCCAGCCACCGTCCGCGCGCTGGGTGCTCACCAGATAGTCGATGCCACGGTCGACCGCGGCCGAGTCCTCCCTGGCGGCAAGCAGAGCGAGGAGCGCCCAGGCCGTCTGCGAGGCGGTCGAGTCTCCGTGGCCGATCCAGGCCGGATCATCGTAGGAGCGCAAGTCCTCGCCCCAGCCACCGTCGTCGTTCTGGTGATCCTCCAGCCAGCGTACGGCGGCCTGTATCGCCGGCGCATCGGACGTTGTCCCCGCCGCAAGCAGCGCCGGGACAACGGCACCGGTGCCGTAGACGTGATTGGCGCCCCAACGACCGAACCACGACCCGTCAGCCTCCTGCGCATCGAGCAGCCACCGCACGCCGCGCCGGCATGGCTCCTCGTCCGTACGACCCTCGGCAGCAAGCATCTCGACCACATGGGCGGTGACGTCTGCCGACGGTGGATCGATGACGGCACCGAAGTCGCAGAACGGCAGCGCGTTCGCCAGCGTGTGGGTGTTGTCGGCGTCGAACGCACCCCAACCTCCGTCGCGCGACTGCATCCCGGTCGTCCAGAGCACCGAACGATCGATGACCTCCTGCAACCGTCCTGGATCCGGATGATCCACGCGACGCAAGGCGAGCACGATCTCGGCCGTGTCGTCGGTGTCGGGGTAGTTGTCGTTGGCAAATTCGAAGGCCCATCCGCCCGGCGGCAGGTCAGGCCGGCGTACCTGCCAATCGCCGCCGGCCAGGATCTGCTCGTCCAGCAACCAGTCGGTCGCCTTGAGGACGGCCGGATCGTCTGCCGGAACGCCGGCGTCGAGCAATGCCGCGAGAGCCAGCCCGGTGTCCCACACCGGCGACTGGCACGCCTCCAGCCGGCGCACAGGTCCCTCGGCCGTGGAGGCATGGACAGTGAAACCGTCGAGCCCCTTGATCCCGGCCGCCATCGCAGGATGGTCGAGCGAATACCCCATCTGGTGCAGCGCGATGAGCGAATACACCCATGGCGGCTGGATGCCGCCCCATCCGCCATCGGCCTCCTGACGTGCCAGGATCCACTCGACCGCGAGGCGCATCGCCTTCTGCCGAAGGCGTTTGAGCGGCCGACGCCCGTAACCGTGCAGCACAGTGTCGAGCCGCTGGAAGAACCCAGGGATCCTGTACGCCGGTTGTCGTGGCGGCGGGGGTGCCCCGGTCTTCAGCTCGGCAACGCCGAACTCCACCGGATGCACGGGCTCGATGGCGCTGACGATGGTGAGCGGCACGATGGTCTGACGAGCCCAACAGCCCCAGTTGTAGATGTTGAGCGGCGCCCACGCCGGCAGGTACATGATCTCCGGCGGCAGCGCGGGACAGTCGTCCCAGCTCCACAGCCCGAACAGGGCAAGCCAGACATGGGTGAACACCCGAGCCCGCTCCACTCCGCCCTCGTGCTTCACGAACTCGGCGGCCTGCTGCAGGTGCCGGTCCTCGGGATGATCGCCGGCGAACCGCAACGCGACCCACGCCTCGACAGTGGTCGACAGGTCGCCGGGACCGCCGTGGAAGGTCGCCCACGAACCGTCGATCCGTTGCTGGGAACGAATCCAGCGAGCGGTCTCCTCGTTCGTCCGTGGCGTGGCGATGCCGAGGAACGTCCGGAGCATCAGGTCTTCGGCATCCATCGTCACGTTGGTGGCGAGCAGACCCTTCCACCAGCCGTCCTCGTGCTGCCGCCCACGAAGGTGATCCACGGCTGCATCGAGAGCAGTCCGTGCGTCGGCCGTCGTACCGACCACTCGACCGACGTGCTCCCCTGCTGTCATGACTGCCTCTCGATCACGAAGTGGGCGAGGTCGCCGAGCCGATTCCGGGCGAGATCGTCGAGCCCTGCCTCGTGAAGCGCCTGCTCGGCCAGGCCGACGCGGCGCCGCGCTTCCTGAGCCGCCCACTCCCTGCCACCGGCCCGCTCGATCAAGCGGGCGGCGTGCTGAAGCTCGTCCTCCGTCGGAGAGCTCTCCCGACGCAGCCAGGCGGCCAGCTCCCGTCCAGGCTTGCCACCATGATCGAGCGACCAGGTGACGGGCAACGTCTTCTTACGGGCGATCAGATCGGAGAACACCGGCTTGCCCGTGACAGCGGGCGAGCCCCAGATCCCGAGCAGGTCGTCGATGAGCTGGAACGCCATCCCCAGCTCGGCACCGAACCTGGACAGGCACGACACGACCTGCTGCGGCGCGCCCGCCAGGATCGCGCCGATCGCCGCACTGACCCCGAGGAGGGCGCCGGTCTTGCCGGCCGCCATGTCGAGACACTCGTCCAGCCCCACGTCGTTCCGTTCCTCGAAGGCGAGATCGAGCACTTGCCCGCGAATCAGCTCTCGAGTGGCGATCGCCACCGCCTGCCCGGCCGCTTGCCCGTACGGCGAATCCGCGTCGGTCAGAACCTCGTGGGCAAGGGACAGGAGTGCGTCACCGGCCAGTACGGCGGTCGCGTCGCCCCAGACAGCCCACACCGTCCGGCGGTGGCGGCGCTCGGTGTCGCGATCCATCAGATCGTCGTGCAGCAGGGAGAAGTTGTGAACAAGCTCGACCGCGACTGCGCCCGGCAGCCCCGGATCGGGTCTGCCGGTGACAGCCTCCGCCGCGAGCAGAGCAAGCGCAGGCCGCAGGGTCTTGCCCGGGTTCGCCACGGTCGGCACACCCTGCTCGTCGGACCAACCGAGGTGGTACGAGACGACCAGCCGGGTGAACGGATCGAGGCGCTCGACGGCCAGGCGCAAGGCCGGTGCGACCAGCCCTCGGCTGCGGTCGAGGGTTTCCGCGGTGATCGTCATACCACTGCCTCCCGACGTTCAGCCGGGCGCCGTCGGAGCAGCGCGGCCACCGCGGCCTCTCCGCTGCGAACGGCGCCCTCCATAGTTGCCGGCCACCCCGTATCGGTCCACGCACCGGCCAGGTAGAGCCCCGGGAGCGCCGTACGAGCCGACGGACGCAGGCCGGCCGTGCCCGGCCGCTGCCGGAAGGTGGCCTGCCGCTCCCGGGTGACGAAGAACTCCAGGAGGTGTGCGTCGGCGTTGATCCGCAGCAGCCGCTCCAGGTGCGGTAGCAAGCGGTCACGCAACTCCGGGACCGGTGTGTCGACGATGTCATCCGCCGCCGACAGCGACACCGCGATGTACTGCCCCTGCTCGAGTCCGGCCTGACGGGTGCGGTCGAACACCCACTGAAGCGGGCTGTCGACGGCCGCGAAGAACGGCTCGTCGAGCACGACCCGGTCGTAGATCGCATGGAGGTTGACGATCGGCGTGCTACCCAGTTCGTTCGCCCATCCCGGCTCCAGTCCGATCGCGCCCGCCGGTGCGAGCCGGTCGGCGGCCGTCGGCGGAACCGCCAGTACGACGTCGTCGAAGGCGGCATCGTCCACGGTCCAGCCGCCGCCGGCCGGTACGACCTCACGGACCTTGGATCGGGTTCGCACGCTCACTCCCGCCGCGGTCAATGCGCGCAGTGCCGCATCGCCGTGCAACTCCTGCAGCGGCACGAGAGACCAGCCGATGTCGGCCGCCGCGGCGTGCTCCAGGAGACCGAGCTGGAAGACCGTTGCAGCCAGCGCCAGCGACGCTCGCTCGGCCGGTGCATTCAGCGTCGCGATGCCGATCAGATCCCAGACGGTCTCGACGGCCCGCCGATCCTGACCGTGCGCGGTGAGCCAGTCGCCGAAGGACAGACGATCGACCTCGGGATCGGTGCGATCCACCCGACCGAGCGCCAACGCCGCACGCACCACCCGCGCCCGAGCAGTGGGGCTCAACCACCGATAACGCGCCAATGTTGCCCCCAGATGGAGCGGTGCCGGCAATGCCGTACGACGAAGTCGCCCGTCTCGCCTGTCCAATTCGCTGCGAACCGGTACGTCGAGCCGGTCCTGCACGGTCACCTGGTCAGCGACACCCAGACGCTCCAGGAAACCCTGGTACGCCGTGCAGCAGCGCAGGAACACGTGCTGGCCATTGTCGATCCAGAGACCATCGCGCTGGAACGAGTGCGTGAGACCACCCAGCCGGGGCCGCGCCTCGAACAACGTGACCTCAAAGCCTTCGTCGGCGCATCGTAGTGCCGCGCTGAGGCCGGCCAGGCCGCCTCCGACCACTCCGACGCGCCGGGTGGTCATCGTCGTCCTCCACCGGCCAAGGCAGTCACGGCGACGCGCGCCTTCTGCGCAACACTGAGCGACAACCGCTGGTCGTAGACGAGAACCGGATCATCGGCGATGCGCCCCAGCAGATGGTGGTAGATGCCGGCCATCGCTCGGCAGCACGCCGCGCTGCGCCGGTCCAGGTGGGGGACCAGTCGCAGCCCGAGCGAATACCAGTCGCCCGCGCGATCGGCGGCGTACCGGATGTAGGCGGCGAGCCGGCCGGTGGGGTCCTCCAGCGTGCCGAAGTCGTCGAGGCGCAGTTCCACGCCGTACCGATCGAGCTCGTCCTTCGGGAGGTAGACGCGCCCGTTGCCGAGGTCTTCGCGGATATCGCGCAAGATGTTGGTCTGCTGCAGCGCGATCCCCAGCTGGTCGGCGTACAGGGATGTCCTCGGGTCTGTGGTGTTGCTGCCGAAGATCGACAGGCACAGGCGGCCGACCGACCCGGCGACGTGACGGCAGTACGTGACGAGCTCGTCGAAGTCGGCGATCCGGACGTTCCCCAGATCCAGCTGGACACCGTCGATCAGCTCCTCGAACGCCGTCAGCGGCACCGGGAACCGGCGCGCGGCGTCATTCACCGCGGCCAGCACCGGGTCGCTGCTGTCGCCCAGCCTGCCCAGGTCCTTGCGGACCCCAGCGAGCGCCGTCTCCTTGTCCGCGGTCGCGTCGTCGCCGTCCCCGATGTCGTCGATCCGGCGCGCGAGTGCGTAGATCGCACAGAGCGCGGATCGTTTGGACGGCGGCAGCAGGCGGATGCCGTAATAGAAGTTGCCTGCCTCCGTACGGGTGATCTGCTCGCAGGCGACGTACGCCTCCTCGATCGTGCTCATCGCACCGGCCGCCGGACTGCCAGCAGGCCGAGGATCCGGAACGCAGTGGCTACTCGGGACGGCCGGGCCGACTGGCCCAGTACGTCGCCGTCGGTGTGCCTCAACGCCGACACGGTGGCCTGTCCCCCGGCGATGAAGCCGGCCACGCTGATTCGACCCCAGCCCTGCAGTTGCCGCACGATCGCCATCCCTTCACCGAGCATCCCGGCGGCCCGCTCGATCTCGAACCGCATCAAGGCACGAAGCTGCGGGCTCGCACTCCCCCGATCCAGCTCGTGCTCACCGACGCCGTACTGCCGCAGATCCTCCTGCGGCAGGTACACGCGACCGGCCCGCCGATCCTCACCGACGTCCTGCCAATGCTCGAGCAGTTGCAACGCGGTGCAGACCTGGTCGGACCGGGCGACCGTCTCCGCGGTCGCCTGTCCGAAGACCTCCAGCACCATCCGGCCGACGGGGTCGGCGGACAGGGTGCAGTACCGGCGGAGGTCCTCGAAGGTCTCGTACCGCGACACCACCTGGTCCTGCAGATTCGCCTCGATCAGGCGCTCGAACGGCTCGGCCGACATCGCCCGGTCGTGCACCGTCCGGGCCAGCCTCCGCAGCACAGCGTTCGACGGCTGATCGCCCGACCAGATCGTGCCGAGGTCCGCCGCCAGCGCGTGGAGCCGTGCTGTCCGGTCACCGCTGAACGCGTCACCGATCTCGTCGACCATCCGGGCATAGCCGTAGATGGCGTGCAGGTGGTCGCGATACCGACGCGGCAGGACCAGCAGCGCGACCGGGAAGTTCTCCGCGTTCTCACGGGTGCGGAACGCTTCCTCGCCGGTCGGCGAGGAAGGTCCGGGCGGCCGGTGCCGTGAGCTGGCCATATCAGCCATCTTCGGCCGTTCCGATCGCCAGGTCTGCCGCTGCCGGAGTGATTCCTGGACCTCAAAATTGTCACGACCGTACAATTTGGAACGCGGCGGGGCCTCCGGAGCGGTGGTAGAAGTGGCCAGGGAGCGATATCGGCGCAGGGAGCACAGCGAGATAGGACGATGACTACAGAAGGGGCGCAGGGCCGGGCGCAGCTGGAGCTTGCCCTCGACAGCCATCTGCCGGAGCTGATCGCCGAGGTACGGGATCTGCTGGCCGACGGCTGGCCGGAGTACGCCGCCTTCCTCGACCAGAATCCGGACGGGATGCAGCAAGCCGCCGAACTGTTCGTCCACCGGCTCCTCGACATGGCCGAGCACGGCCGGTCGGAGTCCCGGATCGACCGTCTCGAAGGCGCACAGACGATCCAGATCGTCTTCGAGCAGATCGGCCGCCGCCAGTGGCAGGCCGGCGCCGACCTCACCCGTCTGCTCACCGCCTACCAGCTCGGCGCGCGCACGGCCTGGCGGCACGTCTCCGCCACAGCGCTTACGCTCGAGGTCCGGCCGGATGTCCTGGCGGCCCTCGCAGAGGCCGTGTTCGACTTCATCAACCAGCTCTCCTCGGCCTCCGCGCGCGGCTACGTCCTGGAACAGAGCGAGGACGTTTCGGCCCGGGAACGCAACCGCGAGGAGCTGGCCGCCCTGCTGCTGTCCGATCGGTCGGGCATGAGCGTGATCCGCGAGGCAGCCGCCCGGGCCAACTGGCCGCTCCCCGCCACCGGGGCCGTCGTGCTCGTGGACGCGAACACCGATGTCGCCCGGCGGGTACTGTCACACGTGGACGCGGGATCCCTGCCGATACGGCACGAGCAACTGTCCGGCGCCATCGTTCCTGATCTCGGCTTGTCCGGCCGCCGAGACCAACTCCGACGCGCACTTCGGGGAGCCAACGCGGTGATCGGCCACACCGTGCCGCTCGAGCACCTGCCGCGCAGCCTCGCGATCGCGCAGATCGCCGTACGGCTGAAGCAGACGGGCATCCTCGCCGACGATCCGGTGTTCGCCGACGAGCATCTGGACACGATCATCGTCCATCGCGACGAAGGGCTGATCGGCTTCCTGCGCGACCAGATCCTCGCGCCGCTCGACGATCTCCCGGCCGGAGCCCGGGCGAGGCTGATCGAAACACTGACTGCCTGGCTGCGGCACATGGGCGACCGTACGGCGATCGCCGAGGAGCTGCACATCCACCCGCAGACCGTGCGCTACCGGGTCGCCCAGTTGCGCGAACGATTCGGCGATCAACTGGACTCGCCGCGGTCACGCGCGCGACTCTTCCTCGCTCTCGTCTGGCCCGTCCGCTGAGACGAGTTGCTCGATCCGTACTGCAAGCACGTCTGCGTCGAAGGTCGCCGGATCGGTGGCGACACCGATCCCGAGTGAGCCGGTCCAGCTCAGGGCACCAAGTGCGAGCGGGGATCCGGGCGCCAGCGGCAGGATCGGGTACACAGTCGCGATCGTGACTCCGTCCATCGACAGCGATTGCGTCGGGCCGGGCATGTTCGACACGATCGCGTGGAAGAAGCGACGCCCGTAGACGGCCCGTGCGAACCAACCGGCCGCGGGCCCCGGCAAAGCGCGCAGGCCAGTCGTCATCACGAACCGCGAGGCGACTGCCCGGCTCGGCGTCCGAAGGCGCGTGGTCCGCCGGCTGATCTCGGTGACGAGTTCGTCGAACGGGCGGCCGTCGAGTGGTACGTCGACCATCACGGCCGCGGTCGCGTTGGTCTCCGCCGCCACCGCGGTGTCGCGCAGCATCAACGGCACCGTGACCCGCATCCGGCCACGCAGCCGGGTGGCGACCTCTGGATGCGTACTGACGACCGCCTCGGCGACCAGCCCGAGCAACAGATCCGTCACCCGGACGCCCCGGCTGGAGGCGGCCCGCCGTACGGCGGCCAACTCGAGATCGGCCGTGGCGAACTCCCGCCGCGCCGACATCGGCTCGAGACGTCCACCCGCTCCGCCGTCGGTGGCCAGTTGCGCCAAGCCAGCGATGGTTGCTCCAATCAACTGTGCGCGACCGGGGGCGGTACGGCGGACGCCGGGCAGCTCGACGCGCGGCCGGAACAGATTCAGCGCCTGGATCATCGTGCCGATGCCGTCCGCAACGGCATGATGCAGGAGCAGAATCATCGCCGACACCCCGGGCTCCAGGTCGCGGACCATTACAATTCGCCACATCGGGCGATCCCGAGCCATCGGGATCGCGGCCAACTCGGCGACGATCCGGCGTACGCCTGCCCAACCGTCCGTCGAGCGGCGTTCGCTGATGTGCCACGACCAATCGATCTCGGCAACGTCGGTCCACCGCTGGCGACGCCAGCGCGAGGACGGCTCCAACCGCTGGCGGAACCGGGGCAGTCTGCCGAGCTCGCCCTTCACCAGTTCGGTCACGCGCTCGACCGACAACGCCCGGTCATCGCTCGGTTCGAACACGACCAGCCCACCGACATGCTGCGGCGCCTCGGCGGTCTCGACATGCAGGAAGAACGCGTCACTCGAAGGCATGACCACGGCCATCCACTTGTCATAGCACAAAGGGTGGATTCAGCCCGATCTGACCGACTCCCCGAAACGGCCGGCGAGCCGCCGGTAAACGCCAGGAATTACCGCCCGTACGACGCCTGCGAGCCTGATCCAGCGCGGTACCCAGGTCTCGGCCCGATCCTGCTCGATCGCTCGGACAATCGCGCGCGCGACTGTGTCCGGACCGACAGGCCGAGGCAAGCGCCGCTCGTACGCGCGACCCCGTGCGGAGAAGAAGCCGGTGTCGACCGCCGCCGGAACGACGACGCCGACCTGGACGCCCGTACCGGACAGCTCCAGCCGCAGACTCTCCGCGAACGCATCCAGGCCCGCCTTGGCCGCCGCGTACACCGCCTCCCCCGCGACGCCGGTCCGTCCCGCGACGGACGTCACGAGGATCAGACATCCCGTCCGCCGCTCGACCATGCCCGGCAGCAGCAACCGAGCCAGCCGCATCGTCGCGACGAGATCCACCGCGACCAACTCGGCGATCTCGTGGTCGCTCATCTCGACGAACGGTCCCGACCACCCCCGACCGGCGTTCGCGATCAGCACATCCACCCGACCATGCACCGCCAGCGCCTGCCCGGCCAGAGACCCCACAGCGTCGTAATCACGCAAGTCAGCCCGCACCGCAACGCCGTTGACCTGATGCGCGACGTCCTGCGTTCGCCGCGCATCGCGTCCATGCACCAAGACCACAGCCCGCGCAGCCGCGAGCTCCAGGCACACGGCACGCCCGATGCCGGCCGACCCGCCGGTCACCAACACCACCGCGCCATCCAGCTCCAAGACCGGCCCTCCAGTGCTCCCCCACCACCGTTCACCATATCCAGTGGGTATCGGTGCCGACCGCAAACAGTCACCGTTCGAGGCCGACCTGCACGATATCCGTGCATGTCTGCAGAACGTCCTGTGCGTCCGGGTCGCCGACCGCTAGCCTCCGAAGCGGAGGACCTCGCCCAATCCCCCCACAACCCCTGAACGCCGAAGGAACTGTTCGATGGCCAGCTTGGCGAGCTACACGACGCTGTACGTGACGGCGATCGGGTTGGACGGAGAACCCGACCTGAAGCACATAGTCGCCGTACGGTGGGATCCCGGCAGCCTGGATCCTGAGGAGTCGTCGATCGCCGACTTCGTTCGCTGGCTGGACCAAGGCGCGGGCCGTGCCTTCGTACGACGTACCGACGGAACACGTGGATCTCTGGTTCGCGTCAATTCAGACGGAACGCGACGATACCTCAGGAGTCACACCGACGACGTGTCGAAGCAAGACGAGCTACTCCTCCTGCCGACCTGGCAGCTCACCAGGTCGTCCAGAAGACATTCCAGATCCCACTAGCCGCCGCCCTCGCTGCTCATAACCGATGCCGACAAGACCTCGACGTGTGCTTGCGCAGCGGGTCGGACTGGTCACAATGGGTACCGAAGGTTGGTCATCTCGTTCAACTGCTCGAAGCTGTCGTCGGCCGCCTCAGCTGCAAAACCTGACATCAAGCGGTAGGTGTTCGCCCCCATCAGGGTCGTGTACTCGCGTTCCGGCGACTCGTCGATCCATGCCAGGTATCCCGGTACCTCGAAGCCCCAGAAGCCCGGCCAACCCTCGGCCGAGGCGTAGCCGTCGAGCGACGTGATGAAGTCCACCAACAGTTCTGGCATCGGCTTTCCTTTGCTCGCCTTCTTCTCCACACCGTGCCTCGTCCGCCGCTCGGTGACAACCTCAGCAGCTCGCTGGGCCCGAGGGCATCCAGGGCATTCGACCAACTTCCCCGACCCTGGAGCAGCGTGCGGCACGGGTATCTGGTGCCGGAGGCAACCAACTCGTCCAGCGGGAGCACTCGCTGACCGAAGCGAATACGGACAGGGAGGCCAAGCAGGTTCAGCAACTTTGACCTGGCGTCCGAGCGATGTCATCGCGCGCCAGCGCCGAGTATCGTCGGCATGTATCAGGAGGAGGGACACGGTATGGCGATTACGCGGGTACTCGCTCAATCCACGGTGACCGATCTGACGATGGCCGAAGACTGGTACACACGATTGTTCGGCCGGGCGCCCGATGCTCGACCAATGCCCGGGCTGCTCGAATGGCATCTGGCTGACACGTTCGGCGTCCAGGTCTGGTCCGAGCCCAACCGCGCCGGGCACTCGTCGATGGTGCTCGACGAGTCCGATCTCGACGCCCTCGCGGCGCGCCTGGAGCAGGCCGGCATCGCACACGACGGGCCACAGGACGCGACCTCGTCGCGGATCCTGTCCCTCGCCGACCCGGACGGCAACCGGGTCGTATTCGCCGGCGAGTTCTCGTGACGGCTCAAACAGCCGTCTCTGACGGTCAGTAGGGATGACGGTTCCCGTCGTCGCGTCGTCGCCGAGGACACCGTTGTTCAGGAAGACGCCGAACACCAACGCAGCAACGAGTCCCGAGCAGACCGCCCGACCACGTACCCGGTACGTCGAGGTCGACCTCTGCTCCCGGCCTCGGTGAACTCCCCGCCGACCGTGATCGTCAAGGCCGGGACGATGGCCAGAAGCCCGACGACAGATGCGATCTGCGTCGCCGGCCAGAAGAATTCATCAAGTGGTGATATTGTTGCTTGCCACGGTGCTCGCGCTTCGCACTGAGAACCGTCTGGCAAAGATGATTGCCGACCTGCGGGCACGCTGACACGATTCCGGTCATGAGCGGTGTTGGAGCGCCGGATTGTCTGCTTGTGACAGGGATGCCTGGGGCCGGAAAGTCGACCGTGACGAGGCTGGTTGCCCAGCGGCTGGCACGTTCCGCCAGGCTCGACGGCGACGAGCTGAACCGGATGATCGTCAACGGTTTCGTCTGGGCCCTGGGCGAGCCCGCCGACGAAGCAGCGCGGCAAGTGGAGCTGTTGCACCGCAATCTGTGTGCGCTGGCGAACAACTTCTCCGACGCCGGTTTCACGCCCCTGATCGACGCGATGATCCCATCCCGCGAGAAGCTGGACTTCTTCCTCGACCTCCTCACGCCTCGCCGAACCCTGTTCGTTGTCCTCGCACCGGGTATCGACGTCTGCCAATACCGCAACACCATCAGGGATCCACGTGAACGGTTCGATTTCGACGGCTACGAAGCCCTCGACGCCGACATGAAGCGCGAACTCGGCGATGTCGGCTGGTGGCTCGACACCGCGATCCTGACGCCCGACCAAACCGCCGATCGCATCATCCGTGAAGCAAGCCGCCGTGCCGTAGTGACCTGACTGCGGTTCTGCTTGCAGGCATGACAAATACCTGTCAGCCATGGCCGAGGGCGCTAGAGACTCCGGCCACGACTTCAGGTCACATCAACCTTCACTGAACACTCGATTCAGTCAATGCTCGCAACCCACGTTCGCGCCGCTGGTGATCTACGACGGCGCGGAACCCGTTGGCTGGATCTCGACCAGCGAGCACGCGAACTTCGACGTACGTGCGGAGACAAATCCCCCGAGGTCAAGCACGACCTCGAGACCCGAACGTGGCCGGCGCGCGGGGCGGCTTGGCGTTTGGGACCGGGCATCGACAGGAGGGTGACGGTCGAGGTCTGATAGGTCCGAGGTGCCTCACCGCCGGGTCCTCACAGCCAGAGGAGGTGCAATGGACGAGTTGACCCCGGAGTCTCTTGCCAAGGCCTACGTTGCCTGGACCGAGACGGGCGACAGAACCATGCTGCAGTGGTTCCCGGACACCTTCGTCGACCATGTCAGCGGTCGCAGCGGCCCCGGCATCTGGGACATCGTGGCCAGATGGGGCGAGGCGAGCTTCGCGGACCGGCGCACCGAGCTCCACGCAGTCATGAACGACGGCGATCGCGTGATGGTCTGGATCACAGTGAACGCCACCCACATCGGCAACGGCTTCCCTCGCCTGGCCGGACTGCCAGTCCACGGCAACCAGGTCACCTGGAGCCAGGTGCACATATTCCGGATCGCCGACGGCAAAGTGACCGAGCACTGGGCAGTACGCGACGACGCCGCGCTGCTGGACCAACTGTCCGTGCCGGCGCGAACCCCAGACACGTGACGGCCGAGGCCGACCTGGCCGGATTCATCGACAAGTTCGCGCCCGATGTGCAGGACCTGATCCGCGGGTGCCGAACGAAGATGCGGGCGTTGTTTCCGGATGCTGTGGAACTGGTGTACGACAACTACAACTTCCTCGTGATCGGCTACAGCCCGACTGTCCGGCCGTCGCAGTCGATCTTCTCGGTCGCCGCACACAAGCGGGGTGTCAACCTGTGCTTCCTGCAACGGGCAGCAGAGCTGCCGGATCCGACCTCGATCCTCCGCGGTGAAGGCAACACGGTGCGCAACACCCGCGTGAAAGCGGCGGAGGACCTGGACCGGCCCGACGTGCGCGACCTCATCGACGCCGCGCTGCGGCTCGCCGCCGTTCCGATGGCAGCCGCGATCGGTCCACAGCTGATCGTCAGGTCGGTATCAGCCAAGCAGCGACCGCGGCGCTGACCACCCGGCGTCTGTCCCGCGATCGGCACGCGCGTCCAGATCTCGTCGAGATCTCCGCGAGTCCACCGTCGGAGAGACCGCCGCTCCCTGGCCGACTGCACGATGCTCACCACTCTCGCCCGGACGGCCATCGAGCAATGACCGCCAGCGGGTGCGGCACGTGCCGCACCCGCTGTTCTGAAGGGATCGAACGGCCGCTCAGCCGACTGACACCGTGGTCCAGTGAGGGCCTAGAGGTTGTGTGTCTGCCGGTGGCGCGTGCATCGCCACGACCAGAACCGCCTGAGGCAGTCGCCGCCGTACGGCGTGCAGGACTTGAGTGGCAGTGTCCGGATCCAAACCGGTCGTCGGCTCGTCGATGAGCAGTACGTCGGGTTGGGTGGCGAGGGCCCGGGCGATGTGGAGTCGGCGCTGTTCGCCACCGGACAGGCTGCGTCCACCGACGCCGAGGCTGGTCAGCGGGTCGACTCCGGCGCGATCCAGCTCCATCGCGGTGAGCAGGTCCGCGACATCGGCGTCGTTCGCGGTCGGGTTGGCCAGACGGAGGTTGCCGGCGACGGTCCCGGTGAACAGATAATCGTCGGCCAGTACGGCGGTGACGACGGCCGGCCCGGGCCGTTGCCGCAGAGCGGTGGCGATCGCGGTGATGAGCGTGGTCTTTCCGCTGCCGGACGGGCCGGTGATGACGAGGGTCTGGCCGGTGGCGACAGCGAAGGCGATCTCACGCGCATCCCGTGTGGGTGTTTCGGGCAGTTGGTATCCGCAGACGGCGAGGTCGCGACCGTCGTACGTGGCCCGGAAGGTCGTGGCAACCCTGGGACGGCGGCTCTCGTCTTCCCCGACCGACGCGAGGTGAGCGTCGGCCTGTCGAGATTGGACCCACGCGCTTGCGGCGGTCACCAGACGCTCGGCGTTGGCCATGACACCCGCGGCGAGCAGACCGACGAACACCAACGTCGAGATCGTGGCGCCGGACCGTGCGGTGAGCATCACTGTCAGCAGCAGCGCGGAGGCCGTGACTGCACGCGTGTCGCCCAGAACTCGGGCGGTCGTTGCCGCGTGGCGGTTTCGCCTGTCCTCAAAGGCGTTCAGGCGTTGCAGCGTACGGTCGGCCAGGTGGTCTGTGGCGCCCAATGAGGCCATTTCGGGCCAGGCCTCGACCGCGGTCACCAGTTCGGTCCGCAGCAGCCCCCGGGTGCTGGTCGTGTCATCCATCCGGCGCGCAGAAGCCGCGGCCAGCACGGCACAGGCGATCACGGCTGCGGCCAACGTCAGCGCCGCGAGCGGATAGCCGGCCAGGACGATCGTGACGCAGCCTCCAACGGTCATCACGGCGGCGACGGCCGCGGGAGTCGTGGCTTGCAGGAGCGCCATACCGGTGGTGTCCGCGTCGGCCATGACCCGGTCCAGTGACTGGCCGGACCAAGCAGTGCCTTCGGATCCGGCGGCCTGGTCGTAGACCGCGAGCCTGGCAGCGCTGATCCGGCGTAGCGCCGCGGCGTGCAGCACAACCCGGTTGGCGTAACCGGCAGCAATCCTGCTCAGCGCGAACGCACGCACCCCGCCGCTCGGGGCCAGGTAGGAGAACGCGCTGAAGGCGCTGGCTCCGGCCACGGCTGAAGCGGCGATGAACCATCCGGACAGTCCGAGCAGCCCGACAGAGCACGCCTCTGCCAGGGCGGCCAGAAGCAGCCCGGTGGCTGCGAGCGACCTCGCGGTCATACCCGCATCGCCTCCCGCACAGTGTGGACCGTCCCGTCGGCGAGGCCGAGGAGGAGGTCGGCGGAGCGGGCGACGGCCACCGAATGCGTGGCGACGATGACCGTGCGGCCCCGAGTAGCGTTGCGTAAGGCAACGATCATCTCCGCCTCGGTGTCCGCGTCGAGGTGCGCCGTCGGCTCGTCCAGAATCCACAGACCCGCGTCACTCAGGAACGCGCGGGCGATCGCGATGCGGCGCGCTTCCCCGGTGGACAGACCCGAGCCTCCCTCCCCCAGCGGCGTGTCCAGGCCTCGTGGGAGCCGGGCGACGACCTCGGCCAGCCCGGCCGCGGCGACCGCCTGGTCGATATCCGACTGGTCGGCGTCCGGCCGCCCGATGCGGATGTTGTCGCCGATCGATCCTGGGAGCAGCACTGTCTGCTGACCGATCCAGGCACAGCCGCCGAGCCACGGTTCCGACGCACCGGTCCGCGTCAGCCACCGAACGGTTCCCTGACTCGGCGGGCGGACCCCGGCGATCAGCGACAGCAACGTGGTCTTGCCGGCGCCCGACGGTCCGGCCACGGCGGTCCACCAGCCCGCATGAACGGTCAGGTTCAGTCCGTCCAGTGTCGGTTCTCCGGCCGCCGGAAAGCGGAACGAGACGTTGTCCAGGACAACAGTCACGCGTTCGCCACAGGGCGGTACACGTTCGGCAGTCGACGAAGACTCGACCAGCAACCCGCTGATCGCCGGTACCGCCGCCAGTGCCCGTTCCCTGCTGTGGAAGGCGGCAGCGACGGCCCGCATCGGCTGGAAGTACATCGGGCAGATCAGCAGAGCGAGCAGGCCACGGAACAGCGTCATACCGGGTGCAGCGCCGATCCGCACGTAGCCGAGCAGGGACAAGCCGACGTACGTCGCGTTGGCCGCGATCGAGAACGTGATGACGACGTCCATCACCGCTCCGGACAGCGTTGCCCGCCGTACGACCGCCATCGTGGTGGCGTTCAGGTCCCCGGCGGCATCCGCAAGCTCGGTACGGCGTCGTCCCAGCGCGCCGATGTTCCGCAGCGTCGGCAGGCCGCGGAAGCTGTCGAGGACGACGGCGGCGAGCCTTGTGGTGGCCGCCGCGTGGGCGTCGGCGCCCTCCTTGGCGAACAGGCCTGCGAGCCGCATGTTCAGCGGTATGAGCAAGGTCGCCAGCAAGAGGATCACGGCGGCCGGCCACTGCAGCATCGTGGTGACGCCGAGGACCAGCGCCATCGACACCGGGGCGGACAGGCGCTGGGGAAGGCTCTGCTCGTGGAAGTCGGCGATATCGTCGGTCAACTCCACGGTTGCGAGTGCGGCCGTCGCGGGGTCTGGCTCTGTGTGTCTCTGCTGCCCGGCCGGTAGCAACCCGGCCACCAGGCGCCGCCGAATGGCCTGAGCGATTCGCTGGCGACCGATGGCCTGGAACCGCGCCGTACGCCAGGCGGCTCCCGCCGCCAGGAGGCCACCGCCGAACAGGATGCCCACACCCTGCCAACTCGGCCGTGCGCCATCCAGCACCTCACGCGCGACCCAGGCCAGACCCGCCCACTGGGCGATGGTGAACGTCGTCTCCAGCGTCTGGCAGCCGGCGGCCAGCCGCAGCCACCGCCGGCCCGGCGCCGCGGCTGCGGCGAGCCACTCGCCCGCCTCAACAGTTGCCGTCCCGGCCGGGTCAGTCGTCATCGTGCATCCGGCGTTCATCGATGATCCAGGCGACCCCGCCGGTCAGCACGATGAGGATCATGCCGACGATGCTGAGCAGATGGCCGTGGTACTTGGGGTAGCCGGAGAACATTCCCTGGCACACGCAGTACAGCAACCAGGCGACGACCACACCGACTGTGGTCAGCACAGTACGAGCGAGCAGTCGACGCACCCTGTGTACGACGTGGGATCCCGTGCTCATCGAGTGCCTCCTGGAGTTCCGTTGGAGAGGTGGCCGGCGGGGAGCTTGCCTCGAAAGGCATGGTGGGCGAACCAGTTGTAGAACAGGATCAGCGGCACGTTGAGCCCGATCCCCACCGCGAGAAACGCGAGCGTGCCGGACGGAGCCGCGGTGTTCCTGAGCGTCAGATCTGGCGACGCCAGCACCGGATAGCGGGCCACCACCACGGCGATGACCAGCGCCAGCACAGCGGTGACCAGGCCCGCGAGGGGGATGCCGTCGTACGGCGAAGAAGGCCGCAACGTCAGCACGCTCATCACCACGCCGGCCACGGCGAACAGCAGGAGTCCGGCAAAGGCGGTGATTCGCGCGGAGCTGTGCAGGCTCAGCGGAGTTGCTGTACTGCCAACCTCCAGGAGACAACCAATCGCCAGGAGCGATGCCAGCCCTGCGCTGACCGTGCCACGACGTCCCGCTCGGGCACGGAGTTCCCCGGTCGACTTCCACTTCGTGTAGGCGTATCCGAGCGCCAGATAGCCACAGACGACTGTCACCGCGGACAGCGCCGAGAACCAACTGATCGCGCCGAACGTCGAACCGGTGAACGCCCCCGCCACCACGGTCAGGTGGGCAGTCAAGGTCGCAACGGCGACGCCTTGCGCAAGCGCCGCGATCAGCGAGGCAATGCCGAAAGCTCTCTCCCACCGGGGCGCGGGATGAGTCTGGGAGGCCATCTCCACACTGACCCCGCGGACGATCAGCCCGAACAGCATGGCGACCACCGGCAGATAGGCCTGCGGCAGCATCGCGCCGAACGCTGCCGGGAAGCCGGCCCACAGGCTGACCCAGAGCAGGACCAGCCAGGTCTCGTTGCCGTCCCAGGCCTGGGCGACCTGTTCGACCATCTCGTGCCGATGGGCCGCATCCGGTTCGAGGAGGGAAGCGATACCGATCCCAAGGTCGTAGCCGTCAAGTACGACGTACATCAGCAGGCATAGCAGGATGAGCAGGAACCAGACGGTGGCCATCAGTTCGCCCTCCCGCTTGCCAGGCTCGCCGTCGGTACTGTGTCGAGAACCGGATGCAGTTCATCGGGCGCCACGTGGTCCGGGCCGATCCGCGCGGTGTGCACGATGTAGACGACGTACGCGACCAGCATCACGACGTACACCAGCGAGAAGCCGACCACGGAGAACACGACCTCGCCGGGCGCCAGGTGCGAGACGGCATCGGCGGTGCGGAGCCGGCCGAACACCACCCACGGCTGACGACCCGTCTCAGCGGTGGCCCATCCGCCGAGGATTGCGAGAATGCCCACGGGCGTCGTCCAGAGCAGGAACCGGTGGAAGCGTCTGGAGGTCCACAGCTTCCGGCGGAAGCGCAGGATCGTCGCGTAGAACACGGTCCCGAACATCAGCAGCGCAGCCAGGAACATCACGCGGAACCCCCAGAAGACCGCGGCCATGTCCGGCCGGTCCGCCTTCGGCGTCAGATCAAGCCCGGGGATCGCCGTCTTGCAACTGAGGTCCCTGTTGATTGCGCTGCCCAGACAGGGAATGTTCAGCTCGACCAGGTTGCGCTGGGCCTGCTGGTCGGGGATGGCAAAGAGGATGAAGCCGGTGTTGCCGTTCTTCCAGTTGCCCTCCAAGGCCTCGAGCTTCGACAGCTGGTACGGCAGCACCGCACCGGCGGTGTGGTCGCCGACGAAGACCTGCAGCGGCACCAGCATCGCCGCCACACCGAGCGCGATCGACACCGACCTGCGGGCAAACGCCAAGGCTCGACCTTTCACGAGGTAGTACGCGCCGATGCCGGCCACGAAGAAGGCGGCGGAGATCAGCACGGCCAGCACCATGTGCGGCCACCGCCATACGAACGACCGGTTGAAGATCGCGTCCAGCCAGTCGGTCGGCTCGAAACGACCGTTCCGTACGACGAACCCGGCCGGCGTCTGCATCCACGAGTTGGCGGCGATGATCCAGGTCGACGACAGCAGCGTGCCGAGCGACACCATCACCGTGGCGGCGAACATCGTCGCCTGCCGGACCCGGCCGTCGCCGTACAGCAGGACCCCGATGAACCCGGCCTCGACGAAGAACGCTGTCACGACTTCCATCCCGATGATCGGACCGATGATCGGACCGGTCTTCGCCGCATAGGCACCCCAGTTCAGGCCCATCTCGAAGGTGATCACGATGCCGGCCACCACACCGATCGCGAATCCGACCGCGAAGACCCGCCGCCAGAACCGGAACATCTGCAGATAGACCGCCTTGCGGGTCCGCCAGTACATCCCGTACAAGATGCTGAGCAGGATCGACAGCCCGACTGTGATGGCCGGGAACGTCATGTGGAACATCACGGTGATGACGAACTGCCACCGCGACAGATCGAGCAGACTCATGACGACTCTCCGATCAGGCTTCGATCACAGGTGCGTCGGCGGCCGCCTTGGTGAAGCGCGGCAGGGCGGCAGCACCAACGGCTAGCAGGGCGACGAGGAGCATCTGCACGGATTCGACGGTGGCGAAGGCGTGTGGGGTGTTGTGTTCGGCGTGCACGAGGTAGAGGGTGCCGAGGGTGGCCACGCCGAGGGCCAGGCCGCTTTGCTGCAAGGTGATCAGTACGCCGCTGCCCACACCGCCGAGGTGAGTCGGTACGTCGGCGAGCACGCTGCGGAACAGACCGGCGAACAGCATCGACCCACCGGCACCGGACAGCGCCAGCGGGACTGCCATATCCCAGAGGTGCACGTGCGGCCAGCGGTCGACGACGACGGCGACCAGTGAGGCGAGGCCGGCGAGCTGGATGACCGCACCCGCCGACAGCGCTGCCCGGCCGAAGCGGCCGATCAGCCGCGGCGCGAACACCGAGCCGAGGAAGAACATCAACGCCATCGGCAGGATCGCAAGGCCGCCATGGAGTGCGTCCTCATGCAGCCCGTCCTGGACGGTCAGGGCGAAGACGAACATGAACGCGCCGAACCCGATGCTGAACGCGAACAGCATCACCAGGCCGCGCGACATCGACGGCAGCCGGAGCAGCGACGGCGGCAGCAGCGGGATCCGGCCACTCCGCTCCGCGCGCCGCTCGACCACGGCAGTGATCACACCGAGGACAACGGCGAGGGCGATCATCGCCCAGGTCCACCACGGCCACCCCAGCGAATGGCCTTCAGTGAGTGGAATCAGTACGGCGGTGAGTGTGGCGGCGAACAGGATCGTGCCGGGAAGGTCGATGCCCACCGGATGGTCCGAGCGAGTGTCGGGCACGATCCGGACAGCTACCAGGAACACGACCACGCCGATCGGAACGTTGACCAGGAAGATCGGCCGCCACGAGGCGCCCGCGATATCGGCGCTGACCAGCAGTCCACCGACCAACTGCCCGACCACAGCTGCGATACCGGACGTAGCGCCGTACAGGGCAAGCGCGCGGGCCTTGCGTTCGTGCTCGAGGGTGTGATGGAAGGTCGCGAGCACCTGCGGGACCAGCAGCGCAGCGGTCGCGCCCTGCACGATGCGGGCGCCGATCAGCACACCGACGGTCGGCGCGAAACCGCAGGCCGCCGAGGCCAGGACGAAACCGGCGAGGGCGCCGAGGAACACGCGGTGGCGGCCGAAGCGGTCACCCAGCCGGCCGCCCAGGACCAGCAGCGCCGCGTACGCGACGCCGTACCCCGCGATGACCAACTCGAGCTCGGACGCCGAGGCGTGCAGCGAGGCGTCGATGCTCGGCAGCGCGACGTTGGTGATGAAGAAGTCCATGATCGGCAGGAATGCGCCGGCGAGCAGGAAGAACACACCGGCCGGGTGCAGCCCACCGGACAGTGCGACCGCACGCGGCGAGGCCGGCTGCGCGGAGAGAGTGATGGCCATGACTGCTCCAACTAGCTATGAAGAGATAACTATCTGAACAGAATTAGTGTGGCACCATAACTATGGACGGACAATCACCTATGCTGGCGATGTGACGAAGAACCCAACGCCGCGGCGCAGCACCCGGCGGACCCGCAGATCGCCCGCCGAGGAGGGCTGGGCCGACCTGGCCGACCTGGCGCTGATCATCGGCCGGGAGATCCAGTACCGCGGCTACACCGACCCCGACGCTGTCGGGCTGACCCAGTCCGAAGGAATGGTGATGCGCCACCTCGTCAACGGCGAACCCGCCGCCCCCAGCCAGATCGCCGCCGCAACCGGACTCCAGCGCACCAACCTCTCAACCACCCTGCGCGGCCTCGAACACAAAGGCCTCATCCAACGCCAAGCCAACCCCTCCGACGGCCGCGGAGTCACCGTCACCCGGACCGAACGCGGCCGCGCCAACCACCTCGCAGTACGACGCGAGTGGGCGCGAGCCGTCAGCGACGCAGCCGACCACGACGACACCAACCTCCAGGCAGCCCTGACCCTCCTCACCACAATCAAGGACGGCCTGGTCAACAACCGCCCCCAGTCCCCCTCCCACCACCCACCGACCTAGACACCGCGACCGCCTTGCATTGATCGTGGAGACCTCTGTGGGCCGGCTTCCGACACCATCCTGGGGGGATGTCTGGTGAGACGCCTCAAGCTGCTGTCCACGTTGTCTCTTCTGTTTCTGGTTGATCAGGGCTTCGACCTGATCTTCCTGCGTGACGTTGCACTGGATGCCAAGAACCTGACGACCGGCGGGCGCGCAACTTGTCGACCGCGTTGTCGAGGGCAATCCGGTCGAGGTCGGCTACCCGACCGAGATCTTCGAAGTCACTCCACAGCTGGCCGAACACGCAGACCGCTTCGCCCGACTGATCAGCCACCGCATCCCCTTCACCAACGCCGCACACGCCTTCGACCTGGCCCTGACCCCAGGAGCAGCCGAAAAAGTCATCGTGACCCTCGGCGCCGCCGACTGATGCGGCAGAGTGTCGATTTGAGCGACTGAGACAGCGTCGTACGAGTAGATGGGCCGGATGGAGGCCTCAGGACGCGATGGAGCTTGGATCATGAAATACATGCTGTTGATCTTCGGTGACGAAGCCGAGTGGATGGCGATGAGCGCCGAGGAGCAGGAGAAGATCGACTCTGCGCACCGGGAGTTCACCGCGCGGGCCGGTGCCGCGGTGCTGGCGTCCGGTCAGCTGGAGGCATCGACCACGGCGACCACCTTGCGGTCCGGAGATGCGGGTCAGGTGTCGATCACGGACGGGCCGTTCCTCGAGGCCAAGGAGGGAATCGGCGGGTTCTACGTGCTGGAGGCCGAGAACCTGGACCAGGTGATCAAGCTCGCCTCGGGTCTGCGCGAAGTGCACGCCGGGCACAGCGGCGTCGAGATCCGACCGCTCGTCAACCACGGCTAGCGCACGGTGACCCCCGTGGTTTCGCCGGCACTCGTGGCCGATGCGCTCGCAGCGGCGCACCGGCAGGAGTGGGCGCAGGTGCTGGCGGCCACGGCCCGGGTGACGCGGGACCTGGACCTGGCCGAGGAATTCACGCAGGACGCTTTCGCGCAGGCGCTCCGCTCCTGGCCGGAGTCCGGGATTCCCGACCGGCCCGGTGCATGGCTGACGACAGTTGCTCGCAACCGGGCGCTGAGCTTCCTCCGGCAGGAGAAGCGGGCGCGGCGCTCCCTGCCGTTGCTCGTACCGGAGGATGCGGTGCCCGGTCCGGAGCAGATCCTCGAGGACAACCGCCTCCGGCTGGTCTTCACCTGCTGTCATCCGGCGCTGGCCCGCGATGCGCAGGTCGCTCTGACGTTGCGGCTCGTGTGCGGGTTGTCGACGGCGGACGTCGCGCGCGCCTTCTTGGTCCAGGACACGACGATGGCCGCGCGGATCACGCGGGCGAAGAAGAAGATCGCCGCCGCCGGAATCCCTTACCAGGTGCCGCCACCGGACCAGCTGGCGGATCGCCTGGCCGCCGTGCTCGAGGTTACCCACCTGATCTTCACCACCGGTCATGCGGCGCCGTCCGGATCGCTGCTCGTGCGCCCGGACCTCGTCGGCAGCGCGATCGGGCTCGCGCGGATGTTGCGGCTGCTGATGCCGGGCAATGCCGAGGTGAGTGCGCTGCTGGCGTTGTTTCTGCTGATCGAGGCGCGGTCCGCGGCCCGCGTGGGCGACGACGGCCGGCTGCTGCTCCTGTCCGAGCAGGACCGTGCCCGTTGGGATCGCGGCATGATCGACGAAGGCGTGGCCATCCTGACCGATGCGTTGAGCCGCGCGGCGCCGTCGCGGTACGCCGTCGAGGCCGCGCTGGCCGCCGTACACGCCGAGGCCGCGTCGTGGGCGGAGACCGACTGGGCCGGGATCATCGCGCTGTACGACGTGATGCGGGCGTCGTGGCCGTCGCCGGTGGTGGATCTCAACCGGGCGATCGCCATCGGCATGCGCGCTCACTCTGGCAGGCAACGAAGTCGAACGATCCTTCCTCCGCACCCGCCTGAAGACCTTGCGCGACTAGACCGGATATGTAACTGAGTCGTTTCTGAGAGTCACGGTGTTGTGTTAACCCCGCGCACATCTGGGGTGTCAGCAGTGTTGGGTCCAGCGCGGTCGTCGGCTCACAGGATTGGTTCGGCCCTGAGGGTGCAGGCAGGGTCAACCATCCTGTGAGGAGGAATCGTGATACGCAAGCGCATCGCGGCCATGGTCGTGGCCGCGGCGGCCGTCGTCGCCTCGGCGACGGCAGTCGGCGTCCACTCGTCCACCGCGCAAGCTGCGACCAGCGTGCCGGCGTTCGACCACATCGTGCTGGTGATGTTCGAGAACCACGCGTACTCGCAGATCAACGGCAGCTCCAGCGCCCCGACCTTCAACAGCCTGGCGAACCAGGGCGCGAAGTTCACGCAGGCGTACGGCGTGACGCACCCGAGCGAGCCCAACTACCTGGCGATCTTCTCGGGGAAGACCCAGGGCATCACCGACGACAGCTGCCCGCACACGTTCAGCGGGAACAACCTCGGCAATCAGCTGATCGGCGCCGGCAAGACCTTCAAGGGTTACTCGGAGAGCATGCCGTCCGACGGCTACACCGGCTGCTCGAGCGGTACGTACCGGCGCAAGCACAACGGCTGGGTCAACTTCAGCAACGTGCCTTCGTCGAGCAATCTCAGGTGGAGCGTCTTCCCGAGCTCGGCCAACTACGCCAGCCTCCCGACCGTGTCGTTCGTGAGCCCGAACATGTGCAACGACATGCACGACTGCTCGGTCGGTACCGGTGACACCTGGCTGAAGAACAACCTGAACGCGTACGCGACGTGGGCGAAGACCCACAACAGCCTGCTCGTCATCACCTTCGACGAGGACAACGGCGGTTCGTCGAACCACATCTTCACAGCGTTCGTCGGCGCGCACACGCAGGTCGGCAGCTTCTCCAACCAGATCAACCACTACAACGTCCTGAGCACCATCGAGAGCGCCTACGGCCTGACCCACCTCAACTCGGCCGCCGAGATCACCAACGTCTGGAACTGAACCGTCACCCCGCTCGTGGGCATGCCCGGCATGTCCGCGAGCGGGCTCCCACGGAGGTGACGCTCGTGTACCTGTTCTCGATCGCCCGTCCGCACACAGCGGACGACACAGCGGACGGCGCCGCGAAGCCGCCCCGCAGGCGCGCGCTGTTCCTGCTGAGCGGCAACGTGTTCGCGCTCGGCACCGTCAGCCTGATCACCGACATCTCCTCGGAGATGGTGACCGCGGTGCTCCCCGTGTACCTGATGATCGGGCTGCATCTGAGCCCCACCGTGTACGGCGTGGTCGACGGCACCTACACCGGCGCGACCGCGCTGCTACGACTGGTCGGAGGGTACGTCGCCGACCGGGCCCGCCGACGCAAGTTCGTCGCCGGCCTCGGCTACGGACTGTCGGCACTGGCCAAACTCGGACTACTTGCTGTGGGCAACAGTGTTGGTGCGATCGGCGCGGTGATCGCGATCGACCGCACCGGCAAGGGCCTGCGCACCGCACCGCGCGACGCATTGATCACACTGTCCACCGCGCCGCAGTACTACGGCCGCGCATTCGGCGTACACCGAATGATGGACACCGTCGGCGCTTTCGCCGGGCCGCTCGTCGCGCTCGGCATCCTGGCAGCCACCGGGCAGGCGTACGACGCGGTGTTCGTGGCGAGCTTCTGTATCGCGGCATTCGGCGTACTCGTGCTGATGCTGTTCGTGCGGGACCGCCGCGGCGAACAGCCGCCGAAGGGCACCGTCACGCCCTCGGCGGTGGGCCGACTGGTGCGGCTCGCGCCGGTACGACGGCTCGTGCTGGCCGCCTGCCTGGCCGGGATGGTGACCATCGGCGACGGCTTCGTCTACCTGTTGCTGCAGCGGCGGGAGGAGTTGAACGTCGGCTGGTTCCCGTTGCTGGCTGTCGGTACCAACCTCTCGTACCTGCTGCTCGCCACGCCGCTGGGCGTGCTCGCAGACAAGATCGGGCGGCAGAAGGTGGTACTCGGCGGGTACATCGCGCTGATGCTGGTCTATCTGCTGTTGTTCGGGCCCGTCCGCGGTTGGCCGCTGCTGGTCCTCGTGTTGGCGCTGTACGGCCTCTTCTACGCAGCCACGGACGGCGTGCTGATCGCGCTGGCCGGACCCGTGCTGCCCAGCGGCGTACGGACGACGGGAATCGCACTGATCCAGACCGGACAAGCAATGTCGTACCTGGTGTCCTCAGTGCTGTTCGGCCTGGCGTGGACGATGTGGGGACCCACGAACGCGATCCGGATCGCCGCTGCCCTGGTCGCCATCGCCGTACTCGTGGTCGCTCTGCTCCTGAGCGGAATCCCGGCCACCGACACCGGCAAGGAGCAGCCGGCATGACGCGGCGGATCGTGCTCGCCCTGGCCGGGGCGGTCGTGCTGGCCATGGTCGCGGTCGGGTACGGCGTGTTCACGACGGCCCGCGAGCACACGCCGGTGGCCGCGGCGAACGCGCTGAGCCTTGCACCCGGCCCGCGGATCATGTTCCGCAGTACCGCCCCGGACAGCAAAGGCCACCTCGCGCTGGTGGCCGCTGATGAACCAGGCGGACCGCGGTCGGTGTCCGCGCTGACCTGCCTGCGGGTCTACGCGGCCGGCGGCACCGGTACCTGCCTGCGACAGGACGGCGCACTGACCACGTTCCAGATCGCCGTCCTGGACAAGAATCTCAACGTCGTGAAGGCGATTCCGCTGGTCGGCGTACCCAACCGAACCCGGGTCTCCAGCGACGGGAGGCTCGTGGCCTGGACGGTGTTCGTCGCGGGCGACTCCTACAACCACGGCCGGTTCTCCACCCGCGCCGGGCTGATCGACCTGAAGACCGAGGACATGGTCGACTCGCTGGAGTTCCTCTCGGTGACGCTGGACGGCCACCCTTACACCGCGCCCGACCTCAACTTCTGGGGCATCACCTTCACCGCCGACGACAACCGCTTCTACGCGACGATGTCCACCGCCGGCCGGCGGTACCTGGTGGAAGGCGACATCGCGGCGAAGGCCGTGCACACCATCGCGAAGAACGTGGAATGCCCGTCGCTGTCGCCGGACGGCAAGCGCATCGCGTTCAAGTCGGCGATCGACGGCAACCCGTCGAAGGGCTGGCGGCTGACCGTACTCGACCTCGCAACCGGAACCAGGACGCCGCTGGCCGAAACCCGCTCCGTCGACGACCAACCAGCCTGGCTGACTCCGGACACGATCGGCTACGCCCTCCCCCACGGCACCGCCGACGCCGACATCTGGACCGTCCCCGCCAACGGCACCGGCACGCCGCGCCTGCTCATCCCCCACGCCGAATCCCCAGCCGCCCTCAACTGAGGGCATATCGCGGACGCCGCGCGCGTTGTTCGTGGCGTGACGACAGGAGCAGGAAATGAGTGACTGGAACACCCAGACCATCAACGAATTCCGTGCCAACGAAGGCAAGGTCGGCGGGCCGTTCGAGGGCGCCCCGATGGTTCTGCTGCATCACCGCGGCCGCAAGAGCGGGCGCGAATATGTCGCACCGACGATGTACCTCGCACACGAAACCGACCCGGACATCATCTACGTGTTCGCATCCAAGGGCGGTGCGCCCACCAATCCGGACTGGTACGTGAACCTGACCGCCGCCGGAAAGGCGACGATCGAGCGGGGCACCGAGACCTACGAGGCGGCCGTCCACGAGATCACCGGCCCCGAACGCGACCGCATCTACGCCGTGCAAGCCGACCGCTACCCCGGCTTCGCCGACTACGAACGCAAAACCGAGGGCATCCGCACCATCCCCGTACTCGAACTCAAATGCTGACGACCTCCGAGTCGGCCTCACCGAATCGCCGGCAGCACGTCACCCGCCGAGGGCTGCTCCTAGGGCTCGTCGGACCAGTGTTACCAGGTTTCCTGGAGGCGCGCGTTAGGGCGTGGCCGCCTGGCGTCTGGACGGATGACGGTGGCGCGGAGCAGAGTCGGGAGTGGTGGAAGGAGTCATGCCATGAGGATTCACACCACTTATCTGGACCACGTCGTCCTGAATGTCTCCGACGTAGAGGCGAGCAGGAGGTGGTGGGCGGCGCTGACCGGCGCGCGAGCGACCCGGAACCATGAAGGCGAGGTGTCGTTCCTCATCGGCGGACAGGCGATCCGCCTCCGTCAGGGGCCTCCGGCACCAGGCGGATCGGTGAGCATCTGCCTGATCGCAGAGGCCTCGATCGACGACCTGTACGAACGCGCCGAGCAACTGCACGCCGTACACGGCTCTCCCCATCCCCGCACCACCGCCACCGCACCGGCCCAAGCGCTCACCCTGGAAGACCCCGACGGTTATCAGGTCGAGCTCGCCACCTACACCCCGGAAGGCGCACCAGTCCGATAGCAGGGCGGGCTGTCGTGAGTTACCTGGCCGGTTCGGCGGGCAGGATGTGCGGCATGGATGAGCGGCTGGAGGGTGGGTTCGACGGCGGGGCCTCATTGGTTGGTGGCGTCGTACGGCGCGCCGCCGGATCATGGACGTCATCGGTCCACGCGCTTCTGGCCCATCTGGAGGCTGCTGGGTTCTCCGGAGCGCCCCGGCCGTTGGGAGTGGACGCCGACGGGCGGGAGATGGTCAGCTTTCTGCCTGGTCAGACAGTGGGAAATGCGCGGCCCTGGCCGTCGTGGACGCACAGCTCATCGGGCTTGACGGACGTTGCGCACTGGCTGCGGCGCTACCACGCGGCCGTTGCCGACTTCGTTCCGCCGGAAGATGCAACTTGGCGCGAAGGCGAAGCGTGGCGGCCGGGCATGATCGTCGCGCACAACGACGCGGCGCCGTACAACGCAGTGTGGAACGCCAACGGTCTGGTCGGCTTCGTCGACTGGGACATGGCCGGGCCGGTTCGCCTGGAGCTGGACGTCGCCTGGGTCGCCTTTTCCTGGACGCCGCTGCACGCTCCACACGTTGTGGAGGCCGAAGGCTTCACCGACCTGGACTCGCGCCTGCCCCGGCTGTCGCTCTTTCTCCGCGAATACCGCTGGCAAGGCACCACCGGCGACATCCTCGACCTCGTCGCCGAGCGCCTGACCCTGCAGCTGAACCTGATGGCCCAAGCCGCGTCCAGCGACCCCACCTACCAGCGGATGCTGGACGTCGGCCGCGATCACGACCTGACAGTAGCCCTCAGCCAACTGGCCACCCTGCGCTGACCTCGCGCCGAAATTCGGCGAAGTGAAACGTTGACGGCTCGGAACGCGATAGGCCTGTGGGAGGGATGTCGTGCGATGCCGGTACTGCCGTCGAGGCGGCGAGCAAGCGTGGATCGAGGCAGACGTGGTCACGGTGCGTCTGCTGGCGCTCCTGCGCGTCATGCAGGGCTCGCACGCCTGCAGCCCGAGCGTTCTCGAAGATGATCAGTTGCTCGACCGGATCGGTTCGATGGAGCGCGCCTCCCGAGGTCTTCGTCTCTCCTGATCACAGATGTGAGAGCGAGGCCTACGGCCAGTAGGAGGTGTCGGTTGCCGTGAATCGCATTCGTCTGAGTAGGGCGACGGTGTCGGGAGGCGAGAGGTGATGGATGGTCAGCCAGCCGTGGTGTTCGGCAGCCAGACAGTTGGCGAGGTCGTCGTCGATGAGGACTGCGTGCTGTCCTGCCGGTGGCGGCAGGACGGTGTCGGCGTACCGGAAGATCGCGGGGTCCGGTTTGGCGAGCCGGATCTGGTGGGATTTCACCGTCGCGGTGAAGATGTCCTGGCCGGCCAGCATGCGGGTGCGATGGGGTTCCCATTCGGCGACGCTGTTGGTGAGGAGACCGATCGGTACGCCGTGAGCGGCGATCCGATGCAGTTCGTCGAGGAGAGCCTGGTTGACCGGCCGATCGGCGTACCAGAACTCGTCCCAGCGCCGTAGGTCGACGCGCGGCCTCGTCGTCAGGCACGCGGTGAGTCGATCGGCCCACTCGCGCTGGGACAGAATTCCCAGTTCGAGCGGGCCTAGTCCGTGCAGGCCGAGCCGGTCCGCGACCTGCTCGGCGGCCGCGGCCAGTTCGGGCCATGGGACACCGCTCGCGGCGGCGACTTGTTCGGCGGCCTCCCGCACTGGAGGCGTCAGTACACCGCCGAAGTCGGACCACACGACGCCCACAGTCCTTCGGTCGGTCATGGCAGCCGCATCCCATCGGGGCCGAAGCGGTGCAGGCGTTCGGTGGGAACCGCGACGTGCGCGCTGTCTCCGGGCACGAGCCACTGTTCGCCGTCGCGCTGCACGAGCATGAATCCGCCGTCCGGTCCGGCACAGCGCACGTGTTGCCCGTCGCCGGTGTACTCGCAGGACTCGACGACGCCCTCGATCAGCAACGCGTCGGCCGGCATGGATGCCAACTGCCCGTCGGTGGGCCGCCAGCCGATCCGCTGACCGTTCCGGTCGTGCAGGTTCATCGGCGGGGAGCCGAGGAACGCGGCGACGAACTCGCTCGCCGGACGCCGGTAGAGCTCGTCCGGGCTCCCGCTCTGGGCCACGACGCCGCGTTCCATCACGACGAGGTGGGTCGCCGTCGAGAGTGCTTCCTGCTGGTCGTGCGTGACGAGTACGAGTGTGGTGCCCAGCTCCCTGTGCAGGCGGGTGATCTCGGCGCGGGCCGACGCGCGCAGTTGCGGATCGAGTGCGGACAACGGCTCGTCGAGCAGCAGGAGCGAGGGCCGGCGCACGATGGCCCGGGCGAGCGCCACCCGCTGGCGCTGACCACCGCTGAGTTGGGCCGGACGCCGTCCCAGCAGGTCTTCGAGCCCGAGCAGTGCGGCGACTTCGCCGACCCGGGTACGGATCTGCTGACGCGTCGGCCCAGACCGCCGGTCGTGCCGGGCCTGGAGGCGGAGCCCGAACGAGATGTTCCCCTCGACGGTCATGTGCGGAAACAGGGCGTAGTCCTGGAACACCATCGCCACGTCACGCTCGCCGGGCGAGCGCGTAGTCACGTCGTCGGCTCCGATGCGCAGTACGCCGCCGTCGGGAGTGTCCAGACCCGCGATCGTGCGCAGGATGGTCGACTTGCCGCATCCGGACGGGCCGACGATCACGGTCAGGGAGCCGGCCGGGATGGTGAGGTCGACGCCGGCCAGTGCGACGACAGCACCGAAGAACCGGGTCACACCGGCAAGTTCGACGCGCGCCGGGGCGTGCGTGGGCCGGGGCGGGGACGTGAGAGTGGTCATCGCAGTCCTGAGGTGAGGAAGGCGTCGGTGATCCGGCGCGAGGCGGCGAGGTAGACGACGACGATGGGCAGGCTCGTCAGGGTGGCGGCGGCGAGCAGGCCGCCGTAGTTGATGCCCTCGGCCGTCTCGAACTGGGCGAGCCCGACCTGCACGGTGGTGTGCAGCGCGTCGGGTGTGATGAGCAGTGGCCACAGGTACTCGTTCCAGGTGGTGATGAACACGAGTACGCCGAGCGCCGCGATCGCCGGCCGCAGGCCGGGTAGGACCACATGCCACAGCACCTCGTGCAAGCGGGCGCCCTCGAGCCGCGCGGCAGCGGTCAGTGACGGCGGCAGCGCTTCCACATGCTGTAGCAGCACCAGTACGGCGAGCGCCGATGAACCGAGCTGCGGAACGATGAGTCCTGCCTCGGTGTTCAGCCAGCCGAGCCGCGCCGCGAGCAGGAACTGCGGAACGATCAGCGCCTGCGGCGGGATCGCGAGCGAGAGCGCCGTGAGCAGGAGTACGACCGAGCGCGCCCGCCGCCGGGCGTGGGCGAGAGCGAAGGCCGCGAGTACGGCGATCACCAGTTGCCCGGCGGCGACGCCGGTCGCCATCACCGCGGTGCGTCCGATCAGCTCGCCGGCCGGCCAGCGGGTCAGGACGTCGGCGTAGTTGGCGATCGTCGGATGGGCACTGACCGGAGCGAGGTCGAACACCTCGTTCGCCGGCTTGAACGACGTCAGGATCGCCCACAGCAAGGGGAACACGGTCACCAGGGACAACGCGACGAGTACGAGGTGCCAGCCGGCCGCTTGAAGCAGGGCGGTTCGGCGCCGGTCACTCATACCGGCTTCCTCGCTGGACCAGCAGCACGGCCGCGCCGACGGCGGCGAGCGCGACCAGTACGAGCATCGCGGCCGCCGAGGCCTGGCCGATCTGGAAGAAGCCGAAGCCGAGTGTGTAGATGCGGTAGTACACGGAGTCCGTGGTGTGGTCGGGGCCGCCCTGGGTGAGCACCGCGACGTTCGTGAAGGTCCATTGGCCGGCCAAGACCAGGCTGAGCAGAGCGAGTACGACGGTCGGCCGGACCAGCTGGGGCAGGACCACGAAGCGCATGGTCTCCCACGTGCTCGCGCGTTCGAGCCGGGCCGCTTCCAGCAGCCGCCGGTCGAGGCCAGACAGCGCAGCGCCGTACAGGAGCATGTTGAACGCCGTCACGCGGGCGGCCGTGATCACGACGATCGTGAGCAGTGCGGTCGACGGTGAGCCCAGGAGGTCGACCGGCGGGAGACCCGTCGCCTCCAGCACCCGGGTCAGCAGCCCTTGCAAGGGGTTGAGCAGGAAGCGCCACGCCACGGCTCCGGAGACAGGGGCGATCATGACAGGAAGGAAGAGCAGCGATCGGTAGACCAGCGCGGAGCGCCCGGGACGCATCCACAGCATGGTCGCGATGCCGAGCGGCACGACTGTCGCGAACGGCAGCAACCCGAGCGCGTAGAGCACGGTCTGCACCGCGGAGCGGACGAAGTCGCCGTCGCCGAGCAGGGCCCGGAGGTTGTCGAGTCCCGACCAGGTGGGGTCGTCGGTGAGGCGCCAGTCGGCGAAGCTCAGGGCGAGGGTGACCAGCGCGGGCCCGTAGATCCACACCCCGAGCGCCACGAGCAGCGGGAGGAGATAGCCCCATCCGTTGCGCGTCGTCGTACGAGCGCTCACTGACCGACCAAGTCGCGGATCCGGCCGGCCGTCGTACTGAGGGTGGATCGCACGTCCGCCCGGCGCAACACGATCGGCTCGATCGCGTCGTCCTGCAGCATCACGATCGCCTGATTGGCCTTCGGTCCGGAGAACGACTGGTACGGCCTGACCGTGCCGAGCTGTTTCAGCGGCGGAAGCAGCAACTGGTGGCCCTTGAAGTAGGTGCCCAGGTACTGCGGATCGGCCACGATGTCGGCGCGCAGCGGCAGGTAGCCGAGATCCTTGGTGATCATCGTGTATCCCTCCTTGCTGGTGAGGAACTTGACGAACTGCCACGCCGCCTTCTGCTTCGCGGAGTCCTTGCTCAGCACCATCAGGCCGGCACCAGAGAAGGTCGGGCGCGGTGCCGAAGCGCCGAACGTCGGGAATCCGGCGCTGCGCAGCTCGAACTTGCCCTTGGCCTTGGCCTCGAGCTGACCGGAGACCGCCGTACTGGCGACGAACATGGCGAGGTTGCCCTTCGCGAAGTCGCTCAGCGCGTCCTCCACGCCTACGGCGGGCTGGAGGCCTGAGGTGGTCAGGCCTTGCAGGGCTTGGAGTCCCGCGACGGCCTGGTCGGAATCGATCGTGGCCGAACCGTCGTCGCCGATCAGCGAGCCGCCGGCCGAGTTGACGACCGACTGGGTGAGGTAGTCCGACTTGCTCGGGTCGGCGATCCCGAAGTACACACCGTGATGACCGGCGGCGACGATCGCCTTGGCGCTGGTGCGGATCTCGTCGATCGTGGCCGGGGGGTCCTTCGGATCCAGGCCCGCCTTCTTGAACAGATCGGCGTTGTAGAACAGGGTCGGCACCGAGACGGTGTACGGCAGTGCGTGGACCTCGCCGTCGGAGGTTCCGGTGGTGAGGAAGACCGGCGCGATGCCGTTGACCGAGGAGTCCCAGTCGTTGCCGGCCAGGGACTTCAGCGACTGCGTGGGCAAGGTCTCGAAGGCTTCGGCGAGCTTGCTGTAACCGATCTGCACCACGTCCGGTGCCGCCCCGGCCGCGACAGCGGCCTTCGTCTTGGTGAGGACATCGGCGGTCGCCACGCCCTGCGGCTTCACCGTGATCTCGGGATGAAGCTGCGCGAAGCGGTCGAGCAGTGCCTGCGTGCCGGTGCCGGCCTTGCCCTGGGTGCCGTAGTTGTACGACGTGAAGGTGATGGTCGTGTGACCCGTCCCGCCATCGGCCGATCCGGACTGCCCGGCCGGCGAGCAGGCGGCCAGACCGAGCAGCGAACCGGCCGCGAGTACTGCGGCACAGACGGTGTGAAGGCGCTTCATGCGGAGACCTTTCGAGTCGGTACGACGGGGATGCGGTGGCCGGGATCGGCGATCCGGACCGGTCCGCCGAACTCGCCGGCGGCACGTTCGCGGTGCCACTCGAGGTCAAGTGGATCGGTCGAGGAGAAGTGGGTGAGCACGAGTTCCGCCGCCCCGGCGTCAGCCGCGGCGCGGCCCGCATCGCGCGAGCAGAGGTGCCCGTGGCCGCTGCGGTCGGTTTCCCGCAGTGTGCTCTCGCTCAGCAACAGTCCGGTGCCTGCGGCAAGGACCGGGAGGGCGTCGGTGACTCCGGTGTCGCCGGTATAGACCAGGTTGGCCGGACCGGACTCGACCCGTATGCCGCAGTTCGGGGCGGCGTGGCGGAGCAGCTCGAACCGGACCGAGAGGTGGCCGACGGCAACTGTCTCGCCCGGCTCGTACTCATGGACCGCGAAGGCGACGTCGAAGGCACGATCGAGCAACGGATGGGTGGTCACCGGGAAGAGCCCGGCCAGCGACTCGAGCACGCTGGTGGCTCCGCAGGGAACGAACAGCGGCGTCCGCGGCACCGACTCGTCGAGTTCGAGGTCCGCGCTCTCGTCGGTACGGCGGATCCGGCGGCCCAGCAGCAGCTTGCCCAGCGGCAGCAGGTCGTAGACGTGGTCGGAGTGCAGGTGGGTGATGGCGACGGCGTCGGGCAGGTCCGCCCCGATCACGGTTCCGAGGCGTAGCGCCGTACCGGGGCCGGCGTCGAGTTGCAGGGTGATGCCGCCGTCACGTACGAGGTAGCCGCTGCTCGCGTGACCGCCGGCGGGCATGCCGGCCATGATGCCGAGGGGATGAAGGTCCATGAACCGCTCTCGCTCACCGACGCCCGGGGCGGCGTCGCTCGGGCCCATGCTCGGCCGGATCGCGAACCACCATCAACGACCGATTCGCGATCGGTCGATCGGTCCGCACGATCGGTGCTCAGGCTCTACGCACGGTCTCCGCCAGGCGGACGAGTTGGGCGACAGTGCTGTTCACCAGAGGTTCATCGGCGGACTCGCTCCAGGCCACGTGGATCTCCAGGCTCGGCTCGGCCGGGTCGAGCCGGAGCACGTGCAAACCGTTCGCCCGGTACTGCTCCCCGCGCGGCAGCGAGCAGAATCCGACCGCGTCGCTGGTCTCCAGCTCGAGCAGGTAGCCCGACGGGTCGGTGGTGCTCGGCGTCCGTGGCAAGCGGGTCCCGTACCGGGCCGCGGTGGCCACGAGAACCTCCTCGATCACCGTGCCACCGCCGTGGTACCCGGTCATCGTGGGAAACTCGAGCACCTCGTCGTACCGCAGCCGCTCGCGCCCGGCCAGCGGGTGTCCTGGCCGGACGATCGCGACGACCGGGACGTCGAGCAGGTGTGCGCTGGTGACCCCGGGAACGTCGACCGGCCCGTAGACGAGCGCGAGGTCGAGGTCGCCGCGGCGCAGCGCACGGAGCTGGTCCGGGGTACCCAGCTCGCGCAGCATCGTCGCCAGGCCTGGGTTCTGAGCGCGCAGGTCCTCGAGCAACGGGAGCAGCAGCAGGCGGCTGGCCGGGTAGTTGGTGGCGATCCGCAGGGCGCCGTACCGGCCGGCCGCCGCTTCACGCGCCCGACGTACGGCGTGGTCCGCCGCCGACAGCACCCGCTCGGCTTCGGCGAGAAACACCTTGCCCGCCGGCGTCAGCCGCACGGTCCGCGAGCTGCGGTCCACGAGCCGTACGCCGACGTCACTCTCCAACCGCTGCAGCTGCTGACTCACCGACGCCTGCGCCAGGAACAGCCGCTCCGCCGCCCGGCCGAAGTGCAGCTCCTCGGCGATCGCCCGAAAGACCTCCAGTTGCCGCAACTCCATAACCCCACGCAAACCGAGCCACGTGAACAACAGTCAAAGTGCCCACGCGGCCGACTGCGACGGTGAGGCCGAAGGACAGGGCTGGTTCAGTAGGCGACGGTGAAGCGGGTGCGGTGGTGTTTGGGGGTTTCGAGTTCGTCGGTGAAGGCGATCGCGTAGTCCGGGCCGGAGATCTGGGAGACGCCGTTCTCATCGCGCAGCAGGACATCGTCACCGATCCGGAACGTGCCGGTGCGAGTGCCTGGATTGAACGATCCATACAGCATCGGCGGGCTCAGATAGAACCAGTCGGCGTCCACGGTGGTGTTCCGCAGTACGTCGAGTGCACGCGCGTGGGCTTGTGCTTCAGGGAGGTACTCGGCCGGCCACTCCGGCAGGTCCAGCACCAGCGGACCGCCCGGCGAGGACGCGAGGCTGCCGGTTCCACCGACCACACCGAGGCGCGCGCCGGTTTCGGCTGCGGCCCGGAGCATCGTCGGTACGACGTCCTTCAACTCCGGGGAACCCGGCGGGATCGAGGGAATCGCGAGCACGATGATGTCGGCGCCCTTGCTCACATCCCGGACGAACGCATCGTCGTACGCCGATCCAGCGGTCGCCGTGAGCTGTGGATGTTCGGGTAGTTTGCTGATGTCACGGGCTACGCCGATCACGCTGTGGCCGCGATTCAGCAGCTCCTCGGTGATCTGGCCGCCGGCGTAACCGGTCGCGCCGAAGACGACGACTGTGGACATAGGGATTCTCCTCATTGTTGGTTCTTGCGCCGGGCACGGGACGCCCGGAGGTTCGGGGCGTTGCCGCACACCTTGGAGTCGTGCCAGACGCGGGCCTGATTGCGTGACTCGTCGTAGAAGCTGACGCCGCAACGCGTTCCCGCGCACGACTTCAGCCGCGACAAGGTGCCGTTGCTATGGGCAAGCAACAACTCCAGGGCCACCAAGGCGGCCACACCCTCCCAGCCACGCTCCACTGGCCTGTAGTCGACACCCCCGTCCGAGTCGAACTGCAGCCGGATGTCGACCGGAAGCAACTCCGCAGGCGCCGCAGCTGATGGCTGAAGGTGCTCTGCCTGTGCTCGCGTCGCCTGTCGCAGTTGCTCACGCAGACGCCGAAGCGGCGGCAGGTCCTCCGCGCTCAGCCGCAGGTCCGGCGCCGATTTGCCCGTGGCATCCGCCCAACGAGCCAGCGCATCCCGCAACCAGCCGTTCGCGGCTGCCGGATCGGCAAGCTGATCCTCGGTTCCCTGCAGCTCATCGAGCGCCGTGTTCACCAACTCCTGCGCCAGCCGCAACCCACCAGGCGCCAACACGAGCCCGAACCGCCCCGTACTCGATGACATAACCAAAACCTATACGCTTACGTCATCCCATACAAGGTCAGATCCCGGTTGCTGACACGATCCCAGCGATCAATGCGCGCAATGCGGCCAAGGACTGCCTGATGTCGACCCGGTCGGGTGCCACCAGCCACTGCTGGTGGATGCCGATCGCGGCCCCGACGATCGCGACCGCCAGCGCCTCGGTAGACACGCCGGCCGGCGCGGACCGGTCCAGCCAGCGCCGACAGTGACCACGCAGGGTCTCGTGGATCGCGACGTAGCGGTCATGAATGGGCGAGTCCGGCTCCAGGGCCTCGACCAGCAGCGTGACGAACAGTTTGGTCGTGGGCCGCGCGAACAGGTCTTCGAGACTCTTGACCAGGTGATCCAGCTCCGCCTCCCCACCCTGGTCGGGCAGGTTGTCGAGGCTCGCGTCGACGAGTTGCACCGACCGTTCGAGGACCGCCAGCAGCAGCCCTTCCTTGCTGCCGAAGTGCCACGGAATGGATCCCCGGCTGATCTTGGACCGCTCGGCCACATCGGCGAACGTCGTCTGGCGGTAGCCCTTGTTCGCGAACAGTTCCGCCGCCGCGGCGAGGATCAGCTCACGGCTCTCCCCGCTGGTCTGCTCCCGTCGTGTTGTCACGTCACCTCTCTATGTTGATAAAAACAGGCTATGCTGGTCAGCATAGACAATCGCTCCGGCGAGGAGGGCCCATCCGTGAGACTTCCGAACACCGCGCACACCAGCATGCCGTGGCGCGTCCATGAGCTCACCTCCGACTTCACGGTCGAGGACGTGTGGGCGTTCCGCACCCCGGGAGCCGGCCCTGACGACTTCCCGACGATGCTGGCAGCGATGCGGGCGGCCGGTGGGTTCGCGCGACAGACCTGGCCGGTGCGGTTCTTGTTCGCCTTTCGGTGGAAACTCGGCGCACTCTTCGGCTGGGACGACCCGAAAGCGGCTGTCGGTGCGCGGGTTGCCTCGCTCCACGATCGTCTGCCGCGCGACCTTCGCGATGCTCCTCGTGGTGGAGACAGCGACGACATGCCCTTGAAGGCGGTTTACGAGCTCGATACGGAGGCCGCTCGCGAACTGGCGAACCGGACCGTGCACACCGTGATGCACCTCGGGTGGGCGCAGGCCGCCAACGGTGACCACGAGCTGCGAATGGCCGTCCTCGTCAAACCCAACGGATGGTTCGGGCGGATCTACCTGGCGGCCATCGCGCCCTTTCGGTACGTCGTCGTCTACCCGGCCTTGACCCGGCAATGGGAACGAGCCTGGCGCGACCGCAACGAACTTGCATTGCACCGCGGTAAACGAGGCCGGCGATGAACGCCAGTGGGCGCATGCTGCGCTGGGCCGGAGGCATCATGCTCGCGCTGGGGACGGGTCATCTGCTGCTGTCGGCTGTCTTCGCCCGGGAACAGATCACCGGCTGGGTAGATCGAGGCGTATGGGCCGCCGTTCCGCTCGCGCTGACGGCCATCGGCACCGATCAGACGGCGGAGTCCCTTCAGAACCAGGCCACCTTCTGGGCCGCTCCGGGAAGCTTCGCCGTACCCCTGATCCTCCTCGGCGGCCTGACCTGGCATCTCGCCGGCCGCGGAGTGGCCCTACCGCCCTGGATCGGCTGGGCACTAGCGGTCTGGTGCCTGCTGGCCGGCATCCTCCTCGTGCCGTCCCCCTACTTCGCCGGAATCATCTCCGGCGCCCTCATCATCACCGCCAACCGAAAACAAGCCCCGCCGCAGACAGCCCACGACCGCCAGAACAACCCGGCCTGACTCCCGCCCACAGCTTCAGCGACCCTCGCCGGACCCAGACCGAAAATCCGCTTTCACACGCGTCGTCGCACCCGTGACCGTCCTGATCAGCCGGTTGCGGTTATAGGTCGTCGTCTTCGGCTCGGCACGCGCTGTCATCGCTCACGCCTTGTCGATTGCGGCAGCTACCCAAGTCACAAATGCGTCAGTCTCGACCGACTCATCAGCGACGATCTGATGCCCGTACGTCGCGAGGAGGCGATCGACGTCGACGTTGTACTTCGGGTTGGCCACGCCCGTGAACCCCATGATCACGTGCCGCTGAAACGCGGCGTCACGAGCTCCTTTGTCGAACATGACCCACTGCAAGTTCGGGCTACGCTCGATCATCACGTCGCCGAGGAACAACGCGAGATCGTTGACCACGGCATACCACAGGTTCCGGAGCCGGCCAGTCCCCGAAACGCCCTCCACCTCGCAGCGGAACCAGTCATTGACGACCTGCAAGCCTGCATCGTCGGGCGTCAACACCACACCGTTACCCTCCAGCAACCGACGCAGCTCGGACGCTCGCTCCTGCCTCGCGTCCATCAACCGCACAAACGCCGCACGCGCCTCACGCCTCGTCACCTCATGTAGCGGCCGGGTGACACCTGGATCGAATGGCGAGTAATCGCACCAATTCACGCCCGTCGCGCCACCGTAAACGGTGTCCCGTTCACTCAACATCTCTCGGCATCCGAATAATTCGCATCATGGCACCCATCAAGTCGGCCGACCAACGCGATCACTCACCTGGTGCCAGCCATGACGCAAGCAGCTCCCGTTCCTCGAGACCGTCTTCGTTCGCAGGACACAGGCGTTGCAATTCATTGAAGAAGTTAAGACCTTCGCGTGCGACAACCTGATAAAGCTCGTCCACCGGTGCAACGGCGCTGCGATTGATGCCCTCACCGTCTGACACCGTCACCAGGACGTTGCCGGCCCAGACGAGTTCCGCCTTGAAGGAGATTGGCTGGTCGGGAAACCCTCGTCTACCAAGTCCGGTACGACGGCATTCATCAAGCGCTTGGACCACCAACGGCCACAACCAGTTCACATCGTCCCAAAGATCGGTACCCAACACCTCGGATTCGTCGATAATGAGACTGACTGCGCCGGCCACGTAGTAGCAGTCCCCCTCGTAGCGCAGCGCCTCGCCCACAGGCAAGAATTCCTCGCCGGACCGCACAAACGTCCGCACCTGCACTCTGCTCATGGCAGTGTCCCAGAGTAGAACTTCCCAATCCTGCCCGTGGACGCGCCCAACGTGGTCCGTACCGTTCACAGTGCCTGGATGACCTCGATCGAGAGACCGTCGAGATCGGAGGGCCGGAGAAGCTTCGGCTGAGCGATCATTACGGCCCACCTATCGGAGGCACGGTCGTCAGGCCTGAGGCGCTCACAGCACGAGCCTCCCAGCATCCAGCGCGTCGGCCGACCACAGCACACCATCCCCGTCCAGCACCCAGATCCGGTCATCTCGCTCTGAAGCGATCGCACGAGCCCAACGGACGAACAGTGCCTCAGAGCGACACTCGACCCAGCACGCCGTCGCACTGCCTTGATCCAAGCCGCTCACGTCACCACGCACATCGGTCGGAGAAGCTCGCAGATCAGCGTCAAACTCAGGTCCAATAGTCCCGAAGACGGTGAACAGGAATCCTGATCTGTCTTCGATCTGGACTGTTTGATCGGCCGCCGTCCGTCCGCCGGCCAGGACCAGGACATCCTCGATCTGCCTGTACAGCCCAGGATCATTCGCGAGAACAAATGCCCCTTTCATCCTAGCTCCCTGATAATCGCCAGCAGTTCGTCTTGGGATCGCGCCCATCGGAATTCCCTGGCGGGCCGCAGCCTCCCATGCCCCATTTGGAATGTCAGGAGCATAACCGATCGCTGTTCTCCCCGTCGTGATGCCCGTACGGACAAGGTGCCCGGGCACACCTCGCGCGCTGCCACTCTTAACCTGGACAACCAGGTTGCCGAGATCGATGTCGATCTCCCGCTTCAGTCCGTTGGACATCGCGATCTGCGAGTTGACTCCGACGACATGGCCCGGCATCGCGGCCTCGATCGCATTCGCCGCATTAGCTACATGAGGATCAGCAGACGTGAACGCTCTTGCGGCAAGGAAGCGCGCCGTCGCGGTCTCGGCTCTGGCGGCGGCGAGTCCTTCTGCGGTTCTGACGCCGATTCCGAGGGCCTTGCCTCCGTCGGTGAAGCCGAGCCCTGTCAGCACTGCTCCCTGTCTTGCAGGTCTGCCAGTTGGCCTGGTAGTTCCGCATTTGAACGGCGGCCTTGCAAGCCTCGTAGGTCTCCTGCACCGGTTTGACGACGACTTCATCGGTCACGTTCTTGCCGAACTGGGCGGGAGCGAACCAGCGCGAGACCTTCCCAACGGTCGACGGCTCGGTCGGCCTCGACTCGGTGACGGGGGTACGACGGGCGGAGTTGTGGGGCGTGGGGGTCATGCCGCCGTTGCCGTCGTCGTCGGTGATCGCATTCATGTGGCCGTCGAGTTCGACGCGGCCGCTCGGATTGCCGCCGCCGAACATGTAGCGGTTGGCATTCCACGGGTCCGTGCCGAGTCCGAGGTCCTGCGGCGCGCCGTCGAACATGTCGCGGGACAGGAACCGATTCAGGCCGGGGTTGTACTCACGGAACCCCATCTCATACGTGCCTGTGGCACCGTCGTAGCGGCTGGAGTTGAAGCGGTAGGGGTTGACGATGTCGGCGTTCTTGGCTGGGTTGTTATCGATGATCGCGTCGTCGCCTGTTGTGCCGGTCTTGCCGGGTTGGCCGTAGGCCCTAACGGCTTACGGCCACGGCGCCAACGCCCGCGACACCACACCCGATCCCGCCACATCAACCCGAACAGACGGGTAGAACCCGATTGCCTTCACCTCGAAGGTGCTCCTCGATCCCGCACGACATCGTCCTAGACAATCCACATCGTCGCTGGTCAGGAGCACCTTTCAGTTCAACGACACATCCTCAAAGCCAACCGGCATGAATGCCCAGGGCTAGTCCACCCGACGACGTCGCGGCCGGACCGAGGCGGCCGATCCAGTGCGCCAGGGGGCGCGCCTCGACCGTTCAAGCGCGCGGCGACCTTTGAGACCCCGTCGACAGGCCTGCCATCAAACCATCTCGACGATCTTGAAGTCCTTTGGGCTCGCGTCAGCGAGCAACTGCGCCAAATCCCGCCGAAAGAGAAGCCAGTTGGCGAGGTAGTCCTGCCCCTGAATGGCGGCCTTGCAGGCTTCATAGGCCTCCTGCACGCGCCCCAGGACTCGTCACCTCATGCAGCGGCCGGGTGACACCTGGATCGAATGGCGAGTAATCGCCCAGCGCACTCGAATCGCACCACCTAAACAGGATCCGTTCCTACGGAGCTCAGCCGGCCAGCGAGATACCTCCCGGGATCATTCGGGCCCAGCCGGCCCGGCCGCTTGAGCGATCATTCTCGCGGCTGATATGCGTCATGTCTTGCGTAAAATTCCACGGCGGAGCATGCCTGCTCTCTGGTCGGCTCTTGGCCACCCCGCCATTCCTTCCACACGCGAAGCACATCCCTTACCAGGCTGATCTCCAGCAAATATGTCATTCCTTCTGGGGGACTAGCAGCTTCCTCGTCTACCAGGGTGGCCGGTATCGATACGGCTATCGGTTGTCCCGAGGCAACATAGATTGTGAGATCATCATCAAATCGTTCAGCATTGTGGAGCAGATCCCCCAAGGTACTCCGAGCGAACTCATCGCCCTCATATCGCGAACCCACCGACACCTCCTGGATGGAATAGGTCCTGCAAGTCTCCGGCCGCTTCATGCTGGATACGCGGAACGAGTCGCATCACTCCTTCCTCAGTTGCATGATGCCAAGTCCAAAGGGCCGAAGGTGACTGCCGAGAGATACCTCCTCGTGGACCTGCGAGGTTTGTCACGAACTCCAGGAATGAGGTTGTTCATCAGCGTCGCGAATTGGGAGTCGCTGTCGATGGCCGCAAGAAGATCTCGATTCGCCGCCTGGAAGTGTGCTCCTCGCGACCGTCCAGGAAACATGATGCTCGACAGCACTGTCTCATAAGCAACAGAATATGCCTTTCCTGAGCCTAGCGCCGAGCCGCAGGTGTTGTGGACGAGTACCGGTGTTGCGCCGGCGATGACGTAGTACGTGTGGATGCCGTCGACGGTGAGGTTGTACGCCGTTGTGACATGTTGAGAACCTGCTCTGATGCCGATGACCCGGACCAATGCGCCGGTCGGGCTGAGGAGCTCGTCGCCCGGATCGAGCTGGTCCGCGCGCTGGTACTCGCGGTCGGTGACGTTCCAGAACGGGTGGTCTTCGGTGGTTGTGAGGACGCCGCGTTCGACCAGCAGATCGAGCAAGGTGTCGGAGTGGACCCACAGGTGCGTGACCTTACGGGCCCCGCGCTCGCCAGTCTGAGGATCAGTTGCGAGGACCTCGTCGCCGACCTTGACGTCGGCGATGTCCTTGCGCGAGCCATCACCCATCTCCACCAAGGTGTCGCCACTGAAGCTGCAGGCCGACCCAAGCAGTTTGCCAGCCACACGGGACGCCACCGTACTAGCGCCAGCTTCTGCGGCTCTGGCGCCGCCACGGCCGGCACCGCCCCCCGGGATGGGGATGCCAACCACCTTGCCGGCTTTATATGCGAACGAGTCAGTCTCGGCCCCCTGGCCCCAACCACTTGGTCGAACGTGTTGCTGGCACTGTTCCCCGTCAGCGCCAGCAGCGGGGCGGCTGGACCGGCCGCGGCGTTCTGGAGCATGTCGATGCCGCCGCTCGCCATGCCGACCAGGAAGTTGTCGATCGCGGTGTTCATGGAGTCAGGCTTTGCGCCGACAACGTTCACACCGCTCGACGTCGCCTCCACATGGCAGTCAGGACCACAGATCTCCAATGCCGCACCGATGACACCTCCGCCACCCTCGGATCCGGTGTCATTCAGGTGACCGCCGTTCTCGACGCGACTGATGGGGTTGCCGCCACCGAACATGTAGCGGTTCGCATTCCACGGATCCGTGCCCAGGCCGAGGTCCTGCAGCGCGCCGTCGAACATGTCGCGGGACAGGAACCGGTTCAGGCCGGGGTTGTACTCGCGGAACCCCATGTCATACGTGCCGGTCGCGCCGTCGAAACGGCTCCCGTTGAAGCGGTCCCTATTGGTGCAGACCGCGGGACTTGGCGAGTCTGCGAAGTACCGACGTAAGTCGCCTATGCCGGTGGGCTAGCACTGGTTGACCACTCGGCTGAACGGACGAGACGACAAGCTCTCCCGTTGAGCCTCCGAAGCAATGAAGCCGAGCAAATCTGACATCGACCGAGAGATCACGACCTATTGGTCCTCATCACGCTCACCATCCTCGTCGCGGCGGCTTCAACGTGATCGTCTTCGCGACACCGTTGAGGAACGAATAGTTGCCGAGCTTGCTCCAGTGGACAGGCCTCGGCCGAGCCGTAAGGATCGCCATGGAGGTGCCAGCAGCACCGCTAGGGCTCATGATGACGGCCTTGGCCGGCGTGGATTCTCGATCTCCTCGATCCCGGGCTCCAACGCGAGCGTGACTTCGCCCGAACGCTTGTCCACCACGGCGCTCATTGCATGAACCAGCGTCTCTATCGCTGGCTTTGAAAGGCCCGTACGGATGAAGTATTCGGCTCGAGATATGCCCACATATCCCTCTTGGACTGCGAAGCAGAGCCGTTGCGCCTCGTCGGGCGTCATGGCCACTTCGACGATTTCGCCTTCCACACGAACATCCATCGCTGCTTACCTCAACCTTCCAAGGAAGTCTGTGCAACGGGCCGAGCACCCTCTCATTGAGTACTCGCCCTTCTGGACGAAGATCACTCCACCGTCCGCGTCCTACCGTCCTGTGGATTCGTCTTTGAGTGCCTGCCCACCGCTTCAGCACGTGACCGATGCGCCACACTGATTCTACGTAGACACAGATGAATTCACGATATCGGACTGGAGAGCCGCCGAAATCTCAACCAGTCTGCCATCAGTAGAAATTGCGACAATGACGTCTCGACAGCAAACGTAGCGCACAGGTTCTTGATCCGAGAACACAAGACCGACCCGATCACCTGCCCGCACAAGACGCAGGCTTTCAACGATCGCGACAACCGAGCGATCGGGCGCTATGCCTTCCTGGCCCTCCTCCCATCCCCAAAGGGATCGATCGACAACCGGCACCGACGTTTCGACCAGGACGCTAGGAGGCACACGAATTCCTTCTCCGAGCACAGGAGGAGCCTCAAGAACGATCACCTGCACCAGCATTCCGGTCAGCGGATCGATCTTTATCTCAACCTCTCCGCCATAAGAACCAGAGATCCTAAGATACAGCGGCCTCCCCGTCGGTCGTGGCTCCCAGGTGATTTTCAAGGGTATCCATGAATCACTCTCCACAACAACGGCTTCGCAACTCATTGAATCAACTACGAAAATCACACGGCGCCCCAATCATCCCTTGTACAACGCATGATACAAGACAGGAAGCTGTCCCGAGCCTTGCGCGGCGCCGAACTTCAACTCCCAACCGCCAACCGTAACTATCTTGCCGACTGGAAGCCCGCCGACTCCCGCCTCACCTACAGCCGCCTGCAAGCTCCCCAGTTGCACTTGAGTGGCCAAGTCGACCTGCGCACGAGTCGCACCACGTTGAGCCATTCCAGAGAGATATTCAGCAATATGTTCTGTCGCATTTCCATGCACCCAAACCTTCGTATCTCCCGCCACAAGTTCAAATGATCGCGGAAGCTGACTTCCGACATAATTGGGCTGCGTGGCCTTAACGCCATCCCATACCGTTCCGCGACCGGCAAGAAGAATCCGCATCGATGCGCTCTCGGCCTCTGCGGCTGCGAGGCCTTCTGCGGTTCGGACGCCGATTCCGAGGGCCTTGCCTCCGCCTGTGAAGCCCAGGCCTGTCAGTGCGATCCCCGTCTGGCACGCTCGCCAGTTGGTCTGGTAGTCCTGCATTTGAATGGCGGCCTTGCAGGCCTCGTAGGTTTCCTGGACCGGCTCGACGACGAGGTCGTCGGTCACGTTCTTGCCGAACTGGCCTGGAGCGAAATAGCTTGAAACCTTCTGGACGGTCGACGGCTCGGTCGGCTTCGTCTCCGTAACCGGCGGCGGCGTTGATCCGCTTCCGAGGATGCGCGTCACCGGCCTGCCGCAAGCTGACTCGGTTTCGGGGTCGAAGGCGCAATGGCCATCGCTCTCCACACCGGTCACCGGGTTTCCGCCAGCGAACATGTACCGGTTCGCATTCCACGGATCCGCACCGAGGGCCATGTCCTCGAGCGCGCCGTCGTACATGTCACGCGTCAGGAACCGGTTCAGGCCGGGGTTGTATTCGCGGAACCCCATGTCGTAGGTGCCGGTCGCGCCGTCGAAACGTTTGCTGTTGAAGCGGTAGGGGTTGACGATGTCGGCGTTCTTGGCTGGGTCGTTGTCGATGATCGCGTCGTCGCCTGTTGTGCCGGTCTTGTCGGCTTGGCCGTAGGCGGTGTAGCGGTACGTCGACGTCGTGGTGCCTGTTGATGCGTCGGTGAGGGTTTCTACGTCGCCGTGGGGGTTGGTGCCGTAGAACGACTTCTTCGATGTGCTGCCGTTGACCGGAGAGTCGACCAGGGAAAGGTTCTCGCCGGACGCGCCGTAGGCGTAGGACTTCGAGACCTTCCAGGTGCCCGCGGTGTCTTTCTGCTCCTCGATCGCTACCTGATTGGCCAGGCCGACGAACGTGTAGCGGGTGGAGATCGACGCCGCGGCGCCGACCTTCTCGGACTGGTTCACCACCCGGTCGAAGGGGTCGTAGGTCTGGTTGCGGGTGAACGTCGGAGTACCGGCGGTGTCGAACTTTTGCTGGCGGACCAAGCGGTCGTAGCCGTCGTAGGCGTTCTGCTCCACCACCTGCGTGCCGACATCCGACGACGTCGCACGGCCGAACGGGTCGTAGCGCTGGTTCAGGGTCGTGCCACCGGTGACCGTTTTGGTCAAGCGGTTGCGGTCGTAGGTCATCGTCGACGTCGTCGCACCGATCGTCTGCTTGGTGGCGTTGCCGGCCGCGTCGTACTCGTAGGACTCGTTGTCGCCCTTCTCCACACCGGACTTCACCACCGCCTCGAGCTGACGAGCCGGGGTGTAGGTGTAGGTCGACGCCTGGTCCAGATAGTCCGACGAGTTCGCCTTCAGAAGCTTCTCGACATCCTGCGAACGGTCACCATCAGGGGTGTAGCGCAGCGAATGCGACGAGACCAGCTTTCCGCCACTGGTCTTCTCTGTCTGGATCCTCGACAGACCATCCTCGTGATACGTGAACGTCGCCAGGTTCCCGTTCGGCTTCGTGATCGTCGAACGCAGGCCACGCCCGTCATAGGTATAGCTCCACGTGTCCAGCGCGCCTGTTGGAGTGGCGCCGGCCTTGACGGTCGACCCAGCGGTGCGCGGCGCCGCGCGGCACCGGATCATCACCGCCGCCGCAAACGGCGACGACGGTGCTGGCCTCGACCCCGATCAAGCGCACCTGGTCCGGGTGATCGAGTACGACGTCCCTGACCGCGACGGGAACGGCACCGGTGAACTCGTGCTGCTCGCCCTCACCGCTGGGCCGAGGTCCCTCCCACCGTCCTGGCCGACATCACCCGCAACTCAACCCCGCACGGCGCCACCGCGCCGTCAAACGCGCCCGCCACAACAACTACCGCGTCGAGACAGCCAGCGAGCCTGCCAGCCACCATCAGACTCCACATCCCGCGAGCTGCCTGACAACTCAACTTCAAGCTACGTGGCATTGAGTCAAGATGTCGTCAGCATGTCTCGGCCGAGCTTATTCCACGCCACCGGATTCTGCTTCCCCGAAGGGATGGGCCACTGTCCGGTGTCGTATTGCGCCCTGCATGCTTTGCAAGTGCATTGCCGGCCAACCCAAACGCACGGCCTTTATCCTTGGGGTCCAACATCCGACCCGACCGAGAAGCAAAATCCAAGTCCAGAGTGGGGCAGGTCGAATTGTGACCGAGGACTGGAGTTTCGCCCCGCGAGCACGTAGTACGTGTGGAGGTCGTTGACGGCGAGGTTGTCGGCCGTGAGGTCTTCGGCACCTCGCCCACTGCGCATCGGTCGAGACCGCAAAACGCGACATTACGTCAACAACCCCCGCCCATCCCGCCGATCTTTAGGAGGCACGCCCAAGCCGCATCACAGATAGGTATTGAGCCGTTCCCAGATGTACAAAGCCTGCCTGTTCCTCTTTGCAGCCGGGTACTCGTCGCCGATCCATGCCACGCTTCGGCGAATGAAGTCTGTCGCGGCCTGCAGAAAGGCCCCGACGCCAATCCGCGCCACGTCGCTCGACTGCGTCCAGGAGAAGACCAAATCCGTCCGGTCACGGCGGATCCGGATGTATTCATTGGAGTCCGGCTCTGATATGCGATGCTCAACCTCGCCGGCAGTGATACTGCGAACCGCGGCGTCTAGCGTCAGGCACCATTCGACCAGCCCTCGCCAGCCGCTGTCTCGCTCGATGGTTGAGAAATCACCGCCCGGAAGGCGGAAGATTACATCACCCATAAAGGCGCCTTGCAAGATATCAGAGCTCCAAGCCTGCTCCAGGTCGATCCGATCCTCTTTCTTGTACCCAAGGAACGGGTGATTCGTGATGCGAAACCCGACCTCAATGTCGCTTATTTTATCGGCCACATTCCCCCCAATTCTCCCGATGGGGTCATCCACACCTCGACCCGTCCCTCGCCGGCTGAGCCCGCCCCCGGCCAGTTGATGATGTGTTGATGGTTACCCGTCTCGTTCACGAGTCCGGTTTGGTTGGACTGGTGAAGACGTTCCAGGAGACCAGCGAAAAGATCATCCTCAGTCAAATTGTCCGCGAACTTCGTCCCTGTAGTCGACGTTCCAGCACCATGCAGCGGGAGCACGTGGGTGGCGATCCGATTCTGGACCTGACCAAAGCTCACGTCCAGGCCCGAACAATTATGCACCAAGACCGGCGTTTCTCCCGCGAGCACATAGTAACTGTGGATGCCATCGACTGTGAGGTTGAAGGCAGTCAGGTCGGCTGTGCTGGTCGCGACGGATGAGACCGTCATGATGCCGCCGTCGGCGGTGCGCAGGGTATCGCCGGGCCGTAGGTCGATCGCGTAGCTCCACACCGCCTGGCTCACGACCCAGAACGGGTGATGGTTTGTCGCATTGATCGTGGTGCCGTCGGACAGTCGTACCGCCACCATGGTGTGGGGTCCGGAGTGCCGGATCAGGTCGGTGACCTTCTTTGCCTCGGTCGCACCACTGATCGGGTCCGTGGCCAAGACCTCGTCACCCAGTACGACATCCTTGATCGGTTTGCTCGTCCCGTCGGCCAGCAGGACCCGGGTGTCGCCGGTGAAGCTGTTCGCCCTGCAGGCATCGGCGGCGGCCTTCTCACCTGCCACAGCTTCGTCGGTGAGTTTGGCGCCCTTGCCGAACCACTTGCCGACCGTGGATAGCGTGCCGGCGATTGGGATCATCGCGGCGCAGCTGGCGATCGCGTTGCCGGTCTCACCGTCGTGGGCGTACCAGGCGCAGTTGGCGCCGTCCGCCGCCTCACCGACGACAGGGACCGATCCAGCTGCGTCAAGAGTCAGGTGCAGCAAAGGCTTCGCGGTATCGACGATGTCTCCGCTCGCGTCCCCCTCGAATGTCCAAGCGCCATTACCGAGAATCTTCAACTGACAGTCCGGGCACCGTTCCAGCACAGGCCCGACAATCGTCCCGCCGCCGCCCTCGGACCCGGTGTCGTTGAGGTGACCGCCGTACTCGACGCGGGTGATGGGGTTGCCGCCGCCGAACATGTACCGGTTCGCGTTCCACGGATCGGTGCCGAGTCCGAGGTCGGTGAGGGCGCCGTCGAACATGTCGCGCGTGAGGAACCGGTTGAGGCCGGGGTTGTACTCGCGGAACCCCATGTCGTAGGTGCCGGTCGCACCGTCGAAGCGACCCGAGTTGAACCGGTAGGGGTTGACGATGTCGGCGTCCAGGGCCGCGTCGTCTTTGATCTCGTCGTCGCCTGTCGTGCCCTTCTTGTCGGGCTGGCCGTAGGCGGTGTAGCGGTACGTCGACGTTGTCTGGCCGGTGGTCGCGTCAGTCAGCGTTTCGGTGTCGCCATGCGGGTTCGTGCCATAGAACGACTTCTTCGATGTCGTGGTGTTGACCGGGGTGTCGACCAGGGAAAGGTTCTCGCCGGACGCGCCGTAGGCGTAGGACTTCGAGACCTTCCAGGTGCCCGCGGTGTCTTTCTCCTCCTCGGCCGCAACCTGGTTCGCGAGACCGACGAACGTGTAGCGGGTGGAGATCGACGCCGCGGCGCCGACCTTCTCGGACTGGTTCACCACCCGGTCGAAGGGGTCGTAGGTCTGGTTGCGGGTGAACGTCGGAGTACCGGCGGTGTCGAACTTTTGCTGGCGGACCAAGCGGTCGTAGCCGTCGTAGGCGTTCTGCTCCACCACCTGCGTGCCGACATCCGACGACGTCGCACGGCCGAACGGGTCGTAGCGCTGGTTCAGGGTCGTGCCACCGGTGACCGTTTTGGTCAAGCGGTTGCGGTCATACGTCATCGTCGACGTCGTCGCACCGATCGTCTGCTTGGTGGCGTTGCCGGCCGCGTCGTACTCGTAAGACTCGTTGTCGCCCTTCTCCACACCGGACTTCACCACCGCCTCCAGCTGACGAGCCGGCGTGTAGGCGTAGGTCGACGCCTGATCCAGATAATCCGACGAGTTCGCCTTCAGAAGCTTCTCGACATCCTGCGAACGGTCACCATCAGGGGTGTAGCGCAGCGAATGCGACGAGACCAGCTTTCCGCCACTGGTCTTCTCTGTCTGGATCCTCGACAGACCATCCTCGTGATACGTGAACGTCGCCAGGTTGCCGTTCGGCTTCGCGATCGTCGAACGCAGGCCGCGCCCGTCATAGGTATAGCTCCAGGTGTCCAACGTCCCCGTGGGAGTGGCGCCGGCTTTGACGGTGTCGACCAGGTTGCGGACATCCCACGTGTACCCGGTGTACCGCGTCACACCCACCGTGTTCGCGTCCGCCCCACGCTGGGCATTCGTCGACAAGACGTTGGAGTCGAGGTCGTAGGTGTAGTCGGTCTTCGCCTTTTCCGCACCGGCCTTCAACTCCTGGACCTGGATAGTGCGGGCGAGGCCGTCGGTGGTGATCTTGAAGGTGTCGGTTGCCGCGTTGGGGTTGTTGTCCTTGACCTCGGTCTGCTGGCCGTTCAGGTCGTAGGTGTAGGTGAACGAGCGGGACTCGACGGGGCTGGTCGAGACCAGTTTGATCGCGTCCGCGACCACCACACCTGTAGCGGACGGCTTCAGCGTGATCGTCTTCGCGACACCGTTCGGGAACGAGTAGTTGCCGAGGTTCACCCACGGCGTCGCCGCCGTACACGCCTTCTGATCAACCGTCTTCGTGGCAGCACCAGTCGAATGGTTGATCGTGTACGTCGCCGCGGTGGTAGCGCCTGCATTGACCGGACAGGAGGCGTAGACGTCGAACGAACCCGCAACGTCGGGCAGCACCCGCCAGTTGAAGGTGTCGCTGGCCTCCGGCGTACCAACAGCCGCAGCCGCGTGCGTGCGGTAGTTGGCACCCTGGGTGTTGGTGCCGCCGGCAACCGTCGCCCAGGTACCCGTCGAGGTGGTCTGCCAGGTGTCGGCGTTGTCGACGATGTCGACCGGCTGCTGCGCAGCCGTGTCGGAGCGGGACTGCAACGCACCGTCGGGGTAGTAACCCCAGGCCTGCGTCCGCTTCGCATCGTCACCCGGCACCGTCAGCGTCCGGTCAGTCTGCTGACCGAGCTGGTTGTAGCCGTACGTCGCGGTGATCTGCCACGGATCCGTCGACGTCTTGATGTCACCGGAGCCGAAGTAGGTGAAGTTGGTCCACTGCGACCCAGAACTGCCGAACGTGGGCTCAGATTGGGCCTTGATCTCGCCGGTCGGGAAGTACTGGATGAACGTGCTCGACGGCGTCTTGTACAAGGTGGTCGCCGTGTCGAACGCGGACTTGTTCTGCACCGGCCGGTTGTTCTTGTCGTACACCGTCTCGGAGTACCGGCCGCTGGGCCGGGTCTGACGAGTCACGTTGCCGGCCTGGTCGTAGGCCAGCGTCGTGACCCGGTCCTCCTGATGGGCACCGATCGGGGTGTGCGGGACATGGATCGCGATCGGCTGACCGGCCTCGTCGTACTCGGTCCTCTTCGTGTTGCCGGTCTGATTGATCTCAGAGGTGACTAGGCCGTCGGCGTCGTAGACCGTCTTGCTGGTGTAGCCGGCCGCGTCGGTGACGGCGGTGGGCCGGTGGTTCAGGTCGTAGACCGTCTTCGATGTGTAGTCCGTCGCGGGAGAAGCGTTCCGCAGCGGATCCATCACCGTCACCTGATTTCCGACCAGGTCGTACTCGTACGTCGTCGTCGGCGTCTTCGTCGTCCCGCCGTCAACGAACGGGGTCTCGACCGTCAACACCTGACCGATCCGGTCATAGCTGTACTTCGTGACGAAATCGTTCGCGTCCGCCGTGGTCGCAACGCCCTTCGGCGCGGTCTCGGTGATCTTGCGACCCAGCACGTCGTAGGTGTAGGCGAGCTGCCGGCCGGTCGTGTTGTTGTCCGGCAGCGTCTTGGTCAACAAGTTGTCCGCGGCATCGAACGTCGACACCGACTGCGCACCGTTCGGCGCGGTCTCCTTCGTCACGTTGTCGTTGAGGTCGTAGTCGGTCACCGTGGTTCGCACCACCGCCCCGTCGTACGGCTTGGTGATCTTCGTCGGACGACCGAACGCGTCGTACTCCGCCGTCGTCAACCGCAGCAACGCATCCTTGACCTGCAGCACATTGCCGCGGTCGTCGTACGTGAAGTCGGTCTTCGCCAGCTCCGGATCAGTGATCGACAACGGGTAGCCGCTGGCGTGATAGTTCGAGTCGGCGCCGTACTGCGTCGCGTTGCCGCGCGCGTCGGTGACCGTCGCCAGCGTCCCGTTCGAGTTATAGCTGTACGTTGGCCCGAAGCCGAGGCCGTTCTTGACTGTCTTGATGTTGCCGTTCGCGTCATACGTGAACGTGTCGGTCCGGCCCGCGGCGCTCTTCTTCGACAACAGCACCGTCGGCTTCGCGCCGGTGGTCAGCGTCTGGTAGGTCAGCAGCACACCCGGCAGACCGTTCTTGACCGCCATCGCATCCTTCACGACAAGCGGGTAGCCGGTCTTCGGGTCGTACTCCCACGTCGACACCGCGTCATTGGGTTCCTGCAACCGGATCACGTTGTGGTCGCTGTCCCAGCCCAGCAAGGTTGTCTTGGTGCCTCCCGTGGCGTTCTGGTTCGCGTCGAGGATGCTGGTGGTGCGGCCGTAGCCATCCATCTGGTACGTCGTGACCGACGGCGTGGAACCGTTGACGTCGGTGACCGTGGCCACCTTGACCTTCGCGGACGGATCCGGGTCCGCGTACGAGAACGTCGTGTTGTTGTTCCGGCGATCGGTGTAGCTCTTCGCCCACAACGCGTACGACGAGGTCTCCGTCGACGTGTAGTACTGGACCTTGGTCTCGGCGTTGCGCGGATCCTTGATCGAGATCAGCTTCGTGTTGCCGTTGTTCGACGTGTCGGTGTAGGCGAACTGGAACGCTTTCACCGGCGCACCTGCCCCGAACGTCGCCGTACCTGGGTCGAACGCACCGCCGTCCTCGAGCTTGGTCAACTGATGCGAGCTGTTGTAGTTGAACTTCAACGCCCGACCAGACAGGTCCCGAATCCACACCAGGCCCGCAGCGGCATAACCAAGAGTCAGAACCTGCCGGTTACGAGCATCGGTGACCGTCGTCAAACGCCCGCTGCCGTCGTAGCTGAACGACATCGTGTTGCCGTTGCGATCCACCACCGACGTCTGCCGGCCGGAGTCCTTGTTGAAGTAGAACCGGGTCCCATCCGGACGGGAGAAGACCCACTGATGATCCGCATCCGCGGTCAGATCACGGGTGAGATCAAGGCCCACACCAGCAGGGCGGGTGTAGGTCAACAGGTTCGCCGTCTCGGTGGCGAGTTTGTACGTGTGCGTCGTGCCGTCACCGTCGATGAACGTCATCAGGTTGTTGACACTGTTGCCACTCGGAACCGACAGTCGACTGCCCAGCCTGGTCAATGTCGCCGGCTGCACCGAGAACCCGAATCCGGCGCCCGGGTCAGGCACGCTTTCCATGCTGTTGTACGCCAGCCTGACAAACGCCGACGGCCCGATCGACGGGTTCGACAACGCGTCGTACGACCACACGACGTTCCCGTTGTACAGGTTCGTCAGCAACTGCGATCCGCCACCGGTCTCCTCACCGGTGTAGGACAAGAACTTCTCCAGACCCAACTCGTCCGACGTCGGGTCCTCGACATAGCGATCCACACACAGATACCCAGTCGTGACGACCACACAGCCCTGGGATGGATGCGTCGTGTTCGACGACGGCGGGACAGTCTTGGAGTACCAGTCCGTTCCCGTCCACAAATCCAGGTAGAGGTCGTAGGCCAGCCGCTTCGTGCCGGTGTCGGAATTGATCGGTGTCCTGATCGGCAGATTCAGTCGTACCGACTCACCGGGGGCCAGCACCTTGCCGAGCGGCACGAAGTTGCGGTCACCCGACACGGTGATGTCGGTGCTGCTGCCCGGCTCCGTCCAGCGGTACGACAATTGCAACCCGCTCTGCCAGGTGCCGTTCGTCGTGTTCGTCACCGTGACCGGCGTCGTGATCGTCGTACCCGGAACGAACCGCTCCGGCATCTCGTCGGCCTGGTAGGTCTCCGCGTCGTTCTTGGCCAGGTGTTCGATCCACAGGCGGGGACGGAACAAGGTGTCCGGGGACTCGCCGTTCGTGATGCTGAACAGCTGCTGTTGCACGGTCTCGTCGTGCGTCTTCAGGAGCAAGCCGTGGTTGTTGCCCGGATTGTCCACCCACGACTGGATCTTCGGCAGCAGCACGCTGCCTTGCGCCGACGACGTGAACGTCAACCGCTTCGGGTTGTTGTCCGACGTCAGACTGGTCAGCACCGTCGGGTCGTAGTCACCACCCGCGCCGGTCCAGTTGATCGTCGACGCCGCCTGGTTCCACGTCGCCTCGGTCTCGACGAAGTCCCGCGTCAAACCGTGCAGGTCAAGCGTTGCGCTGCCGGTCCCGGAGCCGTAGTTCGCGAACAGTTCCACCCGCGCGTCAGTGACCTTCGTGCCCTGCTTGATCGCCGCGGTGTCGAACTTGAACACCCCGCGCTCGACGCCGTACGTCGGGTGGTTGTTGCCGACCTGCACCCAGTACCGCGTATTCCCGGTGCCGCCATCCGGACGCGACACGTTCTCTGTCGCCTTCGTCTTGCTCAACGTGGTGTCGGAGATGTCGCCGCCGAACGACTGCAAGATGCGGCCCTCGCGCGGCATCGTCACCGTCTGCACGTTCGACGCGGCCTTGCCGTTCGACGTACCGTCGCCCACCATCCGCGCGACAACCCAATAGCTGTACGTCGCAGGGTCCGGAAGGGCCCCGTCCAGCGTGGACGGCTTCGCGGTCGCGTCGGTGAACGACGTCACGTCCGGTGCGACGGTCCCGACCAGCTCGAGCGCGCCCGGGGCTGTGGTCGAGAAGTAGTCGCCCACCGGCGTGGTGCAGCCGTCCGCCGGCAGCGCGCGGCAGCCGCGGAAGATCTGGTACTCGACCAGGTCGTCATCGTCGGCCGGCGTCGGGTCGATGTACTTGTTCCAGGACAGCTCCGCACCCGATGCGTTGATCGTCGACGGCGGGTTGAGCGTGACGCCGGGTTCGTCGTACGTGATGACCAGATTCGGCCGGGCAGCCGTCTCGCCGCCGTACGTCCCCTCGCTCGCGCTGTAGTACAGACCACCGGCCGGCGCCGTCGCCGGCACCTCGTCGACAGCCTTCAGCATCACCCCGAAGTTCGACGCCGGGCTGTTCACCCACGACTGCACATAGCTGCCCAGCCCGTACGAGTGCCAGCCGTCGCGGTCACCGGCCTGCTTCGTCGCCGTCGAGTACTTCGTCCACGACATCGCGTCCGCGACCGGGATGGTGGCCACCCCGGACTGGTCGCGAGTGGCCTTGACCTGCGTCGTGTTGCCTGGACGCGAATGAATGGTGCCCAGGGTGTACCACTGCGCACCCCCCGCGACACCGGCCGTCTGATCCCAGGTCGTGGACTGCGTCGTCACCTGGCCGTCGGGCGTGGCTCCGACAAGTGTTGTCGGCAACTTTCCGCGAACCGACGACTGGAAGTAAAACCCTCGTACCTGATAATCGCCCTCGCTCGGTACCCGGGCATTCCACGTGAAGGTGTCCGGCGCAGTACCCGTCAGCCCGTACGAGAACGAACCGTTCACCGCACTTGCGTTGCTCTGGTACTTCCACGGCCCTTCGTACGTCGTCGACAACGTGTCCTGGTCGTCGACCGTCACCGTGTTCGTCGCGTACGTCCCGTTCCACGCCGCATTCATCGACGCCCACGTCGCCGTCGCCTCCGACCAGGCCGAGGTGACCTTCACCGCCGCGAACGGCAGCTTCACGTCCGCACCGAACCCCGCACCGTAATGCAGGTTCAGATCAGCCGACCGGATCGTCGTCGTGGTCGGGATCATCGAGGTGTCGAACTTCAGCAGACCACGCCACGTGTTGTGGCTCGCGTCGTCGCCGACCAGCATCGTCGGGTTCGTGCCGTAGTTGGTGCCCGCGTTCGCCTCGGAGATGGACGTGTCCTGTGCGGCGTCCGGGTCCGGTACGACGACGATCGTCGGGTCGATGACGATCGGGAACACGCGCTCCTTCGCCGCCAGCCACGCGTGATCCGGCTTCAGCGTCAGCAGCGTCTTGCCGCCCTGCTGAGTGACCGTCTGGGTGATCTTGTCCGAGTACCCCGGCTGACCCAGCTGGTTCGCCGTCGAGGAGTCGTACATGTTCGGCGCCGGGATCACGTACTTCGGCCGCTCGCCATCGTTCTTCTTGAAGAACCCGATCGACCCATCCGGTTGCGCTTTCGCGGTCAACCCGCTGGTGTGCAGCTCGAACGCGTACTCACCCGCCACATCCGCCGCCGCCGTCAGTACGACGGTCTCCTTCACGCCGGTGCGCGACACGTAGTACCGCACGTCCGCCGTACCAAACACGTCCGGGAACGCGACCGACGAGTCCTTCACCACCGGCGTCAACGCGCGCTTGTCACCCGCCGCACCAAGACCGATCGACTCCCCATCAGCCTCGAACGTCAGCAAACGATCGCTCGATTTACCGAACCGCGTCCGGAAGGAGTTCTTCGCGTTCTCGAACGAGTCCTCGCCGGTGCCGGCCGTGACCTTGGTGTCGACGTTCTGCCACTTGCCGTTGGAGTCCTTGTAATGCACCGGTTCCGTCGACAACTCGACCTGCGTTGTTCCGTCGCTCATGCGATACGAAGTCGACGACGCCGTACGCCGCTCCTCGAGCTCCCGCACCCGCGTCGGCCTCCCGGTCGAAGCCGCCACCGTCGACGCGTTCTTCACCCGCGCGGGCAACGGCGGCGCCAACGGACCGGCAGCCGCACGAGCCGCCTGCGGTACGGCGACCTGCGCAACCTGGTGCGGATGCGCGAGGGCGGTCGCGGGTACTCCCAGAGACGCCGGAAGAGACAGAACGAGGGCATACGTCAGCAACCTGCGGGTGCGGCGCATCGACACTCCAAGATCGGGGCGGAATCCGGCGCACCCCGAGTGACACCGGCGAAAGTCAGGAAAGTTTTATCCTTCCAACACGCACCGGCGCAACCCCGTTGCAGCTTGTTGCAAACTTAGGAAACCCTTAGCAACAAGGGCAAACGGCAACTCGTTGGCAAGGCCTACATGACCGACGAGTAGCGTGTAGGGTCCCGGCTTGTGGAACCGCCCTTCACCCCCTGTGATCAGCTCACAGCGACCGGACGGGCACCCACCGTTGTGATCTAGGCCAATTCAGTCACTGATCGGCAACATTTTCACTGCAACGGCGTTTGATCTCGTACTCTCCCTCCGGGGATTCATTGAAACGACCTGGGGGGGAACCCATGTTTCGGAGGCTTCTTGCCTCGGCTGCCGCATTGGTTGTCGCGGCCGCGGCGATCGTGTTCATCGACCGGGCGGCCGACGCGGCCGCGGCCAGTGTCAGCATTACGGCGACGCAGGCGTCGAACGGTACGACCACGCTGACGTACCGCGCGACCGTGCTCAAAGCCGGCGCGATCCGCGAGGTCACCATGGCGATCCCCGCCGGGACCACCGGCCGGGTCACGTCGATCAACGGCACCGTCAGCTCGGTCACGAGCACCGTGCTGCGCTGGCGACCCACCCGGGTCACGAACGTTGCCGTCGGCGCACGACTCGCGATCCCGCTGTACGGCCTGAAGCTGCCCGCGGGCGGCCCGTGGACGCTGGGATTCAAGTCGATCGGTACGGCGGGCCAGGTGATCACGTCCGGCGCCGGCGTACTGCAGCCGTTGAAGACCTACACCGCCGCCGTCGCGGTCAAGGCGACGAACCCGATTCCCGCCCAGACAACGAATCTGACCTACCAGGCCACGATCACCAGCGCGGGCACCCTAGGCGCCGTACGCATGCAGTTGCCGACCGGCGCCACCGGCACATACAGCACCATCAACGGCACGCTCGCCGTCAGCGGCGGCTACGCAACCTGGAAACCGAAGTCACCGCTCAATGTCGCAATCGGCGCACGCCTGGCCATCCCGGTCAACGGCGTCCAGCTCTCCCGGTACGGCGGAACGATGAGCCTCACCGTCTCCGCGACCACGCCAACCGGCACCGTCCTGAGCAGCGGCGCCGGAAGCATCGCGTTCATCGCACCGCCCGCCGAGATGCCCGCCGTCGCGGCCGCGGGCTTCGCCTCGCCGCCGGCCGGATGCCCCGAGACGTGGCCGACAACAACCGCCGAGAACGCCAAGCCGGGCACCGGCGACTGGGTCATCCCAACCACCATGAACGGCACTCTCGCCGCCTACCTGACGCAGGTCTCCGCCAGCTGCGGCGACTCCGTCGACCTCAAGGTCACCTCAGGCAATCCGGTCAGCGTCGTCGCCTACCGGATGGGGTACTACGCCGGACTCGGCGCGCGAGAGATCTGGCGGCAGGACGACGTACCGACTGTGCTCCAGGACCAGCCGACCACCGGCGGTGTCTCGGCCGACGGCAAACCGCTGCGGATGACGTCGGCGGCAGCCTGGTCCAAGACGCTCAGCATCGCCGTGGACAAGGACTGGACGCCGGGAACGTACCTGATCAAGATCAGTGACGGCACATCCGCGACGTACGCGCCGCTGACGGTTCGCGACGACACCGGCACCAAGCACGACCTCATGATCCAGCAGGCGACCGCGACCTGGCAGGCGTACAACAGCTACGGCGGATCGGGCTTCTACACCGGCGGAGTCGACGGCGGCTCCGGCCGGCTGACGTTCGACCGGCCGTACAACGAAGGCCAGGGCTCCGGGCAGTACCTCACACTCGAACAGGGACTGGTGTTCTGGGCCGAGTCGAAGGGACTCGACGTCACGTACTGGACCAACAACGACCTCGACCAGTACGGCGGTCAACTCTCGACCCGAGCCGCGACGATCTTCCTGCCCGGACACGACGAGTACTACTCGCTGCGGATGAGGGCCGCGCTCAGCCAGGCGATCGCCCGCGGTGTCAACGTCGCCAACCTCGGCGCGAACACGGCGTACCGGTTGATCACCTTCACCGACGACACGCGGCGGGCCTGGGACATCGACCGCTACACCGACGGCTACAACTCGACGACGTGGCGCTACCAAGGTGACGCCTACGCGTCGCAGCCGCTGCTCGGCGCGGACTACATCTGCCCGGTGATGGGCAACACGCTGACGACCGGCAGCGGATGGATCTTCGATGGTGTCCCCAACGGTACGGCGCTGCCAGGATTCATCGCCGGCGAGGTCGACTACGTCTGGCCCGATCTCTACAAGCAACCGGGCCTGACAACGCTCGCCGCCGGTACCGGAGCGTGCCGCTCGAACGGCCGCGCCGCCCCCATGCACGTCACCGCGTACACCGCCCCGTCGGGCGCCCGCGTCCTGAACGGCTCCACCTTCGCCTACGGCTGCTTCCTCGTCGGACGGTGCCCCTCGAACTGGACAGTCCCCGCCCCCGACGCGGCCTCACAGAAAACAGTCGCCACGATCGTCGGCAACATCACCGAGTGGGTCTCCCGCGGCACCATCGCCGTACCAGCCGAAACCACAGCCGCGAAGATCCGCGTCGCCGTACCGAAGCACCCACTGCAAACCAACACCCAACCCTGAGCTCACGTAGGACCCACCCTGGCGCGGAGGCCCCGCGTCAGGGTGGGGACCATCACCGTCGCAGCGATGAGGTGTAGTGCGAGGAGGGCGGTGGTGGTAGCGGTGTTTGCCCCGGAGAGGAGGGGCGGGACGAACGAGATCGCGGTCAGCGACACTGCCGTCCGCACGAATTGCTTGGCGGGGTGAGCGCTCCACCGAAGAAGAGCGACGGCGATGACGCAGCCCACGGCCGAGAAGAAGCCGGTCACCACCGCGATCCCCGACAGCGGGATCGCCTCGCCGCTATCGGAGACCTCGAAATCGACCCCAGCGGCCCGGGCCAGCGCAGCGGTCAGCGTGGTGGCCGCCATCGCCGCGAGTGTGGCGATCAAGCCGGTGCCGAGGAACCCGCGGAGTCGGTGCGTGCGACTGCTCCGGCTCGATGGCGGGCCCGCGACGGCACCGGTGTCATTCATGCTGTTCATGTCGTTCCTCCATGCTTCGGTATCTGGCGTGACGATGCAGACCCTCGCCGTACGACGGCCGGGGTTGCGCAGGGCGCGGACGCCGGTGCCGCGGAGCCAGAACCCGGCGTCGCGTCCGAGGACCGGCCCGGGCTCGCCGTCGCGCAGCTCCAGCTCCACGCGCCCGCGGGTGACGACGCCGAACGCGTCGTACCACTCCGCTCCGACGACCGCGACACGCTCGCCGCCGCGCAGCGCGAGCGTCCGCACCGGACTAGTCGGTGCTGTCGGCCGGCAGGCGCTCCGGTAGCCCGAACCGCGGGAACTGGTCGTCGTGGAACGTGGTGATCTCGGTGACCGCCCCGCCGGTGATGCGCAGGACGTCGATCGTCAGCGGCAGGTACGCGTCCTCCTGCTGCCGCCAGTGGTAGTAGGCGATGGCGGGCTGCCGGTTCGCGGAGGTGGGTACGGCGCGCAGGCCCGTCATGCCCTCGAACCCGCTCTCGATCCAGTACTTCACCACCGTGTCGCGGCCGACGTACAGGCCCGGCGTGGGCGGCATCGAGGTCCGGACATCTTCCCGCACCATCGAGGTGAGCGCCGGGATATTCGCGGCCACGCTGGCGTCGGTGTAGCGGCGTACCAGCTCGCGCGTTCCGGCGTCCTCCTCGCCGCCGGTCCAGTCCTGCCGCTCGGCGGGCAGGTGTTCCCGCAGGCCGGCGCGGGCCCGCTGCAGCGCGCTGTTCACGGAGTTGACGGAGTCCCCGAGGAGCTCCGCGACGTCCTTCGCCGGCCAGCCGAGCACGTCTCGCAGGATCAGCACAGCCCGCGGGCGCGGCGCGAGGTGCTGGACCGCGACCAGGTATGCGAGCTCGATCGTCTCCCGTGCGACCGCGAGGGTCTCCGGCTCGTCCGCGTGACCCGCGGGCAGCTCGTCGAGCAGCCGGTCCGGGTAGGGCTGCAGCCACAGCACCTCACCGCCCGTCGCGGGCTCCGGGCGGACCTTTTCGAGCAGGTCCAGGCAGGCGTTGGTGGCGATCCGGTACAGCCACGCCCGGAACGTCGACCGCCCCTGAAAGGTCTCGCGGCGCCGCCAGGCACGCAGGAACGTCTCCTGCACGGTGTCCTCCGCGTCCTCGAACGACCCGAGCATCCGGTAGCAGTGCACGTGCAACTCCCGCCGGTGCCGCTCCGCCAGCCCTGTGAACGCCGGCTCGTCAACCTCGCCCAAACCGCTCACGCCCAACTCCTCCAGCCGTGTATCCGCACTCATCACGTCATCCTTCCGTCTCGTCCTGTCCCCGTCGCATATATGACGGGTGCAGGCGCGACAACTCATCACTAGAGCCGGATTGCTCAGGCGTCCGGGATGAGCGCGGTCGTCAGGGTGACTCAGCTTCGCGTGTCTTCGGCGATCTGCTCGTGGTGGCGGATGACCTCGCTGATGATGAAGCCGAGGAACTTCTCGGCGAAGGCCGGGTCGAGCTTGGCGGTCTCGGCAAGTCCGCGCAGCCGGGCGATCTGGCGGGCCTCGCGAGCCGGGTCGCCCGGCGGCAGAGCGTGCACAGCCTTGAGTTGCCCGACCTGCTGCGTGTACTTGAAGCGCTCGGCCAGGATGTGAACGAGAGCTGCGTCGATGTTGTCGATGCTGTCGCGAAGACGGTCCAACTCGGCGCGGACCACCGGGTCGATCTCCTGCTGCCGTGCGGCGTTGCTCGTCGTCATGCCGTTCAGCATAGGCGGGCCATGCTGAGGGCGATCATGCTGTCTGTGAGGTCGGATCCGGGTATCGCAGACGGCCGGAACAGACCGATTCACCGGGTTTTGGACGAAGCGCGCAGTACGTCGACGATTGCAGGCCACCGCAGCGGGCACCCGAAGGAGTGCTGGCCTGATCGGAGGGAACACATGAAGATCGGATACTTCCTGTCCAGCGAGGAGTACACGCCCGCAGAGCTGATCGAGCAGGCCCGGATGGCCGAGGAGGCCGGGTTCGACGGGCTCTGGATCAGCGACCACTTCCATCCCTGGAACGACGAGCAGGGTGAAAGTGCGTTCGTCTGGTCGACGATCGGCGCGATCTCCCAGGTGTGCGAGCTGCCGGTGACGACCGCGGTCACCTGTCCGACCGTACGGACCCATCCAGCCGTGATCGCGCAGGCGGCCGCGACGAGCGCCGTACTGCTGAACGGGCGGTTCACGCTCGGTGTCGGGACCGGTGAGGCGTTGAACGAGCACATTCTCGGTACGGTCTGGCCGACGGTCGAGGTACGGCTGGAGATGCTCGAGGAAGCGGTCGAGATCATGCGGCGGCTGTGGACCGAGGACGGGTTCGTCAGCCACCACGGCAAGCACTACACCGTCGACACCGCGCGGATCTACACCCGGCCGCAGGAACCGTTGCCGATCTACATGTCCGGATTCGGGCCGGAGGCAACCGATGTCGCGGCGCGGATCGCCGACGGCTACATCACCACCTCACCTGACCACGAACTACTGCAGCGTTTCCGGGACAACGGTGGCGGGTCGAAACCGGCGCAGGCCGGATTCAAGGTCAGCTACGCGCCCACCGAGGCGGAAGGTGTCGAGCAGGCACACCGGATCTGGGCCAACTCGGGTCTGCCCGGCGAGCTCGCCCAGGTGCTCCCCTCACCGCGGCACTTCGAGCAGGCCAGTCAACTGGTGACCAAGGAGTCCACGGCGCAGTCCGTCGCGTGCGGCTCGAAGGCGGAGGTTCACGTCGACGCGTTCACGCCGTACGCCGAGGCCGGATTCGACGAGGTGTACGTCGCGAACATCGGCCCGCACAGCGTGGACATGATGAACCTCTACCGCACCGAGGTACTCCCCGCACTCCGCTAGGCTCGCCGTCCTCCTCAGAGGAGACGCCGAGTGGCGATCAGCCAGTGCGCGATCTCGACCATGGGCAGCCGACGGTCGTTCGCGTGCCGGAGCAAGATCTCGAAGGCAGCCCGCGAGCCGACCTCGTAGCGCTCCATCAGGATTCCTTGGGCGATGTCGACGGAAGAGATGTCGCCGACCGTCCCGCGAATGACGAGGGTTCGAGCTGGATCCGGCACTGGCATCAGTCATCCCACCTCGGAAGACGGGTAGTGCCACCTTGCTGGTGGTACCTCCACGAACAACCGGTGCCCTGTACGCCGCACCGCATGCACCCGGTGACCTGATGCGTCCGTACTCCGTGCACATCACCAGCCCACCCGGCCTCAGTTCTTGCGACGTACGAGCATGCGTCCGTCGCCCTGAGGAGGTAATTTCGAAAGGCGGCTGGTTTGCGCTGAGAGGAGAGCGAGGATGGACGGTGTGGATCGGGCCGGCGACGTCGTGCCGAGTGGGGATGCGCCAGAGCCGGAGGCGCCAACCGCCGGTGTCGCGGGCGGTGAGGTCGCCCGGCGTTTCGCCGAGCTGTCTGTCGAGTTGCACGAGTCGGGCGGTGTGGACGAGACCGTCCAGGCGGTCGTCGAGTTCGCTCTGCAGGCGCTGAGTTGCTCCCACGCGGGAATCGCCCTGTCGGTCCGCGGTCGCGGTTTCGAGGTTCCGGCGGCGACCGATCCGGTGGTAGCAGCGATTTACGACTTCCAGATGACCGGTGGAAAAGGCCCGCTGGTGGAGTCGATGCGGCAGCATGCCACGGTGCTGGTCCGCGACACCGCCACCGATCAGCGCTGGACCGAATGGGCCGGCCGCGTCCTCGAACTGGGCGTGCGGAGTGTCCTCGACGTACCGCTGACCACCGGCGAAGGCATGGTCGGCGTACTCGGCCTCTACAGCGTCGAGGTCGATGCCTTCGGGCCCGACGACGAGGCCGTGGCGCACATCCTGGCCCGGCACGCCTCCGTCGCCATCGGGAGCGCTCGCCACGTCGAGAACCTGGCTGCCGCAGTGGACGCCCGCAAACTCGTCGGTCAGGCGATGGGGATCCTGATGGAGCGCTACGACCTGGACGGCGACCGCGCCTTCGAGGTACTGAAGCGCTACTCCCAGGACAACAACCGCAAACTCCGCGACGTGGCCCAGGACCTGATCAGCACCCGCAAACTCCCCTTCTGATCTGCTGCGCATGTCCGCGGGTACTGGCGCGATGACGACAGGCGAGCGGAAGGAATGAAGGACATGCCCGGTGACGTAGTGGATCTGATCATGCAGGACCATCGCGAGGTCGAGCGCCTCTTCGACGAGCTCAAGAGCAGTCCGGAGAAGCGACCGAATCTCCTGCCGGTGCTGACCACGCTGCTGACCGCGCACAGCCGCGCCGAAGAGGCGGAGGTCTACCCGGTCGCGGCATCCGAAGCCGGCGAGAAGGAGGAGGTCTCGCACAGCCAGCAAGAACACATCGAGGCCGATCAGTTGCTGGCCAAGCTCGCGGAGACCGATCCGGCCGCACCCGACTTCGAAAGAGTCCTGCAGAATCTCGTCGACGCGGTCTCGCATCACGTCGAGGAGGAGGAAACCAAGGTCCTGCCCGGTATGCGATCCAACCTGTCGGAGGAACGCCGTACCGAGCTCGGCGAGGCGTTCGCCGCCAGCCGCAAGCAGCACCTCGGTGAACAGCCCGGCGACATGACTCGCGATCAGCTCGCCCAGCAGGCCACGAACGCGGACGTCTCCGGCACCTCAGGTCTGTCCAAGGACGAACTTCAGCAGAAGCTCCAGGACGAGGCCGAGCGCTGACCCGGAGCCCGACGGCGATCGCGAAACAACTTGTCGATTCGGGTGCCGCATGGACGGCGGATCGGTGGGCACCGGTAGGACGTCGATTCGTCTCGCAAAGGAGCCAGACATGAGTACGAATCCCGTGCCTCCAGGAACTGTGCCGCCGATTCCCGGTCCTGCGGACCCGGACCGCGAGACGCCGGGCGGTACACAGCCGGACGATCCGGATCTGACGCCATACCCGGACCCGGAGCCCGAGCCGGACGAAGACCCGGACGAGCAACTGCCACGCAACACCTGATGACGACGAGCCCCGCGTGTGCGGGGCTCGTCTTCGGCCGAGGTCAGTCCTTGAAGGCGTCCTTGGCCTTTTCGCCGGCCTGCTTCAGGTCGGCTTTCGTCTCCTCGACGCGGCCCTCGGCTTCCAGGTCGCGATCGTCCGTCGCTCGCCCGGTCACCTTCTTGACCTTGCCCTTTGCCGCCTCGGCGGCATGCTTCGCCTTCCGTCCGACACCCATCGCTCTCTCCTCCTCGGGTCCGGCATCTCCAACCCCGTCCGAGTGCCCGCAAGCAGCCGATCCATGCCAGCCCAGGACCCGCAGGATCTGGAGGGGCGCCCACGGCACACGTTCAGAAGCGGCCGGGTGTGCGGCCCAGGGTGGCGTTGGGGTCGCCGGAGTCGGCGCCCTTGACCGGGCCCTGACCGCACTCGCAGACGGCCTCGGCCGAGTCCGCGATCAGATCCTCGACCGGCCTGCTGAAAGCAGTCGGCAGGTCAGGTAGATGGCGAACGAGATGCTCGTGATGTACGGGCTGATCGGGACCGAACTGCCGGCGGCCAGCAGGATTCCTCCGACCGACGAGACCACGGCGAAGGCGGTGCTGAGCAGTGGAACCCAGACCGGTGACGAGGAGACTCGCAGCGCCGCGGCGGCGGGTGTCACCAGGAGCGAGAGCACGAGGAGAGCGCCGACGATCTGCACCGAGACCGCGACGGCGAGACCCAGCAGGATCATGAAGGCGATCGACAGGACGCCGACCGGGACACCGCGGGCGGCGGCGACGTCCGCGTCCGTACTCGCGAACAGCAACGGCCGCCAGATCACCACCAGTCCGACGGCCACGACGGCCGAGATGACGATCAGCGACTTGATCTGCGGATCGTCGATCGCCACGATCTGCCCGGTGAGCAGGCCGAACTTGTTCGCCGCCCGCCCGTGATAGAGACCTAGGCACAAGATCCCGAGTCCGAGGCCGAACGGCATCAGTACGGCGGTCACCGAGTTGCGATCTCGGGCACGCGCACCGAGTACGCCGATCAGTAGCGCGGCCGTCAGCGATCCGAGCAGTGCCCCGGTGACGACACTGGCGCCGAACAACAGGCTGGCCGCCGCACCGGCGAAGGACAGCTCACTGACGCCGTGCACCGCGAACGCCATGTCGCGCATCATCACGAACACGCCGATCAGGCCGCCGACGATGCCGAGCACGACGCACGCGATGATCGAGTTCTTCAACAGGGGCAGGAGTTGTCCGTAGTCGGCGAAGTTGAAGATCTCCGACCAGACCGTGCCGAGACTGTCCAGGCCGATCATCGCGCCACGGCCTGTTCCGGGTGGTGGTACGGGTCGTGGTCCGGCACACCCGCGACCAGGATCCGCCCGTTGTGCCGGATGACTTCGACCGGCGCGTCGAACAGGTCACTCAGTACGTCGGTGGTCATGACCTCGTCCGGCGTACCGATCCGGAACCGGTGGTTGGCGATGTAGAGCACCCGATCGACCTTGTCGAGGATCGGGTTGATGTCGTGGGTGACGAACAGGACGCCGAGGTCGAGCCGCCGGCGGGCGTCATCAACCAGATCGCTGACCAGTCGCTGGTGCGGCAGATCCAGCGACAGCAACGGCTCGTCGCACAGCAGCAGCCGTGGATCGGCCGCGAGCGCCTGCGCGATCCGCAGCCGTTGCTGCTCGCCGCCCGACAGCGACGACAGCGGAGTGGACGCATACGCCTCGGCTCCGACCGACGACAACAACTGGTTCACCCGCCGCCGACGCCCGCGCGACGGCAGCGGAACGCCCCACCGGTGCCCGTCCACACCGAGCGCCACGAGATCCCGCCCACGCAGCGGTACGCCGTCCTCGGCCAGCCGCTGTTGCGGTACGTATCCGATCCGCCGGTCACCCCGGCGTACCGGCGTACCGAGGAACGTCGCGGATCCGGACCACAGCCGGGCCTGGCCGAGGACGACCTTCAGCAGACTCGACTTGCCCGACCCGTTGGCGCCCAGTACGGCGATCAGCTCGCCGCTGTGGACCTCGAGATCGAGACCTTCCCAGAGGGCGCGGGACCCGAAGCCGAGCGCTGCCTGCTCCAGGCGCAGTACGACGCTCACTGTCCGAGCGCCGCGCCGACCGCGGTGAGGTTCGCCGACATCCAGCCGACGTAGTCCTTGCCGCTCGGGAGGGTCTCGGTGACCGGCACCACCGGGATGTTGTTCTGTTTGGCGGCGTTCAGCACCTTCTCGGTCTCCGGACCGGTGGTCTGCGCGTTGTACGCGAGCAGCTTCACCTCGTGCTTGCTGTACAGCTGCAAGGTCTCGTCCAGCACCTTCGCGGGTACGTCGGTGTCCTCCTCGATGGCCTCGCTGAACTCGTCCGGGGTCTTGTTCTGCAGTCCGACCGCATCGAGCAGGTAGAGCGGCACCGGCTCGGTGATGGCGACCGGCTGACCGTCGTACTTCGCCTTGAGCGTCGCCTCCTGCTGCGTCAGCCCGTCGATCTTCTGCTTGAGAGCGGCGGCGTTCTGCTGGAACGTCGACGCGTCGCCGGGTGCGGCCTTGGCGTAGGCCTGCTGGACCTGATCGATGACCTTGGCAACCGTCGGGAAGTCGTACCAGACGTGCTCGTTGAGCTCCTCGCCGCCCGCTGCCTTCTTGCCGGAGATGGTCACCGCATTCAGCACGGTTGCCGAGGTGTTCTTCGCACTCTTCAGCATCCGGTCCATGAAGTCGTCGTACCCACCGCCGTTCTCCAGCACCACCGCGGCATCGGCCAGCGCCAACTGGTTGCGGGTGTTCGCCTCGTACTCGTGCGGATCGGCATCCGGGCTGGTGATGATCGAGGTGACCTCCACCTTGTCGCCGCCGATGCTTGCGGCCAGATTGCCCCAGACATCGGTCGAGGCGACCACCTTGATCTTCGCGCCACCGGACACAGCGGACGACGACGGGGACCCGGCGGCAGCGTCACCGCCCGACGAACAGCCGCTCAGCCCCAGAGCGACGACGGTGACGACAGCGGGCACAGCGAACAGTCTGCGAGTCATGCGAGGACCAACCTTCGAGCGGAATGAAATGACAACCGTTATCATTATCGCATATGGTCCCGCAGCGCCAGCCGGCCCTAGCTGAGTTCCGAGCGGGCCAGGCGGAGGAAGGCCTTGAGGCCGGCGATGACTTCCTGGTTGTCGGTGAGGCGGGTCAGCGAGTGTTCGAACTGGCGGGCGTGGGCGTCCACCTTGGCGTGAAGCGCTCTGTCCCCGGCGGTGGCGTTGGCTTCGGCGGCGGCCAGACTTTGCGTGAGATGAGCGAGGCGGACGTTCTGATCGTCTGATTCGTGGCGCAAGGACTCGAGGTCGGCCTTCATCGTGTCCAGGCGGCGGAGGGTTTCGATCAGGTCGTCGCGGGGGTGCTTGACGTCTTGCAGCATGGTGGTCATCCGGTCACGCAGGTAGCTGAAGTACGCACCGGCCGGCCGGAAGAACGTGCTGATCAGGTAGAGGCCGGCCAGGTAGTAACCGATCGCGCCGTCGGACAGATAGGTGATCAGGGCAACGAGTGCCGCCGACGCCAGGTGGGACCCGACCGCGAACCAGCGCATCCGGGACGCGATCCGTCGTGCCTCCGGGTCCCGCTCGGCCGGTACGTCGATGCCGCGGTCACGACTCGTCCGGATCTCGTGAATCAGCGCATGCGCCTGGAAGTAGAGGTTCCACGGCACAGTCAGCAGCAGAATCAACCAGAGCAGACACAGCACGCCGAGGAACAACGACAGGATCTCCTCGAGCGGTACGTCGGCGATCGCGACCAGCACGATGGCGACGATCGTCACGACCACGGCCCCGCAGAACACCCAGATCTTCGACATACCCAGCAGACTGCCCGCCTTCACGGCCCCCGGAATCGGTACAACTACTCAGGAAGAAAGCCGTGGACTGCGAGGTTGAGGTTCGTATGACCACACTCGTCGACCGCGCCATCGCGGCACTGCGTGCAAACCACGACGCCCTCGCTGCACTGGTGCCGACCTTGTCCGATCAACAGCTGAGGGACCGCAGCGGGGCGGCGGAGTGGACCGTCGCACAGGCGTTGTCGCACCTCGGAAGCGGTGCCGAGATCTCCCGCAAGCCGATCGCGATCGCCGCGGGCGAGCACGTCGAGGCTGAGGACAACCAGGCGATCTGGGCTCGCTGGAACGCCTCGTCCCCGTCCGACCAGGCGGCCGGGTTCGTCAAACACAACGCGGCGTACCTAGACACCGTCGCCGGGCTCAGCGTCGAGCAGCGCGATCTCCCCATCAACCTGGGCTTCCTGCCCGAGCCGGTGCCGCTGGTGGTCGCGCTCGGCCTGCGGCTCAACGAGGTCGCCAACCACGCCTGGGACGTCCGCGTCGGAGTCGACCCGTCGGCGACCGTGGAACCGGATTCGGCCGAGCTGCTCATCGAGCTGTTCGGTGGGCCGCTGGCTTTCCTTCTGGGTTTCTCCAGCAAGCCCGACCAGCTCGAGCAGGAGGTCCGCCTGGCGATCCCAGGCGGCGGCATCACGATCACCGACGCGATCACCGTCGCCGGCACGGTCGATGACCCGACGGCCACGTTCGAGGGTCCGGCAGAGGCCGTGGTGCGACTGCTGACCGGACGGCTCGGCGCCGAGCACGCCGCGGGCGTGAGCGTGACCGGCAACGTCACGCTGGACGAACTCCGGAAGGTCTTCCCCGGCTACTAGACAGGGCCTAGGGGTGGACGACCACCCGGCGGCCGCGTGAGCTCGTGCGTTGCCAGGCGGATCCGATCTCGCTCAACGGCACCCGGTCGATCTGGAAGGTGAGGTCGCCGGCGCGGGTCCACTCGACGACCTGTTGGTACGACTCGCCCATCGACTCCGGTGTCAGGTTGCGGGCGGCGCCGTAGATCTCGACGCCCGACGTGCGCAGCGCCGACGCGGGTACGACGAGATCGGCGCCGGCCGCCTCGCCGGTCTGGATGATGCGGGTCGGCGTGCCGAACGCGAACTCGTCCGGGGTGAGGGCGCGGAGCAGGATCTCGGTCGGACGTCCCCACAAGAAGTCGAGCACCACGTCGTACCGACCGGCGTCGGCGTACGCCTGCTGCAGCTCCTCGTCGGAGACGGCGGTGTTGATGACCGCGTCGGCCTCGAGCTCGCCGAGCTGGCTGTCGTCACGGCCCGTGGCGACGATCCGGCCGGCGCCGAGCAGCCGCGCGACCTGGAGCGCCAGCCGGCCGGCCACGCCGGTCGCGCCCTGCACCAGGACCGTCTCCCCCGGCTGCAGACCGGCCGCGGTCTTCATCGTGAGTGCGGTGATCGCGGACGCCATGACCGCGGCGACTGCCGGATCGACGCCTTCGGGGATCGGCGCGTACGACCCCTCGGGTACGACGGTCCGCTCGGCGAGGGCGCCGTACGGCAGTCGCGGGTTGCCGAAGCCAACCACAGTCCCGTCCGGCAGCGCGCCGATGCCGTCGAACACCGGGATCATCGGCAGCACCGCCAAGTACTTCGCACTTGCGTAATGCGTCCCGGCAGCAAACGCCTTGTCGACGTTCTCGACCGCGGCGGCGAGCACCTCGATCACCACTTCCCCGTCGGCCGGCACCGGGTCGGGGAACTCCTCGTACCGCGGTACGCCGCCCACTTCGTGCAGCACAGCAGCCTTCATGACTCCACCTCTCTCTAACACCGTTAGATTCACTCTAACACTGTTAGAATCCGGAGCGTGAGCCTGGACCGGACCCGGATCGTCGACGAAGCGGTCGCGCTGCTCGACACCGCCGGACTCGACGGCGTGACCTTGCGCAAGCTGGCCGCCCGCCTGGGCGTCCAGGCGCCGACGCTGTACTGGCACCTGCCCAACAAGGCGGCCCTGGTGACGGCGATCGCCGACGCGATCGTTCCGGACCCCACGCCGCCGGCACCGGACCAGCCGTGGCAGGACTGGCTCAGAGACTTCGCCCTCGGGCTGCGGGCCGCGCTCGTCGCCCACCCGGACGGCGCGCGGGTCGTCTCGATCGCCCAGCTGTCCAGGCAGACGGGAGCCTGGTCCGAGCTCGCGATGAGCACGCTTGCGGACCGCGGCATCCCCCTCCGGGACGCCCGCATCATCGTGCTGACCGTGGAGCGCTTCACGATCGGTCACGTGCTCGAGGAGCAGTCACCGCCGCCGGACACGGCCGACTTCGACCTCGAGCAGTACGCCGCCACGCACCCGGTCTCGGTCCGCGCGATCAAGGAGTACTTCGCCCCTGGCCGGAACGTCGACGACTTGTTCCGCGACTGCCTCGAAGTGGTCCTCGCCGGAGCCGCCGCGATCGCCCGGCCATAAGCGCAACTTTCCGGCTCTGCCGCGTATCGAGTAAGCAGAAGCGTTACTACGTACTGTGACCCCGAGGGGCTGGCAATGTCCGGTCGATTGAGCAAGGCGGCGGTTGCCGCGTTCCTGGTAATGGGAGTCACCCCTGGGGTCGCGCAAGCGGTGGGTGCGGAAAGGTCTGCGACTGCGCAGGCGTCAGCTGGTTGTTATGTCCATGTCGGCTCCGTGACCGCCAGTGGTGATCACGCGGGCAAGCTGGTCACCGTCGGCGCCGCGTCCACCGACGCGCCGGACACCGGTGTCTACCCGGCCGGCGCGGTCCGGGCCAGTGGATCGATGGAAGCCGATCCGGACGTCACCGGGTACGGCGGGTGGATCGGCGGATACACCGTGCTGGGCTCGTCCATGTACTCGACCTCCTACTACCTCACCCTGGACGGAGACGTCGACCGGACCAGGCCGACCACCTACTTCGTCGGTGGCGGTTGGGGTAACACGACGTACTTCGAGACCAGCCGCTTCTGGGACTACCCCAAGCTGCCGAATCTCACCACGCAGTATCAATTGCGCGCCGACGGGACGCTGACGCGCTGGGAGATGTACTACAACAACGGCAACAATCCGCGACTGTGGGCGAACAAGCAGTCCGCGACCGGGTTCTCGTCCGTCAAGACGATGGCGCTGATCAGCCAGACGCTGACCTACGACACGTTCCTGGCCAACACCCGCGGCGGTGCGCTCTACACGATCCGCGTCCCGCGCACGTCACCGATGAAGCCGATCGTGAAGAAGGTTCGCACCTCGACCTGGCAGGCGTTCGACGCGCTGGTGGCCGAGAAGTGCGGTCAGTACGGGACGATGCTGGTCGGCATCGACAAGGACACCCAGTCCGCCTACGCGTACGCCGTCGGGCACGCGAACGGCACGACCACCGTGATCCAGGGGCTCGGCAAGGTGCCGGCCACGTTCGCAGATCCGGTGTACTTCCGGCGCCAGCTCCGTCAGGGCGACGCCCGAATGCTGTTCGGGGAATGAGGACCATCATGTCCGTTCGACTGAGTACTGCCTTCACTGCAGCCGGTGGCGACCACACGGCCACGATCGTGACGGCCACTTCGCCGCCGACGGTGCAGCAGAACGGTAGGTTCACCGACATCTACCCCGACGGTCAGGTCCGGCTGAGCGGGACCGTCTCGAGCGATCCGGACGTCACCGGTACCGGCGGGCGGATCTGGGGTTACGTGGTGATGGGCTCGACGCTGTACGGCAGCGGCTATCTCCTCACGGAGGACGGCGAGGTCGACCGGCCGACGGTCGGCCTCAGCCGGGTGGGCGGCGGCTGGGGTGACGCGACCTTCTTCGACTCGACCACGTACTGGAATTATCCGAGTCTCCCGGTGATCACCACGCAGTACTCGCTGCGCAGCAACGGCACGATCACTCGCTGGGACGACCGGTCCGGGTCGGCCTGGGGCAACAAGCAGACCGCGATCGGTTTCGCCGCGGTCAAGACGATGGCGCTGATCAGCCAGACCCTGACGTACGACACCTTCCTGGCGAACACCCGGGGCGGCGCGCTGTACACGATCCGGATCCCCCGGACGTCGCCGATGAAGCCGATCGTGAAGCTGGTCCGGTCCTCGACCTGGCAGGGCTTCGAGTCGCTGACGATCGCGAAGTGCGGCATCTACGGAACGCTGCTGCTCGGCATCGACAAGGACACGCGGTCCGGTTACCTTTACGCCGTTGGTCACGCCAACGGCACCGCCACCGTCATCAAAGGCCTCGGCAAGGTGCCGGCGACGTTCGCCGATCCCGTCTACTTCCGCCACGTCATCCGCCCGGGCGACAATCCGATGCTCTTCGGGGAGTGATCATGTCGAAGCGACGCAGTACGGCGGGGCGGGTGGCTGCTGCCGCCGTGCTGGTGACCGGGGTGCTGGCCGTGGCTCCGGGCGAGGCGGTGGCGGCTGACACATCCGCCACCGCGGCGTGCACGATGGAGATCGGGTCGGTGACCGCCGGTCGCGATCACACGGACCGGGTGATCACCGCCGGCTCACCGGCAACCGTGCAGGAGAAGGCGAGCTATCCCGACCTCTATCCCGAGGGCCTGCCCAGGTTGAGCAGTCTGTTCTTCAACGACCCCGTCGTCCAGGGTTTCGGCGGCGCGTACGCCGGCCACGTGGTGATCGGCTCGGGCCTGTACAGCAGCACCTACTTCCTCACCGAATCCGGCGAGGTCGACCGAACGCAGTCGCACAACTTCCGGATCGGTGGCGGCTGGGGTGACGCCACCTTCCTCGAGACGAGCTACCCGAACGATCCGGATCCCTGGGCCCTGGTCAATCACTACTCGCTGCGCAGCAACGGCACGATCACCCGGTGGGACGACAAGGGCGGGTTCGGCTGGACCAACGCACAGTCCGCGGGTGGGTTCTCGGCGGTGAAGACGATGGTGCTGATCAGCCAGACCGCGACGTACGACACCTTCCTGGCCACCACCCGGGGCGGCGCGCTCTACACGATCCGGCTCCCACTGACCTCGCCGATGAAGCCGGTCGTGAAGAGGGTCCGCAGCTCGACCTGGCAGGGCTTCGAGACGCTGATCGCCGAGAAATGCGGCCAGTACGGCACCCTGCTGCTCGGCATCGACAAGGACACTGGTGCGGGCTACTTGTACGCCGTTGGTCACGCCAACGGCACCGCGACGGTCATCAAGGGACTCGGCAAGGTACCGGCGACGTTCGCGGACCCCGTCTACTTCCGCCGCGTCCTGCAACCCGGCGACCAGCCATTGTTGTTCGGGGAGTAGGTCTCGATCAGGGCTCGTGGTCGGCGTGGTAGCGGACGAGGTCGGGGAGGAAGTTCTCCAGGTTGCCGATCTCCTCGATGTGGTGGCGGATCCACGGGCCGAGTTTGCGCTCCGGGAAGGCCTTCGTCCGGGCGATCTTGTTGAGCAGGAGCCGGCCGGGGACGGTGTCGTCGCCGAGGACCAGGCGGGTGACGCAGCGGGTGTCGCCGCCGATCGCGTCGTACTCGTTCTCGAGGCGGACAAGACTCGATCCGAGGACTCGTCTGGCGATCGTGGCCGAGCGGTCGTCGATCTCGTCGACAGCGACGTGGAGGTCGATGAGCGTGTCGGGGTTCCGCCCGAGTGCCTCGGTGATGTGCAGCCGGGCCCCCGCGCTGACGCTGCCGTCGACACCCGGCGACTCGATCTCGTAGGAGATGTGATCGAGCGGATGCCAGACGAGGTAGCGCGGCTGCCGGGTTCCGGCGTACATCATGGTGCCGGGCACGTGCCGGTACCACCAGGCCAGCATCTCCGGCGTGACGCCGGCGAGCGGGGCGTGCTCGATGGTCACGCACACCTGGCCGTGTGCGGTCGTCTTCGAGACGCGGGCCGACTCCTGCGGCCGAAGCGGCCACAGGACAGGTCGCGGTGCGGGAAGCTCAGGCATACGGGCCCTTGTGCCCGCTGCGCTCCACTTCATTCGGGCGCACTCGAGAGCTCGACGAGCTTCAGGTGCGGGGCAGCTTGCGGGTGTCGACGAGTTGCTGGGCGACGTCGCGCAGTTTGGTGTTGGTGTCCTGGGAGTAGCGCTTGAGGACGGCGAACGCACGGTCGTCGTCGAGGCCGTAGCGTTCCATCAGGATCCCCATCGCCTGGCCGACCAGTTTCCGCGCGTCGACCGCCCGGGCCAGCGTCTGCTCGTGCCGGGCCGTGGCGACCGCGACCGATGCGTGCCTCGCGAGGATGTGGGCGATCGCCTCGTCGTCCGGACCGAAGGCGTTCGGCTCCGGGGCGTACAGCCCGAGTACGCCGAACGAGCGCGAGCCGGCGGCGCCGACGGCCAAGGGCACATCCAGCACACTGCGGACCCCGAGACGAGTCACCTCCGCAGCCCACCTCGGCCAACGGACATCCGTGGCGGTGTCGCGGACCAGCACCACCGTCTGGTGCTGCGCCGACTCGATCAGCGGTCCGGCCCCGTCGGCGATCTGCAGGGTGTAGATCTCGGCGACGACCGGATCCGTGACGGCCGGGATCTCCGGCCGCCCGCCTCGGTTGTAGAGCGCCACCCCGGCATAGCTGCAGCCCAACGCCTGCAGGGCGAACTGGACCACCGCATCGACGGTTTCCTCGACGCCGCCGGCGCTGTGCAACTCGACCGCCAGCCGCGCGAAGACGTCGGCCGTCTCGTCGACGCTCTCGACCATCCGCAGCCGGGTCTCGGACGGCATCTCGTGAGCGGCCATCTCGTGTGCGGCCAGCTCGAGGGCGTCATCCTCGAGCTCGCTCATGCTGTGTCAACGACGCTGACGGCCATGGTTCCTCCCAGGCAGCCCAAACTTGCGTGACCGGCTGCTGACTGCCCAACAGTCGCCAATACTGAGCTTGCCATCATCCCGAACTCCGCACCAGCCCCGAGGCCGCCGGTGACCACCGGCAAGCGATTGCGGCAGCTGATCAGGGGGCACTGGGGGGGTATGGCTCGTACAACGGAAACGCGCGCGACGCGCACCGATCGGGCGCCGCAGTTGAGATACGTACGGACGTTCAGTTGCGATGCGGGCTCCTTGTGGAGGCTCATCACCAGGCCGGAGCAGCTCAGTAGCTGGCTCGGGCCGACCGTTCTGAGTGACACGCAGTACGGCGGGTTCAGGGTCGTGACTCGCTCCCGGGCCGAACAGACCGGGATCGTGACGGCCTGCGAGCCCCCGCACTACTTCCGGGCTGCCTTCGACGACCCGCCGAACCCCGCCAGCACGGTCTTGGTGGACGTGGTCCCAGGGCAGGACGAGACGCATCTGATCTTGACCCACGGCGGCATCCGCCACAGCCTGCTGGCGCCGTACGACAAGCTCTGGACGGGCGCCCTCGACCGTCTGAGGAAGGTGGTGGAGGGGACCACCGCTGCCCTCAGGGGGCGGGGTGAACCACGCGGGTAAAGGTGGTTTTGGCGGTGGGAGCGGCGCTCGAGAGCGTCGTACGTCCGGACACCAAGCTGATCGCGATCACCAACCCGAACAATCCGTCCGAACTCGAGGCCGTCGTCGCGGTGGCTGAGCGGGTCGGCGCCTGGATCCTGGCCGACGAGGTCTACCGCGGAACCGAGCGGCTCACGGACGAGATCACGCCGAGTCTGTGGGGCGGTTACCGCAAGTCTCAGTCCTCGTTGATGACGCGGGCGGCAACGGCGTACGCCGAGTTGGCGGCAGGGACTCCGCAGTAGATCGCACACTGCAGGATCACCTCGCTGATCTCGGCCGGTGCTGAAGGATCGATCAAACATCGAACAAGATGGTCTCACTGTTGCCTGTAGGCCTGCGAGCTCGGCCTACTCTGGGCGTCGGGCTTGCTCATGTCATGATCGCGACCTCGAGGAGTTGTCTGAATGCCTGGCTTGCGTGTGCTCTTTCTCGGTGGGACGGGAATCATCAGTTCGGCCTGCTCGTGGCGAGCAGTGGAGGCGGGGCTCGACCTGACGGTCGTCAACCGCGGCAAGACCTCGACTCGCCCGCTGCCTCCGGAAGCGCGAGTGATCACCGCGGACATCGAGGACGCATCGGCGTTCGCCGCAGTAGCCGGCGAGGATTTCGATGTCGTGGTCGACTGGCTGGCGTTCACACCTGATCAGGTGCGCGCTCGCACCGACGCGCTGCGCGGACGGGTCGGCCAGTACGTGTTCATCAGCTCCGCATCGGCGTACCAGACGCCACCGGCCCGGCTGCCGATCACCGAGTCGACGCCCTTGCGCAATCCGTTCTGGCAGTACTCACGCAACAAGATCGCCTGCGAAGATCTCCTCACCGGTCTGTACCGCGACGAGGGTTATCCGGTCACGATCGTGCGGCCGTCGCACACGTACGACCGCACCCTCGTCCCGTTCGACGGCGGTTGGACGATCGTCGAACGCATGCGCCGCGGTCAGCCCGTTGTGGTCCACGGCGACGGCACCTCCCTGTGGACCCTGACCCACCACCGCGACTTCGCCCGCGGCCTGGTTCCCTTGCTCGGCCACCCCCGCACGCTCGGCGAGGCCTTCCAGATCACCTCCGACGACGTCCTCACCTGGGACCAGATCGCTCATACGCTGGCCAGTGCGGCCGGCACGTCAGCACAGATCGTCCACGTCCCGTCGGACGCCATTGCCGCAGTCCATCCGGCGTGGGGTGCCGGTCTCCTCGGCGACAAGACCCACTCAGCCGTCTTCGACACCACCAAACTCCGCCGAGTCGTGCCAGATTTCGTCGCCACGATCCCGTTCGAAACCGGTGCGCGCGAAATCATCAGCTGGTACGACGAAGACCCGGCACGCCGCCGTACCGACGCCGGCATCGACGAAGCTATGAACACCCTGATAGCCCGCTACACAAGCTGACTGGCCTACTGGTCGCGGTCCGGAGCACGGTGCGTCAGGTGTTCCGCGAAGCTTCGGGTGATGCGGGTGGGGTGGGTGATTGCGGTCCCGACGACGACGGCGTACGCGCCGGCCTCGAGGCAGGCCAGGGCGTCGTCGGGGTTGCGGACGCGTCCTTCGGCGATGACCGGGACGGTCAGCTGCGCTACGAGTTCGGTCAGCAGGTCGAGGTCGGGGCCGCGGGTGACGGGACGCTCGCCGGTGTAGCCGGCCAGCGTGGTTCCGACGCAGTCGGCGCCTGCTGCGACGCTGTAGAGGGCGTCGTCGAGACTGCCGCAGTCGGCCATCACCAGGGCGCCTGCTGCATGGACGGCGGCTACGGTCGCGGCCAGGGGCTGTCCGTCGGGGCGATCGCGGCGCGTGCCGTCCACGGCGACGATGTCCGCGCCGGCGGCGACACAGTCCAGGGCGTCCGCGACCGTGGGCGTGATGAAGACACCGTCGGCTCCGCGTTTGACCAATCCGATCAGGCAGACCTCGACAAGTGGGCGAATGGCCTCGATGTCTTCGATGCCCTGAGCCCGGACCCCTTTCGCGCCACCAGCGACAACTGCTTGCGCGACGGCAGCCATGATGGCCGGCGACCGCATCGGCTCACCGGGATAGGCCTGACACGACACGACCAACTGCCCCTTGATCGAGGCGAGCCGCGAGTCGCTCATGCGCTCATCCTCCTCATCACATAGTTTCTGCATACTTTCATGCGCCGTGGGCGACTGGTGGAAACTCGTCAGTGACGCACAACCCCATCGAAAGGACGCCATGAACGCGATGCAGAAGTTTTCTCTCGAGGGCAAGGTTGCTTTGGTCACCGGTGGTAGCCGGGGGCTTGGGCGGGCGATGGCCGAGGCGCTCGGCGACGCGGGGGCGGCGGTGGCGGTGACGGCGCGCACGCTCGCAGCGGCCGAGGCCGCCGCGGACGAACTGCGCGAGCTCGGCATTCGCGCGTACGGCGTACAACTCGAGGTGTCCGATGTCGAGGACGTCGAACGTGCGGTCGAGCAGGTCAGTACCGAGTTCGGCGAGATCGACGTGTTGCTCAACAACGCCGGCATCGGCGTCGCCGGCCGGGCCTTCGAGACGCCCGACGAGGCGTGGCACGACGTGTTCTCCGTCAACGTCGACGGCGTCTGGTACTGCAGTCGCGCGGTCGGACGCCGGATGGCGCAGCGGGGCGGAGGCACCATCGTCAACGTCGGTTCTATGTCGGCCGAGATCGTCAACCAGCCGCGCTGGCAGGCGTCGTACCTGTCGTCCAAGGCCGCGGTCCATCAATTGACCAAGGCGCTGGCGGCCGAGTGGGCGCCGCACGGGATCCGCGTGAACGCGATGGCGCCGGGGTACTTCCTCACGGAGATGTCGCCGGTCGACCAGCCGGAGTTCAAGCAGTGGTGTGTCGATCCCGCGGCCATGAAGCGCTACGGGTTGCCGCCGGAGCTGGGGCCGGTGGCGATCTTCCTGGCGAGCGAGGCGTCCAGTTTCATGACCGGCTCTGTCGTCAAGGTCGACGGCGGCTTCACACTGTTCTGATGGTCACCATAGGTATTGTCGGCGCCGGTTTGCGCGGGAGGCTGTTCGCCGAGGCTCTCCAGGGACAGCCGGACGTCACCGTCGTCGGACTCGCCGAGCCCTCGGTCAAGGTGGCCGACGAGGCTCGTGCCGCCACCGGCCTGCCCGTCGTCGCGTCGCACGTCGAGTTGCTCGAGAGCTTCGATCCGTACGCCGTGATTGTGGCGACCCCGGACTTCGCGCATCGCGAGGTCGCGGTCGATGTGGCCGACGCGGGCAAGCATCTGCTGATCGAGAAACCGGTCGCCACCACCCTGGACGACGCCCGCGCCATTGCCGCCGCGGTGCACCGGTCGGGCGTTCGATGCCTCGTCGGCTTCGAGAACCGCTGGAACCCGCACGTGGTGCAGGCCAAGGCAGCGATGACGAGCGTTGGGGAACCGATCACGGCGTCGGCCACCCTGAGCAACTCCTTCTTCGTGCCGACCACGATGCTGTCGTGGGCGGCGCAGTCGTCGCCGGCCTGGTTCCTCATGCCGCACACGCTCGACCTCGTCCTGTGGCTCACCGGCAGGAGGCCCGTTTCGGTGAGCGCGGTGGGGTCGCGTGGCGTCCTCGCCAGGCGAGGCATCGACACCTGGGACGTCGTACACGCGCTGGTCACCTTCGACGACGGATCGACGGCGACGCTCTCCTCGGCCTGGACGCTCCCGGATGCCGGTGACGGCATCGTCGACTTCCGGTTCCAGGTGATCGGTACCGAGGGGTCGGTGACCGCGGATCTGTCGCATCAGGGCCTCACCGTGGTGAGCGACAAGTACCGGTCTGCGTGGCCGGTCTCCGGCCGGATCGGGCGATCACAGGTCGGCCCGGCCGTGTGGATGGTGCAGGACTTCGCAGCGGGACTCGTCGACGGCGGCGACCTCGGACCGGATATCAACCACGGCGTACTCGTCACTCAGATCATCTGCGCGATCGAAGACTCGATCAGCACCGGCCAGACGGTGCAGCTGACCGCCCCAACTGGCTAGGGCACCGTGGATAGACTTGATTTATATGATCTTCTGGATGGGTGGACCGGCCGGAGCGGGTAAGACGACGATCAGTCGGTTGCTGGCGGCAAAGTACGGTTTTCATTGGTACAGCGTGGACGCTCATACCTCCGATCATGAGCAGCGCGCGGCTGCGGCGGGGCTTCATGTGTTGGGGAGCGGGCCGGGAGATTTCGACCGTCGGCCGATGATCATCGAGGACATCCAGGCGCTGCCTGGGGAGACATCGGTAGTTGTCGAAGGCGCCTTCGTCACTCCGACGATGGCTGGGGTCGCCGAGAACGCCGTGTGGCTGATGCCGTCCAAGGACGAACAGCTCGCACGGCTGGAAGGCAGGAATCCAGGCGGCGAGCACGGCGGTCTGGTCTGGGGTTGGGAGCTGATCCAAAGTCAGCTCGAGGGGACCGACGCACGCGTCATCGTGGTCGATGGGCAGACGGTCGAGCAGACACTCAAGGCAGTCGAGCAGCAGTTCGGCGCTCTGCTGGCCCCATAAGCCCCCTGACACGCTGTACCGCTGCGGCCGGCGGTGAGACGACTGATGATGGTCTCTGTGTGTCAACTCGACGGGAGGACTGTGCCGGCATGGAATCCAGTGGTTGGTCGTTCGACGATGATCGGCAGCAGCACCTCGCGCTGACCGGTCGCCCGGCGCGGGTGCTTGCGTACGCGCAGGCTGCACAAACGTTGGAGCAGCTCGGCGTACCGGTAGTGGGGTACTTCGGCTCCCAGCACCACGCCGAGAGCGGAGCTGTTCCCACGGCGGCCGGGCTGGACGTGCCCTGCGTCGGCTCCGGTGACGGCATCGACCTCGACCTGGTCAAGTCCTTGCGCCCCGACCTCGTGGTGGGCGTCACCTACGCGGGTGAGGTGTACGGCGTCACGCCGTCCGTCGCCGAGGAACTCGAAGGCCTCGCGCCGAGTCTGCTGATCGGCATCGCCGGCGACCGGACTCTCCAATCCGTCATCGGCCGCTTCCACGAACTGGCACAAGCACTGACCCCGGACAGCCTCCCGGACTCCGAAGCCGACCTCACGACGGCAATCGCCGCGCTGAGCAAGAAGCTCGCTCAAGATGCGCCGGTGCAGGTGGTCGCCCTGTCGGGCGGCACAGACACCGACGCCTACGTCGCGAATCCGGCCTACTGGCCAAGCCTCCACCTCCTCGCCGACGCAGGCGTGCACTTCACACCGACCACCACGGCAGGCGGGTGGGAGGTGGTGAAGTGGACCGACCTCGCCAGCAAACATCCCGCCGACCTCGTGCTGTACGACCAACGCCCGAACTCACTGGGCTCCGATCGCCTGGCCGACATCCCCGGCTGGTCCGAGGTCCCCGGCGTCCGCACCGGCAACGTGCTCGGCTGGAACCCCGAACCACCGCTGACGTTCACAACCGCCGCCGCGTTCGTCACCACCGTCGCCGACTACCACTAGCCAGACACCAGTTGGTTGCCGAGGGCACCGGTAGTGCGAGGTTTACTCGGCGCGCAGATCGATGGCGAGACAATGCGCGACGTCGACCGGACGTGTCTCCGGAAGGCGGACCACCAGGATGCCGTGGGCCTGCTCGAAGGGGATAGCTCCGTGGCCGAGCAGCCGCACGCCGGCGACGGACTCATGCCCCGCAAAGCTGCGGATCACCGCGCGTCCGTCGGTCGGCCAAGCCAGCTGGAACGCGTAGACGGTGTTGTCACGGCGGGTGAACCGGAAATCGGAGCTCGTCCAGTTCACGCGGTCTTCGGTGAACCCGTCGATGACCACGCTCGCCGGCCCTTCACCGAACACCCGGAACGGCCTGGTGCCGTAGATGCCTTCGCCGCAGGTCTGCGTCCAGGCGCCGAGGTCGTCGAGCAGTTGCGAACACTCGAGGTCGATGGAGCCGTCGGGCAGTTGCGGCACGTTCAGCAGGAGGTTCCCGTTCTTCGAGACGATGTCGACCAGCATCTCGATCACGTGCCCGGCGGTCTTGTAGACGTCGCGGACGTTGTAGAACCAGTCACCGACCGAGGTGTCGGTCTGCCACGGCAACGGATGGATGGCCGCGGTCTGGCTGCGCTCGATGTCCATCACGCCGACAGCACTCACCTCCGGCCGGCGATCCTTCTGCTGGTAGACGGCACGGTTCGTCCCGTGGGCGCGCACGCTCGTGTTGTACAACCGGGCCACGGCCTCGAGACCGGGCGTGTAGTCGGCCTCGCCGAACGGCAGCGGCCCGTCGGAGTACAGCAGGTCGGGCTGGTACCGGTCGATCATCTCGGTCACCGCCTCCAGCCAGTGCGCGTGCCAGCCAGGATCGTCCAGGTACCACGGGTCGTGGACGTCGATGTCCTCGGCCGGCAAGTAGCGCGCGTTGTCGAGGTAGAAGTCGCGGTAGCGCGGATCCGTTCCGTCGTACGGCGTCCCCGCGAACGGGCCGTCCTTGTCGCTGCCCTTGCTGACCGCCAGCCACCCGAGCGCGGCGCCCAGGTGCTCGGTGATGCCGAACGGCAGCCCGCGTCCGTCGGCAGCCGCCTTCCACAGGCCGACGATGTCCTTGCCTGGACCGACCTTCACCGAATTCCAGGCGTGCACGGCCGAGTCGTAGTTGAAGAAGTTGTCGTGGTGGACCGCCTGCGCCACGAAGTACCGCGCGCCCGCGGCGACGAACCGGTCCATCAGGGCCTCCGGATCGAAGCGCTCCGCCTTCCACTGCGGTACGACGTCCTTCCAGCCCACCTCGGAGGGGTGCCCGTAGGTGCGGAGGTGGTAGCGGTACTGATCCGTGCCCTGGCGGTACATGTTCCGCGCGTACCAGTCGCCGTACCGCGGCACCGACTGCGGCCCCCAGTGTGACCAGATGCCGAACTTCGCGTCCCGGAACCAGTCCGGGCACTCGAACGTGGTCAGGGACTCGAACGACGGCTCGAAGGGGCCGACAGCCACGGTTTGACTCCTCATCACTGCTGGGGACCGGCCGGCCTTCCGGCCGGTCCCGATGGGTGGGCTACTTGTTGGGGACCTTGTCGTACGCCGTTTGCTGGATCTCCAGGTACCGCTTCAGGCCGAGGCCGTCGAGACCCTTGACGTAGCTGTCCCAGTCGGTGTCGATGTTCTTCGAACCGGTCACGAACTGGAGCGCGTTCTGTTGAATGTAGTTCTCGATGTTGGTCTGCAGCGTCGCGACCTCGTTGGCCAGCGTCGGGTCGATCCACACCTTCCAGAACGGGTAGATCTGGGCCTTGTCTTCGTGGCCGGCGTACAGCTTGGTGGCCTCGAACAGCTTGCGTTCGTACCCCGCCTGCGAGTGGGTGTCGGTGTCGATGACCTCGGAGTTGCGGTACTTCGCGGTGTTGTTGTACTGCGCCAGCGGGCCCCAGCCGCTGTTCCGCGGTTTCGACCCGGGCTTCAGGGGAATCTGCTTGAAGCTCGGCTTCAGCGACTTGTCGAGCGCCACATCGCCGGGACCGGGCTTGGTCCAGGCCTTGCCCTCCATGCCGAACTGTCCGTTGTTCTGTCCCTCATCGGTGAAGATGTAGTCGAGCATCTTGATCGCCTGGATCTGCTTCTCCGGTGTGGCCTTCGACGTCAGGACGAACGTTGCGCCGGGAATGCTCGGGAAGACGTAGCTGGCGTAGTTCGCGCCACTCGGACCGGTCAGCGGCGGTACCGCGTCGTACTGCTGGTCCCGCCCGTCCGCCGAACCGACGGTGACGAAGATGCCCGAGTGCATGACGGTGCCCGCGCCGAGGATGACCGAGCCGCCGTGGTTGCCCTGCTGCTGCATCGCGTCCGGGTTCTGCGTGAAGGCGCCTTTGTCGATCAGGCCTTCCTTGTAGAGCGAGTTGATGTACCGCAGGCCTTCGCGCCAGCCGTCCTTGTTCGCCTGGACGTCGACCTTGCCGTTGTTGAGAACCAGTGTGGAGTTGTTGCCGCCGCTGTTGTTCTGCCCTTGCGGGTCGTAGATGAAGGCGTTCATGAAGTACGGGATGAGGTTGTCGCGGACGTTCGCGCTGAGCGCGATCTCGTCGGCCTTGCCGTTACCGTTCGGGTCCTGGGTCTTGAACGCCTGGAGCACCTTCCGCAGGTCCTCGGTGGTCTTCGGCTGCTCGAGGCCCAGCTTCTTCAGCCACGCCGAGTTCATCCACAGCTTGTCCGGGTACGAACAGTGGAAGCAGTCGACCCACTGCGGCATCCCGTAGATCTTGCCGTCCGGCGCGGTCGCCATCGCCTTCCACTCGGGCGTGGAGTCCAGCGCCTTCTTGATGTTCGGCGCGTACTGGTCGATCAGCTGGTTCAGCGGTACGACGACACCCTGGTTGCCGAGCTTGAGCAGCTCCGCCGGGGTGAACTGGTCGACCCAGGGGATCAGCAGGTACAGATCGGGGTAGTCGCCGCTGGCCAGCGAGATCTGCCGCTTCTCCTTCGACGGACCGCCGTCGAACGTCGTGGTCTGCCACTTGACGGTGATGTTGAACTTCTCCTTCACCAGCTTGGTGAAGTCGTTCGTGGCGAGGTTCGTGTCGGCCGACTGCGGCGCGAAGACGTTCAGCGTGACATCGGGATTTCCGGTGATCGTCGGCAACGGCTTGTTCGCCGAGTCGTTGTCCGATTTGCTGCCGGAGCAGGCCACGAGGGCGAGTGCCAGGAGGCTGGTGCCGACGATCGCGGCACGCCTCCGCGTACTGAGTTTTACAGACATTACGTCCCTCACAGGGGTTGAGGTGATACGGAGGTGGTACCGGGATCAGCCCTTGACGGCGCCGATCAGGATTCCCTTGGTGAAATAGCGGGCGACGAACGGGTAGATGAGCAGCACCGGCACGCTGGCGACCACGATCAGCGAGTACTTGAGCAGATCGGCGAGTTCCTGGCGCTGGATCACGATGGAGGCGTCGACCGCCCCACCTCCGGTTGTGTTCAGGATCAGGATGTTGCGCAGCACGAGTTGCAGCGGGAACAGGTCCGGGTTCTTCAGGTAGATCAGGGCGTCGAAGTACGAGTTCCACTGCATGATCGCGTACATCAGCGCGACCACCGCGATCATTGGTTTCGCCAACGGGATGACCACCGACCACAGGAACCTGAGGTCACCGCAGCCGTCCAGCTGGGAGGCCTCGACCAGTTCGTCGGGGATCGCCGTACGGAAATAGGTGCGGGCGATGATGACCTGCCAGACGCCGATCGCCTGCGGGATGATCAGCGCCCACCGGGTGTCCAGCAAGCCGGCCGACTGCACCACCAGGTACGTCGGGATGAGCCCGCCGGTGAACAGCATCGTGAACAGGATCAGCGTCATCACGACGTTGCGGCCGACGAGCGTACGGCGCGACAGCGGGTACGCGATCGCGATCGTCATGGTGACGCTGACGATCGTGCCGACCACCGTGTAGAACAACGAGTTCACGTACCCCTGGACGATCTGCGGGTTCTCGAACACCGCGTGGTACCCGCGCAGCGAGAACTCCACCGGCCAGAACAGCACTCGCCCCGACGACACGGCCGCGGGACTGCTGAACGAACTGGCCACGATGTAGAGCAGCGGCAGCAGCACCACCAGGAAGAACACCACGAGCAGCAGGTACACGCAGAACAAGAAGAGGCGGTCCGTGCGCGGCTCGCGGATCCGGCGTGCGCGTGCCGCCCGACGCTCGACTCTCTTGCTCGGCAACGTTCTGGCTTCAGTCTCGACGCTCATGACCACAATCCGTTCCCGGTGACCCGTTTGGCGATCGTGTTGACCATCAGCAGCAGGACCAGGTTGATCACCGAGTTGAACAGCCCCACCGCGGTCGCCCCGCTGAAGTCGGCGTTCAGCAGACCGGTCTTGTAGACGTAGGTCGCGATGATCTCCGACTGGCTCAGGTTGAGCGGGTTCTGCAGCAGGAACGCCTTCTCGAAGCCGATCGCCATGATGTTGCCGACGGCAAGGACGAGGATGATCACCGCGGTCGGCATGATGCCCGGCAGGTCCACGTGCCGGATCCGCTGCAATCGGGTGGCGCCGTCGATCTTGGCCGACTCGTGCAGCGCCGGATCGACCCCGGCCAGCGCCGCGAGGTAGATCACCGCGGAGTACCCGGTGGTCTGCCAGACGTCGGACCAGACGTAGATGTGCCGGAAGTAGTCCGGGTTGCCGAGGAAGTCGACCGCCGATACGCCGAAGAACCCGAGCCCCTCGTTGACGAGGCCTAGCCGCGGCGACAGCATCAGGATCGTCATCGACACGACCACCACGGTCGAGATGAAGTACGGCGCGTAGGTGACCAGCTGGACCGTCTTCTTGAACAGACCCACGCGGATCTCGTTCAGGGCCAGGGCGAGGATGATCGCGATCGGGAAGCTGGCCGCGACGGTGTAGACCGAGAGCAGGAAGGTGTTCTTCACCAGGGTCCAGAACACCGGGTTGTGGAAGAACAGCTCGAAGTTCTGCCAACCCACCCAGGGGCTTCCCCAGATGCCCTTGGTCACGTTGAAACTCTTGAACGCCAGGACCGCGTTCGACATCGGGATGTACTTGAAGACCGCGAACCAGACCAGCGGCACGACCATCAACAGGTACATCGTCCAGTGCCGCCGAAGGCTGCGCCGGAATCCCTTGAATCCGGGGCGCTCCCGTCGGCGTCGTCGCTTCGGCCGGTTCGGCAGCTCGCCCGCGGGCGGCCGGACAGTTGTCAGCGTTGCCATGGAACCTCCTCGTCCAGGCCGGGGATCATGTCGAGCTCACCCGGTGACCGATTCCGGCGGTCAGTCGGACCGGCACCAGTACGCCGCCCTGGCGGACGACCCGCTCCTGATCCCGGTCGGCGGTCAGGACTGTCTCGACGCGCTGCGGTGTCCACGCGATGTCGACGACGACTCCGCCGCGGGCTCTGAGGCCCGTCACCCGGCCGCTGGTCCACTCCGCCGGAAGGGCCGGCAACACCTCGATCTCGCCGGTGTGGCTCTGCAGCAGCATCTCCGCGATCCCCGCGGTCGCACCGAAGTTGCCGTCGATCTGGAACGGCGGGTGCGCACAGAACAGGTTCGGATAGACCCCCGCACCGCTTCCGGGACGCCCCTTGGCGGCGTCGTCCGCCGGCCGGAGGAACGCCTGAACCAGGCGGTGCGCAGCCGCCGCGTCCCGGAGACGCGCACGCAGACAGATCTTCCAGGCGAGCGACCAACCGGTCGCCTCGTCGCCACGCAGGTCCAGTGTGCGCGTGGCCGCCGCGGCGAGGACCGGCGTACCGCCGGGCGTGATCGCGTCACCCGGATACAGGCCGACCAGATGGGACATGTGCCGGTGGTGCGGATCTTCCTCCGGCAGGTCGGCTGCCCATTCCTGCAACTGTCCTTGCGCGCCGATTGACGGTTCGGGCAGGCGCTTGCGGGCGGTCGACAGCTCGCCGACGATCGGGTCCACGACGTCCAGCAGCTGCGCCGCCCGCTCGACCCGGTCGAACAGGTCCGAGATCAGGGCCAGGTCCATCGTCGACGACACGGTGACCGACGCCGGTTGCCCGTCGGCCGCGATGTAGTCGTTCTCCGGTGAGGTCGACGGCGCCGTACCGAGGCTGCCGTCGGGCATCTCGACGAGCCAGTCGAGGCAGAACTCCGCCGCTCCGCGCAGCGCCTGCCAGGACTGTCCGAGGAACTCCAGATCGCCCGTGAACTCGTAGTGGTCCCACAGGTGGCGGACCAGCCAGGCACCTGCCATCGGCCAGTTCGACCACCGCGGATCGCCCTCGACCGGGAACGTCCAGCCCCACGCGTCCGTGTTGTGGTGCGCGGTCCAGCCTCCACACCCGTAGCGCTCGCGGGCGGTACTGCGTCCAGCCAGCGCGAGGCTATCGATAAACCTGAGCAGCGGCTCGTGGCACTCGGACAGGTTTGTGGTCTCCGCCGGCCAATAGTTCATCTCGGTGTTGATGTTCACCGTGAAGTTCGAGCTCCACGGCGGGCGCAGGATTTCGTTCCAGATCCCCTGCAGGTTCGTCGGCAGCCCGCCCGGCCGCGAGCTCGCGATCATCAGGTAGCGGCCGTAATTGAAGAGCAGCGCGGCCAGCGCGGGATCATCGGCGGCGCGCGCCACCCGTTGATCGGTCGGCAGCCGGGACTCCTCTGTCGGCCCGGTCAGTTCCAGCGACGAACGACGGAACAGGTCCCGGTGATCTCGCTGGTGATCGTCCAGCAGTACGGCGTAGTCGCGGTCGAGGGCCGCGAGCACGGTCTCGTCGGCGGCGGCCCAGCACTCGTCACCCGTCCGGGTCGGAGTCGTCGACGGTCCGTCGTACCCCGTCGCAGTGGAGAGGACGAGGATGATCTCGGTCGCATCGTCGACGACGAGTTCCGACGCGGTCGCCTGGATCTCGCCGTCACTCGTTGCCCGGAGCGCGATCGCGGCGGCCATCCCGCGATCCGCGCCGTCGGAGTACCGGATCGGCTGCGGCACGTCTCGATGCGGTGGCGCGACATCGGCCGGCGCCTGCAGGAACAGGCCTAGCCCGCCCTGGACCGCCTGCGCTCGCGACTGCAGCTTCGACGTCAACCGGCACGTGAGCGCCAACTGCGGCTCAGAAGCCGTCAACCGTACGACGAGTACGCCGTCGGGCGCGCTGACGAAGGCCTCCTGCCGAACGCTCACCCCGCCGACGTCGTACTGCGTGATGGCCACCGCGGCGTCGAGATCAAGTGTTCGGCTGTACTGCGTGACCTGGTCCGCGACCGGTGTGGATCCGCCGACGCGGACATCGAGCAGGAGATCACCGAGCGGCAGGTACGCCTGCGAGTAGCCGGAGTGAAATCCGCCGGCCAACTCGTGGGCGCGACGGATGTCGCCCGCCCGCAACGCCTCGCGGACCGCGTCGACCGCGTCCGCTCCGGTCGCTCCGAGCGGAGTGGACAGCAGCCGCGCGGTCTCCGGGCCGCCCGACCACAGCGTCTCGTCGTTCAGCCCGATGCGATCGCTTCCGGCACCTCCGAAACACATCGCGCCGATGCGGCCGTTGCCGAGCGGCAACGCCTCCAGCCAGGTCGCCGCCGGCCGGTCGTAGAACAGCGTGTGGATGCCGGACCGGTCTGAGCTCACCAGGTCGCTCATCGAGGAGCCTTCCATCGAGAAACAAGGATTGATCCCATGAATTTCCCGGATCGTAGCGCCGACGCTCCGCGTGGTCCATACTGAACGCCATCAAAGTTGGAGAAAAGTCCTATCTATCTCGGACCAGTGAGGGTCGCCATGCCACGCATCACCTCGGTGGAGGTCGTCGATGTCCGCTTCCCGACGTCGCTCACCCGCGACGGCTCGGACGCGATGAACAAGGACGGTGACTATTCGGCGGCGTACGTCGTCCTGCACACCGACGACCCGTCCTTGTCCGGGTACGGCTTCACGTTCACGATCGGGCGCGGCAACGATCTCTGCGTGTCCGCGGCGGAGCAGCGCGCCGAGCCGCTGGTGGGTCGTGACGTCGACGTACTCTGCGACGACCTCGGCGCGGTCTACCGGGAGCTCCAGTCGGACTCCCAGCTGCGATGGCTGGGACCGGACAAGGGTGTGATCCACCTTGCGCTGGCCGCGGTGATGAACGCTCTGTGGGACCTGGCCGCCCGCCGGGCCGGCGTACCGCTGTGGCGGCTCCTGTCCGAGATGTCACCCGAAGAGCTCGTCCGGGCGGCCGACCTGCGGTACCTGAGCGACGTCCTCACCCCGGACCAGGCGGTGACGATGCTCGCGTCCCGCGAAAGTGGCCGTAAGCAACGGATCGAGGAGCTCGCGGCGTCCGGCTATCCCTGCTACACCACGTCGGCCGGCTGGCTCGGGTACTCCGATGCCAAGCTGCGCAGGCTCTGTGAGGAAGCCGTTGCCGCCGGCTACAAACACGTCAAGCTCAAGGTCGGCGCCGACGTGGACGACGACATCCGGCGCTGCCGCATCGCCCGCGAGGTACTCGGTCCGGGCGGAAATCTGATGATCGACGCGAACCAGGTCTGGGACGTGCCCGAGGCGATCGAGTGGGTGAAGGCGCTGGCCGAGTTCGAGCCGCTCTGGATCGAGGAGCCGACCAGCCCGGACGACATCCTCGGCCACGCGGCGATCCGCAAAGCGGTCGCTCCGATCGGGGTCGCCTCCGGGGAGCACGGCATGAACCGGGTGCTGTTCAAGCAGATGTTCCAGGCCGGTGCGCTCGACTACTGCCAGCTCGACGCGGCTCGCCTCGGCAGCGTCAACGAAGTACTCGCGGTCTACCTGCTCGCTGCCTGGTTCGACGTGCCGGTCTGCCCGCACGCGGGTGGCGTGGGCCTGTGCGAGCTCGTCCAGCACCTCGCGATCTTCGACTATGTCGCCGTCTCCGGCAGTCTCGACCGCCGCGTCACCGAGTACGTCGACCACCTGCACGAACACTTCGTGGATCCGTGCATCGTCCGCGAGGGGGCGTACGCGCTGCCGGACGCGCCCGGTTACAGTGCCGAGATGTACAGGGAGTCGCTCGAGACCTACAGCTTCCCGGATGGCAAATACTGGGCGGCACGCGCCTCTGGGGAGCAGCCATGAGCCAGGAAAGGTCCACTCTGCATCCCCGGGTCGCGGGTTCGTCACAGACCGACGTGGTCGTCCAGAGCATCCGGCAGATGATCATCGACGGCCGGCTCCGGCCGGGTGATCGGCTGCCGATCGAGAGAGACCTCGCCGCGGCGCTCGGCGTCTCCAGGAATCCGCTGCGCGAAGGCGTTCGGGCGCTGTCGATCATGGGCGTCCTCGAGACCCGGCAGGGCGACGGCACCTACGTCACCAAGCTCGATCCGTCCATGCTGCTCGCCCCGATGGGCTTCGTCGTCGACCTGCAGGACGGCAACGGGACTCATCATCTGCATGTCGTACGGCGGATCCTGGAGACGGAGGTCGCGGCGCTGGCGGCCCGCGACATCGCCGTCGACAAACTGGCCGCCGCGGAAGACCTGCTGCGGCGCAACGAGGCCGAGCTCGCGCTCCCGGAGCCCGATCACGAGGCCGTCATCGAGAACGACATCGCCTTCCATCGCATCATCGCCGAGGCGGCCGGCAATCCGGTGCTGACCGCTCTCATCGATGCTCTCGGCGGCCGCACGATGCGGGACCGGCTGCGCCGATCCATCTCGGAGCCCGGCGCCGACGAGACCGCGCACCGCGAACACCTCTCGATCCTCGCCGCCCTCAGCAGCCACGACCCCGATCGCGCCCGGAACCGGATGGCCGCGCACCTGTTCACCGTCGAGGACTACCTGCTCGCACACCGCCCGCCGACGAACTGAGGCCTTGTGAACAACCTGCTGCACTGGAGTACGCCGGAACTCGCACTGACGTTCGCCCTCGACGAAGGTCCCGTCCGGCTGGTCGCTGTCCGCGAGGCCTCGCAGCCGACGGGTGACGAGCCCGATCCGAGTCAGCCCTTGGTGGAGGTCTCCGCCGTGGGGCACGGTCATTCCAGCAACCGTCAGGCAGGCACCGTCCTCGGGCGGCAGTTGCGGTACGTACGGCACGACGAGACTCCGACCATGCTGCGCATCGTCCAGGAGGAGCCGGCCACGGGCCTCCGCGTCACCAGCGTCTTCGAAGCGCGAGCCGGCGTACGCACCTGGACCGAGGCCTCGATCAGCGGACCGGGCTCTCTGGAGCTCACGTTCCTGTCGTCTCTCACGGTCGGCCTCGAGTCGATCGACGCCGAGCTGTACTCGGCCGCGAACAGCTGGATGGCCGAGAACCGGTGGTCGAAGCGCGCGGTCCGCGAGGTGCTTGCCGACATCGTCCGCGACCCGCATCACCACGTCGCCAAGAGCCGGCACGCGGTGACCAGCACGAACTCGTGGTCCTCGGGAGAGACTCTGCCCATCGGCGTTCTGGTCGACCGAAGTACGCCGTACGCCCTCGGTTGGCAGATCGAGCACAACGGTCCATGGCACTACGAGCTCGGCGAGACCGAACGCGGTGGCTACCTGCTGCTGAGCGGACCGACCGATCATGAACACCAGTGGACCGTCGAGGTCACCGCCGGCACGCCGTTCACGACGGTGCCGGTTTCACTCGTTGCCGGGACCGACGCAGGCAGTGTGTTCGCGGCGCTCACGCGGCAGCGTCGTACGATCCGGAACCGGCGCCCGATCGACGACCGGATGCCGGTCATCTTCAACGACTACATGAACACGTTGCTGGGCGACCCGACGACCGAGAAACTGCTGCCGCTGATCGACGCCGCGGCCGAGGTCGGGGCGGACTACTTCTGTATCGACGCCGGCTGGTACGCCGAAGGCGACTGGTGGAACACCGTCGGCGCCTGGCAACCGTCGACGACGCGGTTCCCGAACGGCCTCGCCGAGGTGATCGACCGGATCCGCCACCACGCGATGGTGCCCGGCCTCTGGCTCGAGCCCGAGGTCATCGGCGTGCACTCACCGATCGCCGGCGAACTCCCCGACGACGCGTTCCTCACCCGCCACGGCAGGCGAATCGCCGAGAACGGCCGCTACCTGCTCGACCTGCGCAGTCCCGCCGCCCGCAAGCACCTCGACGCCACTGTCGACCGCCTCGTCGACGAGTTCGGCATCGGCTTCTTCAAGTTCGACAACAACACCATGACCGGGCCCGGAACCGACAAGGACGGGACGTCTCTGGGGCAAGGCCTGCTGGAACACAACCGGGCACTGCTGAGCTGGCTGGACGCGGTCCAGGAACGCCATCCGGAGCTGCTGATCGAGAACTGCGGCTCCGGTGCGATGCGGATGGACTACGCGATGCTGTCCCGCCTGCATCTGCAGTCGACCTCGGACCAGGAACATCCGTTGCTCTACGCACCGATCTCCGCGGCCGCGCCCGCCGCCGTACTCCCGGAGCAGGCCGGCAACTGGGCCTACCCGATCACCGGCACGACCCCCGAGGAGTTCACCCTCGCACTCGTCAACGGCATCCTCGGCCGGCTCTACCTCTCGGGTCACCTCAACCGGATGACGCCGGCCGAGCTGGACCTCGTCCGGTCGGCGCTGACCGCCCATCGCGCCGTACTCGATGATCTGCACACACTCGTCCCCGCCTGGCCGCTCGGCCTACCGCTGTGGACCGACGACTGGATCGCTCTCGCACTCAATGGTCCCGACGTCTCCTACCTCAGTGTCTGGCACCGCGTCCCCGGCCCGTCCACGATCAGCATCCCGATCCCGCGCTCGAAGCTCGCACCGCACTTCCCCACCGACCTCGGCGACTGGACCTACTCCTGGACCGACGACGCGCTGGTCATCACCGCCAACTCCCCCGAGCCTGCGGCCCGGGTCCTCCGCCTGGATCACTCATGACATCCGGACACCCCTACGCGGGCTACCTGTACGCACATTTCAAGCGCGAGTCCGTCGACGGTGAGCAGATCTACTTCGCCTTGAGCGACGGCAACGACCCGCTGCACTTCAACGACCTCAACGGCGGCGAACCGGTCCTGCGCTCCACCCTGGGCGAGTGCGGCGTCCGCGATCCGCACATCGTCCGTTCCCCGGAAGGCGACCGGTTCTACCTGGTCGCCACCGACCTGCGTCTCTTCAGCAGCCGCGACTGGGACCGTCACCAGCGCCGAGGCAGCCGCTCGATCATGGTCTGGGAGTCAGCGGATCTCGTGAACTGGGGACCCGGCCGGCTCGTCGAGGTCGCACCGCCCGAGGCCGGCAACACCTGGGCCCCGGAGGCGATCTGGGACCCAGAACAGGAGGCGTACGTCGTGCACTGGTCCTCCACGCTCTACGACAACGCCGACCACGAGGGTGTCAGCTACAACCGCATCATGTACGCGACCACCCGCGACTTCCGCGACTTCTCCGAGCCCCGGGTCTGGATCGACCGGGGCTGGCACACGATCGACACCACCGTGATCGACCACGACGGCGTGTACTACCGCTTCCTGAAGGACGAACGCAGCCGCACCGGCGGCGCACCGCTCGGCAAGTCGATCTTCTCCGAAACCTCGACGTCGCTGACCGCCGCCGAGTGGAAGCCGCTGGCCGAAGGCATCGGCCTGGGCACGATCAGCCAGGGCGAGGGCCCGCTGGTGTACAAGTCGAACACCGAGAACAAGTGGTATCTCTGGATCGACGAATTCACCGCGGAGCACCGGTACGTCCCCTTCGAGACGACCGACCTCGCCGGCGGCCGATGGACCCCTTCTGCGGACCACCGCCTGCCGAAGGACCCCTGCCACGGCGTCGTCCTCCCGGTGACCGCCGAAGAGTACGACCGCCTCCGAGCGACCCGGTAGGTGGGTACTGGCTAACGACCGACGGCCTTGGCGAGCTGAGCCTTTGTCATCGTGGAGCGGCCCTTGATGTTCTTCTGCTTGGCCTCGTTGTAGAGCTGTTCCTTGGTGCGGCCCTTCGAACCGCTGTGCGAGCGCAGGCCGCCGCGGCGTCCGGACGAGATGTCGTGTGTGGAGGAGCGGCTCGACTCCTTCGACTCGCCGCTGCGAGCGCGTTCCTTGTTCACGGTCCGCGCCGCGATCTCCTCGGCGACGTCCTCGCTCCGGCCCCGGTCCTTCAGGCCCGCCTTGATGTGCTCGTACTGCCGTTCCCGCTTCCGATTCGATCCAGCCGGCATGTCCGTCACTCCTTCCATCGCCCCTCCCGGTACCCGGACCTCCCAGCAGCAATCAAGCGACGGACAGTTCGGTTCGACAGGTAGTGCACCGGCGAGACACCGTACGCGAGAACGAGTTCGCGCTCAGGTGCACTACCCCAACGCCTGACACCTCCTGTCCAAATGCACACCGGCCGGGCCTCTGGGTCAGCTGGTCTTGGCGAAGGCTTCGAGTTCGTAGAGGGAGTAGCCGTACTGGGTGGCTCGGTGGATGCCCTGGAGGCGGAGGTAGCGGGCGGTGGTGTCGAGCCAGAGGGTGTCGGTGCCTCCGTTGCCGTCGGTGACCTCGGCTGCGGTTGTCCAGGTGCTCCCGTCTTCCGAGACCTGGACCTGGTACGCCGTGCCGTACGCCGCCTCCCAGCGCAGCACGAGCTTGCCGAGCGGCGTCGACGTACCGAGGTCGATCTGGAGCCACGAGGCGTCGTCGTAGCCGGAGGCCCAGCGCGTGGCGGTGTCTCCGTCTACTGCGAGATCGGCGGTGAACGACGTACCGGGTTCGATGCTTGAGGCAACGGCCGGGCGGTCGAGCGCCACGTTGGCGGTACCGGTTCGGGGGCGTACGGCGACCCGCAGTACGGCGTCGAAGGTGTTTGCGCCGGAGGTGAAGGTCACCGGGATGTCCACGTCGGCCAGCGCGGCGTCGGCGGGAGGTGTCAGCTTCACGGTGACGGACTGGGTGAAGCCGCGCTTTACGGTGACCGACGTACTGGCCGGATCGACGGTCCACCCGGCCGGCGGGGCGACGCGCAGGGTGCCGGTCACGTCGGCGCCGCGTTCGGCGGAGATGTCGACCACGAAGCTCGACGCCGTGCCGCGGACTACGTCGGCGCGGTCCGCGTCGACGTGCAGGCCGGCGAGCGGCGTGTCACTCCACAGCGGCACAATCTCGGCGACGGCCGGTGTCCCGCTCCTCCACACCAGCCGCACGGCTTCGGCGCGAAGATCGTTCGCAGGCACCTCGGCGTACGCCGTTGACACGGACCCGACGCGCTGCCAGGCTCCCCCGACCTGCACCTCCACGTCCGCGGACCCCACGTTCGCCGACTGCTGGAGAATCGTGAGACCCGCCAACTCCCTCGGCGCCGACAACCCGACGGTCAACGCATCGCCGACCCCAGGCGCTGCGACCGGCACGTAGGCGGTCTCCAAGTTCCCGTCCACCGCACGCTGGTACGACGATCCCGGCGCGGGCGCCGGCGTACCACTGGCTGTCAGCGTCGTCTTCCGCCCGCCGATCGTCTCCACCGAGAACTCTCGTACCACCACCCAGAAGTCGGTCGCGGACAACGACCGGTACCGCACATAACGCGCGGTCGTGCCGGCCGGCGCCGTGGTCCGCACCTCTGCCGTGGTCGCGCGGGTCAGCTCGGTCCATCGCGTACCGTCGAGCGAGTACTCCAACGCGCCCGACTGGATGTAGTCGTTCGGGCTGGAGGTCTTGCCCATCAGCAGTTCGATCGCGCCGATCGTCGCGGGTTCGCCGAGATCGACCCGGATCTCGGAGCCCTGATCGGGGGCGCCGTTGCTCCAGAAGAACGTGTTCGGGTCGCCGTCGACCATCCGCGCCGGCACATTGTCCTGGTAAGTCCCCAGGTTCGTCGTCGCGGTGCGACCCGGCTGTACGCCGAGCCACCGGTCGTGGACGCGGCCGGTCTCGGCGATCAGTTCGTCGACGACCCGTTCACCGATCCGCGGATAGGTACCGCTGTGCGGCAGCCGGCCGTCCCGGATCGCCTTGGCCTCGGTGACGAGCGCGCTCATCTGCTGCCGGGCGGTCCAGGCCGCCGCTCCGTCGCCGGCGTCCAGCGCCGCGAGCAGATCGAGGGCGCGCCCCATCGCCTGTCCCCACAACTCAGTTGCCTTGAGCCACGATTCCGCCTCGGCGGCGAACGCGGGATCGACAACGCCCGACCGGATCGTCCCAGGTGCGGCGGTGATCGCCTTCACCCGCGGCCGCAGTCCGGCGATCGCCTGGGCGCGTTGCCCGGATCGCCACAGCTGCCAGAACTGCTCGACCGCCGTACCGAACACCGGCGCGCTCTCCGGATGCAGCGTGCCGTCGTACGTGTTCAGATCCGCGAACACCTGCAAGGCCGCGGCCGTCGCCGGGTCGCCGCCTGCCCGCTCCGCCAGCGCGCGACGCCAGGAGGCGTCGGCGTCGTACTTCGCGGGGTTCCAGCCGAGCTCCGCGAACGAGTACAGCGCGATCTTGCTGACCGCGGCCTGGTTCATCGGGTTCGAGATGACGCCGGCGACGTGATCGGCGATCGCAGGCTCACGGCCGCCGTACGGCGCGAGCAGCAACCGGCCGGCCGCGTAGTCGTTGACCGGGTAGTTGTCCCAGATCAGGATGTCGTGACCGAACACGGCCTTCGCCTGGGCCGCCTGCGCCGCCGTGATCGTCCGCGGCACCACCCCGATCCCGGTCCAGTGCACCACCACGTCGGTGTCGAGCTGCTCCCGCAAAGCCTTCTTGTACGGCGTTTCGCTGACGTTGTAGTACTCCGTCGGCACCATCTGCAGCGGCGCGACGTCCGTCTTGGTCTCCACCCATTCGCGTTGCACCCGGTTGAGCAGATCGCTCTGCGCCCGGCCCGCGGCGCCTCCGCCCGTGCCGTACTTCGCCTTGTCCGCGTCGCAGTGCCAGGAGTTGTAGTCGATGTCGTCGAGCGGCACGTTGAACGATCGGGCGCCCACGTCGTACAGCGCCTGGAATTTCGCGATCAGGGCCTGGAAGTCGGCGTCCGAGGTGTAGCAGATCGACAGGCCCGGCGAGAGCGCGAAGGTGAAGTCGACCTTGTTCTGGCGCGCGCGGGTGACCAGCTCGGCGAGTTGGGCGAGCTTGTCGGCCGGGTACGGGTCGCGCCACTGCTCGCGGTGGTACGGGTCGTCCTTGGGCGCGTACTCGTACGTGTTCATGCGATGGTCGCCGAGGTAGCTGAGCTCGTCCAGGCGGTCCGCGTGTGACCACGGCGTGCCGTAGAAGCCCTCGATCGCGCCGCGGTAGCGCATCGTCGGCCAGTCCCGGATCGCGACGCCGGGCATCCAGTCGCGGCCCGGGCGGGCCTGGATCAGCTGCGCGAGCGACTGCGCCGCGTAGTACGTGCCGTCGGAATCGACGCCGTCGAGCACCACATGACCGCGATCGTGCTGGTCGCGGCCCGCGGCGAGGACGTATCCCTCGACGGGCAGGCCGGTGCTGTCCGGAACACGGAGAGCGCGGAGCACCGACGCGTCACGGCCCAGCCAGATGGTCGTCGGCGTACCGGGGTCGCTGCCGTTCGTGGTCCGGATGCTCGTCACGCCGACGCGGTTCAGTGCCTGGCGTACGACGCGCTCGGCATCCGCATCGGTGCGCGCGGTGCGGACCAGGCCGACAACCGGGGCGATCGGGAAGCCGTCGGCACGTTGCACGAGTTGCTGCGGCTGGGGTGAAACCGCGGGAACGACGGGACCGATCGCACCGGCGTACTGCGGGAGAAGTGCGAGCGGGGCAACCAGGGCGAACACGCAGACAGCAGACCGGAGCAGGCGCATCGAGTCTCCTCGGGCATGGGCGGGTGAAGCCAGTTAGCCAGTGCGCGTAACTGCACGTCAAGTGCTCGAGCTAGGCAGTTTCAGACAACCAGCCGAAACTGCGCACAGCTCCCGGTGACTGGGAACAGGCAATTGCTTGTTCCCAGTCACCGGGGCTTGGCCCCAGTTCGACGGCGTACGTCGTAGGTCGGTTTAGGGTGGGCGATCATGGTGTCGGACGGTGGGGATCACTCGCGGTTGCGGCAGCTCAATGAGCGGGCGGTGCTCGGGGTAGTGCGGTCCGCCGGGGAGGCGCGGGTCGCGGAGATCGTGGAGCAGAGCGGTCTCGGGCGTACTGCAGTTGAAGAGGTGCTCGCCAGCTTGGTGGAGCGGCGCTGGCTGGTTGAGGAGAGTCCGGCGATCCGTGGGCGCGGGCGACCGGCGCGCAGCTACCGGTTCCGCGCGGAGGCGGGGTACGTCGCCGGGCTGGACATCGGCGCGTTCTCGGTGCGTGGAGTGCTCACCGATCTCGACGGGCGGATGCTCGCCAACGCCCACCGCTCCGTGACGCCGGAGACACCGCGGAGGCAGCGGCTGGCGACAGCTGACCGAGTGATTGCCGACTGCGCGCGGGAGGCCGGCGTGCCGGTGGCGCAGGTGTGGGCCGTCGGTGCAGGTACGACGGGGCTGGTTGACGCTGCGGGCACCGTCGTCCGGGCCAATGCGATCCCGGACTGGGGCGGTACCGATCTGGCCGGGCACTTCAAGGCGCAACTCGTTGTCGTCGACAACGACAGTCAGCTCGCGGCTCTGGCCGAGCTACGACGCGGGGGCGCGGATCACTCGGCAGACATGGTGTTTCTGCATGCGGGGCGGCGTACGGGGTTGGCGTTGGTGCTTGACGGGCAGTTGCGGCGGGGGGCATTCGGGGCGGCGGCTGACATGTCTGCGCTGCGGGGTGTGGCATGGGAGGCGGCGCTCGAGTATCTGCACGCCGTCGTACCGGCGGAGATTCCCACGGTGGACAAGGCCGAACGCGCCTTCGCGGCCGCTCGGGACGGGGACCGGGCGGCGCGGGCCGCCGTACGGAAGTACGCCCGCGGCATGGCAGTGGCCGCGGCGACAGCGATCGCGATCGTCGACCCGCGGCTGCTCGTCCTCGGCGGAGCGTTCTCCCAGGCTGCCGACGTACTGCTCGAACCACTGGCGGACGAGCTCGAGCGCCTCTGCCCGCGCGTCCCCGAACTCCACGCATCTGCCCTCGGCTCGCTGTGCGTAGCCCTCGGCGCTGCCAGCCTCGCGCAGGACGCCGTCGACACGCGTCTGCTCGCGGCGAGCCGCGGCTCACTCCCCCGGCTGTCGGCCCGGAGCCTCTGACCTCAGGTTGGCCGATTGTTCACCGGGCCGTTGACGCATGTCCGGTCCGGCAGCTAATAATGTCGGAAAGAGGCAATAATGCGCACTAACGCGCACCCCTCCGCCAGGAAGCAGGTTGCCGTGAACAGTCGGATCCGCCGCCGCACGTTCCTCACCACCACCGGCGCGATCGCCACCGCGACCGCGGTCGGCGACGTCGCGTACGCCACGCCGCACGCGCTCGACGACGCCTCGGGGTACGTCGACGTACAGCTGCTGAACATCACCGACTTCCACGGATACCTGCAGCCGACGACGCCCAGCCAGGGCAGCGTGATCACCGGCGCGGGCGGTGTCCAGGTGACCGTCGGCGGCGCCGGGTACCTGGCCACGCACCTGAAGCGGCTGCGCGAGGGGCAGCGGAACTCGATCTTCTTCTCGTCCGGTGACAACTTCAACGGCTGGCCGTTCGAGGTCGACGCGCACGCCAACGAGCCGACGATCGAGGCTCTGAACGCGCTGGGCCTGCAGTTCAGCACCGTCGGCAACCACGAGCTCGACCACTCGGTGGAGTTCCTCGTCGACCATATGGAGAAAGGCAAGCCGTACCCGGTTAGCGGACGGGACGACAACTTCGTCGACTCGACCGGACACCGCTTCCAGGGCGCGAACTTCCGCTTCTACACCGCGAACATCGTGCACGCGGACACCGGTCGGCCGATCGTTCCGCCGTACAACATCGAATGGGTCGACGCCGGCCGCGGCCGGAAACTGCCGATCGCGTTCATCCACCTGACGCTGGTCGGTTCGGAAACCGGATCGACGTCGTACCAGCCCGGGCTGAAGTCGCTGTCGGACCTGGAGCAGGCGAACAAGCTCGCCGCGCAGCTCAAGAAGCGCGGCGTCAACGCGATCGTCATCAACATCCACGACGGCGGCGTGGCCGGGAATGACTACAACGCGGGGACGAACCCGTCGGGCCCGGTGTTCCAGCTGGCCGCGAACGCCTCCCCGGACATCGCCGCGATCGTGACCGGGCACTGGCACTGCCGGTTCAACATGATGGTTCCGGACCCGAACGGCGTACCGCGGCCGGTCGTCGAGGCCGGTAACCACGGGTCGCTCATCAACGAGATCAACCTCAAGCTGGACCCGCGCACCGGCGAGGTCATCCGCGAGCTCACCCGGTCGACCAACCACGCCAACACCCGCGACGTACCGCTCGACGAAGAACTCCAGTACATCGCCGACTACTGGACGGCGCAGGGCAAGAAGCGCTACGCCACGCCGCTCGCGCGAGTCACCGCCGACTTCACCCGTACGCCGAACGCGTCCGGCGAGAGCACGATGGGCAACCTGGCCGCGGACTTCGCCTACTGGGACGCGAACCAGCACCGCGATGGTCGCGCCGACCTGGCCCTGATCTCGGTCAAGCCGGTGTCAGGGTCGAACGCCGTCACCGGCGACCTGTTGTTTGCCAAGGGCACCAATGCGTCGGACGTGGACGGAACGGTGCTGTTCGGCGAGGCGTGGGGCGCGTTCGGGTACGGCAACCCGATCCTGACGGTGACGCTGCCGGGCACCCAGCTGCACGCCGCCTTCGAGGCGCAGTGGGTGCCACAGGCCAACGGTACCGAGAAGTTCGCTCCGTTCGCGGTCTCGCAGAACGTCAGCTACACCTACGACACGACGAAGCCGATCGGTCAGCGCGTCGACCCCGCGACCGTGCAGATCAACGGGAAACCGCTCGACCTGAACCGGAACTACCGCGTCGCCGCGCTCGCCTACACGCTGATCGGCGGCGACGGTACGACGGTCTTCGCCGGGTTCACCGATCCGGTCCGCAACGACCGCGACCACGAGGGATTCATCGCCTACCTGCGGGCACACCCGGTGCTCACGCCCGCACCGCTCGGCCGCGCGCGTCCAGTAAGTTAGGCTGCCGTTCGAGATGATCTGAATCCCGGATGATACGAGAGCGGAAGTATGCCGAAGGCGCCGTCGCGCACCGCCGCGATCAGGACCGCGTTGCGGGACCTGCGGGTCCAGCTCGCCCTGCTGAATCATCAGGTCGGGTCCCAGCTGTCCCTCAAGGACGCCGAGCTGGACTGCCTGGACGTGCTCGCCAGGGACGGGGCGCTCACACCGAGCGCCCTGGCCCGGCGAGCCGGCATCCATCCGGCCACGATGACCGGGATCCTCGACCGGCTCGAGCGCGGCGGCTGGGTCGTCCGTGACCGCGACCAGGCCGACCGCCGGCGGGTGACCGTCAGCGTCGTCAAGGAGCGGACGGCGGCGGTGTACCAGGCGTATCGCGGCATGAACGGCGCGGTCGACAAGATCTGCGCCGGCTACTCCGAGGACGAGCTCGACCTGATCGCCGGCTTCCTGAACCGCTGCGCCGAGGCCGGCCACGCCTCCACCGAGAAGCTCGCCGCGAACTGAGCGTCGTCAGACCCGGAACACCGCAGCGTGGTCGGCGACCCAATCCGCGAGGGTTCGCGCCGGCCGACCGAGGATGCCTTCCACCTCGTCGGTGACCTCCGCGGGCTGCCCGGCGCCGCGCTCGTACCGCGCCATCAGCGCGGTGACGAACTCCTCGCGCAAACCGTGCGCGACCAGGCCCTTGGCCGCCAGCTGCGGCGGAACCTCCTGGAACGTCAGCGGCCGGCCGAGCACCTCACCGATCACCGCGACCTGCTGCTCATGGGTCAGCGACTGCGGACCGGTCACCCGAAGCCTGCGCCCATCGAACTCCTCGTTCAGCAGTGCTTCGGCGATCACCGCAGCCAGGTCGGCCTCGTGGATCGGCGCTTCCGCGAAGTCGCCGTACGGCGCCCGCACGACGTCACCGCCACGGATCTGCGCGCCGAACATGCCGATCACGTTGGCCGCGAACGTACTGGAGCGCACAGCGACCCACGGCAGTCCGCCGACGACGACCGCCTCCTCGACCTCCTTGTTGCGGTCCCCGTTCAACCGCGACGGCTGGTGCGCCGGGTCGTCGTCGACGTTGATCGCCGACAGCACGACAACCCGCCGTACCCCGAACTCATTGGCCAGCGCGAGCACCTTGCCTGCACTGGCACCCACTGCGCGCGGATGCACGAACAGGGCGTCCGCACCTTCCAGCGCAGGCGCGAGTGCCTCCGGCTCGGCAAGGTCCACAGCGATCCCCGACGACCGCGCGACTGCACGAACCTCGACGCCGCGGTCGTCCAGCAACTGCACCAACGGCCGCCCCACCAGACCGGTAGCCCCGGTCACCACGATCCTCATGCGGCACTCCTCGTCTCGATCATTTGTGTTTCATATTATCTGATCCTCAAATTACTAGCCCTAGACGGGGTTCGTCTGGGAGCGCTCTCGGGAGCAGGAGCTGAGGCGCCTTGCAGTCTTGAACAGCTGGAGCACAGATGGTTGACGGCAGGGCGGCTGATCCGACACGATCGGTGCGGTAATAACTGGAAGCGCTCCCGGAGTGTCCGCCCCCAAGCTCGAGACAGGAGCAGCACATGCGATGGATCCTCAGAGTCCTGGTCGCGGCCGGCCTGACGCTAGGCGTTGTCCTCCCCGCACACCAGGGCGCCGGCGCCGCCACGACCGGCAACCCGGTGCAACTGACCAGCGGCTTCTACGTCGACCCGAACTCGAACCCGGCCGTCTGGGTGAAGAACAATCCCAACGACGGCCGCCGGACAGCTATCCAGAACTCGATCGCGTCGAAGCCGATGGCCCGCTGGTTCGGCAACTGGAGCAACCCGATCGGCACCTCGGTCGGAAGCTTCGTCGGCGCCGCCGACGCCGCGGACAAGCTGCCCGTGCTGGTCGCGTACAACATCCCCGGCCGGGACGCCTGCGGCGGCCACTCCGGCGGCGGCGCGGGCACCCCCGCCGCGTACCGGACCTGGATCCACGACTTCGCCGTTGCCATCGGCAACCGCCCGGCGGTGGTCGTGATCGAGCCCGACTCACTCGGTGACTTCAACTGCATGAACGCGGACCAGATCGCCGAGCGCAACGGGATGCTGACCTACGCCGTACAGCAGTTCAAGGATCTGGCGCCGAACGCGTGGGCGTACCTCGACGGCGGCAACGCCGGCTGGGTCGCCGCCGATGTGATGGCGCAGCGACTCACCGGCGCCGGTCTCGCGAACGCCCACGGCTTCGCGCTCAACGTCTCGAACTACTACACCACCGCGCAGACCGTGAGCTACGGCAACGCGGTCAACAGCCATCTGTCCGCGTCGAAGCCGTTCGTCGTCGACACCAGCCGGAACGGCAACGGTACGGGCAACGACTGGTGCAACCCGCCCGGCCGCAAGCTCGGCGTCACGGCTCAGACCGGCGGCGGCGCGGAGATGCTGCTGTGGATCAAGGTCCCCGGCGACTCCGACGGCGACTGCGGAATCGGCGCCGGCATCCCGGCCGGCACCTTCAGCCCCGACCTCGCCATCCACCTGATCAACGGCAACTGATTCTGAATCAGGGGGTCACGCCTCCATCGCCGCGGGCAGGCGGGTGGCCAGCACGGCCATGACTTCGTGCCGGTACACCGGCCTGGCCGCGTCACAGGTGTGCGTGAGCTGACCGGTACGGAGCATCCGCTGGACCTCGTCGACATCCGCCCCGAGCGCGGTCGCGGCACTTGACAAGGTCAACCACCCCTCGCGCAGGCGTGCGAGGACGTCCACGTCGGCGCGTCGCAGTGGCAGTTCCTTGCCGTGCGCCGTCAGCAGTCCGGCCGTGATCAGCCGCCGTACGCCGGTCTGTCCGAGGCCTAGTACGACGCCGGCCTCCGCGACCGACATCCACTGGTCGAGGCCCGACCGTACGACGTCGGACAGCAGCAGACGGCGATGCGCACGAGATCGCGCCGGCAGATGCCCCGCCCGGATCAGCCCGGCGACGCGCTGCGGCGGAACTTCCAGCAGCAGCGCGGCCTGCGCCGTGGTCACCAGTGGATCCTCGACCATCAACGGCTCTCCGAGCAGCTCGGTCAGCCGGCTCCGGAACTCCCTGACCACATCCACATCGCCCATTGCGCCCTCCCCAGGTCCGCGCCCTCAGATGTGAGCGAACGACACGGGTCCAGGGCCACCTGCTCTGTTGCATTGTGACACGCTCTGCGATGAATTGATGCAGGTCAGGACAAAGGAATCCCAGCGCTGCGGAGGAAACTCGAGGATGACGAAGAAGCGCCCGTGGGCGACGAATCCCGGCGCCGGGTCCTGGATCGCGCCAGGATCACGGGAGTCCGCGCTGGAGTTCCATCGGAGCATGCCCGGGTACGCCGCGACGCCGTTGATCGAGGTGCCCGCGCTCGCGAAGCTGCTCGGGCACGGGAGCGTGTGGGTGAAGGACGAGTCGAACCGGTTCGAGCTGCCGGCGTTCAAGGTGCTCGGCGCGTCCTGGGCGGTCAACCGTGCGCTCGGGCCGGCGCGGACATTCGCCGAGCTGGCCGCGCTGGTTTCCGGTCGCCAACTCACGCTGGTGACCGCTACGGACGGTAACCACGGCCGGGCCCTCGCGTACCTCGCGCGGGCGCTCGGGCTCCGGTCGCGCGTCTACGTCCCGGCCGGTCTGCCGGAGGCCCCGGTGCAGGCGATCCGCGACGAAGGTGCGTCCGTCATCGACACCGGGCTCCCGTACGACGACGCAGTACAGGCCGCTGCGGTCAGTGTGCGCGATGGTGACGTGCTGATCCAGGACACCGCCTGGCCCGGGTACGAGGAGGTGCCGCGGTGGATCGTCGCCGGGTATTCGACCCTGTTCGCGGAGATCGACGTACAGCATCCGGCCGCGATCGGACTCGTCGTGGTCCCAACCGGTGTGGGGTCGCTGCTGCAGTCCGCGATCGAGCACTACCGCGCGCCAGGCCGCCGTACGTCGGTCCTCGCCGTGGAACCGGTCACCGCCTGGCCCGCGATCCACAGCGGTCTGGACGCCGCGATCGCCGTCACGGATGACGAGACCCGCGCCGCCCAGTCCCTGCTCCACACCCACAACATCCCCGCCGGCCCCTGCGGCGCCGCCACCTTGGCCGCCCTCCAAGCCACCGACTCTCGCCCGTCCCCAGACGCCGTCGTCCTCATCAACACCGAGGGCGTCATCTAGCTATACGGTCCATAGCCCAATTCAAGGTACCCGGTGCGCCCTGCTGGGCTGGACAGTGGCTCCGTGACCACCACCTTTAGCGTCAACGACCGGACCTACACCACGCACGGTGCGCCGGTGGTTGTGATCTGCATCGACGGCAGCGAGCCGGACTATCACCTCGAGGCTGTCAAAGCAGGCCGGATGCCGTGGCTGGCCGGAGTACTCGACAGCGGGCGGGGAACGTCGTGGGAGGCGCATTGCGCGATGCCCGCGCTGACCAACCCCAACAACATGTCGATCGCGACCGGGCAACCGCCGTCGGTACACGGCATCAGTGGCAACTACCTCTTCGACACCTCAACGGGTGCTGAAGTGCTGATGAACGACAAGTCGTTCCTGCGGGCACCGACCTTGTTCGCGGCCGCCAATGAGGCAGGCCTCGACGTGGTCGTCGTCACTGCCAAGGACAAGCTGCGGCGGCTGCTCGGCGCGGGCGTGGTGGAGGTGGGTCCCAGCCTCGACGGCTCCGGTGAGTTCGTCGAACCGAGCCGGCGCGGGATCTGCTTCTCCGCCGAGAAGGCCGACCAGGCCACTCTCGAGGAGAACGGCATCGACGACGTGCTCGCGCTCGTCGGCAGACCGCTGCCCAGCGTGTACTCGGCGGACCTGTCCATCTTCGCGCTGGCCGCCGGCGTCGAGATCATGAAGACCCGCGGCGCCGACCTGATGTACCTGTCGCTCACCGACTACATCCAGCACAAGCACGCCCCCGGCACCGAGGCGGCCAACGACCTGTACGCCGAGATCGACCGGCACGCCGCACAACTCGAAGCACTCGGCGCGATCGTGGTCCTCACCGCCGACCACGGCATGAGCGCGAAGACCGACAGCACCGGCGCGCCGAACGTCGTCTTCGTCGAGGACGAGGTACGCCGGATCCTCGGCTCTACCGGCGCCGAGCCGGGGTCGGACGAGCTGCGCGTTATCCTGCCGATCACGGACCCGTACACCGTCCATCACGGTGCGCTGGGCTCGTTCGCCAGCGTCTATTTGCCCGCGGGCGCGGAACTCGACTCGACCATCGAGGCGCTCCGGACGATCGACGGCGTACAGACCGTGTGCAACCGCGAAGAGGCCGCTGACACCTTCGCACTGCCGGCGGACCGGATCGGCGACATCGTGGTCCTCGCCGAGAAGGGCACGGCCCTGTGCCGGTACGCCGAATGGCACGACCTGACCGGCCTCGACGCACCGCTGCGGTCGCACGGCGCACTGGGCGAGCTGCAGATCCCGTTCCTGATCAACCGGGTACTACCCCGGCCGGAGGAGCTCGACGAGCCCTGGGGCCGGCCGGCGTACATCCACAACTACGACGCGTTCTGGGTCGCCACTACCCTCGTATCGAAACCCAGCAAGGAGATCTCCCAGTGAGCCTCGACTTCAAGGTTCAGGTGGACCACCTGCTCAACTACGTCGACGGCACGTGGACAGCGAGCAGCGGCGGGCGGACCCGGCCGAACCTCAACCCCGCCGACACCGGCGACGTGATCGGAGAGTTCGGCGAGTCCGTCGCGGCCGATGTCACCGCGGCGGTCGACGCCGCCGCGGCCGCCCAGCAGGACTGGGATGCGATCGGCCCGATCGAGCGGGCCAAGGTGCTGACCAAGGCGGCCCGGCTGATCGAGGACCGGATCGAGGACTTCGCCGCGACGATCACCCGTGAGCAGGGCAAACGTCTCGGCGAGGCGCGCGGCGAGGTGACCCGCGGGCTGGCGATTCTCGAGTTCCACATCGGTGAGGCGCGCCGGATGAACGGCGAGACGACCGCCGCCGAGGAGCCGCGCACCGTCGTACTGACGTTCCGGCGCCCGATCGGCGTCGTCGGCCTGATCACCCCGTGGAACTTCCCTCTCACCATCCCCATCTGGAAGGTCGCTCCAGCACTGCTGTCAGGCTGTACGGCGGTCCTCAAACCGTCCCCGCTGACTCCGCTGACGGCGGCTCTGCTCGTCCAGGCGTTCCACGACGCGGGCGTGCCGGCCGGCGTACTCAATCTCGTTCAGGGCGACCGCGAGGCCGGCGAGGCGCTCGTCGACGACGAGCGGGTGGCCGGGATCTCCTTCACCGGGTCGCTGCCCATTGGCCAGGCCATCAATCGGGCCGGCGCCGGCCGCCTGATGCGGACCCAGCTCGAGCTCGGCGGCAAGAACGCGCTGATCGTGCTGGCCGACGCCGACCTCGACGCTGCCTGCGACGCCATCGTCCACGGCGCGTACGGGCAGTCAGGTCAACGGTGTTCGGCCACCAGCCGGATCATCGTCGACCGCGCCGTACACGACGAACTCATGGCCCTCCTGGCGCCACGCGTCCGTGCCATGAAGATCGGTCCGGGCGACCAGCCGGATGCCGACATCGGCCCGGTCGTGAACGACGAGCGTCACCAGGCCTGTCTCCGGGCGATCGAGCAGGCCGTTGCCGACGGCGCCCAACTGCTGGCCGGCGGCGAGGCCGCCGAGCTCGACACGCCTGGGTACTTCGTCAAGCCCACCCTGCTCGACGACGTCGCCTGGGACTCCGAACTCGCCCAGGAGGAGGTCTTCGGTCCGGTCCTGTCCGTCATCACCTGCGACGGGTACGACGACGCGATGCGGATCAGCAACTCGGTGAAGTACGGGATGTCCGGCACGATCTTCACCCAGAACCCGGCGCTGATGTTCCAGGCGCTGCAGGACTTCCAGGCGGGCATGTTGCACGTGAACCGCCCCGGTGTGGGCGCCTACTCGCACCTGCCGCATATGGGCGCGAAGGCCTCCCAGCTCGGCGCGCCGGAATGCTCTCCGGACGTCTGGAACTTCTACACCGACCTCCGGTCGGCCTGCATCAGGTATTGACGGGGACGCACGGCGTCTTCACCTCTTCGTGCGACGATGGCCGCGTTCCCGCAGGAAGGGCGGCCGATGTTCAGTCTCACGCAGCTGGAGATCCTGGTTCGCGTCGTCGACGACGGCAGCTTCTCCGCGGCGGCGAAGTCCCTCTACATGAGCCAGCCGGCCGTCTCCAACCACATCCGGCAGCTGGAGCGGAGCCTCGGCGTGAGCCTGGTCCAGCGGGGGCCGCACGGCGCACAGCCGACTCCTGCCGGTGCGGTCGTCGTGGAGCATGCGCGGGAGGTTCTGGCCCTGCTGGACCGGCTCGAGCACGCGACCGCCGGGTACCGCGGGCTCGACACCGGCCAGCTCGTGGTGGCCGGTACGACGACCTTGGGTACCTATCTCCTGCCGCGCCTGATCAGCGAGTTCACGATCCGCGCGCCCAAGGTCTCTTGCCAGATCCGGGTCGGGAACGAGGACACGGTCGAGTCGTGGCTGCTGGCGGGCGAGGTCGGCCTCGGCCTGTGCGCTGCGACCCCGACGGCCGAGGCGCTCCGCAGCGAGCCAGTGCTGACCGAGGACATGGTCCTAGTGGCGCCGGCCGGCTTCCCGCTGAAGGATCGCCCGATCACCGCCGCCGACATCGCGACAAGCCGCTTCCTGCTGCGCGAGCCGGGGTCGGGGACTCGCCGGCAACAGCAGCAGGCGCTGCGCGCCTGGGGTCTGGATCAGGTCGACACCTGGGACCTGTGGGGCTCGGACACGGTGAAGGAGGCGGTGCAGCAGGACCTCGGCCTGGCGGTCCTGTCCGAACACGTCGTACGCCGTGAAGTCGAGGTCGGCTTCCTGGTGTGTCTCGACATCAGCCCGGCTCCCCCGCAGCGCGAGGTCTCGCTCGTCCGCCGGGCCGACCGGATCCTGACTCCTCCCGAAGAGGCGTTCACCGCCCTGGTCCGGGCCACCGCGGAGTGGCCCGGCTGACATCCCAGGCGCTAGCCGACTGACGGGCCGAGGCCCAGGGATTGTGGTGTGCTGGAGTCCGGGGACGGCTGGTGCAGGCCCTCGTCCAGGGCGCCGTACTCGGTCATCAGGGCCGCACTGCCGCCCCACGGGGTTTGTTCCTCGGCGATGAGGGTGTTGGTGGTGAGCAGCAGGCCGGCGACCGAGGCCCCGTTCTGCAAGGCCGAGCGGGCGACCCGGAGCGGGTCGATGATGCCCATCTCGAGCATGTTGCCGTAGCGGCCTTCGAGTGCGTCGAACCCGTCGTCGACACCCATCTGGCCGGTTCGCTCGAGCACCTCCGCACCGTTGTAGCCGGCGTTCGCCGCGATCAGGTACGCCGGCTCACGCAACGCCCGCCGTACGATCTCGACACCGGTCGCGTAGTCGCCCTTCACCTCCAAGGCGTCGAGCGCCGGTGCGGCATGCAGCAGTGCCATCCCACCGCCGGCGACGATGCCCTCGGCCATCGCGGCGCGGGTGGCCGACAACGCGTCCTCGACCCGGTGCTGGAGCTCCTTCAGCTCGGCCGGGGTCGGTGCGCCGACCCGGATCACCGCGACCTTGCCGGACAGCGAACCGATCCGTTCGGTGAGCACGTCCTCGTCGACGCCGAACGTCGCGCGCTCCAGCTCGGCACGCAACTGCGCGATCCGGAACGCGACCTCCTGCTCGCGCCCGGAAGACGCGACAATCGCCGTCCGGTCCGCATTCACCCGGACCTGATCCGCGCGGCCCAGTTGGGCGACGGTCATCGTCTCGAGGCTGAAGCCCGAGTGCCGGCTGTAGACCGCGCCGCCGGTGATCGCCGCGATGTCCTCCAGCTTGTGCAGCCGCCGGTCACCGAACCCCGGCGCCTTCACGGCCACGCACTGGAACAGCCCGTTGACGTGGTTGTGCACGAGCATGCTGAGCGCCGTGCCTTCGAGGCTCTCGGCGATGATCACCAGCGGCCGCGGCTCGCGCATGATCTTGTCCAGCAGCGGCATGATCTCCTGCACCTTGGTGATCTTCTCGCTGCACAACAGGATGTACGGGTCGTCGAGGTTGGCCTGCAGGCTGCCCGGGTCCGTCACCATGTACGGCGACAGGTAGCCGTTGTCGAACTCGAATCCCTCGACGAAGTCGACCCCCATGCCGTGGACGGCGGACTCCTCGACCGTGACGATCCCGCCGTCACCGATCGTGAACAGCGCCTTCGCGATCGCGGCGCCGACCAGGTCGTCGTCATTGGCCGAGATCGCCGCCACCCGGGCGAAGTCCAGCTCGGTGGCGACCGGATGGGCGACCTCACGCAACCGCTCCACCAGCTTGCCGACCGCCAGGTCGATACCCCGTTTCACCAGAACGGGATTCCCACCGGTGCCGATCGCGGCCATGCCCTCGCGGATGATCGCCTGCGCGATCACGGTCGCGGTCGTGGTGCCGTCGCCGACGATGTCGTTGGTCTTGATCGCGGCCTCCTTCACCAGTTGCGCGCCCATGTTCTCGAACTGGTTCTTGAGGAAGATCTCGCGGGCGATCGTCACGCCGTCGTTGGTGACGACCGGCGACCCGGTGATCTTCTCCAGGATCACGTTGCGGCCCTTGGGGCCGAGCGTCGACTTGACCGCGTCGGCCAGCTGGTCGACGCCGGACAGCAACAGGTCGCGCGCCTGCTCTCCGAACCTGAGTTCCTTAGCCATCAGTTCCCTCCGGAAATGGTCTTTTACGGAACGAGGATCGCGCGGCCGCGGACACGGCCGGCGTCGAGATCGGCGACCGCGTCGGCGGCCGCGTCGAGGGGGTACGTCCGGGTGTGCAGCGTGACCTTCCCGGCCTGGGCGAGCGCCATCAGTTCGGCCAGCTCGTTGAACGTGCCGACGATGTTGCCGACGATGTTGCGTTCGGTGGAGATGATGTCCAGGGTCGGGATCTGCACCTGACCGCCGTACCCGATCACGAAGTACGAACCGCCGCGGCCGGTCATCGCGAAGCCGTCCTGCTCCGCACCTTGCTCGGCGACGAAGTCCAGTACGACGTGCGCACCGGCGCCGTCGGTGAGCTCCAGGACCGTGTCCACCTGTTTGCCGTCGGCAACGACCGTCTGGTCGGCGCCGAGCTGCTCGGCCAGCTTCAGCGCGTCCGGGTTGCGGTCGACGACGATGATCCGGGCCGCGGTCAGCGCCGCGAGGCACTGCACGCCGATGTGCCCGAGACCGCCCGCGCCGATCACCACGGCCGTCGTACCCGGCGGCAGCAGCGGAAGGGCCTTACGGACCGCGTGGTACGCCGTGATGCCGGCATCGGCCAGCGCCGCGACGTCCTGCGGCCGGGTGCTCGGGTCAAGCTTCACGCAGGCGCGGGCGGAGGTGAGGAGGTATTCCGCCATCCCCCCGTCGCTGTCGAGCCCCGGGAACGTGCTGTTCGCGCAGTGCATGTCGTCCCCGGCACGGCAGGCGCGGCAGAGCCCGCAGGTCGGGGTCGGGTGCAGGATGACGGTGTCGCCGACCTGCACGTTGGTGACGGCCGAGCCGACCTCGTGGACCCAGCCGGCGTTCTCGTGGCCGATCGTGTAGGGCAACGACGGGTGCATCGCCGCGTCCCACTGGCCTTCGATGATGTGCAGGTCGGTACGGCACACTCCGGCGCCGCCGATCTTGACGACGACGTCCAATGGGCCTTTGACGACCGGTTCCGGTACGTCGTCGACCACTGGTTGCTGGTGGTACCCGTGCAGTCGAACGGCCTTCATCCCTGTTCCTCCTCGCCCGCACCGGACTCGGCGTACCGGTGCTTCAGCATTCCCCTGCAGATCCCGGTGTTGGCCTCGATGCCGGTCCGGGTCAACCGGGCCAGCCCGAGGTGCCGTGCCGCCGCGGCACCGGCGATCGCCGCCCCCGTGCCGACGTCGACGAGGAGCGGCGCGTCCGGACCCACCGGCAGCCCGAGCTCGGCCCGGCGCCGGAGCAGCCGGTCGAGCTCGGGTGACGGCGGCACGTCGGCGATCGTCAGCCGGGCGACGCCGACCGGATCGATGCCTGACGCAACGAGCGGCCGGCAGACCTGATCGGTCCCGGCCAGCACCGCCTTGGCGACGAAGGTACGGCGCAACTCGTCCAGCTCGGCCGTCGCCTCACCGTCGAACGACGCCACGAACCCGGCCCGCAACGCCACGCCGGCGTTGATCTGCGCGGCCGCGAAATGGTCCTCCAGCGCGACGTCGGCCGAGCGTACGGCGGGCAGCGCGGAGACCACGTCGTACGCGTCGGCGACCATCAGGAAGGCGAAGTTCGGCGCACAGAAGTACGTGGGCAGCCGCAGCCGGACGACCACGTCGCCGGCCGCCGACACGACGCAGGTGGACACGAAACCCAGCGTCGTGATCGGCTCGTCCAGCTCCGGGTCCCGGACCGCACCCAGTGCGTCCAGGACCCGGTCCCGCTCGGTCATGACCGCCGTCATTACGACGCAACCAGCTTGGAGTCGTCCTGCGCGGCCGGTGTCTCCTCCTTCAGTTGCAGCTCGTCCGGCACCTTGAGGTCGTACAGCTTGGCGGCGTTCAGCCCGAGGATCTTCTTCTTCCCTTCCACCCCGAGCCGCGGGTAGTCAGAGAACTCCGGCTGGTCCGGGAACTCCCAGTCCACGAAGCCCTCGATCTGCCACTTCGGCTCCCAGATGCCGTAGTCGCTGCCGAACGTCATCTTGTCCTCGCCGACCCAGAACAGCAGCTCGCCCATCACCTTCGCGAAGAACTGCGGCCGGGCGTGCATCAGACCGCCGATGACGACCGACAAGCCGGCGTACACGTTGGGCTCCTGGGTCGCCATGAAGCAGAAGTCCTCGATCCGCGGCAGCCCGACGTGCTCGACGATGAAGTTGAGCTCCGGGAAGTCGGTCGCGGCGTGGTCCACGTCGGCGACGTCGAACGCGTCCTTGTCCAGCGGCCAGATCGTGGGGCCCTTGTGAACGTGGATGTTCTTGATCCCGAGCTCCTGGGCCTTCGCCAGGTAGGTGTACGCCGCGGGGTCGGTGAGCTTGTAGCCGCGCGAGCCGGCGTTCCACTCCGCGGTGTACAGCTTCACACCGCGCGAGCCGTACCGGTCGACGTTGCGCTTCAGCTCCTCCAGCCCGGCGTCCCCGTCCCGCGGGTCGAACCGGGTGTTGTGGACGAACATGCCCGGGTGCTTCTCACCCAGCGCCGCGTTCCGCTCGGTGGTGTTGAACCCGTCCTTGTACCACTCCTTCAGGTACGTCGGCTGGAACACCGCGACGTCCACGTAGCCGTCCTCGAAGACGTCCTTCATCAGGTCGTCCTCGGAGTACTTCATGAACTTCTCGATGGTCCAGTGGGTCTCCTTCGGCGCGAGGCTCTGGTAGGCGTGGAAACACTCGATCCAGCCTTTGGCGTACTGTTCCGCGCCGGGCACCCAGTTGTCCGGCGACGCGTCCCAGAAGTGCATGTGGCTGTCGACCACGAAGTACTTCTCACCGTTCTTCTCGTACACGTTCGACCTCCCTTACTTGGAGGCGATCAGGTCGAAGCCGAGGTACTCGGCCGCGTCCTCGGGATTGGCGACCAGGATGGTCCGGTCGTCGGTGTGGATCATGCGCCCGTAGTGGGTCGACATGTTCTCCTCGAACTCGGCCTGGTCGAAGTAGCCGGGCTCCTCACCGAGGGCCTCGGAGATCTCGTCGTACACGACGTCCATCCGGCCGACCGCGTCGACCCGGATCATCGACGGCAGCGGCGTCACTGTGACGTTGTCCAAGTGGCTCATCACCTCGGCGACGACCGCGCCGACCTGGTTGTTCATCAGCGTGAAGCCGGCCCGGTTGGACGCGGTGCTGTCCGACTTGAAGGGGCTCTCGACGGTTGCCTTGAGCGTGGTCACTGTGCCAACTCCTTCGGTGCCTCGAGGCCCAGCGAGCCGAGGATGCCGCTGAACCGGTTCTTCGCGCGGTCGAGACCGTCCTCGAACCGTGGTGGTTTGGCGTCCGGCTGCGACCACAGCGGCTGCAGCGTCCGGGCCGCGGCCAGGGACTTCGCCGTCCAGGACCCCAACCAGTCCGTCAGGATCGCCTTGTTGTGGTCCGCGAACTCCTTGTCTCCTGTGAGCAGCTCGAACATCGCCGTGGTGTAGCGCAGGTCGCGTTCGGCGAAGTCGTATTCTGCGGCGCCGATCACCGTCGGTGTGACGAAGTCGCCGTTGCGCGGCGCGGCCTGCTGGACCAGCTGGCTGCGGAACAGCTCGCCGACGAGTGGCTCGAAGACGACGTTCGCGGCGAAGATCGCCTCGCACCAGTCGTCGATCGCCGTCAGCTGCTCGGCGACGTCACGGACCCCCTGCCAGGCCGGGTCGGAGTTCCAGGTCGCCAGGTGCGCGCTGCCGTCGAAACCGTCGATCTCCTCGGACAGCGTCAGGTTGTACAGCGCGAGGTCCTGCGCGGCACGGATCCGGTGCATGCTGTTCACCGAGATCGCGTTGTTGTGCATGTTCGTCGGCGCGCGCCGGTTCGCGTTCGCGTACAGGTACAGGCCGAGACCGTGGTCGACGTGCATCCAGGCGCCGATGTGCTGCTCGACGAAGCGGACCCAGTTCGGGTTCCACTGCTCGAACGCCTTCGACTGCTTGGCCGCCTCGATGTTCTGGGTGACCTGGCGGACGACGCTCGAGTTGTACCGGTAGAGCGTCATCTCCCATTCTTCGTTCGGGTCGCGGAACTCGTGCCAGCCGGTCGCCGGCCAGTCCTTGACGAGCAGGCCGCCGGTGCCCGGTCCGCGCTGCGGTGACGGTTTGTCGGAGCCCCAGGCCTTCAGCACGGTCCAGTCGAGCGGATACCCGCCGCGCCCGTCGGCGAACCCGTACAGCCAACCCTGGGTGAGGTAGTGCCGCGGATCCGGCTGGACCTCCACGGTGACGTCCTCGTAGTGGCTCTGCTTGCGCTTCTGCGGCTTGTAGTAGTTGTAGTGCCGGAGTGTCGAGTCCGGGAACTCGCGGGCGCCGGCCTCGGCGTCGGTGAAGACCGGCTTGGGAACACTGCGTTCGAACTTAGGTGTGTCCTGTGTGGTGGTCATCGGCTTCCTGCCTCCAGCACCTTCGCGTCACCGGCGTCGCCGGTCGTGGTGAACTTGTCGTAGTAGATGTGCTTCGTCGTGACACCGAGCCGTTCGAGCAGCGGGATCGCCGCCTCGACCATCGGCGGCGGACCGCACACGTACGCATCCGCGCCGGTGAGATCCGGCTCGAGCCGGCGGACCACGTCGGTGATCAGTCCGCTCTCGCCGTCCCACTCGTCTTCCGACAGGGCCGGTACGAACCGGAACTGCGGTAACCGTTCCTCCAGCTCGCGGAGCTCGTCTTCGAAACACAGGTCGGCACGAGTCCGGGCGCCGTAGTAGAAGACCGCCGGCCGGTCGATGCTGCGGTCGGCCATCGACCGCAGCAACGACAGGATCGGCGCCAGTCCGGCGCCGCCACCGACGAAGACCAGCCGGGCGCCCGGGTTGTCCCGGAGGGTGAACACCCCGAAGGGCCCGCTCAGCTCCAGTCGGTGGCCGACCTGCAGTTCGGTGTCGAGAAACTCCGAGAACAGGCCGCCCGGGTAGACCTTGATGACGAACTCGAGTTGCCCGCTCTCGCGACTCGAGGTGTTGGCCATCGAGAACGAGCGGCTGGCATCCCAGCCCGGCACCTGGAGGTCGACGTACTGCCCGGGAAAGAACTTCAGCTCGCCGGGGCCGGAGAGCTTCAGCACCAGGTGCCGCAGGTCGTGGGTCACCGGGGTGATGGCCACGACCTCGGCGGTGCGCTCCTGGATCGGCAACCCGGAGCGGATCATCTCCTCGTCGTAGTTGAGCAGCTCGATCGTGAGGTCCTCGAACGCGTGCGCCCGGCAGAGCAAGGTGTAGCCCTCGTCCAGCTCGTACTCCGGCAGCGCGAAGGTGGAGTACCGGTCCAGGTCGATGTCCTCACCGTCGAGGACGAACGACTTGCAGGACGCGCACTGTCCCTCCTTGCAGCCGTGCATGAGCATCACGCCCTGCTCGGCCGCGGCACGCAGGATCGTCTGTTCCTCGTCGACCTCGATCTCGATGCCGACGGGCTCGAACCGCACGACGTGCTTGCCGCCCATCGGATCAGGCGTCGGCAGGTGCGGGGCGGCCGGCGGGGCCTCCCTTGACGTAGCGGGCGGCGAACGCGGTGCGCTCGTCATCGGTCATCTCGTTGAGCAGCACGTTCGGGCTCGCCAGCGGCGGGCACTTGCGCAGGTGGTCGAGCGTCCACATCTTGTCCGGGTTCAGGTCCAGGTGCGGCTGCGCGACCATCGTCTTGCCGTCGTCGCGGACGAAGCCCATGTCCGACACCACGTCGGCCCAGTTCCAGCCGTGGTACAGCGTCTCCCACTCGCGGTGGCCGATCAGCTGGCCCATGTTCGGCGTCTGCCGGCCCTGGTACGTCGGCCGGAACGCGGTCTCGTCGGTCCACTTGCACATCTCGTGGCAGTACGTCCGCCACTGGCCGTCGACCTTCGCCATCACCATGTCCTCACGGACCAGGCACGGCACCATGCACGTCCAGCAGCGGTGCGGGTACTCGTAGTCCACGTCCTCGAACACGATCGGCTTGTGCCCGTTCGGGCGCGACAGCCGGTTGTAGTTCTCCCACCAGGCGCCGTACTTGTCGTACCAGCCCGGGTACTTGTACTCGAACCACTCGAAGTCCTTGTCCGTCATCGGGTCGATCCGCCAGTAGTTGGCGAGCCAGCCGGTGGCGAAGAACTGCGCGACCTCGTGCACGTAGCCCTTGTTCCAGATCTGGTTCCAGGACTCCTCGATCAGGTCGTGTGGGATCTCCAGCCCGTACTTCTCCAGCGGTACGAGGTAGCTGCGGTAGTAGTCGTCGTAGATCCAGCGGCGCCACATCTCGGCGTACGACTCGCGGTCCTTACGGCGGTCCTTGGTGCCGTACTCGATGAACGTGCCGATGGCCGCGTCGACGACGCGGTGGTTGTTCCACCACGCGTACCGCAGGTCGCGGGCCAGCAACTGATGGTTGTCCTCGTCGGCGAGCGCCATCAGCAAGGTGGCGTACCCGTTGCTGATGTGCCGGGACTCGTCCGACTGCACCGAGTGGAAGACCGTCGGCAGCAGGTAGTCGCCGTTGGCCGCGGCCTCGGCCGGCATCGCGACGAACAGGGTGTTGGTGAACGCGGTCTCCGCCACGATGGTCAGGTAGATGCTGGCCGCCGTGATCGCGTCACCGGTGATGAACCCCTCGGCGAACTGGCGGCCGATGGTGCCGCAGTAGTCGCTCTGGAAGTTCCGCAGGCTCGAGTTGAAGCCCGCCGGGTCGATGTAGTTGTTCATGTAGAGGCGTTTGAGGTTCTGCTGGATCGTCGAGTGCCTGACCTCGTCGATCATCTGGATGGCCTGTCCGTTGTGCAGTTCGGGGTTCGGGACGGTCCGGAACAGCAGCGGCATCGCCCGCGCGGCGGAGATCTCCGGCAGCGGGATGATGCTCAGGAACAACTTCTGCCACTCCAGCCAGCGCTCCTGCACCTGGCGGAACATGTTGCCGCGGATCGCGCCGTCGGAGGCGCCGTACACCCGGTGGTCCTTCTCTTCCTGCATCGGGAAGTACGACCGCAGGACCTGCTTCAGCGGGTCCTTCTTCTGCGCCTTGCGGAACGTGTAGTCGGTGCCGTACTGGGAGACCGGCTCGTGGTACGCCGGTTCCCAGGACAACTCCTGGATCTTCTGGTGGGCCTTCGCCACACTCTGGCGACTCATGGCACTCCTCCCGCTCATGTGACCGGCTTTCATCTGCAGTACACGTGGGTGGGCGTGTGCTGAAGGTCTCAAATTGAGAAGGGCGTCACGGCGCTCCGAGCATCCGTTCCCGCAGCTCCGCCAGCTCTTCCGCGGTCTGTTGCGCGATTCGTTGGTCGCCCTGCGGATCCGGCCGAATGCCGAGGCAGCGCAACAGTTCGGCGGCCGGCTCGCCGGGGTGCCCGGTCGCGCCGAGGACCGGGTGCAGGCCGGCGTCCGCGAGGTGCTCGAAGACCAGGTGGACCACGGTCCACGGGTTGTACGACTCCTCGTTCTCGATGTTTTCCACGCGGCTCCCTCCTCTTCGCATCACAAACCCTGGGCGAGCGTCCGGTTGTCTCAATCTGAGACAGCAGTTGCGGCTGAGTGCATTAGGCTCGAAGAGGACCGGGTGGGGCCCGCGGATCCGCGCTGTTCCACCTGGTGTCAGGAGGCCCCGGTGGACGAGATCGCACCCTCGATGGAGGACAACCGGCGGGCCGCGACGGCCCGGCTGAACTTTCTCACCCTGGATCCGGTTGCGCCGCAGGACGTCCGGCCGCCGATCCTCGCGTCCTGGGTCCGCTCGCGGCATTGGAACCTGCCCGCGGACCGGATCACCTTGCCGTACGTCGCGGACCCGGACAAGGACCTCCCGCTCACCCGTAGCGCGGGTCCGGTACTGCGGAAACTTCACGAGAACCTCGACGGACAGCCGATCAGCGTCATCCTCACCGACCGCTCGGGCCTGGTGCTGCAACGCCTGACCGCGGACACCGAACTGGCGCGGCATCTCGACAAGGTCTACCTGGCGCCGGGCTTCAGCTACGCCGAGGAGTTCGCCGGTACGAACGGGATCGGGACCGCGCTGGACGTCGGCGGACCGATGCACGTGTTCGGCCACGAGCACTACGCCGAGGACCTGGAGGACCTCGCGTGCGCCGGCGTACCGATCAAGCATCCGTTGAACGGCAAGACGATCGGCGCGATCGACCTCACCTGCTGGCGCAAGGACGCCGGGTCGCTGCTGATGGCGCTCGCCAAGAGCACGGCCGAGAGCATCCGGGCCGCGCTGCTCCGCGACAGCTCGACGCGGGAGCTCTCGCTGCTGGAGGCGTACCTGCAGACGTCCCGCCGGCTCGGTGACATGGTCATCGCGATCGACGACGACCTGCTGCTGATGAATGCCAAGGCCCGGCAGTCGCTCGATGCCAGTGACCAGCGCGCGGTCCTCGGGCACGCGGCCGAGATCCTTGGCCACGGGGGCACCGAGACGATCCTCGCCGAGTTGCCGACCGGGGCCTGGGTCCGGATCACCGGCCGCCCGATGGGTGGGCGCGCCGGGGCCGGAGTCCTGCACATCAGCCCGCATTCCTCCGGTGTGGACCTGCGGTCGCCGGCGTCAGGTCATCGACCGCCGCCGCGTCCGGTGCTGCCGGGACTGGTGGGCCGGAGCGCGCCGTGGCTCGGCAGCAGCCGCGAGGTCGACAATGCCTGCCGGGCCGGCCAGTGGGTCGTGCTCAGCGGGGAACGCGGCGTCGGCAAGGTCGCGCTGGCACGTGCCGCGCACCATCAGAACAACCCGGCCGGCCCCTTCCACATCGTGGACGCCGCCCGGACGGGTGACGGTTTCGCCGCCGAGCTCGATGCCGAGCTGGCCGACGACTCCGTGCAGGCCCTGGTGATCCGGCACGCCGAGTGCCTCGACGCGGACGGACTCGACGGCCTCGTCGAGGCGCTGTACGGCGTACTCGAGCGCCGACCCTCCGCACCGCCCTGGATCGCGCTCACGCTCACGTGCGAGAACGGCGACACCCCGGACCTCGGCGAGCTGCTGACGCTGTTCCCGTTGACCGTGGAGGTGCCGCCGCTGCGGCACCACATCGAGGACGTGCGCGACCTGGTACCGCATTTCCTCAACCAGCTGAGCCACGGTGACCTCAAGTGCGCACCGGACACCATGCAGCAGCTGCTGCGCTCGTCGTGGCCCGGGAACACGGCCGAGTTGTGCCAGGTCCTCAAGCAGGTCGTCGTACGGCGTCGCCGGGCCGGTGTGATCACGCCGGCGGACCTGCCCGCCGGCACCCGGGCCGTCAGCCGTCGCAGCCTCAGCCAGCTGGAGGCCCTGGAACGCGACGCCATCGTCCACAGCCTGCTCGCCAACGGCGGGCACAAGGGCCGCGCCGCCAAGTCGCTCGGCATGTCGCGCGCGACCATCTACCGGAAGATCCACGACTATGGAATTCAGTCTCCGTAAATGTGATCGGAGCTGCACCTGAAATCGTCACTTCTGGCACAAGTGATCAATTTGCCCTTGCCGTGAGGCCTGCGCTCGCGGTGAGATAGCTCTGTGACGGAAACGCGACCCGCCGACGCGGCGGAGGGGCGGAGCTTCTCGTACCGCCCGTTCATCTGGCTCGCGGTCGCGACGTTCTCGATGGGCATCGACGGCTACGTGCTGGCCGGCCTGCTGCCGCAGATCGCCGGCGACCTGTCGGTCACCCCGGCGGCCGCTGGCCAACTGATGTCGGTGTTCGCGTTCACCGCCGCGCTGGCCGGTCCGGTGCTCGGCACGCTGACGTCACGGTGGGAACGCCGTACGACGATCGTGCTGTCACTGGGTGTGTTCGTGCTCGGCAACGTGGTCGTCGCGATCGCGACCACCTATCCGGTCGCGATCAGCGGCCGCGTGATCGCGGCGCTCGGCGGCAGTCTGCTGAACGCCGCCGTCACCGGGTACGTGATCGCGCTGACGCCGTCCGAGCACCACGGCAAGGCGTTGTCGTTCGTGCTCGGCGGGTGGATGACCGCGACCGCGCTCGGCGTACCGGTCGGTCTGCTGCTCGGGCAGTCTTCCTGGCGCTTCCCGATGATCCTGGTCGCGGTGGTCGGCACGATCGCACTGATCGGCATCCTGCTCCGGCTTCCGCAGTTGCATCTGCCCGGCGGCACCCTCGTCGAACGCCTCCGCCCGCTCGGCCAGCCACGGCTGGTCGCGGGACTGCTCGTCACCACGGGCATCCTGTGCAGCAGCTACGCCTGCTTCACCTACGCGACGCTGATCCTCGGACCGCATTTCCACGCCGAGTGGGCGATGATCCTGATCATGTTCGGGTACGGCGTCTCGAGCATGGCCGGCAATGCGGTGACGGGACGCCTGGTCGACAAGTTCACCGCGCTCCGGGTGCTGACCGTTGTGCTGGTCGGGCTGCTGCTGAACGCCGTACTCGGCATGATCGCGCTGATGTTCGCCCCGGCCGTGGTGGCGGCCGTCTGGGGTCTGGTCTGGTTCTTCTCGGCCGGCGTCGGCAACGGCGGCGGAGCCGTTCCGCAGCAGGCGCGACTGGCGTCGATGGCACCGGCCTCGGCGGCGATCGTGATGGCGCTGAACGGCAGCGCGATCTCGCTCGGTTCGGCCCTCGGCAGCGGCCTGGGCGGTGTCGCACTGACCGCGGGCTCCTCAGCGAACGGACTGCTCGGCGTCTCGGCTGTCGTCCTGACGATCACCGTCAGTCTGCATCTACTTGTCGCGCGTGCTTCAAAAGCCGCCGTCGGGTGACGGACACCTGCACCGCCGAGACGGTTGAGGAGTTCTCATACCGGCCGCTTGTCTGGCTGGCCGTGGCCACGTTCTCGATGGGAATCGACGGGTACGTCCTGACCGGGTTGCTGCCCGCCATCGCCGCGGACCTGCACGTCAGCGTGGCGGCCGCGGGCCAGTTGATGTCCGCGTTCGCGCTGACGGCGGCCTTCGCCGGGCCGGTTCTCGGAACGGTGACCTCGCGGTGGGAGCGCCGTACGACGATCGCCGCGGCGCTGGCCGTCTTCGTGCTCGGCAACCTGGTGGTCGGGCTCGCCACGACGTACCCGATCGCGTTCGCCGGCCGGGTGCTGGCGGCGCTCGGCGGCTGCCTGCTGAACGCGGCCGTCAGCGGTTACGTGATCGCGGTGACGCCGGTCCGGCACCGCGGGAAGGCGTTGTCGTTCGTGCTCGGCGGGTTGCTGACCGCGACGGCGCTCGGCGTGCCGGTGGGCCTGGTGATCGGGCAGTCCAGCTGGCGCTACCCGATGATCCTGGTCGCCGTGATGGGCACGATCGCCCTCGCCGGCATCCTGCGCGGCCTTCCTCGCCGGCAGCTTCCGCACGGCCGGCTCACCGACCAGCTTCGCCCGCTCGGCCGGCCCCGGCTACTCGGCTCCCTGCTCGTCACGAGTGGCATCCTCGCCGGCAGCTTCACCTGTTTCACGTACGCCGTCCTGATCCTCGGCCCGTCCTTTCCAGCAGGCTGGATGATCGTCGCGATCATGTTCGGGTACGGCGTCGCCAGTGCGCTGGGCAACGCGATCACGGGCCGGCTGGCGGACCGCTTCCCGGCACCGCGCGTACTCACCGTCGTCCTGATCGTCCTGCTGCTGAACTCGGTACTCGGCCTGGCAGGCCTGATGCTCACCTCGGCCACCGCGCTCGCGGTGGTCGGCGTCAGTTGGTTCTTCCTTCAGGGCGCCGGCAACGGCGGCGCGGCGGTGCCGCAGCAGGTCCGGCTCGGCGGCCTCGCCCCGGAATCCGCCGCGATCGTGATGGCCCTCAACGGCAGCGCGATCTCGCTCGGTGCCGCGCTCGGCAGCGCCGTCGGCGGCCTCGCCCTGACCGCCGGCACCGCACCGTCCGGGCTCCTCGGCCTCGCCGCCGTCATCCTCGCGGCGACCGTGGTGCTGCATCTCGTCGTCTCCAGACCCTAGAATTCGGTCATGGCCGAAAAGCTGCGGGTGGTGCTGGCGGCGACGCCGGCGTACCGGGAGATGGTGTTCGCGCCGGACAGTACGGCGCGGCTGGAGGCGCTCGGGGACATCGTCGTACTGGATGATCCGGGAGATGCTCAGGCGTTGACGGCGGCGTTGCCCGGGACCGACGTACTGATCACGTCGTGGGGTGCGACGCCGTTGACCGCGGAAGTGCTGGATCACGCGGACCGGTTGCGGTTGGTTGCGCACAGCGCGTCGTCGGTGAAGCACTTCGTCACAGACGAGGTATTCCGGCGCGGGCTGCGGATCACGCAGGCGGGGCAGGCGATGGCGGAGCCGGTGGCCGAGGTGTCGCTCGCGTTCACGTTGAGCCTGCTGCATCGCATTCAGCGGTTCGATCACGCGATGCGCGACGGGGCGTGGCGGGACGCCGTACCTCCGCAGCACGGGCTCACGGCGTCGCGGATCGGTGTCGTGGGCGCGTCGCGGACCGGCGTCGAATACATCCGGATGCTCGTCGCGCTCCGGGCCGCCGAGGTCGTCGTGTACGACCCGTACCTCACGGACGAGCGCGCGGTGGAGCTCGGCGTACGTCGTACCTCGCTCGACGAACTGCTCCGCACCAGCCGGGTCGTCGCCCTGCACGCGCCGACGCTCCCCGAGACCCACCATCTGATCGGCGCCCGCGAACTCGCGCTGATGCCCGACGGCGCGTCCCTCGTCAACACTGCCCGCTCGTGGCTGGTCGACACCGCCGCGTTGCTGGAGGAACTCCGCACAGGCCGGATCGACGCCGCCCTGGACGTGTTCGACGAGGAACCGCTCCCGCCCGACAACCCGTTCCGCACCCTCCCGAACGTCCTCCTGACCCCCCACCAGGCCGCCGCCACCGTCGAGTGCTACTTCGGGATGGGCAAAATCACCGCTGCCGAGATCGAACGCTACGCAACCGGCCGCCCCCTCCAGTACGAACTCACCGAGGCAGCCCTCGCGCGCATGGGGTGATGTGCGGCTGGACAGGTGGTGTCGGGCGCCGGGGTAGTGCACCTGAGCGTGGTGACGCTGGATGTGTACGGCGTCTCGCGGTGCTCTACCTGTCGAGAGTGCACACCGCCGGCGCCTGATCGCCAGGCTAGGTTCACGTTCACACCTCTCGAACCATCCGGAGCCGCGCCGGCGCCGAAGAGCTGTCATGCACAAGACACTCGGGGCATTCGGTGGCGTGGTTGCAGCTGGTACGGCGCTCGCGGCCGGATATCTCGTCGCGGATCTGACCGGCGGGCCGTGGCCGGTCGACGCGGTCGGCGTACAGGTCATCGACTGGTCCCCCGGTCCGGTCAAGGACTGGGCCGTCCGGACTCTCGGTACCGCCGACCGTCCGCTGCTCCGGGTCGGAATCTGCGCGACGCTCGCGATCGTCGCCGCGGTCGCCGGATGGATCGGCGCGCGCGGGCACCGACGTACGGCGGTCGCGATCGCGGGCGGGCTGGGGTTGGTGGGGTTGGTGTTCGCGATCGTCAGCCGGTCCTCCGCCGGGAGCACGATCGATCGGTTGCTACCGGCAACAGTCACCTTGGTGGTCGCGGTGCTGGTGATGGCGCTGGTCACGCGAAGTCCGACTCGGAAGCAGGCTGAGGCCGAGCAGCCGGAAGGGTTTGATCGGCGGAGGTTTCTGCTCACTGTCTCGGCGGTGGCTGTGGTGGGGGTTGGGGCTGGTGGTGCTGCTCGGTTTGCCGGTGGGGCGGGGCAGGAGTTGCGGGCGCGGGTTCGGGTGCCTCGGCCGACCGACGCCGCGGGGCCGTTGCAGGCGAGCCTCGACGTACCCGGGATCAGCCCGTTCACGACGCCGAACGCCAGGTTCTACCGCGTGGACACGCTGCTCCAGGTGCCGCGGATCGACCCGCGGGACTGGGAGTTGCGGATCCACGGACTTGTCGACAAAGAGCTCCGGCTCTCGTTCGACCAGCTGCTCGAACGACGCCTGATCGAGCGCGACATCACCCTGACCTGCGTGTCCAACGAGGTCGGCGGTCCGTACGCCGGTAACGCCCGCTGGATCGGCGTACCGATCGCGGAGCTCCTGCGCGAGGCCGGCGTACGGCAAGAGGCCGACGCGGTGAAGTCGACCAGCGCCGACGGGCTCACCATCGGCACGCCGCTCGCCGCGCTCACCGACGGACGGGACGCGATGCTCGCGGTCGCGATGAACGGCGAACCGCTGCCGTTCGAGCACGGCTTCCCGGTGCGGATGGTCGTGCCCGGTCTGTACGGGTACGTGTCCGCGACCAAGTGGATCGTCGACTTCGAGGTTACCAGGTTCAGCGACTTCAGCGCGTACTGGACGGATCGCGGCTGGTCCGTCGAGGCGCCGATCAAGACGTCCGCGCGGATCGACGTACCGAAGGGCTTCGCGACCGTGAAGGCCGGACCCGCGGTCGCCGCCGGGGTCGCCTGGGCGCAGCGCCGCGGCATCAGCAAGGTCGAGGTCCAGGTCGACAACGGCCCGTGGCAACCGGCCCGACTGGCGCCCGTCGACGGCCCGGACACCTGGCTGCAGTGGACCTTCCGCTGGAACGCCACGCCCGGCACCCACAAACTCACCGTCCGCGCCACCGACGCGACCGGCGAGCTGCAAACCGATCGCCAGGCACCGCCGCGGCCGAACGGCTCGAGCGGGCTGCACAACACGGTCGTGATGGTCGAGTGACCCATCCGGCCCGCGACCAGTTCCGAAGTACTCCCATCAGCAACCCCTCCTCAGGAAAGAGCTCAAGTCATGTCCAAGCACCTAACCCGCGCCGGAATCGCTCTCAGCGCGCTGGCCCTCGCAATGACCGCATCCGCTTGTGGGGGTGGCGACGACAACAACAGCTCCTCCAGCAGTACGACGAGTAGCAGCGCATCGGCCACCAGCACCACGCCGTCGACGAGCGACATGGCCAGCGGACTGGTCGGACCGGGCTGCGCCGACTACGCGAAAGCCAACCCCTCGGGCGCCGGCTCCATCGACGGTATGGCGGCCGCACCGCTCGCCACCGCCGCCTCGGGCAACCCGCTGCTGAAGACCCTGGTCGCAGCTGTCTCCGGCAAGCTCAACCCGAAGGTCGATCTGGTCTCCACGCTCAACGGCGGCGAGTTCACCGTCTTCGCGCCGGTCGACACCGCATTCGCGAAGATCCCCGCCGCGACCGTGAACACGCTCAAGACGAACGACGCGCTGCTCACCAAGATCCTCACCTACCACGTCGTACCCGGCCAGCTCGACCCGTCGTCGGTGGTCGGCAAGCAAACGACCGTTGAGAAGCAGGCGGTCACTGTCACCGGCTCCGGCGACAGCCTGAAGGTGAACAACGCCAACGTGATCTGCGGCGGTGTGAAGACTGCGAACGCTACGGTGTACCTCATCGATTCCGTTCTGATGCCCCCGGCAAGCTGACCGTGAACGAACCAACCGCGCTGCCTTGGCCCGCCGGATCGCACCCGCGATCCGGTGCGGTCGCGGACGGCGATCTCCTGCTGCTGACCGCGACCGGCGACACAGCCGCGTTCAGCGCGCTCTACGACCGGGTCGCGCCGTGGGTGTTCGGGCTGGTACGCCGGATCCTCCGCAACCCGGCCCAGTCCGAAGAGGTGACCCAGGAGGTCATGCTCGACGTCTGGCGCACCGCGACCCGGTACGACGCCGACCGCGGCTCCGCGCACTCCTGGATCCTCACGATCGCGCACCGCCGCGCAGTCGACCGGGTGCGCTCCGAACAGGCCGCCGCCGACCGCACCGAGCAGGTCGGCGCGCGGTCCGCCGACGTCGCCTTCGACCAGGTGGCCGACACCGTCACCACCCGGCTCGAAGCAGAGCAGGTACGGCGATGCCTCGGCTCGCTGACCGACCTGCAACGCGAATCCATCGAGCTCGCGTACTACAACGGCTACACGTACCCCGAGGTCGCTCAGCAGCTCGGGGCCAAGCTTCCGACCATCAAGGCGAGAATGCGCGACGGCCTGATCCGCCTCCGCGACTGCCTGGGAACCACGAAGGGGCAACGGCCATGACGGAACCCGACGTGCACACCCTCACCGGCCCGTACGTGCTGGACGCGCTTCCCGACGACGAACGGATCCGCTTCGAGGCCCATCTCGCCGAATGCACCTTCTGCACCACCGAGGTCGACGAACTGCGCGCCGCCGCGGTCAAGCTGGCCACCCAGGTCTCGACCCCGCCGCCGCCCGCGCTCAAGGCGAACGTGATGTCCGCGATCGAGAACGTCCGCCAGCTCGCTCCGGTCGTCCATGGTCAGCCCGCCGTACGTCGGCGCTTCAGCCGTCGATCAGTCCTCGCGCTCGCCGCCGCGGCAGCTGTGGTCGCCGTCAGTGGCGGGATCGCGATCGACCAGTACCGGGACCGAACCGCCGCGGAGCAGGCCAACCGGCAGATCGCCGCCGTACTCTCGCAACCCGACGCGCGGACCGTTCACGGGGCGGTCCAGGGCGGCGGGCAGGCAACGGTCGTCGTGTCCGCGAAGGCCGACAAGTCGGTCGTCGTACTGCGGGATCTGCCAAATCTCCCCACAAACCGAACCTGGCAACTATGGATGATCGACCCCGAGAAAACCGCCCACTCGATCGGCCTCGCCACCGGCGACCTCACCCGGGTAATCAACGGCTCGACCACCGGAATGACAACCTTCGGCCTCACCCTCGAACCCAACGGCGGCTCCCCCAAGCCGACGCTCCCGGCGGCGGCGCTGATTCCGTTGACCTAGTAGCCGCCCGGGCGCGCTGAAACGCTGCCATGGTGGGGAAAGAAATCGTCGCGATGTGCAAACTTGTTTCCCCGCTGAAAGTCGTGGTCATCGGAGCGATGAGTTCGGGATGTTGCGCTGGTCTGTACAAGTGTGCGGACTACTAGTGAACAACGATGGGTTTTGGGGTTGGCCTCGCTCGGGTCGGTCATGGTGGCGCTGGACACTCTCGTGGTGGCGGCGGCGCTGACGACGATCCGCAGTGATCTCGGCGCGACTGCCGAGCAGCTGGAATGGACCGTCAACGCCTATGGACTGAGTTTTGCGATGCTTCTGATGACGGCCGCCGCGATCGGCGACCGTCTGGGCCGGCGCCGTACCTATGCCGCCGGCTTGGCGCTCTTCACCGCCGCGTCGGTGGCGTGCGCGTTGGCGACGACGCTGCCGTTCCTGATCGCGGCCCGGGCGGTGCAGGGCGTCGGCGCGGCGATGGTGATGCCGTTGGCGATGAGCCTGCTCGGGGCGGCGTTCCCGCCGGAACGGCGTGGACAGGCGATCGGTGTGTTCAGCGGCGTGACCGGGATCGCCGTGCTCGGTGGGCCGCTCATCGGCGGCGCGGTCACCGAGGGACTGTCGTGGCAGTGGATTTTCTGGATCAACGTGCCGATCGGCGCGGTCGCGATCGCGTTGGTGCTGACGAAGATCCCGGAGAGCACCGGCCCGGCGCGACGGCTCGACCTGGTCGGCGCGGTGCTGATCAGCGTCGCCGTACTGGGCCTGGTCTGGGGCACGGTGCGCGGCGAGTCGGCCGGCTGGACGAGTACCGAAGTACTGGGCGCTTTCGCGATCGGTGTCGTGATGCTGGCGGCGTTCGCGGGCTGGGAGCGGCGGACGGACCACGCGATGGTGCCGCTGGCGTTCTTCCGGAACCGGACGTTCACCGCGGCCAACTCGGCCGGGTTCTTCCTCAGCGCGGCGTTGTTCAGCGCTGTCTTCTTCCTGTCGCAGTACATGCAGGCCGTGCTCGGATCGGCGCCGTTCAAGGCCGGTCTGCAGCTGCTGCCGTGGACCGCGACACTGTTCATCGTCGGCCCGATCGCCGGCCGGCTGGTCGACCGCGTCGGTGAGCGCCCGCTGGTCGTGATCGGTATGGCGTTGCAGACCGCCGGCATGTTCTGGGTCAGCCGTGGCGCGGACCACTACTGGGAACTGATCGTGCCGCTGGTCGTCACCGGATGCGGGATCTCGCTCGCGATGCCAGCGGCGCAGAGCGCGGCGATGGCGGCGCTGCCCCGGGACGCCGTCGGGATCGCGTCCGGGATCTACAGCATGAACCGTCAGATCGGCGGCGCGGCCGGGGTCGCTGTCCTCGGCTCGGTGTTCACGGCGGCCGGCGGTTACACCGGCCACGGCTTCGGCCGGGCCCTCGCGGGCTGCGGCGTACTGTCGTTGCTCGGGGCCCTCTCGGGGCTGGCGATCGCGGCCCGCCGCCGTACCGACAACCCCGTGGTGGCGAAGGTGGTGGAAGGAGTCAAGTGAACCTCGAGGAGGAGTTCGCGCAACATCGGGGCGAGTTGGTCGCGCATTGCTACCGGATGCTCGGCTCGTTGCACGATGCCGAGGACGCGGTCCAGGAAACGTACCTGCGCGCCTGGCGTGGTCACGCGGACTTCGAGCACCGTTCGTCGGTCCGGACCTGGCTGTACCGGATCGCCACGAACGTGTGCCTGAACCTCCTGCAGCACAGCAGCCGACGGGTCGTCCCGTCGGCGCTGGGTGCCCCGGGCAACGATCCGGACGAGCTACACGCCCAGGCCCTGGAGGTGCCGTGGCTGGAGCCGTTCCCGGATCAGCTGCTCGGGGCCGACCCGGCCACGGTGGTCGGCGATCGCGCGAGCCTGCGACTGGCGATGGTCGCCGCGATGCAGCACCTTCCGCCGCGGCAACGCGCCGTACTGATCCTGCGCGAGGTACTCACCTGGCCAGCCGCGGACGTCGCCTCGTTGCTCGACACCACAACTGCCGCGGTGAACAGTTCGCTGCAGCGCGCACGAGCCGAGCTCGCACGGTTGCGGCCGCGTGAGGACGAGTTGAGCGAGCCGCACGAACCGTTGCAGCGGGCCATGCTCGATCAGTTCCAGGCCGCGATGGAGAGCAAGGATCTCGTCGTACTGGAAGGGCTTTTCAGCGAGGACGCGCGGTGGGAGATGCCGCCGATCTCGACGTGGTTCAGCGGACGTTCCGACGTACTGCGGTTGCTCGACGCGAAGCTCCGTCCGGGCCCGGGCCGACGGGTGCTGGTCGAGACGTCGGCGAACGGTCAGCCGGCCTTCGCGCTCTACATCCGCGGCGCGGACGACCTGTTCCACGCGCACTCGATCAAGGTGCTGACGTGCACCAAGGACGCGATCTCGGCTGTGCTCGCGTTCCACCAACCTGCTTTGTTCCCAGCCTTCGGGCTGCCCCTGATCCATGGGAGATCTTGATGTCATTGGCAACCGTTCTACGAGAACTGCATGTCCCCGGCACGCCGCTCGTCATCCCGAACGCGTGGGACGCTGCCTCGGCCCGCATGGTCGAGCAGGCCGGCTTCGGCGCGGTCGCGACCAGCAGCAACGCGACGGCGGCGGTCCTCGGGTACGACGACGGCGAGCACGCGCCTGTCGACGACGTACTGGCCGGTGCGGCGCGGATCGCGCAGTCGGTGTCCGTCCCGGTCACGGTCGACTTCGAACGCGGGTACCGGCTGGCTCCGGACGAACTCGTGGAACGCTTCGTCGCGACCGGCGCCGTCGGACTCAACCTGGAGGACTCCGACCCGGCGACCGGATCGATGATCGACGCCGGTGAGCAGGCGGACTTCCTGGCCGCGGTCCGCGCCGCGGCCGGCAACGCGTTGGTGATCAACGCCCGCATCGACGCGTTCATCCGCCAGGCCGGTACGGCGGACGAACAGCTCGAGACCGCCCTCGATCGCGGAGCTCGCTACCTGGCCGCGGGCGCGGACTGCGTCTACCCGATCGGCGTCGGCGACCTCGACCTGATCGCAACACTGGCGACGCAGATCGACGGCCCGGTGAACGCCGGCTACGGGCAGGGCGCGAACTCGATCGCGGACTACGCCGCACGCGGTGTCGCCCGGATCACCTTCGGCCCAATGTTCCAGCGCCACCTGTACGCGAAGTTCGCGAGCACGCTCCTGCCCGCGATCGCCGCGGACCGCAATCCGTTCGCGCTCTAACTCACTGCATCAGGTCGGGGACTTCCTCGGCGTGGATTCGGCCGCGGTCCTGCTTTTCCGCGGAGCGTAGGGCGGCGGGGGCTGCGGTCGGATCCGCGGGGCGGCGGTGGTGCCAGTCGGTGACGGCCTGGTAGGCGGCGGCGACGGAGAGCAGGCGGTCCTCGCCGAACGGTTTGCCGCCGAGGATGGTGCCGATCGGTACGCCGTTCGCAGTGAAGCCGATCGGCAGCGCCAGCTCCGGAAGTCCGAGCGCGTCGAACGGTGTCGGGGACGTCTGCACCACGACGTCACACTGCTCGAACAGGTCCTCGAGGACCCGCTCCAGCAGCACCACCTTGGCGCGCTGGCCGATCAGGAACTCGTTGGCCCCGAGCAGCGCGCCCTGCAACCAGCCCACCACGGACACGCCGAAGCCGCGGAGGTCCCACCGCAGCATCGGGAGGAACGGCTCGCTCCGCTCAGGCAGGCGGACGTTGTTGAAGGCCGCGTTCGTGAGCAGGTCCCACTCGTCCGGCATGGTCACGTCGACGACCGACAGTCCCTCGATCCCCGCGAGCACGTCGAGTGCCTTCGTACGGGCGACCGCGGTTTCCGACGTACCGCTGGTGAATCCGGGGATCACGCCGATCCGGGTCCGCCAGCGGGCCTGTCCCGGTCGCACCGGTGTCGCGGCCCTCACGAGGTCGGGTACTGGCGGAAGCCCTTGTGTTCTTGGGTCTTCCGGGTCTTCGCCCGCCATGGCGGTGAGCATGATCGCGGCGTCCATCGCGTCGCGCGCCAGCGGGCCCGGGTGGTCGCGGGTGTAGCTCAGCGGCACGATGCCGTGCAGCGACACGCGGCCCATGGTGGGCTTCAGGCCGGTCAGGTTCTGCGCGTTCGACGGTGCGGTGATCGAGCCGCCGGTCTGCGTCCCGACAGCCGACGTCGCGAGCCTGGCCGCGACCGCGGTCGCCGATCCGGACGACGATCCGCCTGGGTCCGTGGTGGGATCGTTTGGCGTCCACGCGTTCACGGTGGTGATCCGGCCATCCGGCGTGGTCGCCCGAGTGGTTGCCAGCGGCCCCATTTGGGTCTTGCCGACAACGATCCCGCCGGCCGCGGTCAGCCGACGTACGGCGGTTGCGTCGAAGGGAGGCACGAAGTCGGCGAACAGGTACGAGTTCGCGGTCGTGGTCACACCGCGCGTGTAGTAGTTGTCCTTGATCGCCAGCGGGATGCCGTGCAGCGCGCCGCCGCGGGTCCGGCCGAGCGCCCGGGCGCGGGCAAGTGCCTCGTCGGCGAGCACCAGGTTGAACGCCTGGTACGCCGAGTCGAATTCGGTGATTCGCGCGAGATGAGCTTCCACCAACTGTTCGGGCTTCAGCTTGCCCTTGCGGATCAACGTGGCGGCCTCGGCGATGGTCAGCTCGCTGACGTCCACCGATCTCGCTGGTACGTCGACCAACGACGCCGTACCGGTGGACGCGGGGGCTGCATGCGCGACGGCGGGCAGCGCGACCGAGCCGACCGCGGTGGCTGCGGCCAGTGCGCTCGCACGATGGAGGAACGATCGCCGATCGACCTGGTTGTCCTGCGGGGCGCTCATCATGCCTCCCGGGCGACGTCGATGGACGGGTACAGCTTCGGCGGCGCGGCCTGCTGAGCGAGCCGGGCGTCCGCGGCGAACGTGTACGAGCTCAACGGCAGCACCGTCGTACGCATGAAACCGCGCAGACTCGCGAGCACCGAGTCGCGGCCCGGGCTCCCGGTGTCCGGATCCGGTGCGCTGCCGGCCGGCAACTGTTCGAGATCGATTCCGATGGAAGCCAGACGCGCCCTGATCATCACGTCCAGCTCGGCGTCGGTGGGCTGACTGAGACTCACGAGTCCCCTCCCGGTCGTGGCGGCAACCTGTCAGCCAGTTATGTCATCTTCAATTACTCCGCAGGTTTCGTGGGGATCACCACCAGGTTGCGGCGCCCGGGTGTGTGGGATCGGCCGGATCGGGTACTGACGGCTCGGTAGCGGAACGCAACCATCGAGAGAACGGGGAAACCACGATGGGTATGTTCGACAGCATGAAGGACAAGGCCGGCGACCTGGTCGACGAGCACGGCGACAAGGTCAGCGAGGGCCTGGACAAGGCCGGCGAGTTCGCCGACGAGAAGACGGGCGGCAAGTTCGGCGACCAGATCGGCCAGGGCACGGATATGGCCAAGGACCAACTGGACAACCTCGACGGCCAGAACGACGACATCCCGGACGACCAGTCCTGACCCGGCCCTGAGCCAAGCGCACCGCAGGCGGCCGCGGAACGCACCGCGGCCGCCCGGCGCCCGTCTGCTCGCGAATGCTTCACCATCTGGTTGATGCTGCGGGCAACAAGTTCCCTGTGCGCCCGCTGAGTGCCGACTGAGAGTTCAGATGCATGCTGGCGGCTACCACGCGGTCGCTCGTGGTCAGAGTTGCCGACGGGGGTTCGCCTGACGGGCTGCACGACGTAGTCTCTGCTCCAAGGGGTGTTGGGCTGCAGGGGGGAAGTGCATGATGCTGGGTTTTTGCCTGCGCTCGGGGACGGGCAGCCGATGACGCCGTTGCGGCGGATTCTGGTCTGGATCTCTGGTGCGTCGGCGGGGCTGGGGGCTGCGCTGGCGGCGACGATCCCGTTCGAGAGCGCGGAACTGATCGACCTCTCACGGCGCGGCGGTACGCCGGGCGCGCACCACGTCGCCGTGGATCTCGCCGACCCGGAGTCGTGGCCGGTGGTGGAAAAGGACTTCCGGCAACGGATCGAGGCCGGCGACCCGCACCTGGTGGTGTTCATCCACAACGCCGGGACGCTGACGCCGCTCGGTTCGGCGGATCACGTCGACACCGAGCAGTACACGCGCAACGTGCTGCTGAACTCCGCGGCCGCGCAGGTGCTCGGACAGTCGTTCCTCAGCGCGGTGTCCGGACGGGACTGCGAGCAGCACCTGATCATGGTGTCGTCCGGCGCGGCGAGCCGACCGCACGAAGGCGAATCCAGCTACTGCGCGGGCAAGGCAGCGATCGACCAGTGGGTGCGTACGGTCGGGCTGGAGCAGCAGCGCCGAAGTCCCGGCTGCCGGGTGATCTCCGTGTCGCCCGGCTCGGTCGACACCGACATGCAGGCCGAACTGCGAGCGGCCAGTCCCGACGAAGTGCCGGTGTCGGGCCGCTTCCGCGAGATGCAGGCCCTCGGCAAACTCGCGAAACCGGACACCGTGGCGCGGACGATCTGGTCACTGCTCGACCGCGATCTCCCCAGCGGAACCGTGCTGCACGTCCGCGACGTGACCTAGAGGTTTGCCTGCGCCAGGCGGTGGATCTGCTCACGCGTCGCGGGGTACAGCTCCGTGAACGTCTGCAGCAAGCTCGAGTACGTCGCCGCTGTTGCCGGATCGGGGACGACGACGTGATCCGGTCTGGTCCAATCGGTGTCCGGTGGGACTGCCCCCACCCCGATCGCGGCCAGCAGCGCATCGCCGTACGACGCTCCGATCGTCTGCTGGGGAACGGTTTGCCGGACGCCCGCGACGTCGCTGACGATCTGGGTCCACAACCCGCCCTGCGTGCCGCCGCCGACGGCAACGATCCGTTCTGCGCCGCCTTCACTGCCGAAGAGGTCGAGGATCTGGCGGACGCCGCAGGCGATTCCTTCGTACGCCGCGCGGAGCAGGTGACCGCGGCCGTGCCGGAGCGTGAGGCCGGCGATCACGCCACGGGCCAGCGGGTCGTAGATCGGCGTACGTTCACCGCTGAAGTACGGCAGCAGGACGAGCCCCTCACTGCCCGCGGGGACGGCAGCGGCTTCCGCAAGCAGGGTCTCGAAGGGCGCACCGCCGGTGAGGTTCTGTAGCCAGGTCGTCACGGTTCCGGAGGTCGCCATACCGGCTGCCAGCGTGTGCGATCCGCGCTCGACGCCGGACGTCGTCCACAGGCCGCGCACGCTCGTCGGGGCGGACAGTACCTGGACGAAGAACATCGTCGAGCCGTACATCAGCATCAGATCGCCAGGACGCCGTACGCCGACACTGAACGCCTCGGCCCACGCGTCGACGGTGCCCGCGACAACCGGCGTACCTTCGGCCAGACCGGTCTGTGCTGCGGCGTCCCGACGTACGACTCCCACCTGTTCGGACGGCCATACCAGGCGCGGCAGGGCGAGACCTGGCAGGACGGCTTCCACCCAGTCGGTCGCCCAGTCCTGGTGGTGGATGTCGTAGAACGGGTCGCACTGGCTGGCGGTGTGGTGGTCGAGAACCCATTCACCGGTGAGCCGCGCGACGACGTACGTGTTCGCGCTGAACCAGCGGTCCTGCGGCCGCCACGCGTCGCCGGCCTCGCGCCGCAGCCAGGCCAGCTTCGGCCCGATCGCCTGGCTGGACAGGTCCTTCCCGCAGCGTTCGAGGATCGCGTCCGCGCTGAGTTGCGCGGTGATCTCGGCGATCTCGCGGGTCGGTCGGGTGTCGACGCCGTACAGGATCGCCGGGCGTCGTGGGCGCAGGTCTTCGTCGGTCTGGACGACGCACGGTCCGAGGCCGGACACGCAGACAGCGGCGACGTCCGTGGAGTCCAGTTCGGCGAGGACCTCGAGGACGTCGTTCCACCAGTCGCGTTCGGGATCCATCTCGACCCAGCCCGGCTGCGGCAGACTCGGGGCGTGGTCGCGGCGGGCGACCGTCACGACCTCACCGTCGAGCGTGCACTGGACAGCTTTCGTACTGCCGGTACCGATGTCGACGCCGATGACGAAGCTCATCCAGCAATTGTCCAGGTGTGTGGAACCCCGGCGGCGAGGGACACCTCCTCGCGCTGCTCCCGGTGCCGGAGTACGACGGTGGTGTCCCGGTCGGCCGTGAGTACGGCGGTGGCCTGGTTTGGGGACCAGGTGAGGTCGACACGGACGCCGCCGCGGGCCCGGAGGCCGGTGATCGAGCCCTCCGGCCATGCGTCCGGGAGGGCGGGGAAGATCTCGAGTTCGCCGGTGTGGCTCTGCAGCAGCATCTCCGCGATCCCGGCGGTCGCGCCGAAGTTGCCGTCGATCTGGAACGGCGGGTGCGCGCAGAACAGGTTCGGGTACAGGCCGGAGCCGTCACCCACGTAGTCGGTGCCGGAATCTGCGGCCGGGGTGAGCAGTTCACGGACCAGGCGATGGGCGGCGGCGCCGTCGCGGAGCCTTGCCCACAACGAGATCCGCCAGGCCAGCGACCAGCCGGTGCTCTTGTCGCCACGCAACTCCAGGGTGCGGGCGGCGGCCGCAGCGAGTTCCGGCGTACCGTCCGGGGTGATCTGATCGCCGGGGTGCAGTCCGATCAGGTGGGAGGTGTGGCGGTGCTGCGGCTCGGCCTCGGGGAGGTCGGCCAGCCACTCCTGTAGTTGCCCTTGGCTACCGATCTTGGGGTCGGGGATCCGTTTGCGGGCCGCGGTCAGGTCGTCGATCAGCGGGTCGGTGAGGTTGAGCTCGGCGGCGGCCTGCGCGCAGCGGTCGAACAGGTCCGCGATCAGCGACAGGTCCATCGTCGACGAGGTCGTCACCGAGGCTGGTTTGCCGTCTTCGGCGACGTACTCGTTCTCCGGTGAGGTGGAGGGTGCCGTGCCGAGGGTGCCGTCCGGGAGTTCGATGAGCCAGTCGCGGGCGAATTCGGCGGCGCCTCGGAGGGTCGGCCAGACGCCTTGCAGGTACTCGCGGTCACCGGTGAACGCGTAGTGGTCCCACAGGTGACGGCACAGCCAGACGCCGGCCATCGGCCAGTTCGCCCACTTCGGATTGCCGTCGACGGGCGCGGTCCAGCACCAGGCGTCGGCGTTGTGGTGCGCCGTCCAGCCCTTGGCGCCGTACAGGTGTTCTGCCGTACGGCGGCCTGCTACGGCGAGCTGTTTGACGTAGTCGAGGAGGGGTTGGTGGCACTCGGAGAGCGATGTGGTCTCGGCAGGCCAGTAGTTCATCTCGGTGTTGATATTGACGGTGTAGTTACTGCTCCACGGCGGCTGCAGGTGCTCGTTCCAGATCCCTTGCAGGTTGGTCGGCAGGCCACCTGGTCGAGAGCTGGAGATCATCAGATACCGCCCGAAGTTGTAGATCAGCGCAGCCAGCCCCGGATCATTCCCGGCCTCCACCAGCCGCCGATCAGTCGTCAGCTCTTTTGTTGAGGGAAGCACAAGCACCGACCGCCGAAACAGCCGCTGGTAGTCGCGAACATGCTCGTCCCGTAGAACCGTGGCAGCCTGAGCAAGGGCGGTGCTGACGGTGGTGTCAGCTGCTTGCTGGCACTCGTCCGCGGTTCGGGTCGGGGCGGTGTGTGGGTCTTCGTAGCCGGTGGCTGTGGAGAGGACTACCAGGAGTTCTGTGGTGTTGCTGACGGTCAGCCGGTTGTCCGTGGGTGTCAGGGTGCCGTCGGTGTGGGCACGCAGTACGACGGCTGCGGTCATGCCGCGATCGTCGCCGTCGGAGTACTGGATCGCCTCGGCGTCCTTCCTGCGGTGCGGCGCGACCGACGACGGGCAGGTGGCTAGCAGTGCTAGCCCGTCGCCGAGAGACTGCGTGGTCGCGCGGAGCTGCGAGGTGAGGCTGAGCGTCACCGTCAGCGGCTGCGAGGCGCCCAGACGTAGGACCAATGCCTGCGCCGGGGCACTGACGAACACCTCCTGCCAGACCGCGACGCCACCCACCTCGTACTCGGCGCGAGCGACCGCGGTGTCCAGGTCGAGCCGGCGCCGGTAGTTCGTGACCGCACCCGCGGACTCGAAGTCCAGCAGCAGGTCGCCGAGCGGGAGATACGCCTGCGAGTGACCACTGTGAAACCCACGCGCAAGCTCCTCAGCCGCACGCACATCACCCACCGCCAGCGCCGCCCGCACCCGCCCAACCGCCTCCGCCCCAACCTCACCCGTTGGAGTGGCGAGGCGGCGAGTTGTCTCGGGGCTGCCGGACCAGCAGGTTTCGTCGTTGAGGGCGATCCGGTCCTGCGTGGTGCCGCCGAACCACATCGCGCCGATCCGGCCGTTGCCCAGCGGGAGCGCCGCCAGCCAGTCCGCCGCGGGAGCGTCGTACGTCAGCTCGGTGGCGGCCGCAGTCATCCGATCTCTCATGCCGCGATCCTCCCCCGCCCACAGACCGCCGCGCGACCTCGGGTCCGGCTGGTGGTCGGAGTTCAGGCGGCTTCGGCGAACTGGGTTGCGTAGAGGTCGGCGTACAGGCCGCCCTGGGCGAGGAGTTCGTCGTGGGTGCCGCGTTGCTGGATGCGGCCCTCGTCGAGGACGAGGATGACGTCGGCGTTGCGGATCGTGGAGAGGCGGTGGGCGATGACGAGCGACGTACGGCCGACGAGCGCGTTAGCGAGGGCGGTCTGGACGGCGGCCTCGGACTCGGAGTCGAGGTGCGCGGTCGCCTCGTCGAGGATCACGATCGACGGGGACTTGAGCAGCAGCCGGGCGATTGCGAGCCGCTGACGTTCGCCACCCGACAACCGGTACCCGCGATCCCCGACCACAGTGTCGAGACCGTCCGGCAGGCTGTCGACCAGCGTCGCGATCTGCGCCGCCTCGAGTGTCTGGTGCAGTTCGTCGTCGGTCGCGTCCGGGCGGGCCAGCTGCAGGTTGGCGCGGATCGTGTCGTGGTACATGTGCGAGTCCTGCGTCACCACGCCGATCGCCGCACGGAGCGACGCCTGCGTGACTTCACGTACGTCGTGCCCGCCGACCAGGACCGCGCCGCCAGTAGCGTCGTACATCCGGGAGACGAGCGACGAGAGCGTGGACTTCCCGGCACCGGACGGGCCGACGACAGCGACCATCTGCCCGGGCTCGACGGTGAACGCGACGTCCTTGAGGACCTCTTCCCCGGTCTCGGCCGAGAGTGTCGCGACCGACTCGAGCGAGGCGAGCGATACCTCCTTGGCGGACGGGTAGTGGAACGACACGTGGTCGAACTCGATCGACGGTTCCGCGGACGGCGGGAGCGTCTTCGCATCCTTGCGGTCGGCAACCATCGGCGGTAGGTCGAGCACCTCGAGCACGCGCTCGAAGCTGACCAGCGTGGTCATGATGTCGACTTGCATGTTCGAGAGCGCGGTGAGCGGTCCGTAGAGACGGTTCAGATACGCCGTCAGCGCGACGACCGTACCGATCCCGAGCGCCCCTTCCACGGCGAAGACTCCGCCGACGCCGTACACGAGAGCGACCGCGAGCGCCGCTACCAGTGTGAGCGAGACGCGGAAGACACCGGCGTACATCGAGGTGGTGACGCCGATGTCGCGGACCCGGGCGGCCTTGCCGGCGAAGTCGCGCGAGGCGTCCTCGGTACGGCCGAAGACCTTGGCGAGCACCGCGCCGGCGACGTTGAAGCGCTCGGTCATGGTCTGCGCCATGGTGGCGTTCAGCTTGTACGTCTCCGCTGTTGCCGTGCGCAACTTTCCGGCGAGTAGGCGGGCGGGGATGACGAAGAGCGGGAGGACGACGAGCGCGAGCAGGGTGATCTGCCACGACATCACGAACATCGCGGCGAGTACGAGCGTGACGCTGAGCAGGTTGCTGACCACGTTCGAGAGCGTGGAGGTGAACGCCTGCTGGGCGCCGAGTACGTCGCCGTTGAGGCGCTGGATGAGCGCGCCGGTCTGCGTCCGGCTGAAGAACGCGACGGGGAGCTGCTGCACGTGGTCGAACACCGCGGTGCGGAGGTCGTAGACGAGACCTTCGCCGATCCGCGACGAGAACCAGCGTTCGACGAGGGTGATCGCACCGTTCACGATCGCTAGCAGTGCTACGACGAGCGCGAGCCAGACGACCACTTGGGCGTGACCCGGCACGATGCCGCGGTCGATGATCGCCTTGAACAGCAGCGGGGTAACCGCGCCGGTGCCGGCGTCGAGCGCGACGAGGACGAGGAAGGCGGCCAGATGGCCGCGGTACGGACGGGCGAACCCGAGGATCCGGCGGAGCGTGCCCGCCGACAACTTGTGATGCCGGACGGAGGAGTCCTTCAACAGCGAACGCATCGCACGCCCACCGCCCCCTCCCCCACCCGGAAGCCCGGAAATCTGCGACATGCAGTTCCTTCCAGTTCAGGGACCAAAACATACTGAGGTTAACTCACTATGAGCTAACCTCACAAGATGATGCTTTGTTCCCCGCGTGCGCGGGCGGTCCCATTAGGCTCTGGGCATGCGTGATCCCGATGATGCTGCGGAGCAGATTGCCGGACTCCTGGACAGCATCGTTCGTCGGCAGCGGCGGGCTTCGCGGGAGGGGTTCGGGGACAGCGTCACGCATGGGCAGTTCCGGGTGCTGCGGACGCTTGATCGCGCGGACCGGCTACTGCGGCTGAGCGAACTGGCGGCGCAACTGGGCATCGTGCCGCGATCGGCGACGTCGGTCGTGGACGATCTGGAGGCGGCCGGGCTGGTCGCGCGGCATCCGGACCCACACGACCGCCGCGCCACCCTCGTCTATCTCACCCCCGACGGCCTCAAGGTCCTGGCCACCCTTCGCGAGAAGCGCCGCGACGTGATGGCCGACCAGCTCGCCCGCCTGACGGCGGACGAGCAGCAAACCCTCGCCCAACTCCTCCAACGCCTCGCCGAGGAATAACCCGCCCCCGCCTCTCGTGGGTTGGCGTCCGAGATGCAGGGTTTGCGCACGGGATCTCGGACGCAAACCCTGCATCTGATGGGTCAACCCACCAACGGCGGGGGATCGGGGTGGGGTGGGTCAGGCCTTCTTGAGGTGGGCGATGATGCCGTCTAGGTCTTCGATCATGCGGTTGGGGCGGACCAGGTGGCCGCCTGGTTCTTCGTAGGCGGTGAAGGGGATGTTGGCCTTGTCGAGGGCGGCGCGGAACTCGCGGTGGCCAGCCAGGACCTGGGTTTCGTTGGCGTAGTCGAACGGGTCGGGGCTCGGGCTGGTGCCGGCGACCAGGAAGATGCGCTTGCCGCGGTAGCGCTCGAGGTTCTCCATCGGGTTGTCGGCGGTGACGCGTGCCTCGTCCCACGCCGGGGCGCCGTAGATCGTGCCGCCGGCCAGGTCGACGGCCGCGGAGGACACGTTGGCCCAGTGCACGACCAGGCCCGCGTCGCGGCGGACGCTCGCCGGACCGGAGTGCGAGCTGACGGAGGCGAAGTGGCCGTAGTACTTCGCTGCGTACTTGAGCGCGCCGAAGCCGCCCATCGAGAAGCCGGCGACGGCACGGCCGGCGAACTCGGCGTACGTGCGGAAGTTGGCGTCGATCCACGGCACCAACTGGTTGAGGTGGAAGCTCTCCCAGTTGCGCGGGCCGCTGTTGGAGCTGACCGGGTTGGAGTACCAGCCGGCCTTGCCGCCGTCCGGCATCACGACGATCAACGGCTTGCCCGCGGTCCAGTCGCGGATGCCGAGGCGGTCGAACGCGATGAAGTCCTGGTTGCCGCCGTGCAGCAGGTACAGCACCGGGTAGGTGCGCCCGCTGGTGTGATAGTCACTCGGCAGCAGGACGTTGACGGCCGGGGCCCAGCCGATCGCGTCGGTCTGGAAGCGGTAGTACCGCATCCGCGGATCGTCTTCGTTCCGCTCGGTGATGTGCAGGCCGAATCCGTCATCGGCCGCACTGGCGGCGAGGGAGGTGGCCAGAATGGTGCCGGCGCCGAGGCCGGCGGCGACGGTCAGCCCGCCGGCGGCCTTCAGCATCGTGCGCCGGGTGGGGCGAGGTGCGCTCACCATGATCTCCTGAAGAGTGTGGGACAGGGCAGATCACCGTCGGTGACGGTGTCGGTCTAAGTTAGTAGCATAACTTTGGGGTCAGGCCCCATGGAGGAGGGTTGTGACAGCGAATCCGCCCCGCCGGAAGACCGGTGGTCGCCAGGCGCAGATCAGCATCGCGGACATCGAGCGGGAGGGCCTGCGGCTCGGCCTGACCAACCTGACCGTGAACGGGGTCGCGACCGCGCTCGGCGTCACCCCGACCGCGCTGTACCGGCACGTCGACGGCAAGCTCGGGCTCGAGGCGCTGGTCGGCGAGGCGGTACTGCGGGAGCTGCACATCGTCGACGACCCGGACGACGGCATCAAAGCGCACCTACTGTCGTTCGCGCAGCAGATCCACGACTTCGTCCTCGGCCATCCCGGGCTGGCCGCGTATATGCAGGGCCTGTTCCCCCGTGGTACGGCCGGCGTCAGGCTCCAGCGGGAGGCCGTCGAAGCGCTCGGGCGGCGCGGGTACGGCCCGGGCGCAGCGATCATGCTGTCCGGTACGGTCGCGTCGCTCGCGATCAACCTGAGCGCGGCCGAGGAACGGCACCGTCCGTACTTCGAAGGCTCACACCGTCGCGAGCTCGAGAAGGTCTGCGCACTGCTTGCCGCCGACGAGGTGCTCGCCGCCGCGCAGGCCGAGCTCCCACAGATCGGCGGCGAGGCCTACTTCCGGATGGTCATGACCGGCTGCATCCACGGCCTGGTCGCCGCAGCCGCACCCGGGCGACCGGTCGCCGACATCCTCGACGAACTCGGTTTCGAGGAGTCGCACCACTGAGATGCACGAGTACGGCGGCGGTCAGTTGCCGGCGGCAAGCGCTCGGGCGCCGGCCAGCTCGAACAGGAACGAGTTGACCGGCGTCGGGACGCCCGATTCGGCGCCGAGTCGTACGACGGCGCCGGTCCAGGCGTCGAGCTCCGACGGGCGGCCGGCGATCAGGTCGCGCTGCAGCGACGTGGTCCCGTCGGGCGGGAGCTGATCGATCCAGGCGAGCGTCCGCGGTACGACGTCCTCGGCAACCCCAATGCCTCGCGCCAGGGCGACGTCGCGGATCTCCGTGATGGCCTCGGTGAGCAGGCGGCGCGTGGCGGGATGGGTGCGGAGCACGCCGTACCCGGCGCCGGTCGCCGTACCGAGGCCGCCACCCGGGACGACCGAGAGGAACTTCGTCCACATCGCCGCCCAGATGTCGTCCGGAACGGTCGCCTGGAGTCCTGCTGCGATGAACGCGTCGCGAAGCAGACCGGTTCGCGGCGTGGCCGCGTTGTCCCATTCGCCGAAGTTGAGCTTTCCGTTGCCGAGATGCCGGATCACGCCGGGACTCTCGACGTACGCGATCACCTCCGCAGCCCCGGGCAGTACGGCGTCCCGCCCGTAGACCTCGGCGACCTGGTCGGGCGCCTCGACCCCGTTCTGCACCGTGATGATCGCGGTGTCCGGACCCACGAGCGGGCGGATCGTGTCAATCGCCTCGGGCAGCTGCCACGTCTTCACGCAGATCAGCACGTAGTCCACCGGGCCGATCTCGGCCGGCACGCTGGTCGCCTGCACCGGCAACTGCAAGTCACCTGCAGGGCTACGCACCACAAGCCCGTCGGCCTTCAGCGCCTCCAGGTGCTTGCCCCGCGCCACGAACGCCACGTCCTGCCCGGCGGCCAGCCGCGCGCCGAAGTACCCGCCCACACCACCCGCGCCGACGATCCCGATCCTCACAAGCCGCTCCTTCGTGTTACCGGTTCAACTGGTAACAGCGATGATAGACTACGCAGATGTTCACTTGGGTCGGAGGCCGACCGTCGGTCGACTTCACCGCGACGCTCGGCAAGCGGCAGCAGGCGCCGTTCGAGCGGATCCCGGAGCCGGCCGATCTCGGCCGATGGTTCCGGGAAGCCGGCCTCACCCGGGACGAGCCGGTCGTCCAGGCACGTGCGTATCGGCAGGCCGTCGAGTTGCGCGAGGCGCTGTATCGACTCTTCACCGGGACGACGCACGCGGCCGACCTCGAGGTGGTCAATCGATGGAGCAGCCGTCCGTTGGCCGGGCCTCGGCTGACCTCGGAGCTTCGTGCCGAGAGCGCGACGGTCGATGTGCCCGGTCTGTTCAGTGGTTTGGCTCGGGACGCGGTTGACTTGCTTACCGGTCCGTTCGGCGATCGGATCCGGACGTGCGCGGCGGACGAGTGTTCGCTGCTGTTCGTCGACGCAAGTCGGGCCGGGCGGCGGCGGTGGTGCTCGATGAACACGTGCGGGGCCCGCGCAAAGATGGCGACGTATCGGGCGGTGGATTGAGAGGTTCGCGCAATCGGCCGGGGCCGCGGCGGCCGGGCTGGTTGATTGTCGGTATGCGTACACCGACTACAACACCGGCGCAGGCGGCCGGGATGATCCGGCGGGACCAGGACCTGTTGCTGAGCCGGATCGAGGGATTGAGCGAGGACGAACTGCGGGCGCCGTACGACGTGACCGCCGGGCCGCTCGGGGACTTCTGCGACTCGTTGCACGACCTGGTCGCGCACGTGCTGATGTGGGACGAGATCACGCTCGCCGTAGTGCGGGACGCCCGGGCGGGACGCCTGCACTGGAGTCTCGATCCGCGGTGGGAGACCGCCGACATCGGGCGCGCGCTCAACCTCGGCGGCGTCGAGGCGGGCCGGCGGATCCCGTCCGAACTCGTGCTGCACAGGTTCCGCACCGTCGGCGACGCGCTCGTCGACGAGATCTCGCGGTACGACGAGGAGACCTGGACGGACCCGTCGACGGGTGCCGGGTTCGACGGCGGGATCGGGGCGCTGGCGGAGTACGTCTCGACGACGCCCGACGGGATTCTGTTCGCGCACGCGGCGCGCCACCTGCAGCCGGTGAGCGCATGACGCCCGAGCTTGTCGACAGCCCGGACTACGGGCCCGAGACCGACGCGCTGCTGAAGGTGCTCGCCGATCAGCCCGGTTACCCCGAGCTCGATCCGTATCAGGCGTTGCTGCTGGACCGGGAGGATCTGCCGGATCCGGCGCTGGCGGGTGAGCGTGATCCGCGGCCGGAGATCGAGGACGTCGTGATCGAGCTGCCGGGGCGGTCCCTCGACGCACGGATCTACCGCATGTCGCCGGAGCCTCGACCCGTTCTGCTCTGGCTGCACGGTGGTTCTTTCATCGGCGGACATCTGCGCGACATCGAGTACGCGACCTCCGGGATCGCTGCCGACGGCAACGTTACTGTTGTCTCCCTCAACTATCGGCTCGCGCCGGAGAACCCTTGTCCAGCAGGGCTTCTGGACGTTCGCGACACCCTGCAATGGGTCCGCAAGAATCTCGGTGCCGCGATCGCCGTAGGTGGACAGAGTGCGGGCGCGGCACTGGCTGCCGGGGCGTGCCTGCTCGCTCGCGACGAAGGTGGTCCGCTCCCCGACCGTCAGATCCTGTGCTACCCGACGTTGGACCTGCACCCGGACGCCGAGTGGCACGAGTGGTACTTCCCCGCGGACGACGTACCGAAGGCGGCCGTACCGCTCCGCGCCGACTCTCTCGCGGGGCTCCCGCCGACACTGATGCTGGCGGCCGGGCGGGACTCGTTGCGCGACGACGCGCTGGCGTATGCGGGTCGCCTGGAGCAGGACGGCGTACCGACGCGGCTGGTCGAGTACGCGGACACGATGCACGCGTTCCTGAACTTTCCGGGCGCACTGTCCGCCGGCCGTCACGCGGTCGAACTCATCGCAGCTGATCTAAATGCAGCGTTTTCCTAGTGGTCGGCGCGGTGGGTGAAGAAGCGGGCCGGGTTGCCGGCGGCGCGCGGGTTCGACGCCAGCCAGTCGGCGAACGAGTCGGGGTGGCGGCGTTCGAGTTCGTCGAGGTACGCACGGCGTACGTCGGCCATCGCCTGTCTGCGGTCAGGCCCCATCGCGCGCTGGAGCTGGTTGAAGCTTCGTCGCCAGGCGAGGCACAGCTCCTCGTCGCTCAGCTCGCCGAGGCTCCGCACCACGGCGACCAGGTACTTCGGCATCGGCCAGTCCGCGGCCGGGTCGTCGTCGGCCTGCACAGCGTTCAGCTGACGGTTCGATGCCTTGGGCAATCTGATCGGCCGGCGGGGCAGTGCCCGCGCCGGCCGGTCGGCCCGGCCTGAGCGCAACCAGCCGACGATCGGCGGAGACACACCGACCATCAGCAGGAGCAGCGTCATGGTGCGGGCTCCGATCGCGGCGGCGTACCCGCAGATCGCGAGGACGCACAGTCCGCCGAACACCGCACCGCGGGGAACCATGTAGAGCAGGTCCGACGTCGGCAGGTCGCGGCCGAGCCCGACGCTGAGACAGATGGCTCCGGCGGTAAAGGCGGCGACCATGAAGACCGCCAGGTTCGACGCCGGTGACACGAACACCAGCGCAGTGACCACACCGAGAGCGGCCAGCAGTCCCACGGCTGCCCGCCAGATCCGCAGATACCGCAGCTCGACGTCCACCATGCTCACCTTGTGCCCATCGCCCGGTTGTCCAACCGGAGTCGACTGGCTCCCCTGAACACCAGTGTCACTCGCTCTGCCGTCACAAAGAAGACAGTGTGACGACCTGGACATTGCCTGCCACACCTGTGCAACCGGTTGCACTGAGCCCTATGGTTGGGGCATGGCATCACGTGCCGGCCGGGCGCCGGGGGTCACCATCGGCGACGTCGCGTCCGCCGCCCAGGTTTCGCGGTCGACGGTGTCGCGGGCCTTCACCCGGCCGCAGTTGCTCAGCCAGGAGACCGTCGAACACGTCCGCGCGGTCGCGGTCCGGCTCGGGTACGTCGGCAACCAGGCAGCGCGGGCTTTGTCGACGGGACGGTTCGGGAACATCGCGGTCGTCGTACCGGATATCGCGAACCCGTTTTTCCCGCCGCTGGTACGGAGCCTGCAACTGGCTGCGGAGACCGCTGACCTCGCGGTGTTCCTCGGCGACTCCGACGAGTCCGCCGAGCGGGAGGCCAAGCTGATCGCCCGGCTGGCGCCGCAGGTCGAGGGGTTCGTGCTCGCCTCGCCGCGGCTGTCCGAGGCGTTGATCCGCGAACTGGCGGCGACGCGTCCCGTCGTACTGGTCAACCGTGACCTGGAGGGGATCCCGCGAGTGCTGATCGACTCGTCGGGCGGGATGACCGAGGCCGTGCTGCTGTTGAAGAAGCTCGGCCACAAGCGGCTCGCCTACCTGGCCGGGCCGCGCGACTCGTGGTCGGACCAGCAACGGCGGGAGGCGCTGACGCAAACGTCCGCCAAGGCGGGGCTGACGGTGGAGATCGTCGAGGTCGGGCGACCGACCTACGCGGCCGGGCGGGACTCGGTGTCGGCGGTCGTCCGATCGGGAGCGACCGCGGCGATCGCGTTCGACGACGTGGTGTCGCAAGGCGTGCTGGCCGGGCTCGAGGTGCGCGGCATCTCGGTGCCGGCGGACTTCAGCCTGGTCGGCTGTGACGACACCCTCGCTGCCCTGACCACGCCGGCGCTGACCAGCGTCTCGGCCGGTGCCGCAACGGCCGGTACGGCGGCCGCGAAACTGCTCGTCGACCTGATGGAGGGCACCGAGCCGAGCACCGAGTGCGTCACGATCGCGACCCACCTGGTGACCCGCGCGACGACCGCGGCGGCACCGAAGTCGACGCCCTGATGCGTTGACCTGCAACCGGTTGCATGCTGGAATCACGATCATGACGCGTATCGCCATCGCCGGCGCCGCCCATCCGCACGTGGCCTATGCGACCGCGGAGGTCGATCAGGTCGCGGAGTACGACCTGGTCGCGGTGGCGGATCCGTCCCGCGAGACCGCCGAGCGGTGGGCCGCGCCGTACGACGCCAAGGTGTTCACCGATCACCAGCAGATGCTGCGCGAGGTCGAGCCCGAGGTCGTCATGGTCGCCGGGATCTACGGCGACCGCGGCCAGGTTGTGGTCGACGCGCTGAACGCCGGCTGCCACGTGATCGCCGACAAGCCACTGTGCACGACACTCGAGGATCTCGACGCGATCGCCGAGGCCGCGGATCGCACCGGCCGCCACGTGACTCTCCTGCTGGAGAAGCGGTACTACCCCGTCACCCTCGCTGCCCTGGGCATCGCGGACCGACTCGGCACGATCCACGGCGTGACGTCGTCCGGCCCGCACAAACTCAACCGCCCGACCCGGCCGGCGTGGTTCTTCGAGCGCGCGCGGTACGGCGGACTCCTCAACGACCTCGCCGTCCACGACATCGACGCCGCACTGCTCTTCACCGGCCTGACCAGCGGGATCGTGAGTGGCTCGATCGTGGACAGCTCGTACGGCGTCGCGACGCTGAGCGGACCCGGTGCGGTGATCACCGCGGGCGTGGACTGGATGAACCCGGCCGGCTCACCCGTCCACGGCGACTACCGGATGAAGCTCGTCGGCACCGAAGGCACCGCCGAGCTGCTCTGGGCCCGCAACCGCCTCGTTCTCACCACGACCGACCTGGCGCCGCACGACGTACCGCTGCCCGCTGGCCATCGCCCGGCCGAGCTCGTGCTGAAGGCGCTTGCTGCGGGCAACGAACCGGACATCACCACCGAGCGCGGCCTGCTGGCCACGCGGCTCGCACTCCTCGCGCAACGGTCCGCCGAGAACGGCGGCGTACCCATCTCCTGGACGACCGACTGAAGAGAGGTTCTATGCGTTTCGCCCTCATCGGTGCCGGCGCGATCGGCGCCGTGCACGCTCGTCTGATCGAAGCCCTTGGTGACGAGGCGGTGCTGGCCGCCGTCGTCGACCAGAACCTCGAACGCGCCGGCAAACTCGTCGAGCAGTACGGCGGTCAGGTCTATGCGACACCGGCCGTGGCGTACGCCGCGGAGGAGGTCGACGCCGTCGGGATCTGCCTGCCGAGCGCCTTGCACGCGGACGTCGCCATCGAAGCGCTGCGGGCCGGCAAGCACGTGATCGTCGAGAAGCCGGTGGACATCACGCTGGCCGCCGCCGACCGGTTGATCGCCGCGCAGCGAGAGACCGGGCTGACCGTGTCGGTGATCAGCCAGCGCCGCTTCCAGCCGCCCGTCGCGCAGATCCGGGCCGCGATCGACAGCGGCGCCCTCGGGCGCGTGACGTCCGGGATCGCCGAGTCGGCGTTCTTCCGGCCGCAGTCGTACTACGACGGTGACGACTGGCGCGGCACACTCGCGATCGACGGCGGCGGCGCCCTGATGAACCAGGGCATCCACGCGCTGGATCTGCTGGTCTGGATGCTCGGTCGCCCGGTCCAGGTGAGCGCGCAGACCGGTCGGCTCGCGCACGAAGGCATCGAGGTCGAGGACCTGGCCGGTGCGTCGATCGTCTTCGAGAGCGGGGCGATCGGGCTGATGCTCGCCAGTACGGCGGCCTACCCGGGCCGCCCGGTGCGGCTGACGATCCACGGCGATCAAGGGACGGCGGTCCTCGACGACGATCAGCTCGCGTACTTCGCCGCGGCAGAAGCTGAAGAACCCGAGGCGCCTGTGCTGGCGGGGCCAGACGAGTGGGGCCCTGTCGAGCTCGCACATCTCGCGCAGTACCGCGACTTCATCGCCGCTGTCCGCGAAGGCCGCCCGCCGGCGGTGACGCTGGAGGCCGGGCGGCGGTCGTTGGCGACTGTGCTTGCAGTGTACGAATCCGCCCGCACCGGGCGCCCTGTCGAGTTGGAGGCCTGATGCGTATCGCCCTGGTCGGCACCGAGAACAGCCACGCCGACCACATCGTCGAGCACCTGAACGTCGATCCCGTCGCCGACACCGCCCGTATCGTCGCGCTCGTCGGCGCCGACGACGAACGCAACCGGAGGCTCGCCGCGACCGGTGGCATCACCCGGATCGTGCCGACGTCGGCCGAGTTGCTCGGCAGCGTGGACGCGCTCATCGCCACCAACCGGGACGGCGCGTTGCACCGCGAGCACGCCGTACCGTTTCTGGAGGCAGGCGTCCCCGTGTGGGTGGACAAGCCGTTGGCTGCGAGTACGCCGGATGCGCGGGCGATCCTGGACGCGTCACGGCGCGGTGGTGCGCCGGTGACGTCGTACTCCGCTGTGCGTTGGGTCACGGACGCGGATGCACTCGCCGCGGCCTCGGTCGGTGAGCTGCAGGCGGTGACCGTGACCGGGCCTGCTGATCCGGACAGCGAGTACAGCGGGATCTTCTTCTACGGGATCCATGCGGCTGATCTGGCGCAGCGGTTGGCTCCCGGCGAGCCTGGTCCGGTGACGGTCGAGCGCGTCGGGTCCACTGTCGTCGTGCGCTACCTGTGCGGCGGGGTGCTCGTGACGTTGCAGTTGGTGAAGCCGACGGACGACGGGCGGGTGCCGTTCCATGCCGAGCTCGTCGGGCGGACGGGGCTCGTGAGTCGCGACGTACGGCTCGACTCGGAGTACGTCGTCCCTGGGCTGAAGGTCTTCCTCGGGATGCTCGAGACCGGTGAGCGGCCCCTCGACGACGCCACGATGCTCGCCCCGATCACCGTGTTGGAGCAGACTCACACAATCCTGCGCCAGACCGTTCAGGAGGTATGAACAAGTACGAACGACGCGTGGCCGGAGCCGACTGGGACGCTGTGGCCGCATCGGTTGACGACCTCGGTTGTGCGCTGCTGCCGCAGCTGCTGACGCCGGCCGAGGCGGCGCGGATCGCTGGGATGTACGACGACGTACAGCGGTTCCGGGCGACGATCGACATGGCGCGGCATCGGTTCGGCGAGGGGCAGTACCGGTACTTCGATCGGCCGTTCCCGGACGCGGTGGAGGCGTTGCGGCAGGCGCTGTATCCGCGGCTGCTGCCGATCGCGCGGGAGTGGTACTCCAGGCTTGGGCGGGAGGCGGAGTGGCCGGACACGCTCGACGAATGGCTGGACGTGTGTCATCGGGCGGGGCAGGCGCGGCCGACGCCGATCCTGCTGCGGTACGGCGCGGGCGACTGGAATGCCTTGCACCGTGATCTCTATGGCGACAAGGTGTTCCCGCTCCAGGTCGTGATCAACTTGAACGACCCTGGCGTCGATCACACCGGCGGTGAGTTCCTGCTGGTCGAGCAGCGACCGCGGGCGCAGTCGCGGGGTACGTCGACGTTGATCCCGCAGGGGCACGGTTTGGTCTTCACGACGCGCGATCGCCCGGTGAAATCGGCACGCGGCTGGTCGGCGGCACCGGTCCGGCACGGCGTGTCCGCGATCCGCTCAGGACCGCGCCATACTCTCGGGCTCGTCTTCCACGACGCGAAATGACCAATTTGGTTTCGCGCTGTATTCGAACGTATGATCGGGTGCATGAGTGAGTGTCCGGTCGACGAGCCCTCGGGTGAGGTGTCTGCTGGGCGTGCTCGGCTGTCGGTGGTTCCCGAGCAGTTACCGGTCCGATCGCCTGAGGAGAGCAGGGCGCATCTCGCCTCCCTGCGGGATCGGTTGCGGCGGGACGCGCAGGTTGCTGGGCGGTTCGGGTTGCTCGGGCGGTACGACGTACCGGATGACCCTGACTGTGGCGCCGGGTTGTTCGAGGCGGTGGCGTTCCAGAACACGTCGGGGCTGAACGATTCGGGCTGGCAGGATCGGTTGGAGGCGATCGGCCGGCTGGAGGCGCGGCTTGCCGCGATGAAGGCCGAGGCGGTCACAGGGTACGAGAGCTCGTTGCATGGCGTGTCAGCCGATCTCGGGCACCGTCATCCCGAGCCTGGGGACCGGGCCGCCGACCCGGGCGAGCGTCGATGGGTGGCTGGGGATCTGCGGTCGACTGCCGATGAGCTCGCGTTGGTGTGGCAGATGCACAAGGGTGCTGCGATGGCGCGGATTCACACGTCGTGCGATTTGGTGCACAACTTTCCGGCCACGTTGCGGGCGCTGGAGGAGGGGCAGCTGACCGAGCGGGCCGCGTTCACGATCGTACGGGAGTTGTCGGTCCTGCAGGATCCCGACGCGCTGCGTGCGGCCGAAACAGCGGTGCTGGAGTGGGCCGAGAAGCATCCTTTGCAGAAGGTGAAGCAGGAAGCGCAGCAGGAGGCGGCTCGGCGTTCGCCGGATGCGCGGAGCAAAGCACATGCCCGGGCGATGGATGAGCGGTCGGTGCGGATCTTCCCGACCAGTGACGGCACGGCTGAACTGATCCACACACAGGACGCTTTGGACGCGGGCGCGGTGATGAACAGTCTTACGCGCGCGGCAGCGTACCGGCGTCGTCAGGGCGACCCCCGCTCGATGGACCAGTTGCGCGCTGACATCGCCCTAGCTCGGCTTCTGCCGCGAACTGACACTCGCAGGCCGGGGAAATCGGTCGACAACGCAGACACTGAGCTGCACGACGACTCGACCGTTGGGGCAGACGCGACCGTGGTCATCCACGCGACCGGCGCCGAGATCCGCGCGCTGGTCGAAGGCGAGAACGGCACCGGCGGGACAGCCGATCATTACGGGCCTATTCCTCAGGAGTCCTTGCGTAAGCACCTCACTCGCGCCCTGACTCGGAGTCTCCTCGGGGGCGCGGGCCGGTCCCGGCTCGGCCTTCGGCTCAGCGATCAGCCACCGGCCGGGACACCGGACAAGTACACACCGGATGCTGCTACGGATCGCTTCGTGCGCCAGCGCGATCGAACCTGTCAGTTCCCCGGGTGCAACCAGCCGGCCGAGTTCGCGGACGTCGACCACCGCGTTGCCTTCGCGGAGGGCGGCCGCACCACCACGGACAATCTCCATTGCCTGTGCCGGCACCATCACCGCCTCAAACACGAAGGTGGATGGGTCGTTACCCCAAATCCCGATGGCACGACGACTTGGGCCAGCCCTACGGGACGGCGCTACCACACGCCTCCGCCTGATCGGGGCGGCTCTGGTCCACCCGGCTCTGGTCCACCCGGCTCTGGTCCACCCGGCTCTGGTCCGGCCGACGTGCGTCGTCGTACGGCGCCGGACTGAGTCGATCTGGGGAGGGCGTGATCGGGTGACCCGCCACGGGGTCGTGGTGGGTTACTCGGCTGCGGCCAGGTTCGAGCAGATGTCCCAGGCTGCCTGGCGGAGCTGGGCGGCCGTGTCTGCTGTGAGGCCCTTCACCGGTACGGCGGTTCCGACCGGATCCTCGTTCAGCAGGGCGATGAGGAACACGCAGGCCGCGAGGTAACTGCCTGCGAGCGCCGGGTGGCTGTTGTCCGCGTCGTGCAGCGCGGGCTCGTCGTACTGGCTGAGGAAGCGCTCCCAGACCATCCCGACTGGTACGAGCGTCGCACCGAGTTCCGCCGCCGCGCCGCCGTACGCCTTGGTCAGGGCCTGCTGGGTCTCAGGCGCGTTCCGTCGGGCCCAGGTCAGGTAGAACGCGGTACGTGCACCGGCTGCTTTGATCGCCTCGTCGAAGTCGCGGGCGCTCTCCCGGAAGCGGTCCGGACTCTTGATCGGCAGCGTGCTCTGCTCCTGCAGTACGACGGTGTCGAAACCACCGCTCGCGATCTCGTCGAGCGCCTTACCCGCGTTGAGGTGCTGCCGCAGCGATGCGCCGCCGGCCGAGATCAGCTTGTGCTCGATCTCGATACCGCGCGCCCCGGCCAGACCCTTGATCAGTCCGGGCAGGTTGTTCCGCGAGGTGAAGCTGTTACCCACGAAGAGAATCCGCACGACACGGACGCTACCGCGTGCACAGTTTGACCGGCACGGCCGGCGGGTTGTTGGGTGGCGGGATGAGTGAGCTTCGGATCGTGCCGGTGACGGACGACCAGACGCTGCTGGACTGGCAGCGGGTGCACAACGAGATCATTCCGACGGCGCCCCTGTCGGTCGAGGAGATCCGCGAGCGGGTGACGCGGAACGTGCTCGAGGTGGCGTACGACGGTGACGTGCTCGTCGGGTGCTCCACGGTCCGTCCGCCGTCCGAGGAGACCTCGGCGGCGGTGGTGATCGCTCGCGTGCTCCCGGCGTACCGGCGTCGTGGTTTCGGTACGGCGATCTACGAGCACTGTGTGCGGCGCGGGCGGGAGCTGGGCGACGGCATCGAGACGCACATCCTCAGCAGCAACGAGGACGGCGTACGGTTCGCGAAGGCGCACGGGTTCGTCGAGGTGGAGACCTACCTGCTGCCGGGCGACACGATTCCGTTCATCGAACTGAGGGCCGAGTGACGATGCGTTTTTCGATCAACATCCCGAACTTCGGCGACTTCGCCGACGCCCGCACGGTCGTGCGGGTGGCGAAGGCTGCCGAGGAGGCCGGCTGGGACGGGCTGTTCCTCTGGGACCACGTGGTGCACAACAAGGAGCGGCGGCGCGGCCAGCCGTTCGGTGACCCGTGGATGCTGATGACGGCCGCCGCGCTGGCAACCTCGCGGATCAAGCTGGGTCCGCTGGTCACGCCGATCGCCCGGCGGCGGCCCGAGCAGCTCGCGCGGCAGGTCGCCACCCTCGACGGACTGAGCGACGGCCGGGTGATCTTCGGCGCCGGGCTCGGCGGGCCGATCGACGACGAGTTCGGCAGCTTCGGCGACGAGACCGACCCGAAGGTGCTGGCCTCACGGCTGGACGAGGGCCTCGACCTGCTGGCGGCGTACTGGTCCGGTGAGCGGGTGAACCACGCCGGCGAGCACTACCGCGCCGATGACGTCGAGTTGCTGCCGGCAACGGTCCAGCAACCGCGGCCGCCGGTCTGGATCGCCGGCTACTGGCCGACGAAGGCCCCGATGCGCCGGGCCGCGCGCTGGGACGGCGCCGTACCGCTGTTCAAGACCGCCAACCACGGCGAAGCCCCACCGGTCGACGAGCTCCGCGACCTGGTCATGTTCATCAACGCGCAGCGCGAGGACCCAAGCACGCCGTACGACGTGATTGTCGGCGGCATCAGCCCGGCCGACCCCGCCCGCTCCCGCGCCCTCGTCGAACCACTCGCCGAAGCGGGCGCCACCTGGTGGGACGAACGCCAACTCATCACCGGCACCGACTTCTACCGCCTGGACCCGGTCCTGCGCCGCATCGAACAAGGCCCGCCGAGCCTCGGCTGACCTCGCGCCTAAGCTTGCACGCATGACCGATCACCATCCGTCCTGTTGTGCGCCGTCGCGTGGTGAGGCGGCGGCACCTCCGCAGGCGCCGACCACGCGCGGAGAGCACGGGGTCGAGCAGGTGGTGCTCAGTGGTGGATCGTTCGCGATGGGTAACAATAACGGCGACGAGAACGCCGCCGACGGTGAGACACCGGTACATCAGGTCGAGTTGGCGCCGTTCAGCATCGACGCGACCAGCGTGACCAACGCCGACTTCGCGCACTTCGCCGACGCGACCGGTTACCGGACCGAGGCCGAGACCTTCGGGTACTCCGCCGTGTTCCATCTCGCCCTCGCCGCGGAACAGGACGAGGTGATGGGACCCGCATCCGGGACCCCGTGGTGGGTCGGCGTCCGCGGTGCCGACTGGCGGCACCCGGGCGGCTCGCGGTCCGATCTCGACGGGCTCGACGACCACCCCGTCGTCCACGTCAGCTGGAACGACGCGGTCGCGTACAGCGAGTGGGCGGGGCGACGGCTGCCGACCGAGGCCGAGTGGGAGTACGCCGCCCGCGGGGGTCTCGAGGGCGCGCGGTACCCGTGGGGCGACGAACTGATCGACGACGAGTGGCGTTGCAACATCTGGCAGGGCGAGTTCCCGCGGACGAACAGCGAGGAGGACGGGTACTTGACCACTGCCCCGGTCCGCACCTTCCAGCCGAACGGCTACGGGCTGTGGCAGATGGTCGGCAACGTCTGGGAGTGGTGCGCGGACTGGTTCGGCCCGCGCTACTACAAGTTCTCCCCCGCCGAGAACCCGCCCGGGCCGTCGCTCGGCGCGGCCCGGGCGATCCGCGGCGGCTCGTACCTCTGCCACGACTCGTACTGCAACCGCTACCGCAACGCCGCCCGCTCGTCGAACACACCGGAGTCCTCGATGGGCAACGCCGGCTTCCGCACCGTCAGTCTGTGACCGGGATCTTCTCGGCCGCCCTCAAGCCTGGCGTTGTGCCTGCGACTGCAGCGACGGCGGCAACACACAGCAGGGCGCCCGAGGCGAGGGACGCGACCGGTGACGTCAGCTGTGCGACCACGCCGCCGCGGAGGTTGCCGAGGTCGGGACCGGCCTGACCAACGATCTGCTCGGCGGCACTGACCCGGCCGAGCAGCTCGGAAGGCGTGTGCAGCTGGACGATCGTGCTGCGGGACACGACCGCGACGGTATCCGCAGCACCGGCAAACGCGAGGCACACCAACGCCAGCCACGCAGCCGGCGAGAACGCGAACAGCAGCAACGCGATCCCCCACCCGGTCGAACCGCACAGCATCACCAGCCCGTGCCGCGGCGACCGGGTGAACGACCCGGAGAACAACGACGCGGCGACTCCGCCGACCGCGATCGCGGTCAGGAACAACCCGAGCGTCCGCGGGTTGTTGCCGAACCGCTCCGCATTGATCACCGGGAACAAGCTGATCGGCATCGACAGCACGGTCGCGGCCAGGTCGGTGATCAACGCACCCCGGATCACCGGTGTCGCGACGACGAACGCCAGTCCGTCCCAGACCCCGCGCAGCCCCGGTTTCGCGGCGGCCTCGATCTTCATCCGCGGCAGCCCGAGTACGCCGTACAGCGCGGCGAGGAAACTCAGTGCGTCGACGAGGTAGCAGACGCCGACGCCCCAGGCACCGACGATGACGCCGCCGAGCGCCGGGCCGAGCAGCATCGCGCCCTGGAACCCGATCCGGTTGAGCGCGATCCCGGCAGCCAACTGGTCCCGTGACAGCAGCTGCGGCAGCACCGTCCGCGCCACCGGCCCGGCGGACGCGCCGAAGGCCGACTGTACGGCGACCAGCGCGAGGAGCGCCCCCACCGGGACCCGGCCGATCACCAACTGGCTGGCCATGACGGTTGCGGTGAGCAACTGCCCGATCGTGGTGATCAGGTAGATCTTGCGCCGTTCGAGCCGGTCGACGAGCGTGCCCGCGAACAGCCCGAGCACGATCAGCGGCAATGCCTGCGCCAGCCCGACCGCACCGGTCCAGGCCGGGCTCGAAGTCTGGTCCCAGACCTGGAACATCACCGCGACGAAGGTCAGCTGACCGCCGAACCCCGACAGCACCTGCCCGATCCACAACCGCCGGTACGTCAGGACCTTCAGCGGCCCGAGGTCGATGAACGCGCGCTTCACCGCAGCTTCTCCGCGATCCGGTCGTGGAAGCTCTTCCGGGCCAGTGCTTCCTCGACGTCGCGGACGACCTGAGTCATCGGGTACGGCAGCTCGGCCTCGAGTTCGGCGATCGCGGCCTCGGTCGCCCGCCACTCGGCGGCGAGCAGCTCGACGAGCTTCTTGGACTTGGCCGTCAGCGTGACCTGCTTGCTCCGCGCATCCGCACCCGGCACGGTCCGGACCAGGCCGGCGGTGCGCATCGCGGCCACCTTCTGGCTGAGCGCCGAGTGCGTCCGCCCGATCGCGTCGGCCAGCTCGGTGATCGTCATCGGCCCTTTGAGGTGCAGCTGGAGCAGCTCCCGCACGTACGTCGGCTTCAGGCCTTTGATGTCCCGATCGGTGTAGATCTGCCCGATCTCGGCATCCAGCCGCGCCAGCAACTCGTGCAACGGCCGCCACAAACTCTGCTCAGTGGGATCCTCCATGCGCCGATCATAACAGCACTTATATAAGTGCTGTTACATCTGGCCGGTGGTTGGATGCGGTGCGGCGCGAAATGGTTGAGATCCGGGCCGCGGCGAGGCCGGCGGACAGCAGGCTGATCACGGCGACGGTTGCGAAGCCGTAGCGGGTGTCGGTGTGGCCGGTGACGACCGAGGCGATCAGCATGACGACGACGGTCGCGGCGAGACCGTACCCGTTGGCCAGACCGAACGCCTGCCCGACTCGCGACGCGTCCACCGACGTCATCAGCAACGACCGCGTCGCGATCCGCGCCTGCCCGAACAGGAACGCGCCTAGCAGTACCAGCACCATCAGCGCGGGTAGACCGAACAGCGGTTGCAGCGCGAACAACGTCGTACAGACGAAGAATCCGCCGACTGCGAGCTTCAGGTCGCCGAGGCGACCCGCGGATCGACGGTAGACGGCCGCGGCGAGCAGGAAGCCGGCTCCGCCCAGCGCGTCGACAACACCGAGGACAGCCGGACCGCGATGCCACTCTCCGATCAGCAGCACCGGAAGCAAGGCATTGAAGACCGTCACGACCACGAGCCCCTGCCCGAAGAGCAACGCCAGCGGCATAACTCGTGCGGCGGTGGGCCGTGCCGTACGGGTTGTTTCATGCGGCAACTCGATGGCGCGGCCGCCTGTTCCGACGGCGAACACCAGTACGGCGGAGAGCGCGAAGGTCAGGGCATTGAAGGTGAAGAGCGGCTTCGGACCGAAGTACTGAAGTGCGATGCCACCGACGGCGGCGGACAGGAGCATGCCGCACTGGAGCGCGATCTCGTAGTGCGCGTTGAAGCGGCGCAGCTGCGCGGTGGGGACTCGTTCGCGGATCAGCGCGGCACTTGCCGGCGTGAACTGGGCGGCGATGACGGCCAGGGCGAAGTTGGTCGCGTAGACGAGCGGTTGCTGGGACACCCCGAGCGCCAGACCGACCGGCAGGGCGAGCGCCACCGCCGCACTGATCAGATCGCAGATGATCCACAGACGGCGCCGGTCGAAGCGGTCCGCGAGGCGACCGAAGTACGGCGAAAGGACGGCCTGCGGTACGGCGACAGCGATGAAGAGCCAGCCGACGTCGAGCATCGAGCCCTGCGCGCGAACCAGCAGCAGCGCGGCGCCGAGGAGCTGGATGTTGTTACCGAGGGATGTAATGAAGGCCGCTGGCAGCAGCAGCTTGGGTCGTGAGGTCACTCGGTCAACAGTGACACCAAACCCTGACAATCCATGGCAGCGTTTCTTTTCCGCTACTCCAGTTGCGTAAATCCTGCTACGATTCTTTCCGATACCGCAGTAGCGAAAAGAGGACGGCGATGGTAGGACGGGGGCGGCCGCGCGATGCCGGCGTCGAGGGACGGGTGCTGAACGCCGCGATGGCCGAGATGCGCGCCCGGGGGTACGACGGGATGTCGGTCGACCGGGTCGCCGAGCGGGCCGGGGTCGCGAAGACCACGATCTACCGCCGCTGGCCGAGCAAGGCCGAGCTGGTGATCGCGATGATCACCGGGCTGCGCAGCGGCGTACCGTTCGATCCCGGCGACGACCCGCGGCGCGATCTCACCGAACTCGTCACCGGGATCGCCGCCACCCTGGAGGCGGTCCCGACGACGCTGATCGCCGACCTCACCGCGGCGGCCGCCCGCGAGCCGCGCGTCGGCGAGAGCGTCCGCGCACTCTGGGCCGAACGGCACGCTGCCGTCACTGCGGTTATCGCACAAGCACAGACCGACGGGCTCCTGCCCGGTCACGCCGATCCGCGGGTCGTCGTCGACCAGCTCGTCGGTCCCCTGTACTACCGGCTCCTGGTCACCGGTGAGCCGATCGATCCCGCCTACGTGAGGGCGCTGGTACACAGCACCCTCGGACCGGAGCAGTCATGAAGAAGTTCCTCGTTGGCCTCGGCACCGTTCTCGTCCTGGTCGCCGGCTGGACCGTCTACACGGTCGCCCGCCCGTTCGTCCTGCACACCGAGCTCGACATCGACGCCTCGCCCGAGCAGGTGTGGAAGGTCCTGACGGACCGCCAGGCCTACCCGGACTGGAACCCGTTCATCATCTCGTCGACCGGCGAACTGAAGGTCGGCGACACCATCACCAACGTGCTGCGCGACACCAAGGGCAGCGAAACGAAGTTCACCCCGAAGTTGCTCGCCGTCACGCCGAACCAGGAACTCCGCTGGATCGGCAAGGTCCCGCCCGGCGCCCTCTTCGACGGCGAACACTCCTTCCGCCTGACCGCCCTGCCGGACGGCCGTACCCGCCTCGTCCAGGAGGAGAAGTTCAGCGGCGCCGCCGTACCCTTCACCCGCTCCATGCTCAACAAAACCATCAAGCCTCAATTCGAAGCCATGAACCAAGCCCTCGCCACCCGCGCCTCAACTGAGTGACGGAGAGCCTGCCTGCCGGATGAGGAGCCTGGCCGGACTGGTCAGGCCTACGGACCAGAGGTCGAAGGTGTTGTTGGGGTTGCGGAGGGGGTAGAGGAGGGTGTTGTTGTCCTGCCAGACGGGTTGGTCGTCGACGGGGCGGGAGTCGGGTGGGTGGGTGATGTGGCGGGTGGCCAGGTCCAGGACGGCGAGGCGCCAGACACCGTTGGAAACCTTTTGTTTGTAGGCGATGCGGCGGCCGTCGGGTGACAGGGACGGGCATTCGACATTCTCGGCGATCGCGGTCCCGCGGTACGCGCGGTAGTCGGCCTCGATCAGGTACGTCGTTCCCTTGCTCGCCATCGTCACGTAGAAACGGTTGCCGTCGGCAGCGAACGTGATACCCCAGTAGTTCACGTCCGAGGCGAAGTACCGCTTCCCGTCGACGAACACCGCGAGCTCCTCGATCGTCTTCACCAGCCGGCCGGTGTCCAACTCGTACAGCCCGGTGCGGGTCGAGAAGCCGGTGGCGGCGTACGAGTCACCGGTGACGAACAGCGTCCAGTTCACGAACCGCCCGTCCGGCGACACCCTCGCCCGGCTCGGCGTGCCGGGGAGCGTCTCGCGGTGCTGTTCGCGGAGGTCCGCGTCCAGGATGATCAGGTCGGTCATCGCGGGGAGCGAGCCGGCCTTCAGTCGCAGGCAGATCGCCGTACCGCGCGCCGCGGCGAACCGGTCGCAGTGCAACTCCCCTACGCGCCGGGCCGCATCTGGATCGGCCACGGGTACGGCGGCCAACTTGCCGGAGTCCGGTCCGTCCGCGAGGTTGCGGAAGAACAGTGTCTTGCCGTCGAGCCGCATCGGCTGCCCCGTGACAACCGGTACGGCATTCTCGGCCGCGCCACCGTCGCGTGCGTGCGCGACGTACGTGATCGCGCCACCGAGGAGTGCGAGGACACCGATCGCGGAGCAGAAGAGCTTGGGCGTCATCGGCGTACCTCCAAGGGTTTGAAGATCGCGGCGGCGATCGTGACTGTGAGCAGGGCGAGGGTGAATGCCAGGAGCGCTGGGCGGAGGTCCCACAGGGTCCAGAGCAGGCCGACGGTGACGGCTGCGGCCATGCGGGCGAGCGCCTGACCGGCTTGCAGTACGGCGAGACCGGTGGCGCGGAGGTTTTCGGGTAGGAGCGGGCCGACAGCCGCGGGTAGTACGCCGTCGGTGGCGGCGTAGAAGACACCGTGGAGGGCGAGAACCAGCCACCACGCGCCCACCGGGCCGCAGACGACCAGGAGCGCCACCACCAAAGCGAGGTGTCCGCCGAGGAAGACCTTCCAGCGGCCGATCCGGTCGCCGAGCCGGCCGAGCGGGATGGCGAGCAGGAGGAACGTACCCGCGGTCCCCAACGGGAGCAGCGGGAACAGGCTGGTGCTGATGTCCCAGCGGCGCTGTACGGCGAGGTAGACGAAGGAGTCCGTGATGGTGAACAGCCCCAAGCCAGCTGCCCAAACACAGCACCTCCGGAAACTCGCATCCTTCAACAACCCCACCACACCCACCCGCGGGCCGTGGGCGGTGGTTAGTGGTGGGGTGTGGTTTTGGACGAAGGTGGTGAGGAGGATTACCGCGATCGTGGCCAAGCAGAAGCTGGTGACGAAGACGGAGTTGTAGTCGTTGAGGCTGGCCCAGAGGACGAGGGTTGCCACGAGGGGACCTAGAAAGGCGCCGATGGTGTCCAGGGCTCGGTGGACGCCGAAGGAGCGGCCCATGGTGGCGGGGTTGCTGCTCAGCGAGATGAGGGCGTCGCGGGGTGCGGTCCGGATGCCCTTGCCGGCGCGGTCGATCGCGAGGACCGCACCGATCGCCGGCACGGTGGAACCGGCGGCCAGGAAGCCGAGCTTCGAGATCGCCGAGAGCGCGTAGCCGACGCCGGCGACGGTCTTCAACCGTCGCCAGCGGTCGGCCACGTGTCCGCCGACCAACCGCAGTACGGCGGTCGCTCCGGCGTACAGGCCGTCGAGGAGGCCGAACTGCAGAGGGTCCAGCCCGAGCCCGAAGACCAAGTACAACGGCAGGATCGCGGTCACCATCTCGGCCGAGACGTCGGTCACCAGGCTGACGATGCCTAGAGCAACGACATTCCCAGGAACACGACGCAGTGGTGTCCGGAGCGGGCCGACGGATGCGAGGTACATCAGTGGCAGCTGTACGTCGGGCTGCTGTCCAGGACCTTGCCGTCGAGCCCGATCAGCTGCGTGGCGAACGTGTTGTCGGTCATCGACAGCTTCAGTACGCCGAAGTCCGAGATGATCTTCGCCGTCGCCGGATGCGCGGCATGCACCGGGTACAGCGGCGCCCCGCCCATCCCGCCGATGATCTGGACCGGACCGTTCGCGTCCTTGGCACCGTCGACGTTCTGCGGCAGGAACCGCTCGTAGTGGTGGTCGTGCCCGTTCAGCACCAGGTCCGCCTTCGCGCCCACCAGCGTCTGCCACAGCAGGGCGGCACCTTCTTGATCACCATGGTCGCCGGAACTGAACCGCGGATGGTGGTAGTACGCCGCGATACAGCCCTTGGTGTTGTTCGCGAGGTCCTGCTTCAGCCAGGTGAGCTGCGCCGGCTCGCGGAGCCCTTCGTCCTTCACGAAGTCGTTCGAGTCGAGCGCGATGAAGTGCCAGTTGCCCTGGTTCCAGCTGTAGTAGTTCTTGCCCTGCGGCGTCGCGATCGAGCCGAAGTAGTCGTGGTACCCCTTGAACGGTGTGTCGTCGTACGTCTCGTGGTTGCCCGGGATCGGGTGCGTGATGCTCTTGAACTTCCCCCACGTCTTCGCGTAGTAGTTCTGGAAGTCCGACAGGTGCGCGTCGTCGTACTGGTTGTCGCCCATCGTGATCACCGCGGCGGGATTCATCGCCTGGACCAGCTTGGCGGTCTTCGGATGGATGCAGTCCGAGTCCGACGCCGTACAGCGGTCCGCGATGTCACCGGCCGCCGCGAGCACGAACGCACCGGTCCCACCGGTCGACGTCGTCACGGTAATCGGCGCGCTGGCGGCCGACACGTTCCCGGCCAAGTCGCGGGCGCGCACCGAATACTCGTACGCCGTGTTCGCGGTCAGGCCGGTGTCGTTGTACTGCGTGCTCGCCGTCGTCGCGACCGCCGTGCCGTCCCGCAGTACGTCGTACCCGCTGACGCCGATGTTGTCGGTCGAGGCGGTCCAGCTGAGGGCGACTGAGGTGGCCATGGCACCGGTGCTCTTCAGACCGGCCGGGACCGTCGGCGCCTGAGTGTCGCCGCTCGAGTCGGTCGTGCCGTAGACCTCGAGCTCCCACAGCGAGTAGCCGTACGACGTGCCGCGCTGCGTGCCGACGACCCGAACGTACCGCCCGTGGCCCTGCAGGCCGGTGAGATCGTCGATCGCACCGTTGCCGTCCGCAACCGCCTTCACCGTGCTGAACGTGGTGCCGTCGTCGGAGACCTCGATCCGGTACGCCTTCGCGTAGGCGGCCTCCCAGTTCAGTTTGACCCGGCCGACGGCGGCCGCCTGGCCGAGGTCGACGCGGATCCACTGCGGATCGGAACCTTCGGCGCTGGCCCAGCGGGTCGACGTACTGCCGTCGACCGCCTTGCCTGCGGTCAGGGTGTCGTCCTCGATGCTCGAGGCAATCACCGGTTTGCCCTGCGACAGCAGGGTGTCGGCAAACATCTCGGCATCGGCGGCCGAACCGCCGAGCGCGGCGATCAGGCCGACGGGTAGCACCAGCGCGAACAGGCGCAGTCTCATGAGATACCTCCGGGGGCGCGGAGCAGAATTGTTAGGAAGGTTACCTAACGATTAATGGTAGGTAAAGGCCTCAATTTCGTTACATGCACGGTGTGCATCAACTCTGCGCAGAAGATGCATTGGACGGATCCGTGGCGGACTGGTTGGCTCGGTGGCATGGATATGCGCAGGTTGGGACGAGCAGGTATGGAGGTCAGCCCGGTCGGATTCGGGTGCTGGGCGATCGGGGGCCCGTTCAGCAACCCGGCCGGCGAACCGCTCGGCTGGGGTGTGGTCGACGACGAGGAATCGGTGCGGGCGATCCGCCGGGCGGTCGAGCTCGGCGTGACGTTCTTCGACACCGCGGACGTGTACGGCGCCGGCCACAGCGAACGCGTACTGGGTCAGGCGCTCGCCGGGATCCGCGACCAGGTGGTGATCGCCACCAAGTGGGGCAACACCTTCGACGAGTCGACCCGGGTCATGCACCACCAGGAGACGACGCCGGAGTACGTCCACAAGGCCGTACGGGCGTCACTCGAGCGGCTCGGGACCGACTACCTGGATCTCTATCAGCTGCACTTCGACACCACGGACGAGATCGCATTGCCGCTGCGTGAGGCCTGCGAAGAACTGGTCCGCGAGGGACTGATCCGCAGCTACGCGTGGAGCACCGACACGGTGCACAGCGCCGAACTCTTCGCGCAGGGCGAGCACTGCGCGGCGGTTCAGCACGAGGCGAGCGTGCTGCACGACGCGCCGGAGTTCTTCGCGCTGTGCGAGCGCGAGGACCTGGCGAGCATCAACCGAACCCCGCTCGGCATGGGCATCCTCGGCCGCCGGGACGCGACCAAGCCGGCGACCGGCGCGGACATCCGCACCCTGCCTCCGGCCTGGCTGCGGTACTTCGACGAGGGCGGCGTACCGGCACCGGAGTGGTGGGAGAAGGTGTCCGCGATCCGCGACGTACTGCAAAGCGACGGGCGGACGCTCGCGCAGGGCGCCCTCGCCTGGCTGTGGGCGCGAAGCCCGCGAACGCTCCCGATCCCCGGATTCCGGACGGTCACACAGGCCGAGGAAAACGCCCGCGCGATGGAGCTCGGACCCTTGACCGACGACCAGATGAAGCGGGTTGCGACGCTACTGGCCGCGTGAATCACGAGCCGGGCGGGGCCTCAGGCCTTGCCCGGCTCGTTGTTTATCGATATACCTTCTGCCGTGAACAGGCGGCGAGCGACATCAGGCGACGGGTTTCGTCGTGCCGCGGCGGATCAGGTGCGCGGGGACGACGAGTTCCTTCGGGTCGCCGCCTGGGCTGCCGAGCTGGGCGGTCAGCAAGGCGGTGATCGCGTCGGCCATTTCCTCGTGCCCCGGGTTGACCGTCGACAGGGACGGCACCAGGTACGCCGCCTCGTCGATGTCGTCGAAACCGACCACCTGGACGTCGTCCGGTACCCGGAGTCCGGCGTCGGCGAGCGCGCGCAACGCGCCCATGGCCAGTACGTCGGTCAGCGCGAACACGGCGTCGAAATCGAGCCCGCGCTCGCGCAGGGACCGGATCCCGTCGTACCCGTCCTGCAGACCGAACGAGCAGCGCACGTTCAGCTGCGGGTCGACCGGTACGCCGGCCTCGGAGTGCGCGAGCGCGTAGCCCTCCGCCCGGAGCGCGGGCATGGTCGCGGAGCCGGTCGGGTCGCCGCCGATCATCGCGATCCGGTGTGCACCGGTGGCCAGCAGATGCGCGGTGGCCTGGCGGGCGCCGTCGACGTTGTCCATCATCACGTGGTCGAATCGCGACGGGCGCGCCCGCTCCCCGATGATCACCACCGGCGCGTCGGTGCGGAGCTGGCTCAACTCGGCCGGGTCGGTGTCGACCACGCTGAGGATCAACCCGTCGTACATCCGCAGCCGCGAGAACGCGACCGCGTCCATCTCGCCCTCGTGGCTGGCGCCGGTGCGTTCGGTGACGATCCGCAGGCCGTGCGCCTCGAACCGGTCGGCGAGGCGGCCGGCCAGCTGGGCGAAGTACGGGCGCTCGAGCTCGGGTACGGCGAGACCGACCACGCCGGTGCGGCCCGCGCGCAGATGCCGGGCGGCCAGATTCACCTGGTACCCGAGCTCACCGATCGCCGCCAGCACCCGGTCACGGGTCTCCGCACCGACCCGCGGCCGGCCGTTGATCACGTTCGACACCGTCATCGTCGACACCCCGGCGAACCGGGCGACGTCGGCCATCGTCACGACATTCGATGGCTTCCCCATGCGGACCACTGTAAGGAACGAGGAGGGCTCCATGCCTGAAGCACGCGTCGCGATCGATCTCGACGTACCCGGACCGACGATCAGCCGGCACCTGTACGGCCACTTCGCCGAGCACCTCGGGCGGTGCATCTACGGCGGGTTCTACGTCGGCGAGGACTCGCCGATCCCGAACGAGGGCGGGATCCGGCTGGACGTGGTCGAGGCGCTGCGGGCGCTGGACATCCCGAACCTGCGCTGGCCGGGCGGCTGTTTCGCGGACGAGTACCACTGGAAGGACGGCATCGGCCCGAAGGCGGACCGGCCGTCGATGGTGAACACGCACTGGGGCAACGTCGAGGAGAACAACCACTTCGGCACCCACGAGTTCATGGCGTTGTGCGAGCTGCTGGGCGCCGCGCCGTACGTGAACGGGAACGTGGGCAGCGGGACCGTGCGGGAGATGAGCGAGTGGGTCGAGTACCTGACCCGCGACGGCGACAGCCCGATGGTGCGGCAGCGCAAGGCCAACGGGCGCGAGGAGCCGTGGAAGATCCCGTTCTGGGGTATCGGCAACGAGGCCTGGGGCTGCGGCGGGAACCTGCGGGCCGAGGCGTACGCCGACCTGGCGCGGCAGTACGCCACGTTCCTCAAGGACCACGGCGACAACAAGCTGTACCGGATCGCGGCCGGCGCCTCGGACGACGACCTGAACTGGACCGAGGCGTTGCTGAAGTCGATCAGCTGCCTGGGCTGCGGGCGCGACCCGAAGAACATCTACCAGGCGATCTCGTTCCACTACTACACGGTCGCGGGAACCTGGGAGCACAAGGGCAGCGCGACCGACTTCGACCTCGACGCCTACTACCGGACGATGTCGAAGGCGCAAGACATCGAGCGGGTCATCCGTGCGCACTCATCGCTGATGGACGCGTACGACCCCGAGCGCAAGATCGGCCTCGTGCTGGACGAGTGGGGCACGTGGTGGGACGTGGAGCCGGGCACGAATCCCGGGTTCCTGTACCAGCAGAACGCGATGCGGGACGCGCTCGTCGCGAGCCTGCACTTCGACGTGTTCCACCGCCACGCCGAGCGGCTCGTGATGGCGAACATCGCGCAGACCGTCAACGTCCTGCAGGCGATGCTGCTCACCGACGACGACGGCGGGCTGGTCCGTACGCCGACGTACCACGTCTTCGAGATGAACAAGGGGCATCAGGACGCGCAGGCGTTGCCGGTGCACGTGATCGAGGGAACGACCTACGATCTCGACGGCAAGGCGATGGACCTGCTGTCGGCGTCCGCCTCGGTGAAGGACGGGCGGGCGCTGGTGTCCGTCAGCAACCTCGATCCGTCCGCGGCGCTGGACGTCGTACTGGATCTTCGGGGTGCGCCGTCCTGGGAGTCGTCGGGAAGGTTGCTGACGGCATCGAAACCGCAGGCGTACAACACCGTGGCGGATCCGGACGCGGTGGCTCCGGTTCCGTTGACGCTGGAACCGGAGCCGCGCGGACTGCGGATGACGCTTCCGCCGCACTCCTTCGCGACGGTCAGTCTGGTTTTGTGACCGCGATCTGGAACTCGTGCACCCAGTTCGCGGGGTTCTCCATGTCGAACTGGAGCGTGACCTCCCGGGCGTAGCCCCGGCTGCGGTAGCCGTTGTCTTCGATCCAGCGGGCCAGCGTCTGCATGCTGCGGTCCGCCTCCATCATGTCGCCCTGGTGGACGATGGTGGCGGCGTTGAGCTCGGGGAGTTCGGTGATGTCGACGTCGGCCGCCGTACCTGTTTCGACGGGTACGGCGGCGTGGACGCGGACCGTCTCGTTCTCGGCGTCCTCGTAGTACGCGACCGGCGAACCGCACGGGTTCACACCGGCCGCGCCGAGGCGTTCGAAGAGCTGACCGAACAAGGGCTGCAGGACCGGGCCGATGTCCGCACCGTCGTAGCTCGGTGAGATCGCGGACAGTTCGGCGACCCGGGTCGGGGCAATGCGTTTCAGGACGACGTCGTCGGTAGGCATGTGACCTTCCCTCTCGATGAGTCGGAGCCTCGCCTCGACGCTCGTCAGCCGGTCCGCGCTGCGGGCCAGCTCGTCCTCGAGCTGGGCCTGCCGCAGTCGCAGCATGCCGCGCAGTTCCTCGGCGGACAGCTTGGCGTCGACGATCTCGCCGACCTGCTGCAGGCTGAACCCGAGGTCCTTGAGCGCGATGATCCGGTTCAGCCGGCTGAACTGGTCGGCCGAGTAGAACCGGTAGCCGGTCGCTGCGTCGACCACGGCCGGGCGAAGCAGCCCGAGCGCGTCGTAGTGCCGCAGCATCCGCGCCGACACCTGCCCGAACGCCGCGAAGTCTCCGATGGTGAACATGCAGCCACCTTCCGGCTTGACACAGTGTCAAGGTCAAGCCAGAACACTACTTTGAGCCCCCACCAACCATTTCGGGCCGCGTGAAACGGTTGGTGCGTGCCCAAGGTTGTCAGGAGGAGACGCGGGTGCGGCGGTCGCGGATCGCGGCCAGCGCGAGGGCGCTGACGCCCAGGGCGACCCCGCCGCCGGCGAAGCCGGTGACCAGGGTGCCGCGGCTGCTCAGCCGGGCGTCGCACTGCATCGGCGTGATGCCCTTGTCGGGCTGGAAGACCGAGCCGCAGGCGTCCCCGCCGGCGTGAACCGGCCGGACGGCGAGCACCACCCCGACGATCAGCAGGACTGCACCCACCGCGCCGAGGACCTTGCTCAGCACCGGCCGTCCTCTCGGGTTCGGGGGCATGCGTCAGTCAGGACCGACCACGATTGGCGGGTCAGATCCGACATACGCACCCTCAGCTCCCTGGCAACTCGGTAAGATTTGATCAAATCTAACGCAGCTAGCGGTCAGCCTAGAAGTTGGGCAGGGCCCACTGGTGGATTCTTCACTCAGTTCTAACGCTCCCCCTGCGCCGACCGGTTCAACCCGGTCAACGGCCCCGGGTCGCGCCGGTTCACCCGTTCTAACGCTGCCCGGGCCGGATCGGTTCAGCCGGTTCTGCCGCTGTTCGGCGCGGATCGGTCAGCTGTCGAGGGCGGCGACCAGGGAGCCGCTCGCGCGGCCGTGCGCGACGTCGGCGAGGGCGCGGTCGACCGCGTCGAACGGTACGACCGTCGTGTGCGCGGCGACCGGAAGCCGAGCGACCAGACGGAACAGCTCCTCGCCGTCGCGCCGGGTGTTGGAGGTGACGCTGCGGAGATCACGCTCGTGGAAGAGGTGTCGCTCGTAGTTCAGCACCGGTACGTCGGACAGGTAGATGCCGGCCACCGCCACAGTTCCACCGGACTTGAGCGCTTCGAGCGCGGCCGGCACCACCTCGCCGGCCGGGGCGAACACGATCGCCGAGTCCAGCGGCACCGGCGGCCGATCCCCGACGAACGCAGCACCCAACTCACGCGCGAGGGCTTGGTTCCGCTCGCCACGGGTCACCACGAACAACTCGGCACCCTGCGCCAGGGCGAGCTGCGCGGTGAGGTGGGCGCTCGACCCGAAGCCGTAGATACCGAGCCGGCCGCCGGGCGGCAGGTTCGCGCGGAGCAGGGAGCGATATCCGATGATCCCGGCACACAGCCACGGCGCGAGCTCCGCCGCAGGACGATCCGCCGGCAACGCGTAGGCGTAGTCCTCCGGCACCACGGCATACTCCGCGAAGCCGCCGTCGGCGTCCCATCCGGTGTACGTCGACCGCGGGCAGAGGTTCTCGGATCCTTGCCGGCAGAACTCGCACACGCCACAGGTGCCGCGCAGCCAGGCGATCCCGACACGGTCCCCGATCGCGAACCGCGCGGCCGCCGTACCGCGATCGACCACCTCCCCGACGGCCTGGTGGCCCGGGACGACGCCCGGGCGCTTCGGTTCCAGGTCGCCCTCGGTCAGATGCAGGTCGGTCCGGCAGATCCCGCAGGCCTCGACCTTGACGAGTACTTCGCCGGCGCCGGGTTCCGGGACGGTACGGCGTACGCGCTGCAGCGCACCGTCGTCGACGGGTCCCGGATGATCCACTGCCCACGCCTGCATCTGATCCATATCTCCATCATGCGACGCGTTGGAGAGCGCGTTCGCGACGCTCGGCGACCTTGGAGCCGGACTCTCGGCGCGCCATCCGCCGCAGTACGACGGGCGCGAGCAGCAGTCCGGCGACGGCCCAGACCCCGAGACCTGCTGCCGTCTCCAGATGGCGCCAGGACTCGCCGACCTCGACCACGACCGCTTCGCCGGGGAGGAGCGCGGACCGCATGCCGAGGCCCATCCAGTAGACCGGCGTGAGCTGGCCGATCCACTCGAGCCACCCGGGCAGCGCGGTGATCGGGTAGAAGATGCCGGAGACCGCGATCAGACCGAGCATCGGCAACTGGATCAGGCCTTGGGAACGCGCGGAGGTGAAGACCGAGCCGAGGATCGCGCCGATCGGCAACGTCGCGACCAGGCCGAGCAGCAGCACCCAGACCAGGGTGAACCAGTGGGCCGAACCGAGCGCGAGGCCTTTGACGAGGAACAGGCCTGGGATCAGGAGGATCGCGAGATCCACCAGCAGGCCGCCTGCGACCGACACGACCTTGCCGATGAGGTAGCCGACCATGCCGTTCGGGATGGCCTTTGCCCGCAGCAACGTTCCGTCCTCGCGGTCGGCGGTGAGCTGCTGACTCATGCTGACCATGCCCATCGCAGCGTTCATTCCGAGAATGCTCGGCAGGGCGAGCGCGCCGAGCAGGAAACCGGTGGAGCCGAAGTCGCGATGCCTGAGGAAGAAGAGCGCGGCCAGCATCAGCACCGGCCAGAGGAAGTGGCTGAACAGTTCAGGACCGTTGGTGAAGGACTGCCGCAACTCGATCAGTCCGCGCTGCCAACCCGTCCTCATACTTGCTCTCGCTTTCATGCTTGCTCCCGGACCAGCGTGAGGTAGGTGTCTTCGAGCGAGGCCCGGCGTACTTCGAGTTCGCTGACCGCGTCGCCGTACGTCGCGAAGAGTTCGCGGACGAACGCGGTCGAGTCGGCGGTCGACTTCCGGAAGGGTTGCCCGTCGACGGACCAGCGGACCTCGTCCTCCCCCGCGATCAGTTCGGTGAGCTGCGCGGTGGTGCCGGCGGCGATGATGCGGCCCGCGGCGAGCACGAGGATGCGATGCGCGAGTTTGCTCGCCTCGTCGAGGTCGTGGGTGGTGAGCAGGATCGTCGTACCCCGGTCTGCCGCGAGCCCGCGCACCAGCTCGTGGAACTCCGACCGCGCCTCGGGATCGAACCCGGTGGTGGGCTCGTCCAGGAACAGTACGTCGGGGCGGCCAACGATCCCGATCGCGACGTCGAGCCGCCGGCGCTGACCGCCGGAGAGGGTCTTGATCTTCTGCCCGGCGAAGGCGCTGAGGCCGACAGCGTCGAGCAGCTCGGCGGCCGGCCAGGCGCGTCGGTACGGCGTGTAGTACGAGCCGAGGTGGTGGAGGAGCTCGCCGACGCGCCAGTTGCCGTGGTCGCGCCACGACTGCAGCACGATGCCGATCCGCGACCGCCAGCGCTCGTCTCCCGCGGCCGGGTCGACGCCGAGCACCTCGACCCGGCCCGCCGACCGGAGCCGGAAGCCTTCGAGGATCTCGATCGTCGTACTCTTCCCGGCGCCGTTCGGACCTAGCAGTGCTAGCACTTCGCCCGGGCGCGCGTCGAACGTCACGTCATGCAGGACCTCGCGGTCGCCGTACCGCATCCGCAGGCCGTCCACTGTCAGAACCATGCCGCGGAAACTACGTTGCGTTCAGTGGATCGGCAATCGTCGATCTGGGTGGTTGGGTCGTGAAACCTCATAAAACATGGCATTCTGTGCAATGGGATTGCGAGAGAATGCAATTCGTTGCAATGAGCTGACGGTGAATGCGCGGAGGTTACCGATGCCTGGAGGCAGGCTGAGTCATCAGGACCGGCTGGACATCGCGGCCGGCCTGGCGGACGGGCTCGGGTACGCCGAGATTGCGCGGCAACTCGAGCGGCCGACGTCGACGATCAGCCGAGAGGTCGCCCGCAACGGCGGCCCGGCCGGGTACCGCGCCGACCACGCCCACTACGCCACCGCCTCCCGCGCCCGCCGCCGACACAGCGCGGTCGCGGACGCGCGTGGGGACGGGTGGGCGGATGGGTGGGCGGGCGCGCCGGGGGAGGCGCGGGATGCGCGGGCGGTTGGGGCGCGGCGGGCGTATGTGGAGCGGTTCGCGACGATGATGGTGGATGGCGGGTTGCCGCGGATGGCCTCGCGGGTGCTCGCGCTGCTCTACACGTCCGACTCGCGCACGCTGACGGCGGCAGATCTTGTCCGTGCGCTGAGGGTCAGCCCGGCGTCGATCTCGAAGGCGATCGGCTATCTCGAGCGGGTCGGGATGGTGTACCGCGAGCCCGACCCGGTACGCCGGCTGCAGCACCACGTGATCGCCGAGGACGTGTGGCTGAAAGCGTGGGAGGTGAGCGCACGCACCAACCACAACTGGGCGGAGACCGCGGCCGAGGGCGTCGAGCTCGTCGGGCGGGATACCCCGGCAGGCGAGCGGCTCGCACAGATGGCGGAGTTCTTCGAGCGGCTCAGCGAAGACATGTCCGGCGGCGCGGGCTTCCAGGACTGTCTAGCAGTGCTAGCAGTTCTGTGGGAAACAGATCGCGCCGCGGAGCTCGCCGCCCGGCTCGGTTGGCCGGTCGAACGCGTCACCGACGCCGTCGACTACGCGATCAAGGCTTCAGCGCAAGAGAGTACGGAGGAGGCGACGCGTCAGACCGCCCTCCGCGAGGCCTAACTCGACGAGGTCGTCGAACACCTGCTGATCGGCCGCAGCCGCGCGAATACCGCCGTCGAGGATCCGGTCCGACCGGCTCAACTGGGCCACCAGCGCGGTGTCGCGGAGATGCCTGGCAAGCAGACGAGTTGTGCGCCGACGGTACGGCGTACCGGCATCTGAGGTCCCCGCTCGAAGCGCGTCAGCGATCGCACGGCCGGCGAGCAGCCCGGTCGCGACCGCGTAATAGATGCCTTCACCGGTCATCGGATTGATCAGCCCGGCCGCGTCACCAGCGAGCAGAACCGGCCCGCGGCGCGGCCGCCACGACCAGCCGGCGAGCGGCAGATGATGCCCCCACCACGACTCCCCGCCTTCGGTTGCCCCCGGGAGCAGCGTCTCAAGATGGTTCAGCAGCTCTGTCCGCGTCGGACGCGTGCCGGCCAGCAGTTCGCCGTACCCGACGTTCGACCATCCGTCGCCACGGTCGAAGGACCACGCGTATGACGGTTGCCGACCGGGCCCGTACGCGATCACCTGACTCGCCGCGCGTGCGGCCGGAGTCGGCGCGTAGCCACGGATCGCCAGGGCGACCGGCCCGGGTTTCAGTCCGAGTTCCCGCCGTACGACGGAATGCGCACCGTCGGCGCCGACCAGGAAGCGCGCGTCCAGGTCCTCGTCCACCGTGATGGATCGGCTCTGGATCGCGAGGCCGCGAATCCGACGGCGGACGAACTGCGCGCCGGCCGCTCGCGCCGCCTCGACCAGGCGCTCGTCGAAGACCGTCCGCGGGACCACCCAGGTCGGCCGGGACATCTGCCGGTCCACGCCGACGTCGCCGCGGTTGAGCACGAACCGCCGTACCGGGGTCCAGTCGTCGAGGATCCCGGTGACGCCGACGCCGGCGAGCAGGTCGAGTACGTGCGGAGCGATCCCGTCACCACAGGCTTTGTCCCGCGGGAACTCGTGCCGGTCGAGCAGCAACACCGACAGGCTCGGGTCCGCTGCCAACGCACCGATCGCAGCCGACGCTCCCGCCGGCCCAGCTCCGACAACAATCACATCCCACACAGGACCTCCCCGGCCACAGTCTTACAGCTCCGGGTAGCGCCCGCGCGACCCACGGCCGGTCCCCGAGTGCACTGTGCGGCGGCGCCGCGTTCCCTAGCGTCGGGAGTGACTTCAGGAGGATCGATGAAACTGCTTCTGGTACTGGCGCTCGTGGGCGCGCCTGTTTCCACGCCGGCTGAGCATTCGCAGATCAAGTGGCATCACTGTCAGCTGAACGCAGCCGACGCCGAAGGGGCCGCGCTCGACGAGGCCGGTGCCGAGTGCGGTGAGCTGAAGGTGCCGCTCGACTACGGGCGGCCCGACGGCCCGCAGATCACGCTCGCGCTGTCGCGGTTGAAGGCGACCGGCGACCGGATCGGCACGATGGTGCTGAACGACGGCGGTCCGGGCGGTCCCGGTCTGAGCATGCCGTTGCGGCTGCGGGCGGCGATGAAGAACGCGGGGACGCGGTACGACTTGATCGGGCTGGATCCGCGGTTCGTGGGTCGCAGTACGCCGATCGACTGCAAGCTCCCGTTCGCGGGCTGGCCGTGGGCGGGCGGTGCCGATCGTTCGTCGTTCCAGCGGGTCGATCGGCAGGTGGCGGACATCGCGGCGCGCTGCGGCGCTAACGCGGGGACCTATCTGCAGTACGTGAACACGCGGAACACCGCGCGGGACATCGACCGGGTCCGGATCGCGTTGGGCGAGGAGAAGATCTCGTACCTGGGGTACTCGTACGGGACGTATCTCGGATCGGTCTACCTGCAGATGTTCCCGGGGCGGACGGATCGAGTGGTCCTCGACGGTCCGTTGGATCCCGATCTCTACAGCGCGCGACTGCTGCGGACGGTCGGGCCGGCGAACGAGGCCGCGCTGCGCGCTTGGACGTCGTGGGCGGCCGCGCGCGATGCGACGTACCACTTGGGGGCGACGCCCTCGCGGGTGATGGCGTCGGTGGACCGGATCCTGCGGGTGGCCTCGAAGGAGGGCTTGCGGGTCGGGACGTATCGGCTCGACGGAGGGTCGGTGCCGGTGGTGTTGTTCGGGCCACTCGCCGATGATCGGGACGCGGCGCGGGCGACGTACGCCGGGATTGTGCGGACACTGCTCGACGCGACGTACGGGCCGGTGGAGCCGGGGCCAGAGCTCGGAGCGTTTCTGGAGGGGTTGCTGACGCCGGCGTCGTCGCAGCCGGCGAGTGCGCAGATCGCGATCATCTGCGGCGACCGTGCGGTGCCGCGCGATCCGCAGGTGTATTGGCGGGACATCCAGGCGCATCGACGTACCGAACCGCACTTCGCGTCACTGACCCGGATGACCTCGCCGTGCGCGTACTGGCCCGTGCAACCGCAGGAGCCGCCGACACGGATCGCCAGCTCGGAGCAGGCCCTGATCGTGGCGGCGGACGGCGACCCGCGGACGATCTACTCGTATGCGACGGCACTCCAGAAGCACCTGCCCAACGCGCGGCTGCTGACACTGAAGGGCGCCCGCAAACACGGCATCTTCGGCGAGTACGGCAACACCTGCGTCGACAATACAGTCATCACCTACCTACTAGCTGGCCGACTGCCGCCCGACCAAACCTGCTAACGCGAACGGATATCCCATCGTCGTGTGCCTTCTCCCTTGGTATGCGAGGGGAGAAGGCACAACGCGAACGGATATCCCGTTGGGGTGCGATGCCGGCGGGGTTAGGTGCCGGGGCGGCGGCCGGGTTTGTTGGGGCGGCGGGTGCTCGTGCGGCGGGGGCGTGGGGTGTGGGGGGTGACGGGGCCCGAGGGGGTGACCGGGCGGGCCTCGTCGAGGTCGACGACCTTCGGGGGTGGTGGGACGAAGACCGGGATGGTCTCCTCCTCGTCGACGAGCGGCTGGGCAGGTGGCGGCGGCGCGGCGGGTGGGGCTGGTTTGGCGCGGGCGGCCGACTCCTTGCTGACCCGCGGCTGGGGGGCCGCCACCGCGAGCGCGGCGAGTGGGTCGCGTGCGGGGCGGCGGCGGTGTGGGAGGCGGGTGCTCAGCTCGATGCCGAGCGCATCGATCAGTTTGCGGCAGGCAACGATCGCGACGGCGACCGCGAGCACCGTGCAGCCGGCGAACAGCACCGACTGGCCGCCGGACGACCAGTTCGACGGGTCGGTGCGGACCATCGCGGCGATCATCGCGACCGCGATCGCGTTGGTGATGCCGAGGGCAACGGCCAGACCGACCGTCCGGAGCAGTACGCCCCGCTCGAGCCCGACGTCATCAGCCGCCGCGACCAGCCCGGCGATCAAGCCGGCGAGCACGGGCACTGTATATACAAGCGCGAGCGTGAGTCCCGGGCTCGCGACGAGATAGAAGATGTCGAACACCAGCGCTGTGCCGGTCAGCGCGGCGGCGAAGCACACCACCATCGGCGGATACGCGCGCAGTACCGCGACCGCGTCCGCGGGCACGGTCTTGAACATCCGCAAGGCCAACAGCAACGACTCATCCCCTCGTCCTCCCCCCATTGTGCCGCCCCGCCACCACCCTGAGTGAGATGCCCCGGCCAGCGAGTCGCGGATCCCCAGGCCATCACAATCGAGCCACCACCGACGCACCCCCGCTCAGAGCTGCGTCGAGGGACCAATTGTGATGGGCCTGGGATCGCTCACTAGGGTCGAGGCGTGGATGACGAGGTGCGGGCTGCGGTCGAAGCGGAGTTGCGGTTGTTGCTTCCGGAGGTACGGGGGTCGGCAGAGGTCGACGTACTGCTCGATCCGGAGTTCGTCGAGGTCGGCGCTTCGGGACGGCTCTGGGACCGGGCGGCGATCGTTGCCGCGTTGGCGTCCGGGGAGATCACCGACGCGGACCCGATCGAGGCGACCGAGGTCGCCGGCGTCCGGCTGGCCGACGACCTCGTACACGTCACCTATGTGTCCCGGCGTACAGGCGGTACGTCGGTCCGCCGCAGTTCGATCTGGCGGCGGACCGACGGCGCCTGGCGTCTCTACTACCACCAGGGCACTCCGGCAGCGGACTAAGCCGCCGTCTGCTCCGGGGCCAGTTTTTCGCGGAGATCGATGAGGATCCGCCGCAGCACCCGGGAGACCTGCATCTGGCTGACGCCGATGTCGTCGCCGATCTCGGACTGGGTCCAGCCCTCGACGAAGCGCAGTTGCAGGATGCGGCGGTCCCGGTCGCCGAGGTCGGCGAGCACCGGCTCCAGCATCTCGACCGTCTCCAGCTGATCGATGCTCGCATCGTCGTCATCGGCAACGACATCCGCGAGCGTGAGCTCCGCGTCGGCCTCGGCGGGCCGATCCAGCGAGAGCACGTTGAAGCAGCCGCGCGCCGCGAGCGCCTGCTCGACCTCGGTCACCTCGACCTCGAGATACGCGGCCAGTTCGGCCGGCGTCGGTTCGCGGTTCAGCTGCTGCTCCAGTTCCGGCAGCTTCGTCGCGATCGTGCCCTGCATCTCCTGGAGCCGGCGCGGGATCCGGACCGTCCAGGCGCAGTCGCGGAAGTACCGCTTCACCTCGCCGCGGATGGTCGGGATCGCGAACCCGATGAACGGGGTGTCCGCCTCCAGCCGGTAGTGATGGGCCGCCTTCACCAGCCCCAGGTAGGCGACTTGCTCCAGGTCGTCGGCCTCGGCGCCCCGGCCGCGGAAGCGGCGCGCGATGCCCTTGGCCATTTCGAGGTTGAGTTCGACGACCTGTTCGAGAAGTTCCTGCCGCTCGTCTGCGGCGCTGCTACCGGCCCGGCGTTCCATCAGTTTCCGGGTGGCTGCTTCACGGGCGGCCCGATCGGTCGGGGCGCCGCTGCGGGTGGAATCCCGCTCGATGATGCTCGTAACCATTGGTATGACCTCGCGACTGTCTAGTCACGGCGTGGCACTTCGCTGAACCACGGTCATGCCTGCATGAGAAGTCGTACCCACCTCCCCGCAACTCATGCACTGAGCCGAAAACGGTCACCGATCGCGACCGAAATCGATGAGCCAACGCTCGTTTGACCCCGCAAAGATCACAGGACGTAAGGGAGCGGACACACGAGCCAAAAGTGTGTACGATGCAGATGCAAGGCCAAATGCACGTGCATATGCCAAGGACGTACGGAAGGTGCAGCTGATGACTGCGATCTACAACGGCATGCCCGGCGACTCGAACAGCGAGCTGATCTGGCGCAAGAGCCAGCGCAGCGGCCCGAACGGCAACTGCGTCGAGGTAGCGAAGCTGCCGGACGGCGGTGTGGCGGTACGCAACTCGCGCTTCACCGAGGGACCGGCGCTGGTGTTCACAAAGGCAGAGATCGAGGCGTTCCTCGGCGGCGTTCAGGACGGCGAGTTCGGCTACCTGATCTGAGCAAGAACCAGCACTACAGGGCAACTCAGAAGCAAGGGCCCCTTCGCCAGGCGAGTGACGAAGGGGCCCTTTCTTGTGCCCTGAAGACCTCGGTACGACGACCCGGCGGAGCACCTCGAACGATCGCCGGCCGAGGTGCCATGGCGCAGATGTTCGGCGTACGCAAAACGCCAGGACCGACCCTCCGGAGAGAGTCGGTCCTGGCGTTGCCCGAGGGGCGGGTACGGACTACTGGACGGTGAGCGGCCAGAGCTGCTCGCTCGGCAGCTCGGAAGCCTTCCCGGTCGCCGCATTGTCAACGGTGATTCGCAATCCGGTGAACTTCGGCGTCATCACCCGCTGGTACCGCGACGCGCGGTCGGGCTCGGCGACGTACTCGGCGATCAGGTGGTCGCCCAGCCAGATCCGCACCATCTTCCGTCCTCCTGTTGCTCTGTCGGTGGTCATGGGGCCAGGCTCACGATCGGGTCGCCGTCGAGTTGGCGGACGCCGCGCAACCAGCCCTCGAAGGCCCAGCGCTGTTGCTCGGGGCAACGCGCGACCAGGTCCTGGATCTCCCGCTCCGTCAGCTCCTCGGGCGCGCGGCCGCCCGCCATCGCGGCGGTCTGCTCCACAACCTCACTGTCGTCGTCGTTCATCGACTCGGGTTCCCCAACCAGTCATGCCAACGGGGGGGCCGTCGGCGCTCTGTAGGACCGGCCTGCCGGATCACGCGATGTCACTTTTCGCGAGATCCAGCTCACCTTCTGTGCATGAATCAATCATGGCGTCGGCACGCGACGAATGCAAGCGCCCGATGCACGTGCATCCGCACGTTTTCCATTTCGAGACCAGATCGGGCTACTTTCCGCCTGATTGAGCCTGGATCGACCGCCGGCGAACGGTGTTCGCTCCCGCCGGGCAGGCTAGTATGTGCTGACAAATCCGCTCGACCCCGCATCAACTAGGCTTACGCTCCGTGATCGCCGGTGCGGATTCGACGCTCTTTTGTAAGAACTCCGGCAGATCTGCGCTCGGGCATGCGATGATGTGCACCTGCGGATGAGGTTGCCGATGAAGACCGCTGGGGCCGCTGGGAGGTGGGTGTGACCGAGTCGGGCGCGCAGAGCGGGCCGACCGCGCTGCGCATCATTCTCGGCGGGCACCTTCGCCGGATGCGGGTGGCAGCAGGGATCAGCAGATCCGACGCGGGGTGGGAGATCCGGTCGTCGGAGTCCAAGGTCAGCCGGATGGAACTCGGCCGCGTCGGCCTGAAGGAGCGCGACGTCCGTGACCTTCTTACTCTGTACGGCGTCGACGACGCGGAAGAGCGCGAACGCCTCCTCGCCCTGACCCGCGAGGCGAACAACCCGGGATGGTGGCACCGGTACGGCGACGTACTCCCGAGCTGGTTCCACTCTTATCTGGACCTCGAGGCCGCGGCGCAGCTGATCCGCGTCTACGAACTGCAGTTCGTGCCCGGTCTGCTGCAGACTCCCGACTACACTCGAGGCCGCGGCGCAGCTGATCCGCGTCTACGAACTGCAGTTCGTGCCCGGTCTGCTGCAGACTCCCGACTACATCCGCGCGGTGATCCAACTGGGCCGCGGGCTGATCCCGGCCGAAGAGGTCGAGCGCCGAGTCGCGCTGCGCACGAGCCGGCAGAGCGTCCTGACCCGTCCGGAGCCGGTCCGCATCTGGGCCGTCGTCGACGAGGCGGTGCTCCGCCGGCCGATCGGTGGCGTGAAGGCGATGATCTATCAGCTCGAGCACCTGATCGACACGTCGCAGCTCCCGAACGTCACGCTGCAGGTGATGCCGTTCAACGTCGGCGGCCACGCAGCCACCGGCGGCGCCTACAGCATCCTCCGTTTCCCGGAGCAGGACCTCCCGGACATGGTCTACATCGAGCACCTCAGCAGCGCCCTCTACCTGGACAAACTCGAGGACCTCGACCAGTACACGGCGACCATGGAAGCCCTCTGCGTCGCAGCCCCACCCCCGAACAAAACCCGCGACATCCTCGCCACCATCAAAAAGGACTTCGAGCGCTGACAACAGCCGGCAGCACCTGTTAGCTGTTGTCCGTTAGCCAGGTGATGAGGGGGTGGGTGGCTCGCCAGTCTGTTCGGATCTGGGTGAGCAGGTCCGCGGTGTGGATGACGGGTTCGAAGCCGTAGTTTTTGCTGACTGTCAGGGACTTGTGGCGGAGTAGGTCTATGCGGGGGTGGTCGGGGTCGTAGCCTCGGGGGCTGGTTTTGAGTTTGTCGCCGCCGACGGTCCAGCCGGCCTTCGTCAGTTTGGCGAGGAGCTTTTGCAGTTGTTTGCCGCGACGGTCGTCGTCGATGGCGGTGCGGACGCGGGCGAGTCGCTCAGACGACGCCTCGTAGAAGCCGGCGGCGACGCGTACGCCGGGTGCGGAGACCTGCACGTACCACCCGGTGGCGGGGGCGACGTCGATGAAGGCGCCCTGGTGGGTCTTGTACGGCGTCTTGTCCTTGGCGAAGCGCACGTCGCGGTACGGGCGGAACAGTTTCGCCGTACCGAACTCCTCCTCGAGCTCCGCGAGCAGCGCGGCCATCGGCGCCCGGACCGACTCCTCGTAGACGTGCTTGTGCTCCGTCCAGAAGGTCTTGGTGTTGTCCATTTCGAGATCGTCGTAGAAGTCCAGCGCCGCAGCCGGAAAACCGGTAAAACTCATGCGGTAACGATAGTTCGCCCGGCAGATCGGACAGACACCCCATGCGCGCGATCCAGGTCACCCGGTTCGGCGGCCCCGAGGTCCTCGTACCGACCGAGCTCGACCCGCCGACCGCCGGCCCCGGCCAAATCCGAGTCGAAGTCAGCGCGGCCGGCGTGAACTTCGCCGACACCCATCGCACCGACGGCTCGTACCGCGGCGGCGTCACGCTCCCGTTCGTGCCCGGTGTCGAGATCGTCGGTCGTACCGAGACCGGCCGCCGCATCCTCTCCCCCATCCTCGAGACCGGCGGAGGGTACGCCGAGTACGCCGTGGCGCCGGCGGACCGCGCGGTCGACGTACCGGAGGAAGTCAGCGACGGGCAGGCGCTCGCACTGCTCATCCAAGGACTGACGGCCTGGCATGTCTTGAGGAACAGTGCGCGCCTGAGCGCGGGCGAGTCCGTGCTGGTGAACGCGGCGGCCGGCGGCGTCGGATCGATCGCGGTGCAGCTCGCCAAACAGTTCGGGGCCGGCCTGGTCATCGCGACGGCCTCGACCGCGGCGAAGCGGGAGCTGGCGCTGGAGCTCGGCGCGGATGTTGCTGTGGACAACAACCCGGACGGCTACGCGGACCGCATCCGGGGGGTGACCGACGGCGTGGACGTCGTACTGGATTCAACGGGCGGCGCGACCATGCTGGCTGGGCTGGAGACACTCAGCGGATTCGGCCGCCTGGTCAACTTCGGCAACGCCGGTCGCGAGGGACGGCCCAGCATCGACCCGAGTGCGCTTGCCCAACGCAACCTTTCGGTGGCCGGTTTCTGGCTGGTCCCCGCGATGGACCTGCCGGGCGGGTACGTCGAGCCGTTGACTGAGCTATTGGCCCTCACCGCCACGGGAAAACTACGCCCGCTCGTCGGCGGCGAGTATCCGCTGGAGGACGCCCGCCGTTCACACGAGGATCTGCTCGCCCGCCGGACCACCGGCAAGCTGATACTCAAGCCGTGAATGACGTGAGAGCCGTAAAGAACGCACGGATGTCCGCCGCCAGCACCTCAGGCTGTTCGAGCGCGGCGAAGTGACCGCCGTGCGGATGGCTCGTCCAGCGGACGATGTTGTCGGTGTGGGCGACCTTGTGCCGTAGTGGGATGAAGTTCTCGTGCGCGAGGTCGAGGAGCGCGGTCGGTGTCCGCGACGGCTCAGCCGGCTGGCCCCAGTACGACGCGTGCGCGCGCTCGTAGTAGATCGCGCCGGACGACCCCGCGGTCCTCGTCAGCCAGTAGAGCATGACGTTCGTGAGCAGCACACCACGGTCGATCACAGACGCCGGATCGGACCAGGTCGCGAACTTCTCCGCGATCCACGCCAGCTGTCCCACTGCGGAGTCGGTCAACGCGTAGGCCAGCGTCTGCGGGCGGGTCGACTGCAGGTCGGCGTACCCCTGCTGCTCCGACGCGAACGCCTGCTGCCGGTGCCACGACGCCCAGGTCCGCTCCCGCTCGGCCGCGTCGAGGGGCGCGAGTTCATCGAAGGTCGGTTCGGAGGTCGCGCCCGCGCCGGGGATGAGGTTGAGATGTACGCCGATCACGCGCTCCGGATCGATCCGCCCGACCTCGCGGGAGATCGCCGAACCCCAGTCGCCGCCCTGTACGCCGTACCGCTCGTACCCGAGCCGCGTGATCAGCTCGGTCCACGCCCGAGCGACGCGCTTGAACTCCCACCCGGGCTCGCTGGTCGGGCCGGACAGAGTGAAGCCCGGGATGGTCGGGAGGATCAGGTGGAAGTCACTCAGCAACTCGGCGACGAAGGTGAACTCGACGATCGAGCCCGGCCAGCCGTGCGTGAGCACGAGCGGGATCGCATCCGGCGACGGCGAGCGGAGGTGGGCGAAGTGGACGACCGCCCCGTCGATGACCGTTCTGTACTGCGGCCATGCGTTCAGCCGTGCCTCGGCGGCCCGCCAGTCGTAACCGTCCCGCCAATAGCCGACCAGGTCCCGCAGATAGTCCAGCGGTACGCCGCGAGACCAGCCGGCACCCGGTAGCTCCGAGGGCCAACGCGCCAGGTCCAGCCGCCGACGCAGGTCATCCAGCTCGCTCTCCGGCACGTCCAGCCGGAACGGTTCGATCGTCACCGCCGCACTCTGACACAGAACAAGCCGGTCAGGCGGTGACTTTCTCCTGGGTGCGGGCGCGGATGACCTTGACCGCGACGGCGGCGATCAGGCAGAGCACGCCGGCGCTCATCACGACCGTGGTCAGGGTGCTGGCGCCGTTCAGGGCGTTGTCGCAGGCCATCGGTGTGATCCCGGCGGCCGGCTGGAACGCGGAACCGCAGTCGGTCCCACTCGCCGAGACCGACCGGAACCCGAGCAGCGCGCCGCCGGCCAGCAGCACCAGCCCGGCCGCGCCGAGAATCTTGTTCAGCGAGATCACGGTCAGACCGAATCCGCCGATGGTGGGCATGCCGATCGCACGCCCCGTGAGCCCCGTAGCACCTCGATCACTCCTGACTTCGTCGGACCACCCAGTCATCGACGGTACGGTCCGGCCCGCGATGATCCCCACCCGAGCAGCCGGTCAGCATCGATTCTTCACAGAGACCTTACTCAGAACATGACCGGCTGTGACGGTGATCTCAGATCAAACGGAAGTGACTCTCAACCGAGACGCTCCTCCAGATACACGGTGATCTCGTCGCCCGGCTGCTTGCCGAGCAGGGTCCGCAGCTCGCCCTTGACGGGCAGTTTGTGGGTCCCGTCACCGAGCGCCATGAACGAACTCTCGAACGGGTGGCCGTCCATCGTGCCGCGCACCTTGACCAGTCCGCGCGTCCCGAAGTACGCCGCCGAATCCGGCATCTGCACGTAGGTCCAGCCGCCCTTGGCGTCGCTCTTCTGCAGCGGCGCGGTGAATGTCTTGTCCAGCTTGCTCATCGTGAGCTCCTCTCTACACCCCTAGGTAGAGACTGCGAACGGCGTTTCGACATCTCCCGCCAACCTATTCTGGGAAATGTGCAGATGACGATCCGCCGGGCCGGGCGGGACGACGTACCGGCGGTGCTGGCGCTCCTCGACGGGGCGACCGAGTGGTTGGTCGCGCGTGGGCGGACCGACCAGTGGGGTACGGCGGCCCACTCGACGAGCCCGCGGCGGGTCGAGCAGATCACCGGCTTCGCCGAGGACGGCGGACTGTGGGTGGGCGAGGCGGACGGCCGAGTGGTCGGGGCGCTCGCGGTCGGCGCCGCCCTCGACTACGTGCCGCCGGCAACCGAGCCGGAGCTGTACGTGCGACTGCTCGTGACCGACCGCCTGTCCGCGGGGCAGAACCTCGGCGGCGTGCTGCTCGACCATGCCCGCAGCCTTGCCCGCGAGGACGGCGTACGGCTGCTGCGGGTGGACTGCTTCGCGGGCGGTGGCGGCGCACTCGTCCGGTACTACGAGAAGCAGGGGTTCACGCGCGACGCCGAGTTCGCCGTACCGCGGGTCAATGATGTGGACTGGCTGGGTCAGGTGCTCGTCCAGCACCTGTGATCGCGCGGTGGACCACGCCGTGCGAGTCGCTGCAGTGCTCCGACGCCTGACTTTCGGTGGCGTGATCAACCTGGAGCGTCGAGTGCGTCAGGTGGTGGCGCTCGGCAAGCACCTCCTCGATCCGGACCCGGATCTGGTGACAGTCGAGCCCCTCCGCGACCAGGATGTGCGCGGACGCGGCCGGCTCGCCCGAGGTGATCTCCCAGACATGCAGGTCGTGCACCTCGACCACACCTTCGACCGCGCACAGCTCGGCGCCCAGCGCCTGCGGGTCGATCGCGATCGGCGCGGCCTCGAGGAAGATCCGCCCCGAGTCCCGGACCAGGGAGACGCCGGCCTTCAGCATCAGTACGGCGACCACGAAGGCCGCGATCGCGTCCGCGCGGGCGAACCCGGTCAGCAGGACGACGAGACCGGCGATCGCGGTCGCGATGAACGCGAACAGGTCGTTCAGGATGTGCTGGAACGCGCCCTCGACGTTGAGGCTGGAGCGGTTCGCCTTGCTGATCAGCCAGGTGGCGAACAGGTTCACCACGATGCCGACGACGCCTGTGATCAGCACCAGCGCGCCCTTGACCTCGGGCGGATGGATCAGCCGGCTGACGGCCTCGTACACGAAGTACACCGCGAGCAGCAGCAGCGTGATGCCGTTGGCCTGCGCGGAGAGGATCTCGACGCGTTTGAAGCCGTACGTGAACCCACCGGCCGGCGGCTTGGCGGCGAGCCGGATCGCTAGCAGTGCTAGCGCGATGGCGATCGCGTCGGTGAGCATGTGCGCCGCGTCGGTGACCAGGGCCAGCGAACCAGCCGCGAACCCGACGATCACCTCGGCGATCATGAAGCCGACGATCAGCGCGAGAGCACCGCTGAGCAGTTTGCGGTCGGCGTTCACGCTCACACCGTGACCGTGACCGTGCCCGTGTCCGGCGGTCGCCGCGCCGTGATCGTGACCGGCGCTCATGCCTCCGACCTCTCCGGGTGGATCGCATCAGTGTGCTCGGTATGCGCGACCGCGAGATCGAGCAGCATCCGCACGTGCGCGTCGTCGAGCCGGTAGAACGCGTTCCGCCCGTCCCGCCGTACGGCGACCACGCGGTGAGCACGCAGCAACCTGAGCGCATGGGACGTCGCGGACTCGCTCAAGCCGGTGATCGCGGCGAGATCGCAGACGCACAGCTCCCCGTCGAGGAGCGCGACGAGCAGCTTCAGCCGTCGGGGATCGCCGAGCAGACCGAACACGTCGGCCGTGTCGGCGATGTCCTCCTCGCCCGGCATCCTGGCATTGACGCTCGCCACCCGCTCCGGGTCGACCAGCCGCACATTGCACTCGTCGAGCTGCACATCTGCAGAACTCTTCATATATCGAGACTAGGGCAGCAGTCTGACCTGCCGCAAGCTACAACGTGTCGGCGAGCCACCGCAGGTGACGCATCCGCTGCAGCTGCGCGCCGCCCTCGTGTCCGTTGAACGGCCAGACGTCGATCTCTGCCGGACCGCGGTAGTGGTTGTACGCCGCGAAGACCGTCGACGGCGGGCAGACCGCGTCCATCAACGCGACCGAGTACCGAGCCGGGGCCGTCGCCCGGGCCGCGAAGTTCACACCGTCGAAGTAGTCGAGCACACCGAACACCTCCTCGGGCTCCACCCGCCGACGGGCGAGGTAGTCGGCGATCTCGCCGTACCCGGTCTTCTCGATCATCTCGGTCGCTCGCCGGAAGTGCGTCAGGAACGGTACGTCGATCAACGCGGCCGCGACGTCCGTCCGCAACCCGGCGACCGCCTGCGTAATGCCTCCGCCCTGGCTGCCGCCGGCGACCACGATCCGGTCCGGGTCGGCGATCGGGTGGCTCCGCGCCGCGTCCACCGCCCGGACCGCGTCGGTGAACACCCGCCGGTAGTAATAGCTGTCCCGATCGACCAGTCCACGCGTGAGGAAGCCGGGGACCTGTGGATTCGCGCCCGGATCGGGATCGGCCGTCTCGGTCCCCTGCCCGCGCGTGTCCATGACGAGCACGGCGTACCCGGCGGCGGGGTACACGAGCCAGTCGATCGGCCAGTTCCGCCCGCCTTGATACCCGAGGAACTGCACGACGGTCGGCAACGGCCCGGCCGGGTCGCGCGGCGCCAGGAACCATCCCGCGATCCGGTGCCCGCCGAATCCGGTGAACCGCACGTCCCAGACGTCGACCGTCGACAGCCCGGAGTCATACGGGACGAAGGAAGGGTCGAGTGGATCCGTAGCGGCCTTGGCCAGCGTCTCCTGCCAGAAGCGATCGAAGTCGGCCGGCTCGTGCCGCTCCGGACGGTACTCGCGGAGGTCGGGCAACGGCTTGTCGAACAAGGGCATGGTGAGTCCTCTCCTTACCCGGCGGCGCGGGTGAGATCAGCGGGAAGCGGCCGGACGTCCAACGAGGCCTGATGCTCGGCGGTGAACCCGAGCAACTCCTCGACCTTCGACAGATCCATCGGTACGGCGCGACCCGGCAGCGCCCGCCGCACCGGAACCGACGGGTGATACCGCGCCAGCAGGTCCTCGGTCGCGTACGGCGCCAGCGTCTCCGGGGCCGCGACCAGTACGGCGTGGAACCCGGACGCCGGGGCGACGAGCGCCAGCCGGAGTGCCCGCGCGGCGTCGCGAAGGTCGACGTACGCCCACATCTCGGCGGATCCGATCAGCGGGTCGGCCGTGGTTGCCGCCAGCCGATCGCGCCGGCGTTTCTCGTTGGCGACGAACGGCAACCGCAAGGCGATCACCGTCAGGTCGTAGCGTCGCGCCATCATCTGGGCGGTCGTTTCGTCGACCTGCTTGGACAACCCGTACGGATCCTCGATCTGCGGCGGCAGCCCCTCGTCGATCGGCACGTAGGCGGGATGTAGCGGCTGGGCCGCCCAGGGCAACCCGGTGATCGAGTAGCTGCTGCTCATCGCGACCCGGCTGATCCCCCGCTGTCCGGCCGCCTCGAGGACGACGAAGGTCGCACGGGTGTTGTTGCCGAAGACCTCGAGCGGCGTACCCAGGACGGGCGCCGGCACAGCGGCCAGATGGATCACGGCGTCCACATCGGCCAGTGCCTCGTCGACCGCCTCCGGATCGCCAGCGTCCCCGACGACGATCCGGTCCGCCGCCAACCCGTCCGGCTCAACCCGCTCCAGCGCGGTCACGGCGATGCCCTGGGCAACCAAGTCGTCCACCACGGCACGTCCGATCATGCCGCCCGCCCCCGTGACGAGAACCCGATTCACTCGCACTCCTTTCATCCTTTGATCCCCCCGGCCAGTCCCGCGCCGCGGATGAAGTAGCGCTGGAAGAGCAGGAAGATGACGATCGGCAGCACCACCGAGATCAGCAGTCCGGCCATGAACAGGTTGACCTGCACGTTGTCGCGGATCGACGGCAACATCACCGACAGCGGCTGTTTGGTCCGGTCCGGCAGCACCAGCTTCGGCCAGAGGAACTCGCGCCAGGCCGCGATGATCGACAGCAGAGACACGACGCCGATGATCGGGCCGGACAACGGCAGCACCAAGGACGTGAACATCCGGAAGTTGCCGACGCCGTCGATCTTCGCGGCCTCGAACAGCTCGGCCGGCAGTTGCGCGAAGAACCGTCCGGTGATGATCACGTTGAAGGCACTCGCCCCGGCGGGCAGCCAGATCGCCCAGTAGGTGTTGATCAACGACCCGCCGATGATCGGTACGTCGATCACCGTCAGATAGAGCGGTACGAGCGAGATCACGCCGGGGATGAAGAGCGTCGCCAGCAACGCGCCGTTGACGAACTTCGCGTACCGCGGCCGCAGGATCGCCAGCGCATAGCCGCCGGTCGTTGCCACCAGCACCGATACGGCCCAGTTGCCGAGCGCGATCCAGACGGTGTTGATCAGCGCAGGTCCGACCCGCAGCTGCGACCAGGCGGTCCCGATGTTCTCCCACTGCGGCTGCCCGGACCACAGGCCGAGCGGGTTCGACGCGATGTCGTTGGGTTGGGAGATCGCCGCCTTGGCCAGCCACAGGATCGGGCCGAGCCCGGCTAGTGCGAGCAAGACCAGGATCAGGACCTGACCGCCGCCGAGGGTCCAGCGCACGAGCGGACGGCTCCGGTCGGCCGGCGAGATGATGCCGCGATCGCTCACGTCGTACTCCAGCGCCGGGTCAGCCGGAAGTACAGCAACGACAGCAGACCGAGGAAGATCGCCAGCAGGACGGACAGCGCGGTCGCGCCGCCGTAGTCGCCGTTGATGAACGCGTAGTTGTAGAGCAGCATCAGGATCGTCGTGGTTGCGTTCGCCGGGCCGCCGCCGGTGAACAGGAACGGCTCGGTGAACACCTGGAACGTCCCGATGATCTGCAGCAGCAACGTGATCAGCAGGATCGTCCGCAGCTGCGGCAACGTCACGTGCACCACCCGCCGCCAGATCGAGGCCCCGTCGATCTCGGCCGCCTCATAGAGATCCGTGCGTACGCCGGACAACGCGGCCAGGTAGATGATCATCGTCGCGCCCGCGTTGGCCCAGGTCGCCTCCAGCACGATGCTGGGCATCGCCGAATGCGCGTCCTGCAGCCACTGGAACGGGCCCAGGCCGATGCCCCGGGCAAGGGTGTTGAACAGGCCGTCGTCACTCGCGTCGTAGAACACCCGCCAGAGCAGGATCGCCACCACGGGCGGCAGCACCACCGGTAGGTAGGCGAGCACCGAGAACAACGCTCGGCCGCGGCGCAGCTCGCGGACGAAGACGGCCAGCGCGAGCGGCGCCGGGTAGCCGAACAGCAACGCCAGCAGGGCGAACCAGGCAGTGTTGCGGACGGCCGTCAGCAGCAGCGGGTCGGCGAGCACCTTGCGGAAGTTCCCGAACCCGACCCACTGCGCCGGCTCGACCAGGTTGGTCTGCTGGAAGGCGAGCACCAGACCGCGCGCGATCGGCCACCAGGAGAACAACCCGAACACCAGCAACGTCGGGATCAGGAACACCAGGGTGCTGATCCCGCCGTTGCGGATCCATCGGGCGGTACGGGTCACGGGTTCGCCAGCAGGCCGTCGACGGCCTTCGACGAGTCAGTGAGTAGCTTGCCGATATCGGTGTCCTTCTTGGTCAGCACGGTCTGCACCACGGTGTCGAGGTTCGCGTACACCTTCTGACCGGCCACCGGCGGCTCGATCATCAGCTTCAGCGACGCCGCCTTACTCGTGTACGGCGTGAAGTTCGCCTGCACCGTGTTCACGTACGGCTTGATCCAGGCGTTGTACTGCTGCTGCGACGCCGCGTCGAACAACCACAGCATCGGCAGGCCGACGGAATGCACCTTGTCCGCGTTCGCGGCCTTGGCGTCGGTGACGGCGTGGTCCTGGTCGGTGAACTTCTCCAGCCAGAAGAACTCCGCCCACTTCACCGCCGCCTCGACCTGCTCCTTCGAGGCCTTCGGGTTGAACATCTGTACGGCGCCACCGGTCAGCGTGCCGCCGTCCGGGGAGTTGAGCGGCAGCGGCGCGACCCCGATGTCCTCGCCCTTGGCGCCCATCGTGGTGACCTCGTCGCGGTAGTCGCCCGGCGTACCGATGTACATCCCGATCTTGCCGCCGGCGAACTCCTGCTGCAGCTGCTTCTGGTTGAACAGGAAGTTGCTGCCCATCGCGTTGTCGGTCCACCGCATGTCGTGCAAGGCGGTCAGCGCGTTCTTCATCGGCGCGTCGTTGAACGCGGCCGAGGCCTTGCCGCCGTCGACGTTCTCGATCTTCCCGCCGTACGTGTACGTCATCGTGGTCAGGATCCAGCCACCGGTGTTGTTGGTGGTCATCATCGCGTAGCCGGCCTTGCCGGTCTTGTCCGCGATCGCCTTCGCGTCCGTCCGCACTTCTTCCCACGTCGTCGGCGGCTTGTCCGGGTCGAGCCCGGCCTGCTTGAACAGGGCGCGGTTGTAGTTGAGGCTCATCGTGTACGCCTGCACCGGCAGGCCGAAGATCTTCCCGCTGGAGTCCTGGACGGTCTTCAGCACCTCGGGGTTGATCTTGCTGCCGATCGGCGACGCCTTCACCACGTCGGTGATGTCGGCGAGCTGCTTGCGCTCGATCAGGCCCTGGACGTCGGTGTACGGGATCGCGACCACGGTCGGCAGCGTCCCGGCGGCCAGGTCGGCCTGGAACGTCTGTACGTCGTACCCGTACTCCGAACCCTCGATCTTGATCTTCGGGTTCGCCTTCTCGAACTCGGCGACCCGGTCGGTCCAGGTCTTCAGCGCGGCCGCCTGGTCGGGCGTCGGCTTCTGCCCGACCTTGATCGTCACCGTGCCGTCGGCCTTCGTGCCCTCGGCACCATTTTCTGACGAGCAGGCAGTGGCGCCGAGGATCACCAGTGCGGCGACTACCCCCGTCATCCGTCGTGTGGTCAGCACGTGTATCTCCTAACTGATGAACGTTCCGGGCAGGAACAAGGTCGTGGTCTTTCCGGTGACGATTCCGCTCGCCCACTGCAGCGCACCGGCACGCCCGGCGCCGTCGTTCTCGTTCAGGGCAAGGGAGATCGCGACCGGTCCGGTCGGTTGGCTCTGGAACCCGAGTGCCGTCCACGGGATCTTCACCTGGTACGACGTGACGCCGTCGGCGCGCGTGATCGCGGCCGTCGCGCCCGGCGTCGTACCGGTCGGGCTGCCGTCCGAGGTGCCGAAGGTGTAGACGGCCGGGCCGGTTGGCAACAACGCGGCGCCGATCTCGGTCGCGGTCGCGTTCTCGCCGGGCAGGCCGTTGCTGATCGCGAACTGGAGGCTGTCGCCCCGCCACAGGTTCGGCGCGGTCTCGGTCTGCGCGAACACGTCATCGGTGACCGCCGCGTTGACGATCAGGCCGGCGGCGTCGTACTGGAAGTTTGCCGTGCCGGAAAGGTCGGCGGCGCCACCCCAGGGGCGGGTGAAGGTGAGCCAACTGGCGTCGGTGGCCAGGTTGATCGAGCTCGTCGGGGTCGTGGCCGCGGGAACGATCGGGTCGAAGGCGGTCGTGCCCTTGACGGAGATCTTGTTGCCGTCGGAGGTGGTCAGATCGACGGTGTACGCATAGGCCTTCCATGGCGCGAGACCGGTGACCGGGATGGCGATCGTTGCCTTCTGCCCCGGTGCAATCGACTGGCCCGCCCCCGCCGTCCCGTGCTGGCCGGCGATGGTCCAGGTCAGGTCCTGGACCGTCGCGGCCGTCGTCGCCCTCGTGTTGGTGAGCTCGACGCCGAGAGCGGTTTGCAGGTCAGCGGTGAGCTGTGGAAGGACTCGGATCTTGGTCGCCGGTTCGACGCTGGTCCAGGCGACCAGGCGCGCGGTGGGTTTGCCGTCGCGCGCGACCGTCGCCACCACGTGCCGCAGGCCGAGGGTGTCACTCGCTGGGACCTGGATCGTGACCGTGGTGTTCTTGCCCGGAGTCACCAGGACGCGCTTGGTCTGACCCGCGACCGTCACCTCGCGCGGCCCGAGGTTGCTTACGGCACCTTTCAGGGTGACCGTGACTGCCGTGGGCTCCTGCGAGTTCGACGGGTCCGCGGCCGCGATCGTCAGCTGCGGTGTGGCCTGCTGGGTGACCGACGTGGCCGGTCCCTTGACGAAGACCGGGTCCTGGTCGACGGTCAGGTTCACCGCGCCGGCCGTCGGGGTCAGGGTGGTCTTGTGGCCGTACATGTCGGTCACTTCGAGCGGGTTCGTCGTGTTGAGTTTCACCGAGGACGTGCCGGCGGCGGTCGACCACAGCACGCGGGTGATCGACGTACCGGAACCGAAGCGGTACGAGTAGAGCGATGACGGCAGGGTGTCGCGGCCGCTGTACGCGAGACCGGTCAGCGCCCGGATCGTGGTTGCCTTCGCGACCAGGCCAGGCTTCGGCGCCATCCCGGCGATCGGTCCGGCAGGTGCCTGCAGGAGGCCGAAGGTGCTTTCCTTGTCGTCCAGGTTCGTGCCGTCGTTGAGGGCGTCGTACCAGTAGAACTGGCTGACGTTGTTGGCGATCATGATCGTGTCGTTGCGGATCGACTTGCGGGCCTGGTCGATCATCGATCCGCCGAAGCTCGGCGCGGTCGGGTAGCCCTCCTCGCTGATCCAGATCGGCTTGCCGGCGCCGCCGTTCGCGTTGGCCGCGGTACGCAGGCTCTGGATCTGGGTGTCGAGGTCACCCTCAGGGCCGGCGAACGTGTAAATGTGCGCGTTGATCGAGTCCAGGTAGGCCAGGCCGCCGTTGGACAGCACCTGGTCGCGGAACGAGGTGTCGCCCTTGTTCGGGCCGATGTCGGCGATGACGTTCGCGCTCGGGTTGTCCGCGTGAGTCTGTTCGTACGCCGCCTTCATCAGCTGCACGAAGCACGCGCCGGTGACGCCGCAGGCACTGTCGTTGAAGCCGGGCTGGTAGTACTCGTTGTAGGTCTCGATGTCGTTGGTGGTGCCCGCGAAGTGCTTCAGCCAGAAGCTCTGGTACCTACCGAACGCCGCCAGTCCTGCAGGAGTGCTCGGGGTCTTGCCGCCGTCGTACAGGGCGTTGCGGTAGCCGGTCACGAGCAGCGGGCGGATGCCGTTCGCTTTGGCGTCCGCGATCATCGCGTCGTACTGCGGTTCGACCGTGTAGTTGCCTGGCGTGCCGGATTCGACGTGTCCCCACTCGAGGCTGTCGCGGATGTGCGAGAAGCCGGCCAGTGCAAGGGTGCGGATGAGCGCGCCGCTGAGGCTGTAGTAGTGGTTCATGTGGGTGTTCACACCCCACTTGCCCGTGGGGGACTGGATTCCCGCGGTGAGCGGTGGGATGACAGCGAGCGTCGTACCGACGACCGTCTCGCCGGCGGTGAGGCGGAGGTTGTAGAAGCCGGGGCCGAGGGCCGCCGTACTGATCGAGCCGTTCGTCGTGTTGCCTGAGGCAACGGGCAGGTACTGGTCGTCGGTGATGCTCCAGGCGACCGAGGGTGCCGTCGAGGTGAGGGTGACGCTGCCCGACCCCTGGGTGAACACGAGGCTCTGGTTCGTGACCGTGATGCCGGTGGTGTCCGCGAACGAGATGCTGACCGACGAGATGCAGACCGAGCTGATGACTCCACCAGGAGCATTGGCCATCAGCCGGATGTCGGCGCCGTTCGCGCGGTTCTGGAAGTTGACGTTGGACATCCGGAACTGGGTGGAGGCCCAGGCGCCCGTGCCGGGGAAGACGAACCACGGCAGCGGGGTGAAGGCCGCGCTGACGCTGTCGTACTGCGCGGTGAGCTGCTGGCCCGGGGTGTCGAAGTAGCTGACCGTGAGGACCGCGTCGGTGGCGCCGGCCGGGATCCGGGTCGCGTCGATGTTCAGGTAGATGTACTGGTTCTTCAGGTCGTTGCTGGTCTGCCAGCAGGGCACCCCGAGGCGGCTCGACGCCGCGTGCTCCGGGGTCTTGTCCGGGTCTCCCGGCCAGGCGGCCATCCCGTCCGCGGCGACCGGGTTGGTGAAGACGATGCCGGGGTTGGTCGCGGCCTCCGCGGGTGCGCCCGACTGCACGGCGACCAACACTCCGGCTGCCAAAGATCCGCCGGCCAGCACCGCGAGCACTCTCCGAACCGGACCGAGCATGGGCGGTTCCTCTCGTCGTGTTCACATATATGAACGCTGTCTGTGATGCTGAACGACGAAAAGGTAGGGCGAGGCACACGAACGTGTCAACGGTTCAACCGGCCGGGTCAGTCCGGGTCGGCTCGGTTCGGGCTGCTTCGGGCTGGGTCAGGCGCCGGGGAAGCGGCGGAGGGTGCCGCCGATCTCGTCGGCGTGCTCGTGCAGCGCCTGGACCACGTCACGCTGATGCGCGTCGGTGAAGCGGGTCAGCGGAATCGAGCAGCTCAGCCCGTATGTCGCCGGCCGCCCGTACGGAATGGCGACCGCGATACTGCCGAGCCCGAGCGAGTCCTGCTCCCGCTCCGCGGCCCAGCCGCGAACCCGGATGTCCTGCAGTTCGAGCGCCAGCGACTTGTGATCGGAGATCGTGTGCTGAGTCTCCGTCGCGAGCTCGGCCGGGATCCGCTCCCCGACCTCCTCAGGCGAGAGCTGAGCGAGCAGCACCTGCCCAAGAGCAGTCGAGTGCGCCGGCATCCGTCGCCCGACACGCGATCCGCTGCGCAGGATGTGCATCGACTCCCGACTGGCCAGGTACACCACATCGGCACCGTCGAGCCGCGCCAGATGAACCGTCTCGTTGAGATGCGCGCGCAACGCGGCGAGATGCGGCGTCGCGACCTGGTTGACCACATCCCGGTCAAGGAAGGCCGTCCCCACCAGAAGGGCGCGGACCCCGATCCCGTACGCCGTACCGCGGTCGTCGGACTCGACCCACCCGGCGCCGACCAGCGTCCGCAACAACATGTGGATGCTGGACTTCGGATAGCCCAACTGACTCGCCAACTCAGTCAGCGTCAGCCGCCGCGGAGCCTGCGCCAGTGCCTCCAACAGCTCCACCGTCCGAGCCGCCGACTTCACCCCACCAGGCACCTCGGCCCGCTTCGCCGCTCCGTCGCCCATCTCCCCCGCCTCCTCCCGAAACACCTAAGTTCGGTATATCAGATCACGTCCACATACCTGAACAGCAGGAAGCGACCGCCACACTGTAGAACGTGACCAACTACCCGAACGTGGCCGCCGACGAACGACGGTCTCTCGAGCAGTTCCTCGACTTCCACCGCGCCGGCGTACTGCAGACGCTCGACGAGGTCAGCGACGCCGAAGCCGCGGCCCGGCTGCTCCCGGCGACAGAACTGACTGTAGGCGGAATCGTCAAGCATCTCGCCGCCGTCGAGGACCTGTGGTTCAGCCACAAGTTCCTCGACGTTCCGTCGGCCGAGCCGTGGCGGTCGGCGCCGTTCGACCAGGACCCCGACTGGGAGTTCCATTCGGCAGCCGCCAACACGGTCGCGGAGCTACGCGACCTGTACGAGAACGCCTGCGCGGCCAGCCGGAAGATCGCGGCGCAGGTCGAGTCGCTCGACGAACGCGCCGTACGGGCGTCGTTCGGCGAGCAACTCGTGAGCCTGCGCTGGATCTACCTCCACATGCTCGAGGAGACCGCCCAGCACCGCGGCCACCTTGACCTGCTGATGGACGCGGTCCGTCAGACCAGGCAGCGTGGTGCCCAGGTGGACAGGTAGTGTCGGGCGGCAAGGTAGTGCACCTGAGCGCGCTAATGCTCGGTGTGTACGGCGTCTCGGGGTGCTCTACCTGTCGAGAGTGCACATTGTCGGCGCCTGATCGGACACCACGACCACTTGTGCGGCGCTCCTCAGCCCGGCCCGTTCGCCGGTTCAGGCTCAGGCCAGCGAGACGAGCTCGAGGTAGTCGTCCGACCACAGGTCCTCGGTGGCGTCCGGCAGGATCAGCACACGGCCCGGACGGAGCGCCTCGATCGCGCCCTCGTCGTGGGTGACCATCACGATCGCGCCCGGGTAGCTGCCGACCGCGCCGAGCACCTCGTCCCGGGACGCCGGGTCGAGGTTGTTGGTCGGCTCGTCGAGCAGCAGCACGTTCGCGCTGGAGTGGACCAGGCCCGCAAGTGCCAGCCGGGTCTTCTCGCCGCCGGACAGGACCCCGGCCGGTTTGTCGACGTCGTCACCGCTGAACAGGAACGAGCCCAGCACGTTCCGGACCTCGCCGTCGGTCAGCCCAGGCGCGACCGACGCGAGGTTCTGCCGGACGGTACCGGCCAAGTCCAGCGTGTCGTGCTCCTGCGCGAAGTACCCGAGCCGCAAGCCATGGCCAGGTACGACGCGACCGGCGTCCGGCTGTTCACGGCCCGCGAGCAGCCGGAGCAGCGTGGTCTTGCCCGCACCGTTCAGCCCGAGGATGACGACCCGGCTCCCCCGGTCCACGGCCAGATCGACACCGTCCAGCACCTGCAAGGCGCCGTACGACTTCTTCAGGCCGACCGCGGACAGCGGGGTCCGGCCGGACGGCGCCGGGGCCGGGAGGCGGATCTTGGCGACCCGCGCGGCCCGGCGTACCGGCTCCAGCCCGGCAAGGAGCTTGTCGGCGCGACGGGCCATGTTCTTGGCCGCCATCGCCGTACTCGCACCGGCCTGCATCTTCGCCGACTGGGCATGCAGGACCGCGGCCTTGCGCTCGGCGACCGCACGCTCGCGCTTCCGGCGCCGCTCGTCCACCTCCAGCTGCTCGAGATACTTCGTCCAGCCGGTGTTGTGGAGGTCGATCGTCAGCCGCTGCGGGTCCAGATGGAAGACCCGGTTAACCGTTGCCTTGAGCAACTCGCGGTCGTGGCTGATGACGATCAGGCCGCCGGGGTACGCCAGCAGGAACTGCCGCAGCCACAGCACCGAGTCGGCGTCGAGGTGGTTGGTCGGCTCGTCGAGCAGCAGTACGTCGTGCTGCGCGAACAGGATCCGGGCCAGCTCGACGCGCCGTCGCTGACCGCCCGACAGCTCGCCGATCGGCTGCTCGAGGGCACGGTTCGGCAGACCGACACCGGCCGCGAGCCGCGCCGCTTCCGCCTCCGCCGCATAACCGCCGCCGGCCTGGAACGCGGCTTCGGCACGCGCGTACGATGCCATCGCCTTCTGCTGAGCCTTCTCTTGGGCCTCACCGGTGGCCGAACTCATCGCGGCCTCGGCCGCGCGGAGCTCCCGTACGGCGACGTCCAGGCCGCGTGCGGACAGAATGCGCGCGGTGACGGTGATCGCGGGATCGGCCGCGCGTGGGTCCTGCGGCAGGTAGCCGATCGACCCGGTCACGGTGACCTGTCCCGTCGCCGGACGGACCTCACCGGCCAGGGTCTTCAGCAGCGTGGTCTTGCCGGCACCGTTACGACCGATGAGCCCGACGCGGTCACCCGCGCCGACACTGAACGAAACGTCGGCCAGCAGCAACTGCGCACCGACCCGAATATCTACACCGCGAACGGCGATCATGATGGTTACTCTCCGTGGTAGCTAGTGGACACACCTCACCTGCAGAAGCGGGTGCGCCAGCTAGACACAGAGGCAAGTAGCCATGCGCCCACGGTAACCGGGGCGGGCAAGATCCGTCAGCTGATTTTCGCGGGAAGCTCGACGACGAAGCGGGCGCCGCCGCCCGGGCGGTCCGTGACCTGGATCGTGCCGTGGTGCCACTGGACGTGGCGCGCGACGATCGCGAGGCCCAGACCTACGCCGCGGCCACGGCCCGAGGTCTCGCCGCGACCGAAGCGTTCGAAGACCCGCGACCGGTCCTCGGCGGCGATACCCGGCCCGGCGTCGTCGACAGTGATGATCACGCCGAGCCCGCCGGCCTCCACGCCCACGCCCTTGCAGCCGCCCGCGTGGTCCTCGGCGTTCTCGACCAGGTTCGCGATCACACGCTCGAGCCGGCGCTTGTCCGCCTGCAACGTGAGCGCCTCGGCCTCCGGCGCAACAACCGTCACCTCCCGACCGGCCGTTGCGTCGGCGGCGGCCCGGACCAGGTCGGCGATCCGCACGATCTCCCGGCTTCCCCGGTCGCCGCCGTCGTCGCGGGAGATCTCCAGCAGGTCGATCACCAGCCGACGGAACCGGTCCAGATCGTCACCGAGCAGTTCGACCGGCTCCCGTACGGCGGCGGGCAGTTCGGCGCGGTGGTTCTGGATCAGCTGCATCGAGTTCAGCATCGTCATCAACGGCGTACGCAGCTCATGACTCACGTCGCCCGCGAACCGGGCGTCCGCTGCCACGCGTCTCTCCAGGTCGGCCGCGGTCTGGTTGAACGACCGCGCCAGCCCGCCGAGGTCCTTGTCGTTCTCCGCCGGCAACCGGGCGTCGAGCTTCCCGCGCGCCACCGCGTCCGCGACCCGGGTGAGCTCCGCGAGCGGACGCAGCGCGACCGTACTCGCCAGCCGCCCGACGGCGAGCCCAACCAGCGCGGTCGCCATCGCCGCCGCGATCAGTGTGATCTTCATCCGCCGCAGCGTGTCGTCCAGGCTGCTCAGCGGATGCCACTCGAAGAACGCGTCCCCCTGACGCCCGATCGGTACGCCGACCGCGAGCACCGGCTGCCCGCCCACCTCGATCCGCCGCTGCACCATGTTGCCGCCGATCGCGGCCTGGATCAGGTCCGGCGGCAGATCGGACGGCTGCCCGGTCATCGCGTACCAATGGTCTTGGAGGTACAGCATCGTCGCTGCCGCGTCAGTGGACGGCAGGCTGTTCATCACGTCCAGCACGGACACCCCGCTCAGCAGCGTAGGTGCCTCGCACTCGACCCGCTCGTGGATTGGCCGGCACGGCTTCGGCGGACCGAACAGCCCGTACCGCAACGCCGCCCCGTTGTCCGCCGTGATGGTCTCCGCCGCCGCCTCACGCTGCTGGACCAGATAGTCCGAGACCACGGTCCACGTCACGATCGCCAGCACGGTCGACAACCCGAGCGCCAGCAGGCCGTACGCCAGCATCACGCGGCCCCGCAGGGTGACCCGTCCCAGCAAGGTCAGCTCACCAGTCGGTAGCCCAGGCCGCGGGCCGTGACGAGATGCTTCGGGCTCGCCGGGTCGCGCTCGACCTTCAGCCGCAGCCTCCGGATGTGGACGTCGACGATCCGGCTGTCACCGAAGTACCCGTAGCCCCAGACCTTCGACAGCAACTGCTCGCGGCTCAGCACCTTGCCCTCGGCATTGGCCAGCTCGGCGAGCAACTTGAACTCGGTCCGGGTCAGCGGCAGTACGTCGCCGTCCCGCGTCACCTCGGCCCCCGCTACGTCGATCCGCAGGTCACCGACCTCCAGCAGGTCGGCCTGCCGCGCGCTGGCCGGCTCCACCCGGCGCAGCAGCGCCCGGATCCGGGCCGACAACTCCTTCGCGACGAGCGGTTTCGTCACGTAGTCGTCGGCGCCCGCCTCCAGGCCCGCGACCACGTCGTGGCTGTCGGTCCGCGCGGTCACCATGATCACCGGTACGTCGCTCGCGCGGCGGATCTCCCGGCAGACCGCGAAACCGTCCCGGTCCGGCAGCATCAGGTCCAGCAGCACCACGTCCGGTGGTTCCCGGCGCAGCGCGGCGAGAGCGTCGTACCCGTTGGCCGCCTCGGCGACCTGGTACCCCTCGTCCTCCAGGGCAAGTCGCAGTACCCGCCGGATGCGCGGCTCGTCATCGACCAGCAGCAAGCTGTGTGCCACCAGGACAGTGTCGCTCACCAATGGCGTGGCTGTCGGTTACGGGTGTCATGAATCCGTCATGTTCGGGCGGGGGCCGATTGACATCTGCTTGACGGTTCGGTGACCCCGGTTCTCCGCCCGCCCGGGAGTCCTAACTTCGGCGCTATCGAGTCCCGGAGGAGGACCAATGGCCAGGAAACGGCTGGCGGCAGTAACCCTTGCCGCCGTTGCGAGCATCACGCTCGCCGCTTGCAGCAGTGGCGGCACGACACCGTCCGGATCCGGAGGCAGTGCCGGCACACCGGTCAGCGGCGGCACCCTGAACATGCTCGGGGCGGGCGACGTCGACTACATGGATCCCAACATCAGCTACTACTCCGTCGGGTACCTGAACCTGCGGATGTGGAGCCGGCAACTGTTCACCTATCCGGCCGAGCCCGGCGGCAAGAACACCACGCCGGTCGCCGATCTCGCGACCGAGATCCCGACCGCGGCGAACGGCGGGATCAGCGCGGACGGCAAGACGTACACGATCAAGATCCGGCCGAACGCGAAGTGGAGCACCAGCCCGGCCCGCCAGGTGACCGCCGCCGACCTTGTTCGCGGCGTCAAGCGGACCGCGAACCCGGTGCAGCCGTTCGGCGGCATCCCGGACTTCGCGAACCTGATCGTCGGCTACAAGGCGTTCGCCGACGGTTTCGCCAAGGCGCCGAAGTCGGTGGCCGGGATCCAGGAGTACATCGACAAGACCCCGCTGCCGGGCGTGGTGGCCAAGGACGACACGACGGTCGTCTTCCACCTCACCCAGCAGGCGTCGTACTTCGTCGACATGCTGACGCTGCCGGCCTTCTCCGCCGCCCCGGTCGAGTCGCTCAAGTACCTGCCGGCCAGCACCGACCTGGGCAACCACTTCCCGTCCGACGGCCCGTACAAGGTCGACTCCTGGGTGCCGACCAAGTCGATCACGTACTCCCGCAACCCCAACTGGGACCCGGCGTCCGACCCGGTCCGGAAGGCGTACGTCGACAAGATCGTGGTCAACGAGACCGTCACGCAGGACTCGATCCAGCAGCAACTGCAGACCGGTACGCCGTCGGCCGACATGGAGTTCGACGTCGCGCCGCCGCCGTCCCAGCTGCCCGCCCTGCAGGCCAAGAAGGATCCGAAGCTGACCATCGGCGACACCGCCAGCTCGAACCCGTACGTCGTCTACAACACCGTCTCGCCGAACAACGACAAGGCGATGCAGAACCCGAAGGTGCGGCAGGCGATCAGCTACGCGATCAACCGCGACCACATCCTGCAGGTGCTCGGCGGCAAGACGCTGAACCCGCCGCTGACGCACGTACTGCCGGACGTGATCACCGGCTCCAAGCAGATCGATCCGTACCCGTACAACCCGGACAAGGCCAAGCAACTGCTGGCCGAGGCAGGGTTCCCGCACCTGACGCTGAAGTTCCTCTACCGGAACGCGACCGAGGGCAGCAGCAAGTCCTTCCAGACGATCCAGCAGGACCTGTCCAAGGTCGGCATCACGGTCGTCGGCGTACCGTCGCCGAACGCGGACTTCTACGTGAAGTACCTGCAGGTGCCGAGCGTCGCGAAGCGCGGTGTCTGGGACGTCTCGCTGGCCGGTTGGGGCGCGGACTGGTACGGCAACGCGGCACTGTCGTTCTTCAACCCGCTGTTCTCGGGTGAGCCGTCGTTCCCGCCGGTCGGCAGCAACTTCGGGCTCTACAACGACCCGGAGACCAACACTCTGATCCAGCAGGCGATCGCCGCACCGACCGTCGACGCGGCCGGCGACCTGTGGGCCAAGGCCGACGCCCGGGTGATGGACCAGGCGGCGTTCTACCCGCTGACCAGCAACAAGCAGGCGAACTACCACGCCGAGCAGGTGAACAACGCGGTCTACGTGCCGTCGATGCAGAACTACGACCCGACCAACGTTTGGCTGTCCAAAGACAAGCAGGGCGGCTAAGACCTCATGGCTGTATTGAATGCCGCGCTCCGCGCGGCGTGGCATGGGGCTGTGACTCCCGGTCTTCCCTCGTCGCTCCGGTCGCTTCGCTCCCTCCGCTCCTCAGTCCAGACCGGGAGGCCCCATGCCACTGCTTGAAGTAAGGGACCTCAAGGTCTCCTTCGACACCCCGGACGGTACCGTCCGTGCCGTCCGGGGGCTGTCGTTCGACGTGGAGGCCGGGCAGACGCTCGCGGTGGTGGGCGAGTCCGGCTCCGGCAAGAGCGTCGCGACCCAGACCATCACCGGCCTCACCCGCGGCGCGAAAGTCTCCGGTACGGCGTACTTCGACGGCACCGACCTGATCACCGCGGACCAGGCGACGCTTCGACGATTGCGGGGCGCCCAGATCGGGATGATCTTCCAGGATCCGCTGTCCAGCCTGCACCCGCAGTACCGGATCGGCTGGCAGATCGTGGAGATGATCCGGGCGCACGACCTGACCATCGGCAAGCAGGCGGCCCGGAAACGGGCCGCCGAACTGCTGACCCTGGTCGGCATCCCACGGGCCGCGGAGCGGATCGACGACTATCCGCACCAGTTCTCCGGCGGGATGCGGCAACGGGTGATGATCGCGATGGCGATGGCCCTCGACCCGGCGCTGCTGATCGCGGACGAGCCGACCACCGCGCTCGACGTGACGGTCCAGGCCCAGGTGCTGAACGTGATGCGCCGACTGCAGGAGCAGTTCGGTACGGCGATCATCCTGATCACCCACGATCTCGGCGTGGTGGCCGAGATGGCCGACGAGGTCGTGGTCATGTACGCCGGCGCGGTGATGGAACGCGCGCCGCGCCGGGACATCTTCTACCGCAACCACCACCCGTACACGCAGGGTCTGCTCGCCTCCCTACCGGCCCGCAGCGAGGACCGGCTGACCCCGATCCCGGGCACCCCGCCCAGCCTGATCAGCCTGCCGAAGGGCTGCCCGTTCGCGGCCCGGTGCTCGCACGTGTTCGACAAATGCTCGGAGCCACCACCGTTGACCGACGTGGGCGGCGACCCGCGTCATCAGTCCGCGTGCTGGCTCCCCCACGACGTGAACGAGGCGGTGGCGTCATGAACGACGTACTCCTGAAAGTCGACGACGTCCGGAAAGAGTTTCCGACGCACTCCAAGGAGGTGGTGCAGGCCGTCGCCGGGGTCTCGTTGGAGGTGCACAAGGGCGAAACGCTCGGACTGGTCGGCGAAACCGGGTGCGGGAAGTCCACCCTGGCCCGCTGTATGGCGCACCTGTACGACGTGACGTCGGGCTCGGTGTGGTTCGAGGGCCAGGAGATCAGCAAGCTGTCCCGCAAGGCGATGCGGCCGCTGCGCCGCGACGTACAGGTGATCTTCCAGGACCCATACGGCTCGCTGAACCCGCGCCGCCGGGTCGGGTCGATCATCGGCGACCCGTTCGCCATCCACAACATTGCTTCCGGCAACGAGCGGAAGAAGAAGGTTCAGGAGCTGATGGAGCTGGTCGGGTTGAATCCCGAGCACTACAACAGGTTCCCGGCCGAGTTCTCCGGTGGCCAACGGCAACGGATCGGGGTCGCGCGGGCGCTCGCGCTGCGGCCGAAGCTGGTGATCTGCGACGAACCGGTGTCGGCGCTGGACGTGTCGATCCAGGCGCAGATCATCAACCTGCTGTCGGATCTGCAGCGGGAGTTCGACCTCACCTACGTGTTCATCTCGCACGACCTGTCCGTGGTCCGGCACGTGAGCGACCGGATCGCGGTGATGTACCTGGGCAAGATCGTCGAACTGGCGCCGACCAGCGAACTGTTCGGGCAGACCCGGCATCCGTACACGAGGGCCCTGCTGTCGGCGTTGCCGGTGGCGGACCCGGACACCGCCGACAGCCGCCAGCAGATCATCCTCGGCGGCGACATCCCGGCCGCGACGAATCCGCCGACAGGGTGCCGGTTCCACACCCGGTGCCCGAAGGCACGGCTCGACTGCGCAGCCGAGGAACCGGTTCTGGAGCCGGTCCTGGACGACAAACCCGACCATCGCACCGCATGCCTCTACCCGTTGACGGTGGGCGAAGACCTCTCCACCGCCGTACCGGACCTGAAGGCATCATGACCGCCGCCATCGAGATGGTCGATGTCCTCGACGAGCCGAAGGCGATCGAGGGACGGAGTCCGTTCTCGCTCGCGGTACGCCGGTTGCGCAAGGACAAGGTGGCGATGATCTCGCTCGCCGTGATCGTGCTGATCGTGCTGATGGCGATCCTCGCGCCGGTGTTCGCGGCCGTGACGGGACATCCGCCGAACGAGCAGTATCGCGACATCGGACTGACGCCGGACGGCCTGCCGCGCGGACCGAACGGCACGTTCTGGCTGGGGACCGACGACCTCGGCCGCGACATCCTGGTGCGGATCGCGTACGGCGCCCGCATCTCCCTGCTCGTCGGCGTGATCGCGACCGCGATCACGGTCGTCATCGGCGTCGTACTGGGGCTTGCGGCGGGGTTCCTCGGCGGGATCACCGACACCGTCCTGGCACGACTGATCGACGTGGTGCTGTCCGTGCCGTTCCTGCTGGTCGCGATCGCGCTGGTGTCCGTGACCGGGCCGAGCCTGACCGTCACGGTGCTGGTGATCGGCTGCTTCAGCTGGGCGTCGGTGGCCCGGATCGTCCGCGGTCAGGTGCTGTCGCTGCGGGAGCGGGAGTTCGTCGAGGCGGCCCGTTCGCTCGGGGCCGGCGACCGGCGGATCATGTTCGTCGACGTACTGCCGAACGTGATCGCGCCGGTGATCGTCTACACCACGCTGCTGATTCCCGTAGTGATCGTGACCCAGGCGACGTTGTCGTTCCTGGGGCTCGGGCTGCCGCCGCCAACGCCCGACTGGGGCGGGATGATCAGCGAGTCGCAGAACTACTACACGACCGCGTGGTGGTTCATCCTGTTCCCCGGTCTGGCGCTGCTGGTGACCACGCTCGCCTTCAACCTCTTCGGCGACGGGGTCCGGGACGCCTTCGACCCCCGCGCAGATCGGACCTGACCATGGCCATGTTCCTGATCCGCCGGATCGGTCACGGGATCCTGGTCCTGTGGCTGATCAGCGTGGCGGTGTTCGCGCTGTTCTTCGTTGCTCCGAGCAACGTCGCACAGACGCTCGCCGGCCGGCAGGGTACGCCGGAGACGATCGCGCTGATCAAGCACCGGCTCGGTCTCGACCTGCCGGTCTGGCAGCAGTACCTGCACTTCCTCGGCAACGCGGTGAAGGGGAACCTCGGGTACGACTACTACCACCAGGTGCCGGTGACGCACATCATCGGGCAGGCGCTGCCGATCACGGTGTCGCTGGCACTCGGGGCGGCTGTGCTGTGGCTGGCGCTGGGCGTGTTCAACGGCGTCATCTCGGCGACGCACCCGCGATCGCTGGCGGACCGCGGGCTGACGTTGTTCTCGTTGTTCTTCTACTCGTTCCCGTCGTTCCTGCTCGGCCTGCTACTGCTGTATTTCCTGTATTTCCGGCTCACGCTGTCCGGCTTCGGCTGGTTCCCCGCGGGCGGCTACGCGCCGCTCGCCGGCGGGGTCGGGCCCTGGTTCCAGCACCTGCTGCTGCCCTGGGTCGCGCTCGCCTTGTTGCTGGCGGCAACGTATACCCGGTTGACCCGCGGCTCGATGCTGGACGTTCTCGGTGAGGACTACATCCGGACCGCGCGGTCGAAGGGGATCCGGGAGAGCCGGGTCGTCGTCGTCCACGGCCTGCGCAGTGCGCTGACGCCGGTGGTCACGCAGTTCGGCATCGACCTCGGGCAGCTGATCGGCGGCGTGGTCGTCACCGAGACCGTGTTCAGCCTGCCGGGTCTCGGGCAGACCGCCGTGGTCGCGATCAACCAGCAGGACCTGCCGGTCATCATCGGCATCGTCTTGTTCGCCTCGGCGGCGGTCGTGGTGGCGAACATCCTGGTGGACATCGGGTACGCCGTACTCGACCCGCGAGTCCGCCTGCACTAGGCCCTGTCTGGTGGTCCAGCGCCGTCGCGAGGAGGTGCTCGGTGCGGTGGCTCGGCGTGCGGGGGCGAAGGTCTCGATGCGGAGCATCGTGGCCTTTGCACCCGTGCGGCGAGGTGCCGTGCCGAGTGCCCCGCAGTAGGCGATGGATCACCAGACAGGGCCTAGGTACCGTTTGCTCGTGATCGCTGTCTATGGCGCAGGTGGGATCGGGTGTTATGTGGGTGGCCGGCTGGCCGCGACCGGTACGCCGGTGACGTTCGTCGGCCGCCCACGGATGGCCGCCGAACTGGCGACGCACGGTCTGCACCTGACGGACTATCTGGGGGCCGACCTCCGGGTCGCTGACGTGCCGTTCGAGACAGCACCGGCGGGCGCGGCCGAGGCGGACCTGGTACTGGTGACGGTGAAGTCCGCGGCGACGGAGGGCGCTGCGGAGGAACTGGCCGACGTGCTGTCGCCGGGGACCGTGGTGGTGAGTTTCCAGAACGGCGTGCGGAACGGCGAGGTGCTGCGGTCGCGGTTGACCGAGCAGGTCGTGGTGACCGGGATGGTCCCGTTCAACGTGCTGAATCGGGGCGCCGGGGTGTTCCATCAGGGCACCGAAGGCGCGCTCGACGTACAGCGGGATGCCGCGTTGGCGCCGTACCTGAAGGCTTTTGAACAGGCCGGGTTGCCGCTCGCACAGCACGACGACATCCTTCCGGTGCAGTGGGCGAAACTCCTGCTGAACTTGAACAACCCGATCAACGCGCTGTCCAACCTTCCGCTGCGCGACGAGCTCTCGCAGCGCGCGTACCGTCGCTGCCTGGCCGCGGCCCAGGCCGAGACCCTCGGGCTCCTCGACGCGGCCGGGATCCGGCCGGCCCAGCTACTGGCCGTCCCGATGCACCGCTTCCCTGCAGTCCTTCGGTTGCCGGACTTCCTGTTCCGGCGGCTCGCGAGCAAGGTGCTGGCCGTCGACCCGCTCGCGCGGACGTCGATGTGGGAGGACCTCGAGGCCGGCCGGGCGACCGAGATCGACTATCTGAACGGCGAGGTCGTCCGGCTGGCCGAGTCCCTCGGCCGGACCGCGCCGGTCAACGCGCGGCTGGTGGAGCTGATCCGCGCGGCCGAGACCGACCGCCGCTCCTGGTCCGGTGCTGATCTCCTCCGTGAGTTGTCTTGAAATATGAGATGATATCTCTCGTATTATGAACGCATGGATGTTGCGGTGGTGGGTGGGAGTGTGGCCGGGCTGCAGGCGGCGCTGACGTTGGGGCGGGCGCGGCGGCGGGTGGTGCTGTTCGACGACGGGCAGGCGCGCAACAGGGCGGCGTCGCACGTGCACAACTTCCTCGGCGCGGAGGATCTCGCGCCGGGCGAGCTGCTGGCGGTGGGGCGGCGGCAGGTGGCGACGTACGGCGTCGAGGTGCGCGACACGCGGGTCGACGACGTCGACGTGGACGGTGACGAGTTCGTCGTCGGTGGGGACCGGGTGCGGGTCGTCGTACTGGCGACTGGGTTGTGGGATGAGTTGCCCGACGTACCAGGAGTGGCTGACGGGTGGGGTCAGTCGGTGGTGGCTTGTCCGCACTGTCATGGGTGGGAGGTGCGGGATCAGCCGCTGGTGCAGCTCGGGATGCGCGGGGCGCCGGAGCGGTCGGTGGCGCGGGCGGTGCTGCTGAGCCGGTGGAGCGACGACGTGACGCTGTGCACGGACGGGGACGAGCTGACGGCGGTACAGGTGGATCAGTTGGCTCGAGCCGGGGTGGCGGTTCGGACCGAGCCCGTCAAAGAGGTGCGAGAAGGTTCCGTGCTTCTAGATGGGGTGGAACTGGACGCGCGACGGGTGTTTGTGGTGGTGCGGCAGCATCAGCAGAGTGATCTGGCCGAGCGGCTCGGGTGCCAGGTCGCGGACGGGGCGGTGGTCACGGACGAGGGCGGGCGGACGACCATGCCTGGGGTCTACGCGGTCGGTACGACGACCAGTCCGGCGCTGCTCGCGATCGGTGCAGCAGGTCATGCGAGTACGGCGGCGGTCGCCGTACACGGGGATCTCCTAGAGCTGGAGCTGAGCGGCGGGCGGTAGCCGCGTCGGGTCGGCGATCGGCCAGTCCACCGGCGGTTCCGGGAGCTCGTCCAGTTGCAGCAGGCACCAGGGCGAGAGGTCGGGAAGCTGCTGTACGTCGTCCCACTCGGCCCACCGGTAGTCCGCGACCTCGGCCGGGTTCGGCGTCGGGTCACCGGTCCACCACGCTCGGTACACCGGGCAGATCTCGTTCTCGACCATGCCGGTCGGCATCTCGGCGCGGTACCGGAACTCCGGCAGCACCAGCTCGACGGTGTCCGTGACGATCCCGAGCTCATCCGCGAGCCGACGCCGTACCGCCTGCTCCAGCGGCTCGTTCGGGAGTGGGTGCCCGCAGCAACTGTTGGTCCAGATGCCCGGCCAGGTGGGCTTGTCGAGCGCCCGCCGGGTCAGCAGCACCCGCCCGGCCGCGTCGACCACATAGCAGGAAAACGCGAGATGCAGCGGCGTCGCCGCGTGGTGGACCGCCGCCTTCGCCTCGGTCCCGACCGCACGCCCGCCCTCGTCCACCAGCACAACCCGCTCGTCGATCACGTCCTGAGCCTAATCGGATTCCTGTGGGTGGCCAGCGGCTGCTAGCCTCGGAGTGTGACCAAGCACTGCGTGATCTATCGACCGGCTCTGGGAGGAGTCGGCATTCGGTAGTCCCCGTAGTCGCTGCACCCAGAGCCTCCGAGGCAGGAACCGTCCGGTTCCTGCCTCTTTCCGTTTGCCGGAGGCACTGGTTCAGAGGTGCCTCGTCCCGAGAGGAACCTCATGAACGCTGTCATCGACCGGTTACGCCGTACCACCGACCTGATCGTCGGCGAGGTCGACCTGCGCGAGCGCCTGGAGTCCGGGCGGCCGCTACGGATCAAGTACGGCGTCGACTGCACCGCCCCCGACCTGCACCTCGGTCACGCGGTCAACCTGTGGATGATGCGCCAGCTGCAGGACCTCGGGCACCGGGTCGTGTTCCTGCTCGGCGACCTCACCACCCGCGTCGGCGACCCGACCGGGCGCTCCGAGACCCGGCCGGTCCTCACGCCGGAGCAGATCGACGCGAACGCCGCGTCGTTCCTCGAACAGGTGTCGCTCGTCCTGCGGACCGATCCCGACGTCTTCGAAGTACGCAGGAATTCCGAGTGGTACGACGCGATGCCGGTGGCGGAGCTGTTGAGTCTGTTCGCCGAGGTCACGCAGGCGCAGCTGATGAGCCGGGACATGTTCCGCGAACGGGTCGCGGCCGGGCGGGAGATCGCCGTCCACGAGCTGGTGTACCCGGTGCTGCAGGGGTACGACAGCTTCGCGATGCAGAGCGACCTGACGATCGTGGGATCGGATCAGCTGTTCAACGAGCAGCTCGGGCGGCACTTCCAGCAACGGCTGGGCGCGCCGCCGCAGGTTGTGATCACGACGACGATCACGCCCGGGATCGACGGCCGGGCCAAGCAGTCGAAGTCGCTCGACAACTACATCGGGCTGACGGACAGTCCGCGGGACAAGTTCGGAAAGTTGATGAGCATTCCGGACTCGCTGGTCGAGGCGTACGGGCGGGTCTACACCGAGCTCCCCCTCGAGACGGTCGCCGCGCTCGCGGATGCGACCGGGCCGGCAGCGCGGGACGCCAAACTCCGACTGGCGGCTGCGGTGGTGACTCGGTACCACGGCGCCGGGGTCGCCAAGTCTGAGCTGGACGCCTTTCGTCACACGTTTTCCGAGCGTTCCGAACCGGACGAGATGCCTGAGGTCGTCGTCACCGGCGAGGTCACGACTGCCTTCGACCTGCTGCGCGCCGTCCGTCCGAACGACAGCAACTCGGCGCTGCGTCGCCTGCTCCAGCAGGGCGCGGTGACGATCAACGGCGTACGGACGGACGATCCGGCCGCGGCCGTCGAGCTCGGCGCGGGCGTCGTACTGAAGTCGGGCGCTCGCACTTGGCACCGGATCACGCCACAGTAGGCGGGTGAAGATCAGGACAGTAGAGGCCTTGGTCAGTGTCGGGGACCGATACGTCGGGAGAGCGCCGGCGTTCGATGTCGAGACGCCGTGGTGGAACGATGTCGAACCGATCACCGGCCATCTCGACGAGCTGCTCGGGGTTCGGACAGTGGTACTGCGACTCGTCCACGCCGACGAGGCCGTGGTCGGGCGCGGCGGACGGGTCGTCTACCACGTCCAGGCGCTCGGCGAACCGCGGTACGACGTACTCGACGAGACTCCGCATACTGAATGGGGCTCGATCATCGCGCCCGACCCGCTGCGCTCGACGTGGGCGGAGATCGACGGACCGAGCCGGTTGATCGAGTGGGCGCAGGACCTCGTCGGACCGCACGACGCCGTACAGGTGAAGACGTGGAACCTGTCGTGCCTGATCCGCTTCCCCGGCGCGTGGGCCAAGGCCACCAGCCGGTTCGGCAGCATCGACGCGGACATCATCCAGCACGTCCACCGGTACGACGCGACGCTGGCGCCCGCCGTACTCGGTCAGTCGACGGACGACCGGTGGTCGCTCCTGGCCCATGCCCCGGGCATCGACTGCTGGGAGCCGGACCAGGCGACCGTCGACAACGTGGTGAGCCGTTGGGTCGCCGCTCAGGCCGCCCTGGCGTCCGAGGCCGACACACTCGCGGCCCCTCGGCTGCTGCCGGAAGATTTGGTCGGAGAGGTCACTCGACTGCTGCCTCGCGTCGCACTCTCCTCTGACGAATTGGCGAGCCTGGATCAGCTGGTCGCGAAGCTTCCCGACATCGTCGACGAACTCGACGCGGCCGGGCTGCCGATCACGGTCGTGCACGGCGACTTCCATCCGGGCAACTGGCGGTCGGATGGCACCAACCGGGTCATCGTCGACTGGGCGGACGCCTTCATCGGCCACCCCGCGCTCGACGTCCAACGCCTGCACGAATTCCTGCCGTCCGAGAAACATCCGCACGTCACGGACGTCTGGTGTGCGGCCTGGAAGAAGCACGCACCGGGCAGCGACCCGTTGCGAGCGATCCGGCCGATGAAGGTACTCGGGTTCCTCACCTACGCCCTCATGTACCAACGCTTCCTCGACAACATCGAACCCGACGAACGCGTCTACCACCAGGACGACCCGGCCACCTGCCTCCGCTCGGCCGCCAACGCGTTCCGGGACTGGTGACGCTGTTCGCGCGGGATGGAATGTGACAGGGTTGCGCGGGTGACGATCCTGATTACGGGTGCCACCGGAAACGCGGGCGGCGCAGTCGTGCAATCGCTGGCGGAACAAGGGATCCCGGGGCGGGCGCTGGTCCGTTCCGCGACAGACCTGCCGGCCGGCATCGAGCCGGTGTACGGCGATCTCAACCGGCCGGAGACGTTCGTGGACGCGTTGCCCGGGGTGACCGGGATTTTCCTGATGAGCGGTTACGACCGGCTCGAGGAATTGCTGACGAATGCGGCGCGGGCCGAGGTGCGGAAAGTCGTCGTACTGTCCAGCAGTTCGCTCGACGGCGAGCTGACGAACGCTGTTGCCGCGTACCACCACGCCACCGAGGAAGCAGTCCGCGCGTCCGGGCTGGAGTGGACCTTCCTGCGGCCGAACTCGTTCATGTCGAACACCCTGCGCTGGCGCGACCAACTGGCGGCCGGCGACGAGGTGCGGGTGCAGTTCCCCGACGTACCAGTGTCGACGATCCATCCACGCGACATCGGCGACGTCGCGGTCCGCGCACTACAGGGCTCCCACGACGGCGAAGTACTGCGCCTCACCGGCCCGGTCGCCCTCACCCCGGTCGAACAGGTCGCCATCCTCGCCGAGGCCCTCGGCCGCCCGCTAACGGCGTACCCGATGACCCGCACCGAAACCCACGACGCCCTCCACGCCTCGATGCCGGCCCCCTACGCCGAGGCCATCGAATCCTTCTTCGCCGACCACACCATCGACGAAACCACCGTCAACACCACCGTCCCGGACGTGACCGCCCACCCCGCCCGAACCCTCCAAACCTGGACGCAGGAAAACGCCAACCTCTTCACCTGACGGCGGGTTCTCCCCTCGCGTGCAGGGTTCTCCCCTCGCGTATCAGTAGAGAACCCACCATTCGAGGGGATAACCGTTCTTTGCCCGGTCGGTGGTCATTGCTGCCCCGTCGAGTCGTGAGTTGTGGCGGTCATCTGCAGCCTCGATCCACGACTCGCGGGTTCGAGGGGCAACCAAACGCCCCGACTCGGCGTGAGCTGTCGGGGTGGTGGGCCGACAGTCCCTGTCCGCAGCGCCTAGAGGGTGTCACCTATCACGGCAATCGACCGACGGCGCCCACGTGTACACGCAGTCCACCGAGATCTGCAGCTCGACAGTACCTATACGTCTACTACCCGCCACCGCGCACCGGGCGGCAGCCCGGATCGCCGGCCAGTGGAGGTATACGTACTGTCGACCTGCAGCACAGCCGGGTGAGCCGGTTACTTGTTCAGTGCCTTCAGGTACTCCTCGGTTGTGCAGATCGTGCCCAGGCGGGGGAAGGTGTAGGAGATGGCGAAGTTGTGGGCGTGGGCGTCGAGGCCGGTCATGGCGTCGGTGAGGAAGAAGGTTTCGTAGCCGAGGTCCGCGGCGGCGCGGCCGGTGGATTCGACGCCGAAGTTGGTGGCGACGCCGGCGAGTACGACGTTCGCGATGCCGCGGGACTGGAGTTCGCTGTCGAGGGGCGTGCGTCCGAACGCGCCCACCGTCTGTTTGACGATCACGAGGTCATCGGGCTGCGGCGTGGCTTCGGGTGCGAACTCACTGCCCTCCGGCTGCACCTCCACCCCGGGCCGGTCGACCCGCACGTTCACCACCAGACCGCCGGCGGACCGCGTCGCCGCAGCCAGCGCAACGGATCGCTCGAGCACGACCGATCCGCTCAGCGGCGCGGTCTCGAGCGCGATGATCCGCGGCATCAGGTCGATCAGGACGAGCGCGGTACGACGGGACTCCAAAGGGTTCACGGGGTGAGCCTAAGATCCAGCAGATCCACTCCGACCAGGTAGCCGGTTGCTGCCTCGTTCTTGCCGGTAACGGTCACCACAAACTGATGATCGCCCGCCGTCAGTGCGACGGTGCCCAACGCGACAGTCTGCGTGCCGACGCCGGACGCCTGGTAGCCGTCGAAGCTGACCGCGGCGTTCCCGTCGATCTGTACGTCGACGGTTCCGTAGTCAGCCGCCTTCGTCAGCACCGTCGACAACTGGTACGCACCGGTGGTCGGGACGTTGAACCCGAACACCGTCTTGTCACCCGCCTTGGTCCCGTGGATCCACGCCTGCGCACCACCTGACCAACTGACCCCGCAACAGTTCCCCTGCGGATCCACCGCGACGGTCGACGACACCGGCGGCAACATCGCCTCCCCCTCGACCCGCAACGTGCTGCCACTCGTGGCCTGCACAGCGCTCGACTTCGGACCGGTATGACCGGCGAGATCGACTGCCGCGATCCGGTACGTCCAGGTCTCGTGCAGCCCGAGGCCGCGGTGCAGGAAGCCGGGCAACGGCGACGTACCGAGCAACTTCTCAGCTCCACCCTCGGGAGCGCCGTACACGTTGTAGTGCGCGACTCCACTGTCGTCGCTGACGTCGTTCCACGTCACGTTGATCGCGTTGTCGGCTCGGCCGGCGGCGGTCAGCCCGGTCACGGCGCCCGGTGCCCGGCGGTCGTCGTACGGCTTGGTGAGCGACTGGACCACGTACGACGATGCGGTCCACGCAGGGCCGGCGGGTCGGAGTTCGATGTCCAGGTGGTCACGGCCCGCGGTGATGGATGCTGGTAGTTGGTAGTTGTCGTCGAGCCAGCGTTGATGAGTGTTTCCGAGCGGCTGCAGCCACGTGCCCGCATCCTTGCCGTTAACAATCACCCGCGCCGACTGACCGGCGATGTTCTGGTCGCTCGTCCGGCGGAGTGTGACGCCACGGTTCGCCGGATCGGTCTTCACATTGAAGCGGATCGGCTGCGTGGTGGAGCGGACCTGATCGGTGAGGGTGATGTCGTCGTGGTCACCTTCGTACACCGAGCTGAGGTCGGCCTGGGTGCCGTTGTCGACGTACCCGTGCTGCTGACGGCTGCTCGCCGAGCCCGTGTCGACGCGGTCGGTCTCCCGTGCACCGAACTTCGACGCCGTATAAAGGAAAGCTGTCGAGCCGTAGATCGCCGGGTGGTCGTCCTGCTGGCCGTGCTCGATACCGAAGTCGAGCTGGTTCTCGAAGGCGACCGAGTCGGTGATGTGCAGCCGCCACGCGCCGTCGCATTCGTTGGTGCAGAAACCAGCCCTGACCTCGTGCGCAGAGTTGCCGTGGAACGGGGTCGAGTACGTGCCGGCGTTGAAGTACCAGCCGGACTCGTAGTAGTCCTCGGTGCCGGTGCCGTGGATGGCCGGCGTCCGCTCGCCGTCGACGTACACCCGCTCATCGCCCTCCAGATAGCCGCGAGTGTTGCCGTCGGCAAGCAATCCCTCCATGGTCTGCGAGACGCCAACGAACTTGCCGCGGCCGGCCACGTCCGCGAACGTCCAGTCACTGCCCTGTGTGGTCTCGCCGCGCGTCGAGATCGCCGTGAAGTACCCGATCTTCCCGGCCGCCAGGTCGGCCGCCTTGCGAGCGTCGCGAGCCGACGTCACCTCGGCCTGCCCTTTCAACGGGTACGTCGTCTTGTTGACCAGCGTGACCGTGGCGCGAGCGGCGTACGGCATCGGCCACCAGGAGGAGTACCAGCCGTCGGGGTCGATGGCGAAGAAGAGCGAGTGCACCGGGTTCTCGCCGAGACCGGAGCCGAAGAACTCGCCGAGCGGCGCGTCGACGCGCTTCTGGCCGTCGATCGTCACCTGCACGCGCACACCCGCGAGGAGAGTGTCGGACGGCTTGACGCGGGCGGCGTCCTCGTCCGTCGCGGCGTACGTCATCGCGTGCTCGCCGCTCCAGTTCTGCTTGGTGATCGCGTACCCGTGGGCCTGCTCGTCCGCGAGGTGGTTGGGGCCGACATCGAGCGTGTCGGTCCGCCCGGCCGTGGAATCGACCCAGTACGCGAACTCGTTGAAGTCCAGGTCGGACGAGACGAACTCGTTGGTGATCGTGATCTGCGACTTGCCCGCGGTCAGCGCGGCCGGGAGATCGACCGACTGGTCGTGCCACTGCGCACCCTGTGCCTTGAGCGGCGCCCACTCGCCCGCGGGCGCGCCGTCCACGAGGATCTTCGCGCGCTGGTTGCCGATCCGCAGATCCATCCGGCGGGTCAGCTTCACGCCCGTGTTGGCCGGGTCGATCTTCAGCGTGAACGTGCTACCACCGAGGAACGCGCGACCGTCGTCGGCGACGCTCTTCAGGTCGAGTCCGACGAGCTCGGGCAACTTCAACCGCAGCGCACTCAGCTCACCCGCACCGCGGACGTCGGCCAGCGTCACCTGCTTGCCTGGGGCAAGGTTCACCGGACTGCTCGCGGTCTGCGCGTCGGGCTGCGCGGGCTTGGGATCCTTCGTGCCGGCCGCGTTGAGCAGCGCGAGCACGTCCTCGGCCTTGTCGCTCGGGTCGAAGGTCCGTACGCCGTTCGCGTCCGGGAACTGGCGGTAGTCGACGTGGTAGAAGTACGGATTCGTCTGCGTGGTGATCCGCATCGACGAGCGGTACGGCATCGGGACGCGGATGTACACGCCGCCGCTGGTCTGTACGCCGTTCGCGACCAGCGGGTAGCTGAACGGCGCGCCGAGCTTGCCGTCGACGATGTCCTGGAGCGAGCCGTGCAGGACCTGCTTGCCGTCGAGTTCGACGGTGATCGTGCCGGTCTTGGCGACGTTGCCCTCGTCGCGCGTGAACCAGATCGAGGCGACCTCACCAGGGCCGCTGTCCTCCGCGATCACGCAGCCCGCATCCGTCGTACGCAAGCAGGAGTAGGTGCCGTCGAAGCCGTCGTTGTTCGTGCCGTCGCGGCCGAAGCTGGAGAACTGCTTGGTGCGGACGGCGGTCTGCAGCTCGGGCAACCGGTCCAGGTTCCGGTACACCTCCCAGCCGACCGGTCCGTTGCTCCCAGACGTGCCGGCCGACGCCGAGACGGAACCGGTCAGCACCAGTACTACGGACATCAGCAGGACGACAGCACGACGGAGCATGGGCGGTTTCCTTCGTGATGGGAAATCGATTTCTGAGATGTCTACCACCGATGTTTGCGGTTGAGAAGCCCTCAGGCAGACTGGACCCCGCACACAACTTGAGACTGCGGGAGATTCGATGAGCTCTGAGAAAGCCCAGATCGGCGTCACCGGCCTGGCGGTGATGGGCCGCAACCTGGCCCGCAACCTCGCCCGCAACGGGTTCCGGGTCGCCCTGCACAACCGGTCCCAGGCGCGGACCGACGCCCTCGTGAAGGAGTTCGGCTCCGAGGGCGAGTTCGTCCCCTCCACTGACCTGGCGGGCTTCGTCGAGTCGCTGGAGCAGCCGCGCAAGGTGATCATCATGGTCAAGGCCGGCGCACCGACCGACGCGGTCATCGACGAACTGGTGCCGCTGCTCGCCGAGGGCGACATCGTCGTCGACGCCGGTAACGCGCACTTCGCCGACACCCGGCGCCGCGAGGCTGCCCTGAAGGAGAAGGGCCTGCACTTCGTCGGCAGCGGCGTGTCCGGCGGTGAGGAGGGCGCGCTGAACGGCCCGAGCATCATGCCGGGCGGCTCACCGGAGTCGTACGCGGCGCTGGAGCCGATGCTGACCAAGATCTCCGCGCACGTGAACGGCGAGCCGTGCTGCGTGCACGTCGGCCCGGACGGCGCCGGCCACTTCGTGAAGATGCTGCACAACGGCATCGAGTACGCCGACATGCAGCTGATCGCGGAGGCGTACGACCTGCTCCGCCACGTGCTCGACCTGACCCCCGCGGAACTCGCGGACGTGTTCCGGGACTGGAACACCAGCGACCTCGAGTCGTTCCTGATCGAGATCACCGCCGAGGTCCTCAGCCAGACCGATCCCACCACGGGCGGCGCCTTCGTGGACATCGTCCTGGACCAGGCAGAGCAGAAGGGCACCGGCCGCTGGACCGTGCAGTCCGCGCTCGACCTGGGCATCCCGGTCAGCGGTATGGCCGAGGCGGTGTTCGCGCGGTCGCTGTCGGGTGACGTCGTACGGCGGGAGGCCGCGGCCGGCGTACTGCCCGGGCCTTCCGACGTGAAGGTGGACGTCGACCGGAAGGCGTTCGTCGAGGACGTGCGGCACGCGCTGTACTCGTCGAAGATCGTGGCGTACGCCCAGGGCTTCGACGCGATCCGGGCGGCCAGCGAGGAGTACGACTGGAACATCGACCTCGGCGCGATGGCCAAGATCTGGCGCGGCGGCTGCATCATCCGGGCGCGGTTCCTGGACCGCGTCACGGAGGCCTACAACCGGAACCCGTCGCTGCCCTCGCTGCTGGTGGACGACTACTTCAAGGAAGCAGTCGCCAGCGGGCAGGAGGCCTGGCGACGGGTGGTCGCGACCGCGGCGACCGTCGGCGTACCGGCTCCGGGGTTCTCAGCGGCGCTGTCGTACTACGACGGGCTGCGGGCCGAGCGGCTGCCTGCCGCCCTGATCCAGGGTCTGCGCGACCTGTTCGGGGCGCACACCTACAAGCGCGTCGACCGTGAGGGCAGCTATCACCTGGAGTGGTCGGGCGACCGCTCCGAGGCCACTGCGTAGACAGCAAGCGCAGCAACACACAGGAAGCCCGCTGCTCCGACGCCGGCCACGTTGAACCCGTGGACGGCGTCGGAGTGAGCGGCCACTGTTGCGGCGACTGTGCTGAGCAGCGCCGTACCCAGTGATGCGCCGACCTGCTGGGACGTCATCACCATGGCACCGGCCACAGCACTGTCGGCGCCGGCGCCCAGGGTGGCGGTGCTGTTGGCCGTAACCAGGACCCAGCCTGTTCCCAGACCGACCAGCAGGAACACCGGCATGACCTGCAGCCAGTAGTTGGAGTCGGGGCGCAGGAGACCGAGCAGCGCGAGGCCTGCCGCGATGGTGAGCAGTCCGGGGCAGATGAGCGCGCGCACGCTTGCTTTGGCCAGCAGGCGGCTCACGGCGCGTACGCCGACCATCAGACCGACTGTGAGCGGCAGGAAACTCAGACCGGCGCGGATCGGCGAGTAGTGGCGGACTGTCTGCAGGTAGAAGGTCAGGAAGAACAGGGCCGCGAACATGCCGATCGCGAGACTGAAGACGGCCAGGTACGACGCTCCTCGCTTGCGGTCTCTAAGGATCCTCAGCGGCAGCAGCGGAGACGCAATGCGCGCCTGCACTGCCAGAAACGCCGCTAGGAGCGCCACACCGGCAGCCACTGACGCGTACGTCGCGGGCGCGCTCCACCCGTCCGACTCGGCTCTGCCGAAGCCGAACACCACTGCCATCAACCCAGTGGTGGCCAGCAGCGCGCCCAGTACGTCGACTCGCACGCCCGCGGTGCGTTGCACCGGAGGGACGGCGTACAGGACACCTGCCGCGGCCACCGCGGCGATGGGGAGGTTGACGAACATGGACCACCGCCAGTCCAGGTACTCCGTCAGCACGCCGCCGGCCAGGATGCCGAGTCCGGAGGCACTGCCCATGACGGCGCCGTAGATCCCGAACGCCTTTCCACGCTCCGCCGGCGCCGGGAACGAGGCCGCGAGCGTTGCCAGCACTGCCGGAGTCAGCAACGCGCCGAAGACGCCCTGCAGTGCACGTCCGGTCAGCAACATCGCCCCACCGGTCGCTGCCCCACCGAGCGCGGAGGCCAGCGCGAAACCGGTCAGCCCGATCAGGAGCGCTCGCCGACGCCCAATCAGGTCGCTCATCCGTCCACCGAGCAGCAGGAGTCCGCCGTACCCGAGCGCGAACAGGGTGATCACCCACTGCCGCGACGGATCCGACAGCCCGAGGTCCTGCTGCATCGACGGCAGCGCGATGTTCACGATCGTCAGATCGATCCCCACCATCAACTGCGCCGTAGCCACTGCCCCCAGCGCCCACCATCGCCGCTGCTGGGTCTGATCGAGGGCGACTTGCGTCCTGAGTTCGCTCATGGTCATCCTTAAGTGAACAACTGTAGTGCTACGACTGTAAGGCAACGTGCGTTGCAATACAATCGGATGCATGGACGCTGGGACGACGCGGAGCCGGAACCGGCGCGGGCAGGGCGAGCTCCTGCGCCGCGAGATCATCGACGCGGCGCTGCGGATGCTGAACGAGCTCGGCGACGACGAGGCGCTCTCGCTGCGGGCGGTCGCCCGCGAGGTCGGGATCGCGGCGACCTCGGTGTACATCCACTTCGCCGATCGCGACGAGCTCGTGTTCGCGGCGCTCGAGCAGTCGACCGCCGATCTGCTGCGCGACCTCGAACAGGCCGAGGCGAGCGGCGGCGACGATCCGGTACGCCGGCTGCGCGCACGAGTCCTGTTCCTCGGCGAGTGGTCGCGCGAATACCGGGGCCTCTACAAGGTGCTGCACGAGAGCACGCTGAACCGGCGGATGCACCTGGTCTTCAAGGAGGAGCTGTCGATCCGGGCGATCGCCGCCGTTCAGGCCTGCATGGACGCGGGGCTCGCGCCGGCGGACGACGCCGCGGCAGTGGCACTCGACCTGCGCTCGGCGGTGCACGGCGCGGTCTCGATCCGCATCAACGAGCCGGAGGCCGACCTGCCGCCCTTGGAGGACCAGGTCGATCGTTTTCTGCGCAGGCTGGTTGGCGTCTCAATCGAACATGTGTTCTAATGGTCGTCCGCGTCAGTTCCCGAAGGAGATCGCCGCAACGATGACTGTAGACACTCTGGCAGTTGAGACGCCGTCCGACCTCGCCGACACTCCCGACCCGGTCAACCTGTCGACGGCCGCCCCCGAATCCACCTCCACCCCAGCGCCGGCCGAGGCCGGCGAGGTTGTGAAGCCGAAGAAGGCGCCGGCCAAGAAGGCCGCGAGCAAGAAGACGAAGACCATCGAGCTGACGCTGACCGTCACCGGGACGGCGGACGGCGAGTGGCGCGCCGAGCTGAAGCAGGGCACGACGTACCTGGCCCGCGACCTGGCTGTCGCCGCGGCCGCGGTGTCGCGTGCGGCCAAGGAGCTGCACGAGGACCTGTCGACCCCGATCGACGAGGTCATCGAGGAGGCCCGCTCCCAGCAGGCCGCCAAGGTCGCCGCCCTCGAGGCCGAACTGGAAGCAGCCCGCAAGGCCCTCGCCGACCTCGACTGAGCGCCCAGCTGAGTTCCGCCTGATCCCGACGAACAGGCTCCCCGTGGTCGGTCACCTTCCCTGATCAACCACGGGCAGAAATATGGAACCCGTCCGCAACCGTGTGAGGTGGTTGCGGACGGGTTCTGCAAACTTACTGGGGCTGGGTCTTCAGCACGATGCGGAGGTTGGCCTTGGGCTGGTGCTGCCAGGCCTCCTCGGCCTGCTCGAGCGGGTAGGTCTCGATGATCGGTCGGATGTTCTTCAGGACCGCGAAGTTCAGCGTGTCCTCGGAGTCCTGGGCAACCCCGGAGTACCAACCGGACACCGACAGCCGACCCTCGGCGAGCGCGTGGCCGGTGACCTCGATCGGGTCGCCGCCTTCGAGAACGATCAGCTGACCGTTCGGCCGCAGACCCTTCACCAGATCCGACTGGAGTTCCGCGCGAGACACCGTCGCGAGGATCGCCGCCGCACCGCCGAGCGCCTTCAGCGCCGCACCGGCATCGCCCTCGGTGCTGTCGATGTACTCGTCCGCCCCGAGCTGCCGGGCGAGCTTCTCCTTGTCCCGGCCGCGGTTGATCGCCACGGTCCGGAAGCCCATCTTGTCGGCGAACTGGATCGCCAGATGCCCGACCCCGCCGACCCCCTGCACCGCGATCGTGTCCCCCGGCCCGGCGTGCGCGTGCCGGAGTGCGTTGAACGCGGTGATCCCGCCGCACATCAACGGCGCCGCCTCCTCGAAGCTCAGCCCCTCCGGGATCCGCGCCACCGCATCCTGCGGCACGACAAGGTATTCGGCGTACCCGCCGTCGTACGACGTCCCGACGATCGTCCGGCTGACGCAGTTCGTGAAGTCGCCGCGCCGGCAGAACTCGCAGGTGAAGTCGACGCCGCCGGACCAGCCCACGCCGACCCGCTGCCCGGCTTCCCAGACGGTGACGCCGGCGCCGACCGCGTCCACGACGCCGGCGATCTCGTGGCCGGGGATCCGCGGCAGCGTCGTACCGAAGAGCGCGTTCCGCGGGATCGCGTCACCGCCGCAGATCCCGCAGGCGTGCACCTTGACCCGGATCTGCCCTTCCGCGGGCTCCGGGATCGGTACGTCGGTCACCACGAACGGGCCGCCCGCCTGCTGAACCTGGGCCGCGCGCATCGTTCCAGTCATTGGTCTCCTTAGTGCATTCCGCCGTCGGCAATGATCTGCTGGCCGGTGATCAGGCCGGCCTCGTCGCTCGCGAGGAACGCCGCGATACCGGCGACGTCCTCGGTGGTGCCCAGCCGGCCGATCGGCACCATCGCGACCAGGCTCTGCTTGTACTCGTCGTTCGCCGGATCGGTGAAGATCCCGGCGCCGTCGATCGGACCCGGGACGATCGTGTTCACGGTGATCCCGCGCGGCCCGAGCTCCAGCGCGAGCACGCGGGCCAGGTAGCCGGTCGCGACCTTGCTCGTGCCGTACAGGCCGACGCCCAACTGCGGGACCGTGGTGGTGTTCGACGAGATCGTGATGATCCGGCCGTTGTCCGCGATCCGCCGGGCCGCCTCGCGCAGCACGAAGTACGGGCCCTTGGTGTTGACCCGGAACAGCAGGTCGAAGTCCTCCTCCGTGACGTCGGCCACCGGGACGTTGACCTTCTCCATGCCAGCGTTCGCGACCACGATGTCGACCTGGCCGAACTCGTCGAGCGTCGCGTCGTACAGCCGCTGGATGCCGTCGACCTCGGACACGTCGGCGGCGACCGAGATCGCCCGGACGCCGAGCGCCTTCGCAGCGTCGAGAACCTCGTCCGCAGCTGACTTGTCGCGCGAGTAGTTGACCACGACATTCGCGCCTTGAGCGGCGAGCCGGAGCAGGATCGCCCGGCCCAGCCCCTTCGACGAACCGGTGACGAGCGCCGTTCTGCCCTGCAGCGTCATCCTTTTCCTTCTCCCATCAAGTGGCTTGTCTCGATCGTCCTGCGGGATCGCGCGGTACGGAAACAGAGACTTCTTGGCGGGGGCACAACGGATCGTTGTGCCACCATGGGAGGCGTGGATCTGAGCTTGCGGCTGCTGCAGTCGCTCGAGGCGGTCGCGGCGGAGGGCAGCATGACGCGGGCCGCGCGGACCCTCAACCTGACCCAGCAGGCGGTCAGCGGGCAGATCCGGCAACTGGAGCGTGTGGTCGGTACGCCGCTGGTCGAGCGGCGCCCGACCGGGATCGAGCTGACCGCGGCCGGGGAGATCGTGCTCAAGCAGGGCGCCGCGCTGTTGTCGTCGGCGCAGGCGATGGTGACCGAGGCGCGGCTGGCGGCGTCCGGGCGGCCGGATCCGCTGCGGATCGCATTCAAGGCGCAGAGTACGGCGCACTTCATGCCGGCGGTCGAGGCCGCGCTCCGGCAGGAGGCGCCCGAGCTCGAGCTCCGGCCGATCGCCTCGCACACGCTGCCGGACGAGATCGACGCGCTGCTCGAGGGGCGTGCGGACGCGGCGTTCCTGTGGCTGCCGATCGGGGACGATCCGCGGTTCACGATTCATCCGCTGATGCAGGAGGACCGCTGGGTCGCCCTGCCGCCCGGGCATCCGCTGGAATCCCGTACGACGTTGCGCATCGCGGACCTGGCCGACGTACCGGTCATCGGGCCTCGGGACGGGATGCCCGCGGCCGTGGTCGACTTCTGGTTCATCGATCCGCGCCCGGACGGCACCCGAGCGCTCTTCGGGCCGCAGGCCAGGACGCCCGAAGAGTGCCTGCACCTGGTGGCGGCAGGTCACGGCTGCTGGATCGCACCGGCCTCCACGGTCACGTACTTCGCCCACCCCCGCCTGACCTGGCTCCCCCTACTCGACGCCGAGCCGAACGTACTCGCCCTGATCTGGCCGAAGCACAGCGCGAACCCGATGCTCCACCTCCTCCTGGAACAGACCCGGCACGCCCTCAAACCCTTGCCGACAGCAACGACCTGATACCCACCGACCTGCACACCACGCGACCCCTGGGGCAGAAGACCCGGTTATCCCCTCGACTTGGGGGTTCTCCCCTGGTGTGCGAGGGGAGAACCCCTAACACGAAGGGTTATCCAGCCCCGTGCCCGTGTCAGCTCAGGGCTGTTGTCAGCGTGATGGTGAGGAGCGTGATGGTGGCCAGGGCGGCTACCAAGGTCCAGCGAGCTGCGGTGTTGCTCATGCTCTGATCGTCTCGTGGACGCCGGCTGCTTGGAATGCCTGCGCGTGGGATTCAGGGCAGGCTCCGGGGCGTCCTCCGGTGGAGTCCTGATCGGCGCCAGCTATCGAACGGGCGATGAACGGGATGTGACTCAAACGGCACGCCGAAGTGGTGGGCGGGGGTGGCAGGTTGGCCTTACCGTGGGTGACCTGGGCCGGGTCGGTGGGCCTTGATCTGGTCGAGGGGTTTGGCCGCTCCGGGGTGAGAAGGGGTCAGATGAGCACTTTCCAGGACTTGGGTTCGCTGCTGCTGGTGCGCGGCGCCGACGAGATCGACCACGCGGGCGGCAGCCTGTACGTCCACCTGCACCGCGTGGCCAAGCGCCTCAGCTCCCTCGGCGCGTCCGACGCCCTGGTGCTGGCCGGCCTCGCCCACGCCGCGTACGGGACCGACGGCTTCCCGACGCACCTGTTCGACTGGCAGACCGAGCGCCCGGTCCTCGAGTCGGTGATCGGCACGGAGGCCGAGCTGATCGTCTACCGGTACGGCGCCTGTGACCGGGAGACCACCTGGCGCGACCTCGCCGAGCACCGCACCGTGACGGACCGCTTCACGGGTACGTCGGAGGAGCTCGGCACCGAGGACCTCCGCGACTTCGTCGACCTGACGATCGTCAACGAGCTCGACGTCCTCGACCACGACGTCAAACGTGCAGCCAAGCTGCGCCCGTTCCTCGAGGAACAGATCCCGCGCTGGCAGTCTCTCGCCTCCCCCGCGGTCCTCACCGATTCGCAGCGCATTCTCCAGCTGCAGAACGAGGCCCTGTCAGACTAGGAGCTGTGAAACGGTTCCTGTGGCGGGGGTTCTTGGGACTTCTCGGGCTCTGGCTGATCGTCACCGCGGCATCTCTCGGCTACAACCTCGTCACCAACGGAACCGCAGCACCACCACCGGGCCTCAAGTACGTGCAGGCCGGCGACGTCAACACCCGCTACGACACCTGGGGTACGTCGGGAGCGCCCGTCGTACTCGTGCACGGGTCAGCGGAGTCCGTCGACACGTGGTCGCGGCTCGTACCGCTGCTCGCTGCCAACCATCGCGTGTACGCGTACGACATCACCGGCTACGGGTACTCCGAGCGCAAGGCGCCGTACACGGTCGAGCATCTCGCGGCGCAGCTGCTCGGGTTCCTGGACGCGATGCATCTCGGCGGGCCGGGTGAACCGCGGCCGATCCTGGTCGGGCACTCGCTCGGCGCCGGGATCGCGGCCGAGGCGACGCTGGAGGCGCCGGACCGGATCGGCGGGATCATGTTCCTCGACGGGGACGGGCTGCCGTTGCCGGGCGGGCAGGCCGGGCCGCCGCGGTGGCTGATCGTCCCGCCGTACCGGACGTCGCTGTTCCGGCTGGTGCTCGACCAGGGTTGGCTGCTGAAGAAGATCTACAACGGCGTCTGCTCCCCGAACTGCCCGGAGATGGTCGTCGACGACTGGACCCGCCCGTTCCGGCAGCCCGGTGCGGAGAAGGCCGTCTGGGAGATGACCGCGCATGGCATCCCCGCGGTCGCGCCGGAGCGGCTGGCGAAGCTGAGCGCTCTCAAGCTCCCCAAAGCGGTCGTTTTCGGCGCCGACGACACGAACGGCGGCAACCCGAGCGAGACCGCGACGCGCATCGGAGCGCCCGCGCCGACGCTGATCCCGAACGCCAACCACCTCACGCTGATCTCCAACCCGGCCGAGGTGGCGGCCGCGATCAACGCACTTCGCTGATCGCAGATGCGGCTGGGTTTCCTGGAAATCCGGCGGCCGCCGACGGATGATCGGGATATGGCCCGTTACGAAGTGGTTGCGCGCGCGAAGCCCGATCGTCGACTGTCCAACGCCGACTACCTCGGCCTCGCCCTGAACTCGTGGTCCTTGGACAAGGGCCTGCGGTTCCAGCGGATCGAGGACCTGCCGGACGGATCGATCGCGGTCGTCCTGCAGCAGAAGATGTCGCCGCGCAAGCACGACGCCGCCTGTGAGATGGCGAACCGGAGCCTCGCCCAGCTCGGCATCCCGGCCAGCCGGGTCCAGCGGATCGACCTGCACCGCTTGACGCGCAAGGGCGGCCGCGCGCTGGTCCGCTCCTGGGCCGGCCCGATCGACCCGCCTGGGACCGCCGGCGATCGCGAGCCCCGGCGTCCGAAGCCGACGCCGCCGCACCTGCAGGCCTACCTCAAGGAGTGAAGACCTCGAACCGCGCGCCGTACTTCGTGCCCAGCAGAGCACCGGCCGGGCGCGAGGTGCCTTCGAGGAACTCCTCCGGGTCGAAATGCGGCCAGTTCAGCCCGTCGATGTAGGCCTTGTGCGCCTTCAGCGACCGCACTCCGACGGCGAACGTGTCGGTGGTGTCCACCCCGTGCCGCGCGTCGGGTGATCCGGCCGCCCAGACCTGCCGTACGCCGTCCCACTTGTCGCCGGCGTCCGTGAAGATCCACCGGTTCGCGGCGTCCCGGACCGCGTCGAGCGTGGCGCGGCCGGTGTTGATGTGGTCGGCTTGGTTCAGCGTTACGTCGCCGTCCCAGGTGTCGCGGAAGTTGTTCGTGATGACGATCTCCGGCTGGTGCCGGCGGATCGCGGCGGTGATCACGCGGCGGAGCGCGACGTCGTATTCGATGGTGCCGTCGGGCTGGCCGAGGAACTCGACCGCGGAGACCCCGACGATCCGGGACGACTCGATCTGTTCGGCCTCCCGCAGCGGGCCGCACTCGGCCGGGTCGACGCCGTCGATCCCCGCCTCGCCGGAGGTCAGCAGGCAGTAGACGATCTGTTTACCCTGTGCGGTCCAGCGCGCGATCGCGGCCGCCGTACCGAATTCCAGGTCGTCCGGATGCGCGACCACAGCCAGCGCCTTCTGCCAGTCCTCTACCACCGGTTCGAGAGTGCTCATGCCCGCAGGCTAGTGCCCGAAGACCTGACGGGTGTAGGCGTTATCGAACGTGCGCTGCGGGTCGAGGCGGTCGCGGACGGCGAGGAAGTCGTCGAAGCGCGGGTAGCGGGTGCGCAGGTCATCCGCCGTGAGCGTATGCAGCTTGCCCCAGTGCGGCCGGCCGCCGTAGTCGGCGACGATGTTTTCGAAGGCCCGGAAGTACGGGTCGTGCGGCAGCCGGTGGTACTGGTGGATCGCGACGTACGCCGTCTCGCGCCCGGACGCCGTGGACAGCCAGATGTCGTCCGGTGCGGCCACGCGGACCTCGATCGGGAACGGGATCCGCGACCCGGACGCGTCGATCCACTCGCGCAGCCGGCGGATCACGTCGACGACGTGCTCGCGCGGCACGGCGTACTCCGACTCGCGGAAGATCACGCTGCGCTCGGAACAGAACACCTTGTACGACGCGTCGACGTACTCCCGGGCCGACAGGGCACGCGAGGCGAGCTGGTTGATCCGCGGCACCATCCCGGGCCGCCGGACCGCGAGCCGGTTGGTCAGCTCGAAGACCTTGTTGGACAGCAGTTCGTCGTCGATCCAGCCGCGGACCCGGCCGACCGGCGAGGCGCCGACGCCCGGGGCGACCCGGTTGTTCCGCTTGGTCAGCGCGATCTCGGTGTGCGGGAACCAGTAGAACTCGAAGTGATCGTTGCCATCGGCAAGTTCACCGAAACCGTCCAGCACCTCGCCGAGCGGCAGCGGCATCTCCTGTGCGCGCAGCAGGAACGCCGGAACGCACTGGAGGGTCAGCGAGCTGATCACGCCCAGCGCGCCGACCGAAATCCGGGCCGCGGCGAACACGTCCGGGTTCTCCTCCGCTGAGCAGTGCAGCACCGAGCCGTCCGCGGTGACCAGGTCGAGCGCGACGACCTGCGTGGCCAGGCCGCCGAGCCGCGCACCGGTCCCGTGCGTGCCGGTCGAGATCGCGCCGGCGACGGTCTGTTCGTCGATGTCGCCGAGGTTCGCCATCGCCAGGTCGAACGCCGCCAGGCCCGCGTTCAGCTTCCCCAGCCCGGTGCCCGCGCCGACCGTGACGCGGCCGGACTCCTTGTCGGCGTTGACGATCGAGGACAGGCCGTCCAGCCGGACCATCACCTGCTGCGGCACCGAGCAGCCTGTGAACGAGTGCCCGGACCCGACCGCCTTGAGCTTCTTGCCCTGCTCGGCCGCGGACTTGACCACGGCCGCGAGTTCGTCGGCCGAGTCTGGTCGCAGGGTCTCGATCCCGGTCGCAGACTCGGTGCCGGCCCAGTTCCGCCAGGTGCTCATCCGAAGTTCTTCCCTTCGCCCCGGTAGGTGACCAGTTCGCTCACCTCATCGCCGTCGATCGCGTGCACGACGTCGAACCGCTCCAGCATCTCGCCTGCCTTCGCGTACCGCATCCACACTCTGTCGCCGATGTGCAGCCGATCGGCCGATTGTCCCTGGACCGGAGTCTGCACCTCGCCGGCGCCTTCGGTGCCCAGCAGCTTCAGCCCCGACGGTGCGGCGGGCAGCGGCAGCCGCGATTTCTTCGCCGGCCCCGAGGCCACATATCCCCCGCCGAAGAGCGTGGCGATCCGCGGTGCGGGCCGCCGTACGACGTCCAGGGCGTAGGCCATCGCGTGCTCGGGCTGGAACACGTCGTACTTGTCGAAGAGGGTCGGGCCGTAGAGACCGGAGCCGGCGGTGACCTCGGTGACGACCGGGTCGGCGCTGCTGATCTCCAGACTGCCCGTCCCGCCGCTGTTGACGATCCGGAGCGCCGCGACCTGCTTGACCGCGTCGACGACCGCGCCGCGCCGGTCGGCGAGCTCGGCGGCCGAACGGCGCTTCACCCAGCGAACGGCCGGCGATGTGTCGGGAAGGCCGGCGATCTGCGCCTCGTAGAACATCACCCCAGTCAGCTCGAAGGCGTCGTCGGCGGCGACGGTGCGGGCCAGCGCCGCTACGTCGGACGGGGTCCGCAGCGGCGACCGCCGTACGCCGAGATGCTGGCCGAAGATCCGCAGCGAGGCGTCGACGTCGAGGCAGATCTGAATCCGGGCGGTCCCGGTCGCGGCGGCCTTGACGTACCCGAGGTGCTCCGGCGAGTCGATCATCAGCGTGATCCGGGACGCCGCCTCGGGGTCCTCGGAGAGCTCGCGGAGCGCGGTCCGATGGGTCGTCGGGTAGCCGAGCAGGATGTCGTCGACACCGTTGCGGGCCAGCCAAAGCGCCTCGGGGAGCGCATAGCTCATCACCCCGTGGAACCCGGGCCGCTCGAGCGCGGCCGTGATCAGCGCGCGGCAGCGGACCGACTTGGAGGCGATCCGGATCGGCGTCCCGGCGGCGCGCCGGACCAGGTCGTCGGCGTTCCGCCGGAACGCGGCGAGGTCGATCACCGCGTACGGCGCGTCGTGCCGCGCGGTCAGGCGGGCATACCGGTCGAAGTCACCCATAACCGGAGTGTAGGACACGAAATACTGAAAGGTAATACAACTTCTGCTGCGACTTTCCCCAGGACCAGGGAGTCTCACGGGCGCGACCGAGGTGCCGCCCAGGCGAATCTGATGGCTCGCCTCCCCAGAAAGGTCTCTTTCATGAACGTCAGTCGCCGCACCCTCCTCCGGACCACCGGCGCCGCCGCGCTGGCCACTCCGCTCCTGACCGCGGGCGCGGCCGCTGCGCCGAACCTTCCGTTCGGCCCAGTGCAGCAGATCGACGCAGGTGTCCTCAACGTCGGGTACGTCGAACTGGGCCCGGCGCACGGCACCCCGGTGCTCCTGCTGCACGGCTTCCCGTACGACATCCACAGCTACGAGCAGGTCGCCCCGCTGCTCGCCCGCCGCGGCTACCGCGTCATAGTGCCCTACTTCCGCGGCCACGGCAGTACGACGTTCCGCTCGGCCGCCACGCCGCGCAACGTCGACCAGGCCGCGTTCGCGCTCGACATCCTCGCTCTGATGGACGCACTGGGGATCCAGCGGGCCGTGCTGGCCGGCTACGACTGGGGCTCGCGCACCGCGGACATCATCGCCGCACTCTGGCCGGAGCGAGTGAAGGCGCTTGTCTCGGTCACCGGGTACCTGATCACCAACCTGGAGTTCAACAAGAAGCCGCTGCCGCCCGCGGCCGAGAACGCCTGGTGGTACCAGTACTACTTCGCCACCGAGCGCGGCGTGGACGGCCTGCACCAGTACAAGCGGGAGATCGGTGAGTTCATCTGGAAGTTCAACTCGCCGACGTGGAAGTACAGCGCCGCGACCTACGCCCGGACCGCGGTTGCCTTCGACAACCCGGACTACGAGGCCATCGTGATCGGCAACTACCGGTGGCGGCAGAGCCTGATCCCGGCCGAGCCGGAGTACGCCGAACTGGAGAGCGAACTGCAGAAGGCGCCGAAGATCGCCGTACCGACGATCACCATCGACGGCCGCCACGACCCGTTCACACCGGCCGGGAACGGCCAGTCCTATCGCGACCACTTCACCGGCGCGTACGAGCACCGCGCCTTCGATGTCGGGCACAACGTTCCCCAGGAAGCACCGCGCGACTTCGCGCGGGCGGTTGTGGACGCGGACCGCCTCTAGCCCATGCCTGCTTCCAGTGCTGGGACGACAGTGCGAGCCCAATCAGCCTGCTGGTCCGGCTTGGTGGAGGTCGTGGCCAGCAGCGCAACCGTCGATCCGTGCACCACGGACACGTCTACGTAGGACTCTGCTCCGGCGTACGCACGTACCGCGGCGGCAGCTGTGGTGTCGACCCAGAGCTGTTTGGCGCTTAGGTCTCCACCGGTGTCGCAGGCATTCATGCGGGCTTGGTAGCCGGCGTAGTACGCCGCTGCCTGGTTGGAGTTGCTGAAGCGGAGTAGGAGCGCGGTGGCGGGTAGGGCGTCGGCCGTGCGATAGCTGCCAGTCAGGGCGTAGGCGGGGACGGGTAGCGAGCCGTTGACTGGCTGGCCGGCGCAGCCGGAGGGCAGTGCTTCGTAGGAGGCCTGGTGTGGGTCACGGCGGCGGGTCCAGGTGTTGTTGCCGATGAAGCCCGCCTCAGCACCGCCTGGGTCGGTGTAGGTCTTCCAGCCGGCTCCCAGCTTCTCCGGTGCTGGGAGGTTGCGGGCGGTGAGCGGACCGGCGTTGGCCGGAGGCGGTGCGGTCGCCTGCTCCGGCACCTCCGGTGGGACCGCTGCATCCGTCGGCTTGGCGGTGGGGAGCGTGGCGGGCGGAACCGGCACCGTCCCGCCGACGGTGCTGGGGATGACCGGTGTGGGGGACTGCTGAACGACACCCGGCCCGGGCTGCTGGGCTGCGGAGTTGGAGCTGCAGCCCGCCAGCACCACCGCCAGGACACCGGCGACTACTAGGGCTTTCACTTCGGCTGGAAGTGCTGGTAGTCGGGTTTGGCCCAACCGGCGCCCCAGAAGTACCCCTGGCCGATCAGCGCCTTCGTCGGCACGCTGCTCGCGAACAGCATGCCGGGACGCGCCGGCGTGCGCGTGCGGTACGCCAGACCGTTCGACGGGTACCAGACGCCGTTCGCGGCGAGGTACGGGTTCTCCACAGTGTTGATGTCGATCGCCCAGCCGTACGAGTGCGGCGACAGCGAGTACGGATCACCCGTGACGCGGCGGCAGTTGAACGCGGACGTGTTGTCGGCCGCCATCGACTTGATGTCGCTGCCGCCGAACACGTCCACCCGGCGCATCTGCCGGATCGGGAACTTCGACGCGAACGTCGAGGTCCACACGGCGATCATCTTCGCCACCGCGGCGTCCCGCAGGATCAGCTCGCCGCGGTGCACGCGGCCGTCGAAACCCCAGTAGTTCAGCTGCAGCAGCCGCAGCGACGACGGCTTCACGGGGCATCCGGCGCGGTACGTGTTCGGCACCATCGCGGCGGAGACGGCGTACACCTTGGGATTCAGTGCCGCCTTGATCACGATCGTCGCGAGGCCGGAGTACTCCATCGCGGGCTGGGCGACGTACCGCGTCACGACGCGGACGGTCCGCGTCTTCGGCAGGTCGTCGGGGACCCGCAGCCGGAAGTTGCCTCCTGCATCCATCGTGCCGATGTTCAGCAGTCGCCAGACGCCGGTGCCGAGGTACTCCTGCAGCGCGAGTTCCTTGCCCGGTTCGGCCGGCACCATCCGCCCGGTGACCGAGACGCCGGTCAGGGTCGCGTACCAGGACGCCGGGGTGTTGATCAGGATCTTCCGGTCCTGGATCGGCACGGTCCGGTAGTCCGAGATCGCGAGCGCCGTCTCCGCCTTGACCCCGATCATGGTGCGGAACGCCCAGGTGCCCGTGGCCGCCGACACGTAGCTGAACTTGTAGACGCCGCCGGTCGTGGTCCTGGTCGAGGCGCGCAGTACCCAGGCTCCGGGGACGCGCTGCCACAGCGTGATGTACGAGCCAGTGATCGGCTGGCTGATCTTGCCGGTGAAGACGGTCGGCTTGTCCTCCCAGGACGCGGCCGGCTGGTCCAGCGTGATCGACCAGGCCGCTGCCACCGCTGGTGTCTGGGTAGGCGTCGGCGCAGGAGTGGGGGTAGGTGTAGGTGTTTCGGTTGGCGTTTCAGTAGGAGTCACCGAAGGCGTGACACTCGGCGAAGGACTCTCGTCCGCGTGGGCCACACCGACCGACCCGATACTCAGCAGAACCGCTACCGCCACCCCAACGAAGCGCCGCATCCGCCTCACCCTCCCCTGGACAACCTCTACCCCTATAAGAGGCAGTCACACAGGAAGACGTCACACGAAGGCGGGAAGTTGGTTCACTCCTGCAGTCTCTTCACCGCGGCGTCGATGCGCTCGTCGGTCCCGGTGAGCGCGACCCGGACATGCCGGTCACCCGCGGTCCCGTAGAACGCACCGGGGGCGACCAAGATCCCCCGGTCGGCCAGTGCTCCGACGGAGCCGTAAGCGTCGTACGACGAGTGCGACGCCCACAGGTACAGCCCGCCGTTGGACAGGGTGATCTCCCAGCCCGCATCGGTCAGCGCGTCCCGCAGTACCGCACGGCGACGCAGGTAGCGGGCACGCTGCTCCTCGACGTGAGCGTCGTCGGCGAACGCGGCAGCCATCGCGGCCTGGATCGGCGACGGCACCATCAGCCCGGCGTGCTTGCGGACGGCGAGCAGCTCAGTCACGACGGTCGGGTCACCGGTGACGAAGCCACCGCGGTACCCGGCCAGGTTGGAGCGCTTGGACAGCGAGTGCACCGCCAGCAGGTTGTCGAAGCTGCCACCGGACACGTCCGGGTGCAGCACCGACACCGGCTTCTCGTCCCAGCCGAACTCGGTGTAGCACTCGTCGCTGACCAGCAGTACGTCGTTCGCCCGCGCCCACTCGACCGCACGCCGCAGATCGGCCGGCTGGGTGATCTCACCGGACGGGTTGCGCGGAGAGTTCAGGTACGCGATCCGGACCGGCCCGTCGTACGTCGTCGGGTCAGCGACCGGGACGCTGGTCGCCCGGGCGAGCGCCGCACCGGCCTCGTACGTCGGGTACGCCAGGTCCGGGATGAGGACCGTGTCACCGGCACCGATGCCGAGCAGCGTCGGCAGCAGCATGATCAGCTCCTTGGTGCCGATCACGGGCAGTACGCCGCTCTGCGGGTCGACGCCGGTCACGTCCAGCCGCCGCGCCATCCAGTCCACGGCCGCCTGCCGCGCCGCCGACGTACCGATCGTCGTCGGGTACGCCGGGGCGTCCGCCGCGTCGGCCAGCGCCTGCTTCACCAGCGCCGGCACCGGGTCGACCGGACTGCCCACCGACAGGTCCACGATCCCGTCGGGATGCGCAGCCGCCGTCTGCTTGTAAGGGGCGAGCTTGTCCCACGGGAAGTCTGGCAACCGGCTGGAGGTCTCGAAGATCACCCGCCCATTCTCCCCCACACGCTCGGCAGCTGAGATCGGCTGTCCACATCACTACGATCAGCGTTGACAGGGGGGTGACCGAATGACGTATGACGTGGCAGTGGTGGGGGCCGGTGCGATGGGGTCGGCTGCCGCGCGGGCACTGGCCGCCGCGGGGCGAGAGGTCGTCGTACTGGAGCAGTTCACGCTCGGGCACGAGCGGGGCGGATCGCACGGCGCGACGCGGTTGTTCCGGCCGGCTGCGGACGAGGCCGAGATCGCTGAGCTGACGGAGCGGGCGCGGCCGCTGTGGCGAGAGCTGGAGGCGGAGTCGGGCGAGACGCTGCTCGAGGAGACCGGTGGGATCGACCACGGGATGAGTGACGCGTCGGTCGAGGCTTTCCGGTCGTTGCACCGGGCAACCGGGTCGGTGCTGCCGGCGGCGGAGGCTGCGGAGCGGTGGCCCGGGTTCCGGTTCGAGACTCCCGTGCTGTACCAGCCGGGGTCAGGTCGCTTGTACGCCGATCGGACCGTTCACGCACTACAGGTCGTGGCAGGTCGTCTGGGCGCCGAGTTCCGCGTGCAGTCACCAGTACGAGCGCTGCGGGCACATGCCGGTTTGGTCGAGCTCGACGTACCAGGGGGCGCGGTGCGGGCGCGGCACGTCGTACTGGCGACTGGGCCGTGGACACCGAAGCTGGTGGAGGGACTGGTGTCGTTGCCACCGTTCAGAGTGACGCAGGAGCAGCCGCGGTTCTTCGCTCCCATGTCAGACGAGCTGGAGTGGCCGTCCTTCGTGCATCACGGACCTACAAGCTACGGCCTGTACGAGCCGGGCTCCGGGGTCAAGGTCGGACTGCACGCGACTGGGCCGGAGGTGGATCCCGACCAGCGGGACTTCCAGCCGGAGCCGGAGCGGGACTCGGCCCTGCTGCAGTACGTCGAGCAGTGGTTCCCGGGGCTGGACCCCCACAGGTCCACAGCGATCAGCTGTCTCTACGACAACACGCCGACGTCCGACTTCGTCATCGACCGCGCCGGACCGGTCACAGTCGCCGCCGGGTTCTCGGGCCAGGGATTCAAGTTCGTACCGCTGGTGGGGGCCCTCGTCCGCGACCTGGTCACCGGCAGCGGCGAGACTCCAGCCAGGTTCAGATTTCAGAGCTTTCAGAGGTAGAGGCCGGTCTGGCCGTCCTCCAGGCGGCCCGCGGCCACCGCGTGCAGGTCGCGCTCGCGCAGCAGGATGTAGTCGTCGCCGCGCACCTCCACCTCGGCCCGGTCCTCCGGGTCGAACAGCACCCGGTCGTCGACCTCGACCGTCCGCACGTTCGCGCCGATCGCGACCACCTTCGCCCAGGAGAGGCGGCGGCCCATCTGCGCGGTGGCGGGGATCAGGATGCCCGCCGACGACTTCCGCTCGCCCTCCTGCTCGAGGGAGACCAGGACGCGGTCGTGCAGCATCCGGATCGGGAGCTTGTCGTCGGACAGCCGCTTGCGTGAAGTCACCGGCGACCCACCAGGCGGCGGATCACCAGGAGGACGCCGACCACGCCGACAACGGCACCGGCGACCGCGACGATCTTCTGGGTCCGCAGCTGACCCTGCTCGTCGAAGACCTGGGACTTGGCCTGCTCGACCTGCCGCAGGGCGACGTTCTTCGGGTTCGCCCGGTCGACCAGCTCGTCCACGGTCGAGGCCAGACGCGCCCGGGTGGCGGCGATGTCCGCCTCGATCTGCTCGGCGGTCCGAGCCTTCGTGTCCGACACGTGTCGGCGCTCCTTCCATCGGCGGGGCTGCCCCGGAATGCCCCTCGTCACCCACCATCCTCGCAGGTCATCCCCGCAAGTCCACGACCACCTTGATGTCTTCCGGTTTCCGCACCAATGCGTCCGGCCACTCCGACAGCGGCACGGTCCTGGTGATCAGCCGCTCCAGCCAGGTCCGGTCCGCGGCCAGCAGCACGTCCACGGCGTCCGCGTAGTGCCGCTTGCCTGCGTTCACCGTCCCGACCAGGGCGGCGTTGCGGACCACCAGCTGCCGAACCAGCGCGTCGAGCTGCACGTCGACAGTCGCCGGCCCGGGGTGGATCCCGGCCAGACACATGACACCAGCAGGCGGCAGCAGCGATGCGCAGTCGAACACCAGCTGCCCAGCCCCCGTTGCCTCGATCACCACATCCGGTACGACGTCCAGCTGCCCGAGGTCGGTGATGTATGTCCCGCCAAGCGCCCGTACCAGCTCTGGCTTCGGCCCGTCGTCAACCCGGTCCAGCACGTGTACGTCGTACCCGCGCTGCCGAGCAATCAGTGCGGCCAGCAAACCGATCGGTCCGGCACCTGTCACCAGTACGTGCTGCGGAGCGAACCACGACCGGGCTCCGACCTGGTCCACCTGCTCCCACGCCTTGGTGAGGATGCTGGCCGGCTCCACGAGCACACCGAGCTCTCCTAGCTCAGCAGGCACCGGTACGGCGAAGTACGGGTTGACCCGCCAGCGCTCAGCGCCGTACCCGTCCATCTCCTTGATGCCGCGCTCCGCGTACTGCCCGTTGCGGCAGAAGTCCCACTCGCCCCGTGCACACGCGGGACAGGGCACCGGGTCTGGCCGCCGTACCACTCCGGCGACCAGGTCGCCTCTGGTGAAGCCGGAGCCGACAGGTGCCTCCAACACGCGTCCGAGCGACTCGTGGCCGATGACGAGGCGGTCTGCACCGGGGCGGCCGCTGCCGAAGGCTCCGGAGACCATCTCCAGGTCGGTGCCGCAGATGCCCGTCAGCAGGCCCTCCACGAGGATCGAACCGTCGACGACGGGAGGTTCGGGGACGTCGCCCACTGTCGCCGAGTCGGACTTCCCCGGCGTGATTGTCATGGCCCGCATCGGCTCAGGCTAACCGGGTCATGTCGACGGTCACCTCGATGGCCGTCGCCGCCTCCCCGGAGTAGATGCCCTTCAGCGGCGACACGTCCGCGTAGTCGCGGCCGGTCGCCACCCACACGTGCCGGTGCCCGATCGAGATGTCGTTGGTCGGGTCGAAGCCCCACCACTCCCCGGTCCACGCCTCCACCCACGCATGGCTCTCGCCGACGACCTTCTCGCCCACTGCCGCATCCGGCTTCGTGTGCAGGTAGCCCGACACGTAGCGGCTCGGGACACCGACTGCGCGCAGCATGGCCAAGGTCAGGTGCGCGTAGTCCTGGCACACACCCTCACCGGCCTGCCATGCGTCGACAGCCGACGAGTGCACACCTGTGGTGCCGCGCTGGTACTTCAGCGTGTCGTGGACCCACTTGGACACCGCGAGCACGGTCTCCTCCGGCGAACGGCCACTCCGCAACGAGCGGGCGACCGCGGACAGCTCCCGGTGCTTCGGCACGTACGTCGTCCACTCGAGGAACTCGGCGTACGCGTCCAGGACCTCAGGTGACTTCAGCTGCACCCAAGTGACGTCAGCGGACGGCGGCGTCTGGTCGCTCGTCTCGACGACAGAGGCCGCGATCACCTTGAGCTCGGTGTGCGGGGTGTGCAGGTCGAAGGAGTTGACCTCAGTACCCCAGTAGTCCGTGTATTTGTACGCACGGGCTGCGGGGATCGTCTCCAGCCGAGCCACCATGAGGTTCTGCCGGTCGTCATGACGCGGCGTCAGCCTGGCTTCGTTGTAGGACTGCGTAACGGCCGTCGCGTAGCGGTAGCCGGTCGTGTGCACAACGCGGAGGCGCCAGTTCACAGGTTCACCTCCGTGTTGTTCCACTCGATCCACGGCACCGCATGGAAGTACTGCCGGGACACCGCCTCACCGACGTCGCGGACCGTCGTCTGCAACGCCTGCAGTCTGCCGGTCAGGTTGTCCAGCAGCTCCGCCGGCTGCAGGAACTCCAGATCGCTGCGTGCCTTTCCCAGCAACCGCGACGCCTCCGCACCCGCACCGATCCGCGCCGACGGCCCGTGGTCGAGGTCCTCCAGACAGGACTCCGCCTGCTGCAGCGCATGGAACACGGACCGCGGGAACAGCCGGTCCAGCAACAGGAACTGCACCACGCGGGATGCGTCGAGCGCGCCGCGGTACGTCCGCAGATACGTGTCGTGCGCACCCGCAGAACGCAGTACCGTCACCCAGCCGGGCGACGTGGGCCGGTCACCCACACGGGACATCAGCAGCCGGACCAGCATGTCCACTCGCTCCACCGACCGCCCGAGCACCAGGAACCGCCAGCCGTCGTCGCGGCTCATCGTGGAGTCTGCCAGCCCGGCGAACATCGCGGCCCGGTCCTCCACGAACGTGAAGAACTCGTGCGGCCCCACCCGGCGCGCAGCACGCTGCCGCTCGGGTACGGCGTTCCACATCGCGTTGATGCACTGCCACAGCTCGCTCGACACCACCTCACGCGCGACCCGGGTGTTCTCCCGCGCGCTGGCGATCGAGGACACGATCGACCCGGTCTCCGGGGACATCGCGACCAGCTCGGTCAGGCCCCACACGTCCAGCTCGCTGCCGTCGGGTGGGGTGATGCCGAGGACCGAGAGCAGCCGGCGGCTGGCCGTGTCGGCGTCGACGGTGGCGTCCTCGAGCAGTTGGTGGACCGAGACGTCGAGGATCCGCGCGGTGTCGTCCGCGCGTTCGACGTACCGGCCGATCCAGTACAGCGACTCGGCGTTGCGTGCGAGCATCGTCAGCACCTCCGTTGCACGTGGATAGTCATTGGCTAAACACTCACAGCCTCTGGCAAGGCGGTCCCGGTCTCACACTCTGGGCTGCCGGGTAGACGTTTCACAGCCACCCGCCCGGTCGCCCGGGTCTTCTGGTCGGCTCCACGTCCGTTTAACGTCTCCGCACCACTCGCGGCGACCGCCAGCGCGGCAAGGTTCCTCGCCGCGTTCTCATCACGATCCATCACCAGACCGCACGACTCACACACATACTCACGCTCGGACAAGAGCAGCTTGGCTTTCACCACTCCACATCCCGAACAGGTCTTACTGGAGGGAAACCACCGGTCAGCCACGATCAGCCGCCCGCCATTCCACTGGGACTTGTAGGCCAGTTGCCGCCGGATCTCACCGAACCCCGCATCCCCGATCCGGCGCGCAAGCTTGCGGTTCTTCAACATCCCGGCAACGTTCAGGTCCTCCATGACAACGGTCCCGAACTCGGCCACAATCGCGGTGGTCAACTTGTGCAGGGCATCGGCTCGCCGGTACGCGACCCGGTGATGCGCCTTGTTGCGCTGACCGTTGGCGCGCTGCCACCGGTTCGACGGCACCTGACCGGTACGGCGATCCGGCCCGACGCGGCGGGACACCCGACGCGACAGCTTCCCGAGCTTGCGCAGCGAGACGTCCAGGTGCTTGGGATTCGGCACCGTCTGGGGCTCGCCGCCCACCTCGGCCAGGATCGCAAGGCTCTTGACCCCAAGGTCCACACCGACCACCGCATCGGGCCGCATCGGGGCCCGGGCGGCTGTGTCCTGTTCGACGGTGAACGACACGAACCATCGGCCCCGCTCGAACCGGATCGTCGCCGCCATGATCCGGGCGGTGCCGTCGAGTAGCTCCGGTGCCGGTGTCTCGTGCAGCCGCACCCGGCCGATGCGCGGCAAGACCACGTACAGGTCCTCGCAGCGAATCACGCCAGTGGTGAACCGGCACGACCTGACCGCCTTGCGCTTTGCCTTGAACCGCGGGAACCCCACCGCGCGACCACGGCGCCTGCCCTTGCGCGAGTCGCCCCAGTTCTTCAGCGCTGCGGCCAACTGGGTCAGGCCGGAAGCGTAGGCCTCCTTCGAGTACTCAGCCCACCACGGCGCCACGTCGTGCTTGGCCTGGTTCCAGGCCTTGCGCAGCGAGTACATCGACCAGGAGATCGCCGGTGTCAGCAGCTCGGCCGGGATGCCGTAGCTAGTTTCGGCCGTCCGCTGATCCAGGTTGGCTTTGACCCGGCCAAGTCCCCAGTTGTACGCCTTACGCACCGCACCACAGTGCCCGTCCAGGTACCTTGCCTGACGGGGCGTGGGGTTCAGCGCATACTTGTACGCCCGCAGCATCACGACGGCAGCGTCAGGCATGTCAGCAGTCTCGCCGACCCCACCGACACAAATCGGCCGGCGACACCCGGCGGGCATCAGACCCAGGTCGGTAAGGCCTGGTCTACCTAGGCGACCCCCGCTTGCCAGTCCGAGGCAAGCAACCTCGCGCCGTGCCACCACCACAAGAGCAATGGCATCACTCACGCCCACGGAAACCATCCATCTCATCGAATCACGCCATTAGGACATGCCAGCAACCACTTCCGACGACTATTGACGACTCGACTGCAACACCCAATCAACCCCATCACTGTTGCTGCTGCTGTTGGGCGACGTTCAGTTCGGGACCCTGCTCCGGTGTCGCCGTACGGTCCGGCTTCACTGCCGCTGCCAGACCAGGTCCACGCAGCTCGGCGTCCTCACCGGACGCTCTGGGCGCCAGCACCCACGTGTCCTTGGACCCGCCGCCCTGTGACGAGTTGACGATCAGACTGCCCTCGGGAATCGCCACTCTGGTCAGTCCGCCCGGCAGAACGAACACGTCCTCGCCGTCGTTGACCGCGAACGGTCGCAGGTCCACATGGCGCGGCTGCAGCCGTTCACCCACCTTCGTCGGCACAGTCGACAGCTGTACGACGGGTTGCGCGATCCAGCCACGTGGGTTGGCCCTGATCCGCCGCCGCTGCGCCTGGAGCTCCTTGGGCGACGCATCCGGCCCGAACACGATGCCGTACCCACCAGAACCCTCCACTGGCTTGGTAACCAGCTCGTCCAGGCGGTCCAGTACCTCGGCCTGCTCTGCGGGCAGCCAGCACCGGTACGTGTCGACGTTCGGCAGCAGCGGCGTCTCGCCGAGGTAGTACTTGAGGATCTCCGGCAGGTAGGTGTAGATCAGCTTGTCGTCACCGACACCGTTGCCGACGGCATTGGCGATCACCACGTTGCCTGCGCGCGCTGCGTTCACCAGACCGGCCACACCGAGCACGGAGTCCGGAACGAACTGCACCGGGTCCAGGAACTCGTCGTCGATCCGCCGGTAGATCACATCGACCCGCTGCTCGCCTTCTGTGGTCCGCAGATAGATGACGTTGTTGCGGGCCAACAGGTCCCGCCCCTCGACCAGCTCCACCCCCATCTGGCGTGCCAGCAGCGAGTGCTCGAAGTACGCCGAGTTGTAGACACCTGGGGTCAGTACGACGACGTTCGGGTCGGTCACACCGGGTGCCGCGGCCCGCAGCGAGCGGAGGAGGTGTACGGCGTAGTCGCCGACCGCACGGACCCGGTGCTTGGCGAACAGGTCCGGGAACACCCGCGCCATCGTCCGGCGGTTCTCCATCACGTACGAAACCCCAGACGGGCTCCGCAGGTTGTCCTCGAGCACTCGGAAGTCGCCCTGCTCGTCACGCACCACGTCGATCCCGGCCACGTGGATACGGACGCCGTTCGGCGGTGCGATACCGGCAGCCTGCCGGTGGAAGTGCTCACAGGAGGTGATCAGCCGGCGTGGCAGTACGCCGTCCGCGACGATCTGCTGCTCGCCGTAGATGTCTGCGAGGAACGCCTCCAGTGCCCGCACCCGCTGGACGACGCCACGCTCCAGCCGCGACCATTCCGACGCCGTGATCACCCGCGGCACCAGGTCGAGCGGGAACGGCCGCTCCTCCCCCGACAGGCTGAACGTGATCCCCTGGTCGACGAGCGCCCGGTCGAGCGCCTCGGACCGGGTGGTCAGGTCCGCCGGCTGCAACGGCTGCAGCGAGTCGTGCAGCCGCTTGTACGCCGTACGCACGCCGTCGACCGGATCGAACATCTCGTCGTACGCCCCGGCATGCGGACGACGCGGGTCCAGGTAGCCGTCGAACAACTGGCGGGAGGATGCGCGGCTCATTTCCAGATCTTCACCTACGAACGTCCCGCTCGCACCCCGACAGGGCCTAGTTCTTCCGCACGTAACATTGCGCTCAGTAGACCTACCCGTGGAGGACCTGATGTCCGATCGTCTGTCCGTTGGCGACACCGCCCCCGACTTCACCCTGCCCGATGCCGACGGCAACGAGGTGGCGCTGGCGGACCTGCGCGGAAAGAACGTGATCGTCTACTTCTACCCGGCCGCGATGACCCCGGGCTGCACCAAGCAGGCCTGCGACTTCCGGGACTCGCTCGACTCGCTGCAGGCCGCCGGGTACGCCGTACTCGGAATCTCCCCCGACAAGCCGGCCAAGCTGGCGAAGTTCCGGGAGCGCGACGGCGTGACGTTCCCGCTGCTCAGCGACCCGGACAAGCAGGTGCTGGAGGCGTACGGCGCGTTCGGCGAGAAGACCATGTACGGGAAGAAGGTGACCGGCGTGATCCGGTCCACGTTCGTCGTCGACCCGGACGGGAAGGTCGCGGTCGCGCAGTACAACGTGAAAGCGACCGGCCACGTCGCCAAGCTGCGGCGTGACCTGGGCCTGTGACCTGTGACTGTGACCTCGTGGTTGTGACCTCGTGATTGTGAAAAGGCACCCCGCCGCAGGCGTTTCCGGAGGGAAACCTTCGACCGTTTCATGAGGTTGGTCCATAGAACGGTCGTTTGAAGCGAACTACCGCTGTGATTTGGGTCACACCAACATCTCAGCGGATCGCAGCGGAGTCGGCACTCTCGGTGAGTTTTTAAGCGTTCTTGTGAAAGAGCCGTACTCCGGGGACGGTTCCGGTTCAGCGACGGGTGGGTCACGACCGTTGGCGGGCTTCGCCGTGACGTGCGGAAACCGGGTAATCTGCGCGCGCAGTCTGCCTCTGGGAGGGAGGGACCTACCGCGATGGGAAAACATTCCTCTGCGGTGACGCGAACCAACAACAACCGTCGCTCGGTGTACATCACCGCGGTCGGGCTACTGGTGCTGTCGTTGGGCGCCGTCTTCGTCGTCCGCTCCTTCGGGTCCGAGGCGGGCGCCGACGGGTTCCTCGGCGGCGGCAAGGCCTGCGCCGACCCGACGCAGATCCAGTTGGCCACCACGCCCGAGATGCAGTCCTCGCTCGAAGCCGCGGCCAAGTCGCTGGCGGCCAAGGGCGGTAAGGACGGCACCCCGTGCCTGCAGGTCACCGTCAGCTCGGCGCCGTCGGCACAGGTCGCGCGGGACGTCGCGCACGGCAGCGACAACCGGCCGGACCTGTGGGTTCCGGACTCGTCGCTGTGGGTCGCCCAGGCCGATGACGGCCAGAGCGTCCCGAGCATCGCGGTCGCGTCCATCGCCACGTCGCCGATGGTCATCGTCAGCCGGCGCGAAAACTTCGCCGACACCTCGTCCTGGCTGCGCATCATGGCCGCCAACGAGCCGGCCCTGCTCGACCCGCTGAACACCTCACCCGGCGCACTCACGTTGCTGGCGGTGCAGAGCGAGCGGCAGAAGACGTCGGCGTCCGACGGTCAGGTGTCGCAGTTGATCGTCCCGCTGGCCCAGCGGCTCGGGTCGATGGCCAAGCCGTTCACGGACGTCAACGCGCTGTTCGGCCGCGCGGACCAGGACGGCAGCAAGACCGTCGTACCGGCGTCCGAGCAGAGCTTCGTGAAGTACCAGGAGGCGCACCCCGAGGCGCAACTCCGGGCGATCCAGCCGGACACCGGCACGCTGTACCTGGACTACCCGATCGTGGTCACGGCGAAGTCCGACACCGACTCGGCGAACGACGCCGCGCAGGCACTGGCCACCGAACTGCTGACCGACAGCTCCACGCAGGCCCGTGACCAGGCCGGCTTCCGGGACACCACGCTGAGCCCGCTCGGCGGCGGTCGCGGCGTCGGCGACGTGAACCAGCTGACGAAGCCGACCAGCGAGGCGATCGACACCGCGCTGCAGAACTGGACCCGGCTGTCGCTGTCCACGCACTCGCTGGCGGTCATCGACATCTCCGGCTCGATGGCGGAGAAGGTCGGCACCAAGACCCGGATGCAGCTCACGATCGAGGCGGCCGCGGGCGGCCTCAGCCTGTTCCCGGACAGCGCGGAACTCGGCCTGTGGACGTTCTCGACGACCATCGGCAGCGACAAGGCCGACTACAAACCGCTGGTGCCGATCGCGCCACTGTCGAAGCGGCAGCGCGGCAAGATCGTCGACCAGCTGAAGATCCAGCACCCGATCCCGAACGGCGGCACCGGCCTGTACGACACCGCGATCGCCGCGGTCCGGCAGGTCCGGCAGGAGTACAAGTCGAACGCGGTCAACACGGTCCTGCTGTTCACCGACGGCAAGAACGACGACCCCGGGAGCCCGACGCTGGCCCAGGCCGTCCAGATGCTCAAGGCCCAGCAGGACCCGTCCCGCCCGGTGCGCATCATCGCCCTGGGCATGGGCCCCGAGGCGAACGCGGACGAGCTCAGCGCCCTGGCCGGAGCCACCGGCGGCGCGGCGTACGTAGCCCGCAACCCCGGCGACCTGAAGAACGTCTTCATCGACGCCCTCCAGAGCCGCTGACACCGGCCCCTCCCCTAGGATGTCCTCCTAGGGGAGGCCAGCCCTCCTCAGCCAGAGTGGTGGAACGGCAGACACACCGGCTTTAGGTGCCGGCGCCCCCGGGCGTGCGGGTTCAACTCCCGTCTCTGGCACAAACAGCATTCATCCCCGGCGTTGTTCGTACGCCGCCGGCGGTACGTCGTACGACACCGGCAACTGTTGTCCGGTGTTCCGCGCGATCGCGACCAACGCCGACAGCGTGTGCTCGAACCACCCGAACAACACCCACACAAACAGGCTCCACACGACGCACCCGACCGCCGAAGCGATCCCGGCCGCGACGGAGTATTCGGTGGTCGGGTCCACCAGCGTGAGCAGAATGCTGACCCCCGCCGCAACCATCGCCAGCCCGATCAGCACCCATTTGACCACCCCGATCGCGACGGCGACGCGGGCACCGGCTGCCATGGAATTCGACATAGCTCCCCCTTCATCCGAATGTCGGCGTACGGTCAGCCGATCCTGGTCCAGGCACCGCAGTACCGGGTCTCGAAGGCCTTGTCGGTCTTCTTGATCGTGACGACCTGATTGCCGCCATTGCCATTGGCATTGATCGCGTCGAGATCGCCGTTGGTGTTCTTGAGGCGGGCCCAGTAGCAGTCGCCCTCGTTGCCGTTGCGGTAGGTGCCGGGCTTGATGTCGGCGCCTACCAGGTACACCCCGTCCTCGGTGATCGCAGCCTTCGGCGCGGGCGGCGGCGCTGTCACCGTCTTCGCCGGTCCGGGCACCGTCTGCGTGACGGTCGGTCCCGCAACGGTCGCGCCGGCCGGGCCGGGCACGGTCTTGGTCACGGTCGGCTGAGGTACGCCGGCGGTGGGCGTGCCGCTGCCGCTGCTCCCGGCGGTGCCGATGATCAACCCGAGCAGGAACGTTCCTGCGGCAACAACCCAGGGAACCCATCGGCGTGCCTTCTTCGGCGGCGGCTGCAACTGCGGGTCCTGCATCGGGGCGTACGGCGGATTGCCGCCATATCCCTGGCCCGGCTGCAGCTGCTGGTTCGGGTCGTGCGTGTACTGCGGGTATTGCTGAGACATGATGATTCCTCCCCCGGTCCCCGAGCCCCCCTCGGGATCCAAAGCCGAAACAGTAACGGTGAGTAGCGGTTCTGGCTATAGGTAACGGTGGATCGTTCGAAACCCTCACTCAACTGGAATGCACCGGTCAGAGCTGGATGGTGCCTGTGGTGCCGTTGAGGGTGGTTGGGGTGTTGGTGGGGATTTGGGTTGTTGCTGCGGGGACGGCTAGGACTGCGGGGATGCCTTGTTCTCGGGCGACTATGGCGGCGTGGGACAGGAGGCCGCCTTGTTCGGTGACTACGCCGGCCGCGATGGAGAGGAGTGGGGTCCAGGCGGGGTCGGTGAAGGGGCAGATGAGGATGTCGCCGGGGCGGACGGTGGGGAAGTCGGCTGGGCCGCGGACGACTCTGGCGGGGCCGGTTGCGGTGCCGTGGCTGCCTGGGATGCCGGTCAGCAGGTGCTGGTCGCTGCGGTCACCTGCGAGAGTCGCGTCGGGGGGTTGGGTTGTGATGGGGCGGGATTGTAGGAGCCAGGGGGTGTTGGTGGTTAGGGACCATTCGATGTCTTGGGGGGCGCCTAGGAGCGTGGTGACCCTTTGGGCTAGGGCTGCTAGTTGTGCGGCGGTTGCGTTGGAGAGGGTCGGCGTACGGCGTTGGGCGGCGGGGACCTGGCGGACGGTCAGGGTTGCGCCTTGGCGGTCTAGGGATGTGAGCTTGTCGGCGATGGTGCGGGTGACTTTGCCGGATGCGGTGACCTGGTAGCGGTCGGGGGTTACTCGGCCCTCTACGACGCTTGGGCCTAGGCCCCAGGAGGCCTCGATCAGGGTGGGGCCGTTCGCGTTGGTGAACATCACGCCGGAGACGTCCGCGTCCAGGTGGCGCTGGATGATGACGGCCATCGCCGGAGCCTCGGAGCCGTTGCGGTACGCCGTTGCGCGCGGGGACCACACGGACGCCCAGCAGGCGCGTACGGCGTCAACAACAGCAGCGATCCCTTGTACGCCGAGGAAGCTGTCGTGCTGGCCCGCTGCCGACGCGAGAGCGGTGTCCTCGTTCGCGGCCGATGACCGTACGGCGACCGGAGGATCACCCACGCTCCCAAGCCACCGCAAGAGCCCGTCGATGAGCCCATCATCAACCTGCTGGGTACCGAACGGGATGACGATGCCTTCGGGGACTGGGAGGCCGGCCTGGAGAAGGGTGGCGAGGGTGGCTGCTTTCGCGCCGCACCGGTCGGTGGTTGCGTCCTCGAGCGGCACCAGCATTCAACGGCTCCTATCAACGAAACGTTGACAACGGAATGTTGACAACATTCTGTTGATGATCCACTGTAGGCGGATGCGACGCAAGCAGGACGCGGCGGCGACCGCGGACCAGGAACAGGCCGAGCGCCAGCGCGAGGCGCGGGAACAACTGCTCGCCCTAGGCGCGAGGGACCTGCCGGCCCGCCCGTGGCGGCCGGCGCCGATCCCGTTGTCTGCGGTGGACTTCACGCAGTTCGCGGCCTGGCGGGCCGCTGACTTGAGCGACGACGATCTGCTAGCGGCGCTAGCGTTGTTGCCGGCTGCCCGGGCGGAGGTTGACGAGGTCGAGGCCGGGCTGCTGTTCATGGCCAGGAGCGCAGGGCTGACCTGGGCGGAGATGGCCGACGCGATGGGGTTCAGCTCGCCGCAGGCCTGTCAGCAACGGTTCAACCGCCTGGTCGCACGGCAGGACTCATGATGCTCCTGGTGCTGCACGCGGTCCGGCTCCTGGGGTTCGCGGACACGCAGGCGATCGCGCGACGTTTCGAACTGCAGGGCGTCGAGGACGACTTGAAGGACGCCGAGGCGCGCGGGTGGGCGACGTACAGCAGCTTCGCGGGTACGTCGGGCTGGTCACTCACCGAAGCGGGCCGCACGGAGAACGAGCGCCTGCTCAAGGCGGAGCTGACCGACGTGGACGCTATCCGCAAGGTGCACGCCGACTTTCTGCCACTCAACACCCTTCTCCAACAGGCCTGCACAGACTGGCAACTGCGGCCGACAGATGGCGATCCGTTGGCGGCGAATGATCACTCGGACGTCGCGTGGGATGCAGGAGTGTTGCACGAGCTCAAGGTGATCGACGGTGCGCTCGGGGGCATCAACCAGCGGTTGACGCAGGTGTTGCCCCGGTTCAGCGGGTACGACCGCAGGTTCTCACACGCACTGGCACGCGCCACAGCAGGCGAGACCGCCTGGGTCGACCGCAGCGACGTCGACTCCTGCCACCGCGTCTGGTTCGAACTCCACGAAGACCTACTCGCCACCCTCAACCTGCACCGCGGCGACTAGTTGCCCAAAGCGTCCAAGTAGGCAGCGCCGCGGGGGGTGAGTTGGTAGCCGACCTCGAGGCTGTAGGTGAGGCCGAGGTTCTTGAGTTTGCGTACGTCGAGTTTGAACGGCGCCGTCTCGCGCCCGACGGATGCCGCCAGGTCCGCCGCGCGCGTAGCCGGTGTGGATTCGATCAAGCGGAGCGTCTGCTCGGTCCAGGGACCGTGGTTGCTGAGCTGGTCGAAGTGATCCAGTCGCTCCCGTAGATCGGCCACATCAGCCTCCGACAGCGAAGACTGCGCGGCCAGCTCCTCGCGCGGGTCCGGACCCTCGACCAGGTGGAAGCGGATCAGGAACGTCGGCAACGTGTCGTCGCCGCGCAGCCGGCGCCGTACGTCCTTCGCGTTCTGGCGGTCGGCGAGTGCCACGTCCGGGTCGTTGTCGGCGATCAGGTCCGGATTCACCGGGCGGATGCTGTCGATCTCGATCCGGCCCGCGTTCGTCCGGTAGATCCGCCCCTCGACCACGCGCGGCTCGGCCCATCGCCGGTACGCCACGGTGATCTGGCCGCTCTCAACGCCGTCCTTGTCCGATCCAGCGAACAACATCTCTAGCTCCCCAACGCCTTCGCCACGATCGGGGCCAGTTCGCGCAACGCCTTGCCGCGGTGGCTGATCGCGTCCTTCTCTTCGATCGACAGTTCCGCGGTCGTGCGGTCGTACCCGTCGGCCTGGAACAGTACGTCGTACCCGAACCCGCCGGTCCCCCGCAACGAGCGGATCACCGACCCGCGCATCTCGCCGAGCACGAGCTCGTCCGGTCCGTCCGGCCGGACGAACGCGACCGCCGCCACGAACGACGCACCGCGACGCTCGTCCGGCACGTCCTCGAGCTGCCCGAGCAGCAGCAGGTTGTTCGCGTGGTTGTCCTTCGCCGGCCCCGACCACCGCGCGGACAGCACGCCGGGCATCCCGTTCAGCGCGTCCACGCAGATCCCGCTGTCGTCGGCGATCGACGGCAGCCCGGTCGCGGCGAGCGCGGCATGTGCCTTGAGCAGCGCGTTGCCCTCGAACGTCGGCTCGGTCTCGGCCGGTTCGACGTACGGCGGTACGTCGCCGAGCCCGAGCACCTCGATCCCGGGCACGATCGGCGTCAGGATCCGCCGCAGCTCCTCGAGCTTCTTCTTGTTGTTCGAGGCAAGCAGAACCCTGGTCACGCGAGGGCCTCCTGCTGGATCTTCGCCAGCTCCGCGCAGCCCGAAGTACCGAGCTCAAGCAAGCTGTCCAGCTCCAAACGGTCGAACGGCGCGCCCTCCGCCGTACCCTGCACCTCGATGAACTTGCCGTCGCCGGTGATCACCAGGTTCATGTCCGTCTCGGCGCGGACGTCCTCCTCGTAGCAGAGGTCCAGCATCGGCACCGAGTCGATGATGCCGACCGACACCGCGGACACCGTCCCGGTCAGCGGCTCGCTCTTCAGCAGCTTCCGCTCCCGCAGGAACGACACCGCGTCCGCGAGCGCGACGTACGCACCGGTGATCGCCGCGGTCCGGGTGCCGCCGTCGGCCTGCAATACGTCGCAGTCGAGCAGGATCGTGTTCTCGCCGAGCGCCTTGTAGTCGATCACGGCCCGCAGCGAGCGGCCGATCAGCCGGGAGATCTCGTGGGTGCGGCCACCGATCTTTCCCTTCACCGACTCGCGGTCCGAGCGGGTGTTGGTGGCCCGCGGGAGCATCGCGTACTCCGCGCTCACCCAGCCGAGGCCGGAGCCCTTGCGCCAGCGCGGCACGCCCTCGGTCACACTCGCCGCGCACAGCACCCGGGTCCGCCCGAACTCGACCAGCACCGATCCCTCGGCGTGGTCGAGCCAGTTCCGGGTGATCGTCACCGGGCGGAGCTGGTCAGCATTACGTCCATCAATACGGGCCATGAATCAGACCCTATGCCTCCAAACGCCGGACCTCCGCATTGGACGTGGGGTGCAGCGCGACCGGGGCGGCCGATCGGCGGACCGGGCCGAACTGGGTGACCGCCATCCGCGCCGCCCACGGCACCAGGTCGTTCGCCCGCCGCCCGACCCACGGCACGCCTTCCTTCACCAGCCAGACCGCGTCCGCCCACTTGCTCGGCGGCCGATAGGCGCAGTCCAGGTCCGGCGGTACGTCGATACGCACGCCGCGGACCGCCAGCTCGTCGGCGAACGCCCGTGCCAGCTTCCGGTGACCGCGTTCGGCGGGGTGCAGCCGGTCGATGCTCCAGAAGTCCCGGCGGTACACCTCCGGGTAGTCGGCCATGTCCAGCCGGATCCCGCCGTACCGCGCGTGCAGGTCGTCGAACACCACGTTCACCTGCTCGATCCGCCGCCAGAGCGGCCGGCGCAGCCACTTCGGCAGGCCGAAGACCTGCCCGTGGTCGTGGAACCGGACTGTGAGCAGCAGCGCGCCGCGCGCTGTCAGCCGGTCGGCGATCAGGTCGAGGTTGTCGCGGATCCGCCCGGCGTCGAAGGTCGATCGCAGGGTGTCGTTGACGCCCACGATCAGAGAGGCAAGGTCGATGGGACCGTCGCCGGTCGAGGGCAGTTGCTCGGTCGCGACGACCGGCACGGTGGCGCCGCTGGTCGCGAAGTTGGAGAACGTCACACGGTGGGTGCTGGCCAGGGAGTCGGCGAGCAGCGAGGCCCAGCCCCGCCACCCCTCGCCCGGGCGCGCACCGGCACCGGACAGGTCGGTCGTACTGCTGCCGTTCATCGGGTCCCCGACCCCTACTGTGGTCGAGTCCCCCAGTGCCACGTAGTGGAGGCTCACATTCCGCCATGGTGAGCGCACGGAGCGAGACCTCGATGTGCGGCGGATGACCACCAAGGCAATTCCAGCTGGAGGATCGGTGATTGCTTGCCAGAATTGCTCGGAGTTAGGCTGTTGCAAACAACTATGTGCAGGAGTTGCCTGGTATGACTGATCTTCGGTTTGGCGTGGTGGGGCTCGGGGCGCGCAGCCGCATCGCGCAGTACGCGCACCGTCCCGGCGAGGGCTCGGAAGTCGTCGCGGTCTGTGACCCGGTCGCGGGGCAGCGGGACCTCGCACTGGAGCTGTACCCGGACGCCACGGCGTACGCCGATCACTCCGAACTGCTCGACCAGAAGCTCGACGGCGTGTTCCTGACCACGCCCGACGACCTGCACGAGGGTCCGGCGATCGACTTCCTCGAGGCCGGGGTCTCGGTGTTCGTGGAGAAGCCGCTGGCGATCACCACCGAGGGCAGCGACCGGGTCCTGCAGGCGGCGTACGACTCCGGCGCCCGGCTGTACGTCGGCCACAACATGCGCCACATGCCCGTCGTCCTGACGATGCGCAAGCTGATCCAGGACGGCGCGATCGGCGACGTGAAGGCGATCTGGTGCCGGCACTTCGTCGGCCACGGCGGCGACTTCTACTTCAAGGACTGGCACGCGGACCGCACCCGCACCACCGGTCTGCTGCTGCAGAAGGGCGCTCACGACATCGACGTGATGCACTGGCTGGCCGGCGGCTACACGACCCGGGTGAACGCGATGGGGGCGCTCACGCTGTACGGCGGGATCACCGACCGGCTCGACCGGACGGGCCAGCGGTTCAAGGACTTCGTGTCCAGCGACAACTGGCCGCCGCTGGAGCAGAAGGGCCTGGCGCCGGTGATGGACGTCGAGGACCTCTCGATGGCGAACCTGCTGCTCGACAACGGGGTGTTCCTCACCTACGAGCAGTGCCACTACACGCCGGACTACTGGCGCAACTACACCGTGATCGGCACCCACGGCCGGCTCGAGAACTTCGGTGACACCGCGGGCGGGGTCGTGAAGGTGTGGAACAGCCGCCGCTCCGGGTACCGCGAGGACGCCGACCAGGTCGTCGAGATCGCCGGTGAGACCGAGCACCACGGCGGCGCCGACCCGCACCTGGTCGCCGAGTTCGTGAACTTCGTCCGCGACGGCGGCGCGACGCTCACCTCCCCGGTCGCGGCCCGCGCCGCCGTCGCCGCCGGCTACGCCGCCACCCAGTCCCTGCGCGCGAACGGCGTACCGCAGGACGTCCCGGCGCTGGACCCGGCCCTGGTCGCCTATTTCGACAACGGGCAGACGCGGTGAGGGTGTTATTCTCTTCGACGTGACCAGGTACGCCGCGATGCGAATGCTGAGCCCTCGATGCGGGAGGACTTCAGCGGCGTAGGCACGTGTGCTTGCAGCGAGAGGCCCCCGATGTCGGGGGCCTCTTTCGTTTCCCAAGACCCGCTGCACACCACTGGAGCCTGAGATGTACCCGATCACCTACATCACCGACTGTTTCGACGGTAACGCCCGCGCCAGACTCAGCACCCGGATCGGCGCCCTGTTCGGCCAGTCGCCGACCGTCGTCGCCGCCGACGGACCCGATCCGGAGTCGTTCGCCGCCCTCACCCTGCTCGACTGCCTGCAATCTCTCGAGCTGCTGGGCGAGGAGGGCCATCCGACGATCACGCTGCTGAACATCGCGCCGCGCGACGGCGTCTGGCCGAACGGCGTACCGTTCTGCTTCTTCTGGCACGGCAAGCACCTGGTCGCGAGCACCTTCAACGCCCGCGTGCTTTCCCTGGTACGGCGTGAGCTCGGCATCGACCACGTCTACGTCACCGACATCCGCGATGCGGTCACCGCCGCCGGGTTCGCGCCGGATGACGTCGAGAAGATCGCCGGCACCCAGTTCCGGAGCCTGTGGTACCTGCCGTTGCTCGCGAAATGGGTCGCCGACGGCCGCGCTGTCCCGGCGACCGAGACCGCCGTACCCGAGATCCTCGACGACGAACCGACCGTGAGCGTCGTCGACAACTTCGGCAACTGCAAGCTCGACCAGCGCCTCGACCTCGTCCCCGGCACGACGCTACCCGTTGCCCAGCGCAACGATGACGGCAGTACGACGATCGTCGACGTCAGGTGCTACCCGCACCTGACCGCCGTACCGCGGAACGCACCGGGCATCATCCCAGGCAGCTCCGGCACCGGCTTCACCGAACTCGTCATCCGCGGCGGATCGGCGGCCGAGTACTTCGGTCTGCGGCCGGGTGACGCGTTGCTGGAGGAGGTCACCGCTCAGGTGGCGTGAACTCCAGAGGAAGGCCGGCGGCGAGGAACTCGAACGCTCGGTCGATGGTGGCCAGGTAGGTCGGCATCGGTGCGTCGACGGCGGACTGGTAGGTCGCCATGACGACGCCGACGACCGCGCCGGCCCAGGCGCGGACGGCGAAGTCGTCCGGGGCGCGGCCGACCCGTTCGGCGGCGAGTTCGGCGAGCAGGTCGATGCCCTCGTAGAGCTGGTCGAGCATCCGGACCCGGAGCTCGGGTGCGTTCATCACCAGGCGCTGGCGCTCGGACTCCAGTTCCCACTCGTCCTCGGTCAGGACTCCGATGGCCTCGCGGATCGCTGTCCGGAGAGCCTCGGTGGGACTCAGCTCGGGCGGCTGGTTGCGGAACAGCTCGATCATCACCGGGTCGAGCCGGTCGAGGACGATGGTGTCCTCCTTGGTCGGGAAGTACCGGAAGAACGTGGCCGGCGAGACCTCGGCCGCGTCGGCGATCTCCTGGACCGTAGTGTCGGCGTACCCCTGGTCTCGGAAGAGCCGCAGCGCGTGCTCCTGGATCGCCGCCCTGGTCTTCGCCTTCTTGCGCTCCCGCAACCCGCTCATACCTTGATTGTCGCAAGTTCCGGTGCGGTTGCCTGGGTACGGCGGGGCAGAAAGACCAGCGCGAGCACGATGGACACCACCGCGAGGCCGCTGCACGCCCACAGCGTCACGTCCATACCGTCGACGAACGCCGCGCGAGCCGAGCGGGTCAGGTCGGGCGAACCGATCGCGACCGCCGCCGAAGCGCTGTCCCGCGCGGCCTCCGCGGCCGCGGGCGGAAGGCCCGTGACGTCCAGGTGGTTGCGGTACGCCGCGTTGAGCACCGTGCCGAGGATCGCGACGCCGAGCGTCCCGCCGACCTGGCGCGACGCCTGGATCAACGCGGATCCCGAGCCGCTCCGGTCGAGAGGCAGCGCCGCGAGTGCGAGCCCGTTCATCGGGGGCAGCGTGAAGCCGATGCTGACGCCTACCAGGCTGACCCAGATCGCGGTGAACCCGTAGCCGTCGCCGACCTTCGTGAACGCTCCGAGCGCCAGCCCGATGAGCATCAACGAGAACCCGATGACCACCGAGACCCGCGCCCCGGCCGCCTCGACGAGCCGCTCGGCGACCTTCGCCCCGATCAGCATCCCGCCGATGATCGGCAGCAACCGCAGCCCGGACTGGAACGCGTCCGCACCCTGCACCGCCTGGAACAGTTGCGGCAGCACGAACAGCAGTCCCACCAGCGCGAACGAAGCCAGCGTCGCCAGCACCGTGCCCCAGGTGAACCCGGCCGACCGGAACAAGGACAGCTCGACCAACGGATCCGCCGTACGCCGCGCCCACGCCCAGAACGCGGTCAGGAACACCACGCCGGCCGCGATTCCGCCAAGCGCCCATGCCGAGCCCCAGCCGTGCTCACCCGCGGCGATGAACCCGTACGTCAGGCAGACCAGTCCGGCCGCCGTCAGCAAGATGCCCGGTACGTCGATCCGCCGCGACCGATGACCGCTCGTCGACGGGATCAACAGGGCCACTGCAACTAGTCCGATTGCAACTAGTGGCAGGTTGATCAGGAAGATCGAACCCCAGCGGTAGTGATCCAGCAGCCAGCCGCCGAGCAACGGCCCGAGCGGGATGCCGAGCGAGTTCGCCATCAACCAGATCGTCATCGCCCGCTGTCGTTCCTCCGGGGCGAACAACAGGTTGAGCAACGACATCGACAGCGGGATCAGGAACGCCGACCCGATCCCGAGCGCCGCGCGACCCGCGATCAACTGACCTGGAGAGTCCGCGAACGCGCACGCCGCCGACGCCAGCCCGAACACCACCAGCGCCCCGAGCATCAGCCGCTTCGGCCCGAACCGGTCCCCCAGCAGTCCCGCCGGGAGCAGCAGCGAGGCGAGCACCAGGGTGTACGCGTTCGCGAACCACTGCAGCTGACTTGTGGATGCCTGCAGATCGGTCGCCAACGTCGGCAACGCGACGTTCAGCACGGTCAGATCCAGCCCGATCACGATCAGGCTGAGAGACATCGCCGCCAGGGCCCACCACCGCCGCGGATCCAGCATGACAAACACCTTTCTGAGATCAGCTCTAATTTGAGAGTAGATCTCAGATTTGCGATCTGTCTACTGTACGGCGCTGCGCAGCACCTCCCGGACCAGGTCCGGCTGCTCCAGCCACGGCGAGTGGCCGGCATCCGGGATCAGGTGGAAGGTGTGGTTCGGGACATGGCCGGCGAGATCGCGCACGGCCCAGGCCGGGCGGGGGTCGCCGGCGCCGTGGATGAAGGTGACCGGGGCCTGGATCGACGCGGCCTGTGCCGTCACCTCCTCCGGCGTCCGGCTCTTCATATCGGCCGAGAGCGCGCGGTTGGCGGCGAAGTTGATCGGGAGGTCGACGGACGCGCTCGCGTACGCCCACTCCATCGCGCGCTCCCGGTCGGCATGATCGGGAAACCACGACAGCACGCGGAACTCGATCTCCTCGGCCGGCGTGCGCGCGCGGCCCGAGAGGTCGTCGAGCCGGTCCTGCTGGTCAGGGGTCATCCGGCGCGCCCGTTCCGCAGCGTCGTGCGTACGCCAGTCGCCGATGCCGACACCGTCCAGGTACACGACGCCGGCCACGTGATCGCCGTACGTCGCGGCGTACGTCATCGCCAGCGATGCGCCGAAGGAGTGACCGATCACGATGATCCGCTCATGACCGAAGTACGCACGGAGCTCGTCGATGTCGCGCGCTGACCGGGCCAGCGTCTGCACGTCGGACGGGTCCGAGCGACCGCAGCCGCGCTGGTCGAAACGGTGTACGACGACGAGGTCTTCGAGCATCTCCGCGAGCACCGCGTAGTCGTCCCACAGGCCCGGGCCGCCGTGCAGGATCACGACCGCCGGCCGACCGGTCGCCGAACCGGTGGTTGCGGTCCACAACCGAACGCCGTCAGATGTCGAAAACGGCATGCGGGGTAGCGATCTCGACCGGTCCGGAGAAGGTACGGCGGGCGTTCTCGGCCTGCGTCACACGGTCGTACCACGGCGGCACATGCGTGATCACGAGCCGCTTCACACCGGCCTTCTTGGCATGCTCACCGGCGTCAGCAGGCGTCAGGTGGAGGTCGATCGGATTGTTCGGTTCGTTGTCCGGCAGCGCGGCCTCGGACAGCAGTACGTCGGCGCCGCGAGCGAGCTCGACCAACGCGTCATTGGGCCCGGTGTCGCCGGTGTAGACGAGCGACTTGCCGCCGTGCTCGACCCGGATCGCGTACGCCGGCACCGGGTGCACCATCCGCGCGGTGCGGATCGTGAACGGCCCGATCTGCTGAACGTCCTGCCAGGCATGGAATTCCAGCTCCTCCTCCATCCCGGGATCGAGCGGCAGGTCGTACGCCAGCGCCATCCGTTCCGACGTACCGGGCGGCCCGAACACGGGGATCCGCGGGATCGGGGCCCCCGGCGCGTAACGCGCCGCGACGTACAACCCGCACAGATCCATGCAGTGGTCAGGATGCAGGTGGGACAGGCAGATCGCCCCGATCTCCGGTACGGCGACATGCCGCTGGAGCGAACCGAGCGCGCCACTGCCGAGGTCCAGGATCAGGTTGAACCCGTCGGCGGTGACCAGATAGCTCGAGGCGGCCGAGTCCGGCCCGGGCACAGACCCGGAGCAACCGATCACGGTGAGCTTCATACTTGGAACCCTACCGGCGAGTCGACCCCCGCGCAGGACGACCGGTGGCGTCGATTCGGTTACCACACAGGCATCCCGGCCGCTTCCGGTGCCTTGGACAACGTCCGGGTGCGACTTGAATCACACTCGTCAGCGGACCCAGGCGAACTGGTCCACGTTCGACAGGGCCGGGCCGAGGAAGCGGGAGCCGATCGCGGCGAACTCCGCCGGGTTGCCCGTGGTGACGAAGCGGTGCGCGGGCGTCGGGAGGTGGTCGGGGCGGAGCAGGCCGGTCTTCGTGAGTACGCCGTACACGTCCTTCGCGCACTCCTCGGCGCTGCTGACCAGTGTGACGTTGTCGCCCATCACGTACGAGATGACGCCGGTAAGCAACGGATAGTGGGTGCACCCGAGGATCAACGTGTCGACGCCGGCCTCGACCAGCGGGTCCAGGTACTCGTGGGCAGCCTCGAGCAGCTCCGGTCCTGACGTCACGCCCGACTCCACGAAGTCCACGAACTTCGGGCACGCATGCGTGAACAGCTCCACCTGCGGCGCGGCCGCGAACCCGTCCTCATAGGCGAGCGACTGCGCGGTCGCCTTCGTGCAGATCACGCCGACGCGCTGGTTCCGCGTCGCCGCCACGGCCCGGCGCGCGGCCGGCAGGATCACCTCGACGACCGGTACGTCGTACCGCTCGCGAGCGTCCCGCAGCATCGCGGCACTCGCGGAGTTGCAGGCGATCACCAGCATCTTCACGCCGGCCTCGACGAGATGGTCCAGGCATTCGAGCGCGTACTCGCGGACCTCGGCGATCGGCTTCGGCCCGTACGGCTGCCGCGCGGTGTCGCCCAGGTAGAGGATCGGTTCGTGCGGCAACTGATCGAGTACCGCGCGGGCGACGGTGAGTCCCCCGAAGCCTGAGTCGAAGATCCCCACCGGTGCGTCTGCCACGGGAAGAGCTTATACAGGTCCGCGACCGGGCAGATCCGAAGTGCAGCCTTACCTAACCGCTGGGAACGACACGCCGAGGTTATCCACATCTTTACGTTATGGAATTGCCTTTTCGCGTGATGCGCGCCACTCTGGAGCGATGTTTGCTCGACCGCCCCTCGTGATGCCATGGATCTGATGCATCACCTCGCGGTGGTAATCGGTACCACCGCCGCACCAACTCCGCAGCCCGACCACATGGCCGCCGCAGGCCAAGCGGCCAGTCAGGCCACGGAGTCGAACAACGGCACAGCCGCGGACATCTTGTCGTCCATCGGACCGACGGGACTCCTGCTGCTGGCGCTGATGGCGATGTTCGCTGCGTACGTCGTCTCGCTGTCGCTGCACCCCAATGCCAAGTGCAACAGGTGCAAGGGTGCCGGCCGGCACCGCGGCAGCATCTTCAGTTACGCCCAACGCCCCTGCAACAGTTGCAAGGGCCGCGGCGTCCATCCCCGACTCGGCCGCAAGGTCCTGTTCAAACAACCGTAGGAAACATGACGTAACCACCCCTGCAGGTTGCTCAAGGCAACAAAACGCATCACCAACCCCGGACCGGCCCTCCGCCCGCCGCTCCGGTTCCCCTCACTCCTGCACCGAAAGGTTCAGCGTCCGGTTCGGCCGTCGAGCTGTTCGCGCAGGATGTCGGCGTGCCCCGCATGCCGGGCGGTCTCCTCGATCAGATGGACGAGCGTCCACCGCCGCGACGGTGCAGTACGCCTGCCCGGCCGCGGCCCCGGTACGGCGAGGTCGTCCCACGCCGCGACCGCCGCGTTGGCTTCCGCCCCGGTCTCCCGGTACTCCGCGAGCACCTCCGCCGCCGTCTCGTCAGCTCCCGCGCGAAACGTGGCCTGCCAGTTCGGCACCTCATGCCCGAGCAACCAGTGCCGCTCCACCGCGGTCAGATGCTTCACGAGCCCGAGCAGATTGGTCCCGGACGGTACGCCGGGTGCGCGCACCTCATCCTCCGGCACACCCTCCGCCTTGGCCGCGACCGACGTACGGAGGTAGTCGAGGAAGCCGAGGAGTACGTCGCGCTCGCCCGGCCCGGTCGCCGGCGGTCCGGCATCACGTCTCTTCACCCGGCCAAGGGTGCCGTCCGGTCTGTGCTTCGAGCACGGAAAGTTGCCAGAGCGGCAAGGGCTCAGGCCCAGAGCTGGCCTTCGAGGCGGTCCTCTGCCTCGTCGATCGTGCCTTCGTACGCGCCGGTGGACAGGTACTTCCAGCCGCCGTCCGCGACCACGAACGCGATGTCGGCCTGTTCGCCGTCGCGCACGCACTTGGCCGCCTGGCCGAGCGCCGCGTGCAGGATCGCGCCGGTCGAGATGCCGGCGAAGATACCTTCGTTGTCGAGCAGTTCGCGGACCCGGCGGACGGCGTCGCGCGGACCGACCGAGAAGCGGGCGTCGATCAGTGTCTCGTCGTACAGCTCGGGGACGAAGCCCTCGTCGAGGTTGCGCAGGCCGTAGACGAGTTCGCCGTACCGCGGCTCGGCGGCGACGATGCGCACCTCCGGCTTGTGCTCACGGAAGAACCGGCCGGCGCCCATCAGCGTGCCGGTGGTGCCGAGGCCGGCGACGAAGTGCGTGACGGACGGCAGGTCCTCGAAGATCTCCCGCGCGGTGCCGTCGTAGTGCGCGAGCGCGTTCGACGGGTTGCCGTACTGGTACAGCATCACCCAGTCCGGGTGTTCCTCCGCGACCTGCTTCGCGACCCGGACGGCCTCGTTGGAGCCGCCCGCGGCCGGGGAGGAGATGATCTCGACGCCCCACATCCGCAGGATCTGGCGGCGCTCCTCGGAGGTGTTCTCCGGCAGCACGCAGACCATCCGGTACCCGCGGAGCTTGGCCGCCATCGCGAGCGAGATGCCGGTGTTGCCGGACGTCGGCTCGAGGATCGTGTTGCCCGGGCGCAGCCGGCCGTCCTTCTCGGCGTCCAGCAGCATCCGCAGCGCGGCCCGGTCCTTGATCGACCCGGTCGGGTTGTGGTCCTCGAGCTTCGCCCAGAGCCGTACGTCGGCCGACGGCGACAACCGCGGCAGTCCGACCAGCGGGGTGCCGCCGACCGAGTCGAGCAGGTTGTCGAAGCGCATCGGGACTCAGCCGCCCGCGACGGCAGGCAGTACGACGACGATGTCGCCGTCCTTGACCTCGGTCTTCAGGCCGCCGGTGAACCGGACGTCCTCGTCGTTCACGTACACGTTCACGAACCGGCGCAGTTCCTCCGGCTCGCCCTCCACGATGCGCTCCTTGAGGCCCGGGTGGACGCCGTTCACGTTGTCGATGAACTCGGCCAGGTTCACGCCGTCACCGCTGACCGCCTTCGCGCCACCGGTGTAGGTGCGCAGGATCGTCGGCACGCGCAGCTCGATCGCCATCTTCAGTGCTCTCCTTCTGTCTCCGCATAAGAACCAACCACGCGTACTGCTTCTTCCGTGACCTCACCGCCGACGATCCGGTACGACCGGAACTCGACCGGCCCGTCGTACGACTGCGAGTGGGCGCCGCCCCGGGTGGAGACCAGCACGTAATGCGCGTTCGGCTCCTGAGCCCGGTCGATGTCGGTCCGCGACGGGTACGCCTCGGTCGCGGTGTGCGAGTGGTAGATCACCACCGCTTCCTCGTCCCGGTCCCACATCTCGTTGTAGAGCTGCTTCCAGTCCTCGTCGTCGAACTGGTAGTACGTGGGCGACATGGCCGCGTTCAGCATCGGCACGAACCGCTCGGCCCGATCCGACCCCTCCGGCCCGATGACGACCCCGCACGCCTCATCCGGATGATCCTTCCGGGCATGCGCGACGATCGCCTCATACGTCGCCTTCTCGATCACCAACACGCCTCCACGGTACGGCGCGCGCCGGACCGACCCCGCCAACCGCGGAGTCGGTCCAGAATGCGGACAGCGCGTTACCAGCGGTCGTGGATCTGGGGGCGGATGAGGTCGTCGTACGTCTGCTGCACGGCGGCCAACTGGTCGTCGGTCAGCGGGGTGAGGGTGGCGGCGGAGATGTTGCCGGCTACCTGGGCCGGGTTGCGGGCGCCGGGGATGACGACTGAGACGCCGGGCTGGTCGAGGATCCAGCGGAGGGCGAACTGGGCCATCGTGGCGCCGGCCGGGAGCCAGGGCATCAGGCGGCGGACGGCTTCCAGGCCGGTGGTGAAGTCGACGCCGGAGAAGGTCTCGCCGACGTCGAAGGCCTCGCCGTGCCGGTTGTACGTGCGGTGGTCGTCGTCGGCGAACGTGGTGTGCTCGTCGTACTTGCCGGAGAGCAGCCCGCTGGCGAGCGGGACGCGGGCGACGATGCCGACGCCGGCCGCCTGCGCCGCGGGCAGGACCTCGTCGAGCGGCTTCAGGCGCAGCGCGTTCAGGATGATCTGCACCGACGCGACGTTCGGCCGCGCGACCGCCGTCAGCGCCTCGGCACAGGTCTCGACACTGACGCCGTACGACGTGATGCGGCCCTCGTCGACGAGGGTGTCGAGCGCGTCGAAGACCTCGTCGTCGGAGTAGACCGGCGTCGGCGGGCAGTGCAGCTGCACCAGGTCGATCGTGTCGACGCCGAGGTTCTGCCGGGACCTGTCGTTCCACGCGCGGAAGTTCTCCAGCGTGTAGTTCTCAGCAAGCTGCTCGACCCGACGCCCCATCTTGGTCGCAACAGTCAAACCATCGTGCGCCTTCAGCACCTGCCCGACGAGCCGCTCACTCCGCCCGTCGCCATACACGTCCGCGGTGTCGATGAACGTCACCCCACCGTCGATCGCGGCCTCGAGCACCGCCAGCGCGTCGCTCTCGTCCACCGACCCCCAGTCCGCGCCCAACTGCCACGCCCCGAGCCCGACCACACCAACATCCCGCCCGGTCCGCCCGAGCCGCCGCATCTCCATGCGGCCCACCCTAATCAGCCCGGCGGAGGGGAAAGAAATGTGCGTGTGGTGGCGATTTGTTTCCCCGCCTCAGCGCATGTTGTGCAAGAGCGCGGACTTCCAGCACTGATGAAGGCCCTCGGAGCAGGCCGAGCGTGGACAGATCGAGCGTGGCCGGCGATCACCAGCGATGGTTGGTGAGTGGTGGACGTCCGCCGATCCAGCTCCGCGCCGACCTCTGCGCCGACGGAGGGCGATTCTCCGTACGACACCGAACCGCCTGCGGGAGCCGGCTGTCGCAAAGGTCGGCGCGACCCAATGGTTCACCTACGAGGACGGCCGAAGAAGACCGCCGACCTGGCGCTGACGACAGTGAAGCTGGCCCACGGCGCGAACGGTGATCAGGCCGATGACGTCTTCGACTCCGAGAACGGGCTCGACGGCGGCTTCGACGGCTCGGTCACACCCGGCCACGCGAGGACCGCCAAGCTCGGGTTCGCCGTACCGAAGGGTCGGCAGGCGCTGGACATCGAGGTCCAGCCCGGCTTCGAGTACGAATCGGTCCACTTCGAAGGCTCGGTCAAGTAGGCACCAGTCAGCGCATGTTGTGGAGGAGGGCGGACTGGAGGTAGCCGAGCCAGTCGTAGAGGTCGTAGGTGAGGCGGCGGGGGTCGTCGTCCGGGAGCTTTTCCCAGGTGGAGTAGTCGTCCTCGTCCTTGATGTCGAGGCGGGTGCCGATGGCGAGGCGGAGGTCGTTCAGCGCGCGCAGCCAGGAGAGCTGTTCGTCCGGCTCGAGCGCGATCTCGTCGGCGCCGGACTCCTCGAGGGCGGACAGCACCCGCTTGGCGTCGGTGACCTTGCCCTCGCGCAGCCCGCGTTCGGTGAATCGGCGGAACTCGGCCGACGCCATGTCGTCCTGCTTGTACGCGTCCGGCAGCAACCGCTGCAGTACGACGTCCTCGGGCGGCGACGTCGGCCCGTCGGAGTCGAGCAGCGCCGCGAGCGGGTCGCTGGACTCGGTGGCGCGCGGTGGCAGACCGTCGTACAGCAGCTCGACCAGGTTGCGGAGCAGGTTCGCCAGGATGTCCGCCTCGTGCTCGGCGAAGCTGACGACGACGGTCTTGCGGCGCCTGCGGAAACGGGTCACGACTTCTCGCAGGTGGCCCAGAGGCCGTAGGTGTGCATCGCTTCCACGTCGCGTTCCATCGCTTCCCGGTTGCCGTTCGAGACCGCCGATTTGCCTTCCTTGTGCACCTGCATCATCAGCTTCTCCGCCTTCTGCTTGGAGTAGCCGAAGTAGGTCTGGAAGACGAAGGTGACGTAGTCCATCAGGTTGACCGGGTCGTTCCAGACGACGGTCACCCAGGGCGGGCTCAACTCGATCGCCTCGTCGACCTCGGGGCTCTCGAGTTCGCTTGGTGCGGTGGTCACCTGTCCATTCTCTCCATCATCGGTTCCGGTCTCGCAATAGGCTGCTCCTGTGACGCACTCGACCGCGCTCTTGACAGACCATTACGAGCTGACCATGCTGCAGGCCGCGCTGGCCGACGGCACGGCGCAGCGCCGCTCGGTGTTCGAGCTGTTCGCCCGCCGGCTGCCGGACGGCCGCCGGTACGGCGTGGTCGCGGGCGTCAACCGCCTGCTGGACGCGCTCGAGCGGTTCCGGTTCGACGAGCAGACGATCGCCTTCCTGGCCGATCGCGGCGTCGTCGACCAGGCTACCCGGGACTGGCTGGCGGAGTACCGGTTCTCCGGCGACATCTCCGGGTACGCCGACGGCGAGATCTTCTTCCCCGGCTCGCCGGTGCTCGTGGTGGAGTCGTCGTTCGCCGAGGCGGTGCTCCTGGAAACCGTTTTCTTGTCGATCCTGAACCACGACTCCGCGGTCGCCTCGGCCGCGTCGCGGATGACCTGGTGGGCGGGTGGGCGGCCCTGCATCGAGATGGGCTCGCGCCGGACCCATGAGGAGGCGGCGGTCGGCGCGGCGCTGGCGGCGTACATCTCAGGGTTCAGCGCGACCTCGAACCTGGAGGCGGCCCGCCGGTTCGGCATCCCGAGCACGGGGACCGCGGCGCACGCATTCACGCTGCTGCACGACCGCGAGGAGGACGCGTTCCGGTCGCAGGTCGACGCGCTCGGTAAGGGTACGACGCTGCTCGTCGACACGTACGACGTCGCGGAGGCGGTCCGGTCCGCGATCGAGCTGACCGGTCCGGAGCTGGGCGCGGTCCGGCTGGACTCGGGTGACCTGCCGTCGCTGGCTGGGCAGGTCCGCGAGCAGCTGGACTCGCTGGGCGCGACGAAGACCCGGATCATCGTGACGAGCGACCTGGACGAGTACCAGATCGCCGCGCTCGCACCGGCGCCGGTCGACGGGTACGGCGTGGGTACGTCGCTGGTCACCGGGTCCGGGTACCCGACCTGCGGGTTCGTGTACAAGCTGGTCGCCCGCGAGGACGCGAGCGGCGAGCTGGTGCCGGTGGCGAAGAAGAGCCCGGACAAGATCTCGATCGGCGGCCGGAAGTGGGCGCTCCGCCGGCGTACGGCGGCCGGGGTCGCGGAGGTCGAACTGATCGGCGTCGGTGAGCAGCCGGTCGACGACGGCGACGACCGCGTCCTTCTGAAGCCGCTCGTCGAGCAGGGCAAGATCGTCGGCCGGACCACTCCGGAGGAGTCGCAGGCGCACCACGAGAAGGTCCGCGACGAGCTCCCCCGCTCCGCCAGCCAGCTCAGCCGCGGCGAACCCGCCATCCCCACCGACTACATCGGCGACTACACCAACAGAAACCCCTTCCGCCCTCGGAGCCACACATGACCACCCCAAGCCACACGGCCGACACGCCCGGCTCGGGCGGCCATGGGGAGTGGTCGCGGGACGCGCCGGCGGATGAGGCCGACGTTCTGATCGCCTTGCGGTTCGCGGAGCGCGCGACCCGGAAGGCGATCGCGGAGGAGCTTGCCGGGACCGTATTGCACACGGGGCAGGAGCTGGTGCTCGCCAAGCTCCTGCACCACGGTTCGCTCCCGGTGGCGCGGCTCGCGAAGGTCCTGGACGTCGAGGTGCCGACGGCAACGAAGACCACTCAGCGGATGGAAGCCGCCGGGCTGGTCCGCCGGGTCCGCAACACCACCGACGCCCGCCAGGTCGGCATCGAGCTCACCGATCGCGGCGTCGAGCTCGCCCACACCGTCCAGGAGATCTACGACCGGGCCGGCCGCCGCGCCCTCGCCCAGCTGTCGCCCGAGGACCGCCGGATCATGCGGAACTTGCTCTGGACGATCAGCATGACCCTCGAGCCGCTGTCATACGAGTAGCTCGTCCGCCTCGGCCGCAGCCTCCCGCGGCGACGGCGGCGACGGCTCTGTCGTGCCGTCCTTCCGCCAGCGGTAGAGACCGATCAGCAGATCGATCACCACGAACGCGGCCAGGCTGAGCCCGAGCAGCGGCAGGAACAACCCGACACCTACCGCGAGGGCGAGCAACCCGACCACAGCGAGCACCGGGATCTCCCGCCACGCGCCACGCCGAGCCGGGCGACCGAACCGCAGCGCGTGACCTCGTGTCGGCCGGCGCAGCCACCACATCCGGTAACCCCAGATCACCGACGCGACGACGGTCCCGGCGACGATCAGCAGCAGGATCTGGTTGACCAGGTCGAACAGCATCCCCATATGCGCGTCGATCCCCCACCGCGACAGCTTCGCCCCGAGCGGATAGTCCTCGAACCGGACGACGTCGACCACCTTCCCCGACATCGGGTCGACCGCGACCGAATCGGCCTGGGTCGGCCAGGCCTTCCCGATCTCGCTGACCACGAACGACGTACCGGCCTTCTTCGGCGCCGCCAGCTCCACCGGCCCGTCCAGCTGGGCGGATCGGGCGGACTGCAATGCCTGGGTCCATTCGTAGACCGCCGGGTCGACCTCGCCGCCGGGGAACGCGTGCCCCTCGTGACCCGCGTGGTCGGCGTCGGTGAGCGCCGTACTGACCGCCGGCGTCTTCCAGTCCACCGCGGCCTTCAGCTCCGTCACGTTCGCGCCGGCGAACCGCGACCAGGTGAGGCCGGTCGCCGACAGGAACAGCATCCCGAGGATCACCCACGTCCCGAGAACTCCGTGCCACGACAACGTACGGCGGCGCGCGCCGCCGGATCGCTCCACCCGCCAACGAGATCCGCTCCGGCGTCCGGTGAACCACAGCACCAGTCCTGCCAGCGCGATCAGCCACAACCACGATGCGGCCAGCTCGCTGTAGTTCCGTCCGGCGTCACCGAGGTGCAGGTTCGCGTGCAGACGCGACAGCCAGGTGCGGAACGGCAACGCGCCACTGGAGCCATAGGCAACCAGCTCCCCGGTGACCTGCGCGTTGCCCGGATTCACGAACACAGCAAGGCGTTCCGACTCCCCCAGCCCGGGTGCGTCGAACAGCACCCGAGTGGTGTCTCCCGGCCCGGCCGCCGGGCAGAATCAGACATGGCTAACCTCTCAGGACGGAGCGTCAACGATCCGAAACACCCAGTCACTGTGGCGTGCGCCTGTTGCCCCCGAAGACCAGCCCGGTTGCCGCCAGATTTCTCTTTGCTCTCCCTTATCCCTGCGTGCTGAGAGGCAGGTACCGGTCCAGGTAGGGGTTGCGGAACTTGCCCGCCGGGTCGTACTTCTCCGCCAGCGTGATGAAGTCCTTCACCTTCGGATAGCGCTCCGCGAGAGTGGCGGCGTCGGCCTCGAAGACCTTGCCCCAGTGGGGTCGCGCGTCCAGTGACGCCAGTCCGTCCTCCAGCGCGGCGACGACCGGGCGGACGACGGTCTCGTCCTGGACCCAGGTGAAGTGCAGGGCGACCGTGTCGCGGCCCTGGCTCGGGCTCAGCCACAATTCGTCAGCGGCGATCGTCCGGACCTCCGACACCTGGATCACCGGCGCGAACTGTTTGCCCAAGGCCCGCAGTACGTCGAACGCCTCGGCGGCCCGCTCGCGCGGTACGAAGTACTCCGACTGCAGCTCGTCCCCGTTGCTCGGTGTGAACTCGAGCCGGAAGTGCGGCAGCCGCTCGTTCCACGGCCCCGCGACGCCGCCCTGCTGGGTCGCGTAATCGGCGGGCATCACCTTGATCGGGTGCCGCGGCCCGTCGGCGAGCGTCGCGCCCAGCCACTCCTGGTCGGGCGTGGTCAGCTCCCGCCGCTTGCGCCACACCATCACGTCCGGGTCCACCCAGTCGGTGAACGCGCTCACGCTGTACGCGCTCCCCATCACCGCGTCGAGGTCCGTCGCGAGCCGCTCCACCGGCAGCCCGTCGTACACCACCTGGCTGATCTGGTACGACGGTTGTACGTCGAGCGTCAGGCTCACGGTCACCCCGAGCGCACCGAGTGAGATGACCGACCCGGCGAAGTCCTCGTCTTCCCGGGTCAACGTGACGAGCTCACCGGAAGCGTCCACGAACGTGATCGCGTTGACCGCGTCCGCCAGCGGCCCGTTGGCGTCACCGGACCCGTGCGTTCCCGTTGAGCACGCACCCGCGACCGAGATGTGCGGCAGCGACCCGAGGTTGTGCAATGCCAGTCCCTGGGCCTGCAGCGCCGCGGTGATCTCGCCGTACCGCAGCCCGGCCGACACCGTGACACCACGGTCGCCGACCTCGATCACCGTCGGCAGGTCGGCGACGCTGACCAACGTGCCGCTGCTGTCGGCAATCCGGTTGAACGAGTGCCCGGTCCCGAGCACTCGCACCTTCTCGGCCGCCGCGACCAGCTCCTGGACTTCCTCGATCGTCCGCGGCCGCTGCAGCTCACTCGCAAAGCTGACGTTCCCCGCCCAGTTCGTCACCCGACTCACGCCTGACCTGCCTCTCCTCGCCACCCGACCCGTCCGCCCGAGCCTCGCACACCAGCACCCGCCCGGCCTCGCCGCGTCCACCCCCCGAACCACCGATCGAGGCCGACCCGTCCCGCCTCCCAGCCCGACCAGCCCAGCCTCCCCCAGCTCGGCGACGGAGCGTGGTTTGATGGCGCCCGATGGTCATCTGTTTCGGTATCGCCGGGTTCTGGTTCCTCGTCTTCGGCGTCAGCTTCCTGCGCGACCGGCGGCTGTTCAAGAACGGGATCTTCCTGGTCCTCACGCTGATGTTCGCCGGTCTCGGGCTGATCTTCGCGGTCGAGACGGTCAGCCAAACCGCGGCCAAGGTGCTGGTGGTCGCAGTCCTGGTCGCGATCCCGCTGACGATAGCGGTGCTCGCGGTGTTCCTGGTGATCAACGGCGTCACGATGCTGCGCCGGGAGCGCCGCCGGCTGTCCAACCTGCTGTCGCTGCTGGTGGGCCTCGGGATCATCGGCTTCGTGATCTTCAGCGTGCTGGTGCAGAAGATCGGCTGGGAACCGCTGGCCGCCGTACGGTCGGTGCTGCTCGGCATCCTGACCTACATCTCGTTCCTGTTCCTCTGCTTCCTGGTGTACGCGTTCGTCTACAGCCGGATCCGCTCGTCGCGGAAGGTGGATTTCGTCGTCGTCCTCGGCTCGGGCCTGATGGGCTCGCGGGTCACACCGTTGCTGGCGAGTCGCCTCGACCGCGCCCAGCAGGTGTACGAGCGGGCGCTCCGCAAGGGCCGCTCGCCGCGGCTCATGACGTCCGGCGGCCAGGGCCCGGGTGAAGATCTGCCCGAGTCGCACGCAATGGCGGCGTACCTGGTCGAACACGGCGTGCCCGACGACCAGATCCTCCGCGAGGACAAGTCGACGACCACCTGGGAGAACCTGACGTTCAGCCGGGACCTGATGGTCGAACTGCGGCCGCAGTACCGCTGCCTGATCGTCACGAACAACTTCCACGCGTTCCGCGCCGCTCTGACTGCCCGCAAGGCGAAGGTCAACGGCCAGGTGGTCGGCTCCCCCACAGCGGCGTACTACTGGCCGACGGCAACCATCCGCGAGTTCGTCGCGATCCTGGCCAGCCACCCCTACATCAACGGTGGCATCTGCCTACTGATCACCCTCACCGCAATCCTGCCCCACTTCTAGACACGACCAGCGAGACTGCGGCTGAGGCGCGTCAAACACAACGGCGACAGGAAGAGCCCCGCGGTCGCGACCAGCAACGCAGTCCGTACGCCGAACACGCCGGCAGCCGCTCCGCCGAGCAGTGCGCCGAGCGGGGTCAGCCCCAGACCGAGGAAGTTGATCGTCGCGACCACCCGCCCCTGAACCGCCAGCGGCGTGACGAGTTGACGGATCGCGACGACCGCCACGTCGACGGATTGGCTCAAGGCGCCGTACAGGATGTTGATCGCGATCAGCGCTGCGACCGTGACCGGACCGGGGCCGTGGAGGGTGGAGGTGATCAGCATGACGAGGTCCGAGATGAGCGCCGCGAACACCACCACGCGCCCGTAGCCGAAACGCTTCGGTAGCCATGCGGACAGCAGCGAGCCGACCAGTACTCCCGGGCCGAACGACGCCATCACCAGCCCGACGACCGCACCGGGCAGGTCGAGCGTGCGCGTCAGGAAGAGTAGGTAGACGGTCGTCAGCGCGGTGAACGAGAACTGGTACACGCAGGTCGCAGCGGCGATCGCCCGCAACGACGCATCTCGTACGACGACGCGCAGCCCTTCACCGATCTGTCGCAGTACGCCGCTCTGCGCGACCGGCGTACTCCGCCGGCTCCGGATGCGGCTGACGGACAGGCTGGAACACGCGTAGAGCACCGCGCCGGCGACCACCGCGATCGGCGCGCCCAGCAGCGACACGAGTCCACCGCCGAACGCGGGGCCGCAGATCTGCGCGGCCGATCGGGTGGTCTCGAGCATACTGTTGCCCTGGGCAAATTGATTCCGCTCGACGAGCTGCGGCAACGAGGCCATGTACGCGACGTCGAAGCAGACGGTGAACAGGCCGACGGTGAAGCCTACGACATACAGGAACGGCAGGCCGAGGCCCATCCCGAACGGTACGGAGGCGAGGGCGACGGCCCGGCCGAGATCGGCGGCGACCAGCACTGTTCTGGACTGCAGGCGGTCGACCAGGACACCAACCGCCAGCGAGAACAACAGGATCGGTAGTCCTTGCACGGCGCGGAGTACGCCGAGTTGCGCGGCACCGGCGCCGAGCGAGGTGACCGCGACCAGCGGGAGGGTCACCTGACCGGCGAAGCTTGCGAATTGCGAGGCGCTCTGGCCGAGCCAGAGCCACCGGAAGTCACGATGCATCCACAGCGACACAGAGTTGTCCCAGGAGTCGGCCCGGGGACCACAGCCCCGGGCAAGGAGGAGCTGCGCCACTCACGCACGCCGGAAACCGGCGCGAACACTGTGCAAGCGGCACGCGATGACGGATGCGTTCAGCGCGTGCCCGGTTGACCGGGCATCCCCAACTCCTCGTGGACCGTCGACTCGACAGTCAGCTTAAAGGTTGCCCACCTGGTGAACCACTCAATTGCCGGTGCTCCCCGGACGCGGCAGACTGCTACAAGTGAGTCACCCGCTGTACATCGAGTTGCTGGGGCCGTTGCGGATTCGGTGGCATGGGACGGAGCTCCCGATCCGGGCGCAGCGGTTGCAGGCGTTGCTCGCCGTACTCGCGCTCCGCGCCAATCAGATCTGCACCGCGTCGGAACTCCTCGACGCGGTCTGGCAGGACAATCCGCCCGGCACGGGCGTGAAGGTGTTGCCGCCGTACATCTACCGGCTGCGACGGACGCTGCCCGAAGACATCCTTACGCATACCTCCGACGGCTACTTGCTGCGGCTCGACGAGGACGCCCTGGACGTCACCGAGTTCGAGAACGCCGTACGCCGCGCCACCGAGCTGCGCGAACGTGGTGAGCTCGATGCGGCGGCAGCCGAGTACCGTACGGCGCTCGCGTTGCACCGAGGCGAACCGCTCGCCGGCCTGCCCGGTCAGTTCCTCGCGGCGCAGCGGCTCCGGCTGGCCGAGCGGCGCGACAAAGTCTTCGGTGAGCGGGTCGACGTCGACCTCGAACGCGGCCGCGCCGCGGAACTCGTGGCCGAACTCGTCCCCGCGGTGGCCGCGCGACCATTCGACGAACGCCTGGCCGGCCAGCTCATGCAGGCCCTGTCCGCCGATGGTCGCCAGGCCGATGCGCTCGACGTCTACAGCCGCACTCGCCAGACCCTGATCGACGAACTCGGCGTCGAACCGGGACCGGCGCTGCGCGAGGTCCATCAGACGATCCTGCGCAACGAGACCACCGCGCAGGTCCGCGACGAGCTCCCGTACGCCGGAGCGACGTTCGTCGGCCGCGACGCCGAACTGGGCCACCTCGCCGACGTCCTCAGCGCAACGGACAGCCAGGCGCCGCCGATTGTCGCGATCGACGGTATGGCGGGCGTCGGCAAGACCGCGCTCGCCGTCAACACCGCCCGCAAACTCGCCCGCCGGTACCCGGACGGCCTGCTCTTCGTCGACCTGCACGGCCACACTCCCGGTCGCCCGCCGCTGGACGTGAAGGCGGCGCTCGACCACCTGCTCCTCGGCGCCGACGTACCAGCGGCGGCCATTCCGCACACCCTGGAGAAGGCCCAGGCCCTGTGGCGTACGACGGTCGAGGGGCGGCGCGTGCTCGTCGTACTCGACAACGCCCTGGACAGTACGACGGTGAACCAGCTGCTCCCGGGATCACCGACGTGCGGCGTACTGATCACCAGCCGCACCCAGCTGACCGGACTCGACGTCCGCGACCGACTGCACCTCGGGCTGCTCGACTCCACCGACGCCACCGACCTGCTCGCAGCCCTCGTCGGCGCGGAACGCGCGACCGCCGACGTTGCTGCTAGCAACGATCTGATCGAGCGTTGCGGCAACCTTCCGCTGGCGCTGCGGATCGCCGGCGCCCGGCTCCGGCACCGGCCGGCCTGGACCGTTGCCCACATCAACCAACGCCTGGACCGCGTCGGCCGTCGGCTGACCGAGCTCACCGCCGACGGGCTCGGTATCGCGGCCGCCTTCCAACTGTCCTACGACCAACTGGCGCCGAAACAGCAGCGGATGTTCCGCCTGCTCAGCGCGCTCCCGGGTCGCGACTTCGACCGGTACGGCGCTGCCGCCCTGGTGGACTGTGCACCCGAAGAGGCGGCCGATCTGGCCGAGTCGCTCGTCGACGCGAACCTGCTGCTCGAACCGACGCCCGACCGGTATCAGTTCCACGACCTGATCCGGGACTACGCGGCCGAGCTGGCCCGCACGACCGACGTCGATCCGGACGTGGCGACGGACCGGCTGCTGGAGTACTACGTGCAGACCGCGAACCATCCGCTGGCGCAGCAGGGAAACGCACCGTTCCTCGAGCTCGGCGACCGGCCACTCGTCGTCGAACTCCCTGCGCTCGACACGATCCGGCAGGCGGTGACCTGGGCCGACGCCGAGGCGGTCAACCTCGCGGCCGCCGTCGAGCAGGCGCTGGCGCGCGGCCGGCTGGAGTACACCTGGCTCGTGGCCCTCGGCTCGATGCGACTGCTGCAACTGCGCGGCTACCGTCAGCAGGAGAAGCAGGTCATCGAGCTCGGCCTGGAAGCGGCCCGGCGGGCGGGCAATCGCCAAGCCGAGGCGCACATGCTGCACGCACTCAGCAGCTACCTGCGAGGGAGGGGAAATACGCAGGGCGCGACCGACGCACTGCGGGAAGCTCTGGAGTTGCTCCCGGACGACGCCGATCCCCGCGTCCGCGGCCGTCTCTACACCAGCCTCGGTCTCGCGATGCAGACCGTGGATCCGTTCGGCGAAGCGCTTCCGGCTCTTCGCAAGGCGGCCGACATCGCCCGGGAGGTCCAGGACGACCTGCTGCTGGGGAGAGCGCTCACCTTCAGCGGACTCGCGCTCAGCAATGCCTGCGAGTACGTCGACGCCGAGCAGAGCTACACCGCCGCGTTGGCGATCCTGCGGCCGCGCGGCGCCTCCGGGCTGCGCGCTGACGCACTGAGCGGGCTCACCACCTGCTACGTGAACTTGGGCCGGCTGGACGAGGCAATGGCCTCTGCCACCGAGGCGCGCGATGTCGCGGTCGAGCTCGAGAGCTCGTTCAGTATCCCGTTCGCCCTCGCGCGGCTCGCACTGGTGAATCGGCTGCAAGGAAACGTGGACACCGCGCTCGCGCAGAGCCGGGAGGCCGTCGCCGTGGCCGAGCACGGCGGCAACGAGCAGGTGCGCTGGTCTGCCCGCCAATCGCTCGGGACCACCCTGCTCGCCGCCGGCGAAACCGACGAGGCGCTGGAATGCTTCGAGTACGTCCATCGCGGTGCCGTCGCCGACCAGAACAACGCCTACATCGTCGGCGCGCTCGAAGGTCTGTCCGACCATGCCGCCGCGGTCGGCGATCCGGCCAAGGCTGCGGCGTACCTGGAAGAGGCGCTGACGATCAGCGACGAGGTCTCGCCCGCGCGCTCGGTCGGGCTGCGCACCAAGCTGACGAACCTGTAGTCAGCGGCGACGCGGCTGCACCAGGCCGGACTCGTACGCGGCGATCACCAACTGGGCCCGGTCGCGGGCGTGCAGCTTGGCGAGCAGGTGCCCGATATGGGTCTTCACCGTGCCGCGCCCGACGTGCAGGTGGTCGCAGATCTCCTCGTTCGACAGGCCGCGCGCGATCAGCGAGAGCACCTCCCGTTCGCGCTCGGTCACGCCGTCGAGACCCGTCAGCGGCGCTTGCCCCGGCTCGGCCAGCCGCGCGAACTCGGCAATCAGCCTGCGCGTGATCGAGGGCGCCAGCAGTCCCTCACCCGCCGCGACGACGTTGATTGCCTGCAGCAACTCCACGGGCGGGACATCCTTCAGGAGGAACCCGCTCGCCCCGGCGCGCAGACCGGCGTACACAGCCTCGTCGAGGTCGAACATGGTCAGGATCAGCACCTTGGTCCCGGCGGTCTCCGGCGCGGCGCAGATCCGCCGGGTCGCCTCGATCCCGTCCAGCCTGGGCATCCGGACGTCCATGAGCACGACGTCCGGCCGCTCGCGCCGCGCGAGCTCGACCGCCTCGATCCCGTCCGCCGCTTCGCCGATCGTCGTCAGCCCGGGCGTGGTGTCGATCAGCACGCGGAAGCTGCCGCGCAGCAACGCTTGGTCGTCCGCGACCAGCACCCGGATCTCACTCATACGGCAGCCGTACGACGACCTCGAAGCCGCCGCCCGCACGCGGCCCGGCATGGTACGAACCGCCGTACACGCTCACCCGCTCCCGGATCCCGATCAGGCCATGTCCTTCCACCACTGCACCTCCCGCGCCATCGTCGGAAACCTCGACCTGTACGGCGTTCGCGCTGCCGGTGATCGTGATGCGGCAGCGGGTGGCGCGGGCGTGTTTGGTGACGTTGGTCAGGCACTCCTGGACGATCCGGTGGACGGTGAGGCCGACGGCCTCCGGCAGCGGTCCTGGTACGTCGACCTGCAGCTCGACCTGGACGCCGGTCGACTCGACCCGGCTCACCAGATCCGGCAGCGCGGCGAGGCCTGCGGGCGGTGCGAGCTCCACCGGCTCGTCGGAGGTCCGCAGCAGGCCGAGCATGTGCCGGAGCTCGATCAGCGCGTCACGGCTCGTCGACTCGATCACCGACAACGCGTCGGACACCTCCTCGGGACGTACCTGCAGGACGTGGTTCGCGACCCCGGCCTTGACCGCGATCAATCCCATGCTGTGCGCAACAATGTCGTGCAGTTCGCGGGCGATCCGCAACCGCTCCGCGGCCACGGCCTGCTCGGCCAACACTTGCGCCGACCGCGCGGCGGCAGCCCGTCGGTCCCGGACGACCTGTCCCAGGATCCAGGCGCCGTACAACGCGGCGATCCCGGTGAGCACGAGCGCGGCGCGGGACTCCCCGGCCGGTGCGCCGGCCACCATGGCGAGGAGCAGTACGACGAAGCCGACGACGCCGGCCAGGCCGATCAGGCGGCGGCTGGACAGCGGGCGGTTCGAGGTCCGGGTGAGCGCGACGACGTACAGGACGTAGGCGGCGGCGAGGAGCGGATCGCGCAGCGCGTCTACTACGACCGCGACCACGGACATCACGGCGACGACGCCGAGCGCCGGGATCGGCCAGATCCGCCGGACCGCGATCGGCAGCGCGAGTCCGATCGCGACGAATCCGGGGCCCGTCGACGACGTAAGGAGGACTAGGACGGCGTACCCGGCCGCGACGACGCAGTCCGCGGCGATCAGCTGTCGCCGGCTCAGTCCGTACTCCACGCACCGAACCTAGCTGAGCCGGCGGACCAGCACCTCGGACCGGAGTCCGACAGCCCGTGGTCCGATGTGCGGTCCGCGGATCCGCGAGAACGTGTCCGGCATGCTGAAACCACTTGCCCTGGCGGCCGGCGCCCTGCTGGTGCTCAACGCCGCCATCACCCCACCAGCCCAGGCGACACAGGCGGCATCAGCTCTCGACTGGGGTGAGTGTCCCGGCGGACCGGGCGGCGTCGGCGTCGAGTGCGCGACCCTGCAGGTGCCGGTGGACTGGAACCGCCCCGACGGCCGGAAGATCACACTGATGGTCGGCCGCCTCCCGGCGACCGGCCCGAAACCCCAAGGATCCGTGCAGGTCAACCTGGGCGGACCGATGGGCATGAACATCGACCTGCTGCGTTCGTACGGCGCCGGGCAGACGTTCGCCGGTCTGCGCCAGACGATGGACATCATCACCTGGGATCTCCGTGGCGGCCCCAACCTCCCCGGCATGAGCACGAACCTGCCGTGCGAATGGACCGGCGTGCGCCAACCGCGAGTGCCGCGCAACCAGACCGAGTTCGACGCGCTCGCTGCTGCCAACCGGGCGATCGCGGAGAAGTGCCAGGCGAAGGATCCGGAACTCTTCGCGGCGATGGACTCGGCGAGCCACGCGCGCGACCTCGAAGCCATCCGGCGCGCGCTCGGCGAGCCGAAGGTGAACTTCTACGGAGCGTCGTACGGCGGCTTCATCGGGCAGGCGTACGCCGGACTCTTCCCGGACCGGGTGCGATCACTGGTCCTCGACGGCACCTGGAACCACAGCACCGACCACTGGGATCGCGAGCTGACCCGGCTCGCGCGCGACGTGCAGACCTTCATGACCCGCTTCTTCGACTGGTGCCGTGGGCAAGAAAATTGCGCCGCGCTGTGGCAGCAGGTGGTGGCGCGGGCGCAGCGTAACCCGTTGCCGGCCGGGAGTACGACGTACGACGGCAACGAGATCCGCTGGACCGGGCTGCGGCTCGCGCGGCTGGGTGAGGCGTCGTACCCGAAGCTGCTGGCCGCGCTCAGGAAGGCTGCGGCGACCGGTGACGCGTCCGGGTTCGTACCGGCGCCGCCGAACGCGCCGTTCCCGTCGGCGCCGTCACCAGGTGTCGTCGAGTGCACGGACTGGCCGCATCCGACCAGCCAACGCCAACTCCAGCAGCAAGTACGGCGCATGGAGGCCGCCGCGCCGTACACCGGGATCGCCGGCACAATCCAGCAGGCGATGCTGAACTGCGTCGGCTGGCCGGTGCCCGTCCGCAATCAACCTGCCGCGCTACCGGACGGCCTGCCGCCACTGTTGATGGCGGGCAACTGGAGCGAGTACGACTCCGCGACGCGGGTCATCGACCAGGTACCGGGCAGCGGGTCGATCTACCACGACGGCCCGGGACACACGCTCTACATGTCCAACGACTGCGCCCGCGCGAAGATCGACGCCTACCTGGCCGATCTCGACGTACCGCCCCGCGGCACCCGCTGCTGAGGTCAGCGGACGCGGATTGAGACCGACGGACTCTTCTGGACGTTGCGGCCGTCGCTGACCTCGAGGTGGTACGACAACGTCTGCCTGCTGGTCAGGCCGGAGTCGGTGATCGAAGTGACGGTCGGCTTCGTCCAGGAGTTCGACGTACGCGACCAGCTGCCGATCCGCGTGCTGCCCCGGTACAGCAGGTAGGTGAGCGTGATGTTGTCGCGGTCGAGCACGGTCGGGAAGGCGATCGTCACCTTGTTCGCCCGCGCGCTGGCGACCTTGGGCGCGGCCGGCCGTGCGGGCGCCGCACCACCCGGAGTGTTCGTGAACCGGGTCAGCCCCTCCTGCGGTACCCCGTTCACCTTGGTGAAGTCACCGCCCGCCCAGAGATCGTTGCCGCCGGACGCGAACGCGAGCGGACCGACGAGGGTCGTGCCGCCCGCGGTCGCGTTCGGGAACCACGGACCGAGCTTTCCGGTGATCGCGCTGTAGACGAGGAAGTGATGCATCCCGGTCTTGTCCGGGAACGCGCCGTCAGCGCTGCAGTCGTGGGCGTGCGAACCCTTGTACAGCCAGTTCCCGATCGCCTTGATCGCCTCGGTCGCGCCCCGGCACTTGCTCTGCCAGAGCAGCTTGCCGGTGGTGGCGTCCGCGGCCAGCACCCCGTCGTAACAGCCCATGCTGAGCGTACCGGCGTTCGACGCGAAGACCTTGTTTCCTTGGACTTCGAGGTCCTTGACCCGGCTGTCGCACTCCTCGGACTTCGGCGGGATCGCGGCCGCAGCGGGCATCGGGAGCGCGGCGCCGGTGGCGGCGTTCACCATCGCCAGCGCGTGCACGTCGCGGCCGCCGATCCGGGTGAAGCCGCCGCCGACGAACGCCCGCTTGCCGTCGGTCGACAGCTCGATCGCGTGCACGTCGTCGTTCGCGTTCGGACTCCACGCAAGCAGCGCACCGCTGTTCAGGCTGACGGCGGCCGCCCGGCCGCGGGTGACCTTGTCCACGGATCCGAACGAGCCGCCGAGGTACACGGTGTCGCTGGAGATCTTCAGCGCCGCGACCCGGTAGTTCACCACCGGGTCCCAGCCGGCCACCAGCTTGCCGCTGGCAACATCGAACATCGCCACCCGCGACCGTGCGGCCCCGTCGACGACGGTGAAGTCGCCGCCGATCACGACCCGCCGGCCGTCCGGAGAGGTCGCGACGCTCCACACCGGCCCGTTGACCTGCGGCGCGAACCGGGTCGGTACGCCGGTGGACCGGTCGAACACCGCGAAGTACTTCCGCGCCACGTCCCCGACCCCGCGAGCCTTCCCCGGCGGCCGCACCCGAGTGAACAGACCGCCCGCGAAGACCAGGTTCCCCGCGACGGCGACCGTGTTCACACTCGCGTTCGTCTGCCAGGACGGCTGCTGCACCGACGACAGCGCGGACCCGAACCCGCGCGGCGCGCTGGCGGCCGCCCCATCAGTAGCTGCCTGAACAGCGGGACCGGACGGAATCAGGGCGGCGGCGCCCACCGCCGCAGCGGTGACGACAGCCAGAACGGCCTTCTTCATGAGCAAACCCCCAAGGGCCCGCTCCGGCGGAAGATGCCGACCCCATGATTCGATGACAATGCGCACTCAAACGATAACTGTCGGCACACGCACCCCGTGGCTCGGGGTCATCGGCGGCCGGGGCGGCAGCCGGCCAGGGTGTTCGTGCCGGTGCCACTCACGTGCGGGACCAGGCCGTAGTAGATGCGGGGTGCGCCGTCGAGCGTCAGCGTCGCCTTGCCGTTGGTGACCGGCAACGTCCGAGCCTGCCCGATCGCATCGAGCTCTCGTACGGCGGAACTCGCGGCGACCGTCAGCGGCGTCTTGGTCGGCCACGGGTCGACCCAGACCTCCGGCGCCGGGAAGTGCCAATCGGTGCGCTGGCCGGCCGTGTTCAGGATGTAGCCGTCAGCCCGGTTCCACAGCACGACCGCCGGCCCGTCCGGGGTGTCGAACCACAAGCCGAACGTCTGCGGATCCGCAAACGTCAGCTGCCCACGGAAGACGGCCTGGTCGAGCGCGCGAGCCGCTGTCGCGTACGCCAGCAGCGACGGCTTCGGGCTCAGATCGCGGTTCATGAGGCCGAAGTGGTACTCGACGTTGTCCGGATCGGCGATCTGCGGCATCCCGAGCACACTGTCGTGGAACTGGTACCAGCAGACGCACTTGACGCCCTCGGCTTTGGCCAGCGCCAAACTCAACAGCACGTTCTCCGCGGCGTGGCGATAGGTGTCGTGCCACCAACTGTTGGGCTTGGTCGGCGCGTACGCCTCGGTCAGCCAGATCTCCTTCGCACCGTGCTCGGCCATCAACGCCTTGAGCTGCTTCAGCCCGCCGTAGAAGTTCCAGTAGGTGCCCTCGGCACCGGTGTCCCAGTCGTCGCCCGGTGGGATGTAGTCAGGCGTGAAGTTGCCGCGGCCCGGGTGGTAGGCGAAGGCGTCGATGAGGTCCCACCCGCCCGCGGCGATGAAGTTCTCCACCCATGGTTTGTCCATTCCGGCCAGCCCGTTGTTCATCAGCTTCACGGTGTCGCCGGTGACGGCCCGGCGGTCGAACACCGGCCGCATCACCTTGTCCAGATAGGCCTGTGCGGCATCCCCGGTGTTGAACGGCCGGTTCAGTTCGTTGCCCACCTCGAAGTACGCCGCACCGGCACCGGCCGCCACCGCCAACTTGTCCGCGGCCCACGCGGCCGCCTCAGTGTCGGTCACGGTCAACGACGGCTGCAGTTCGATGTTGTGCCGCATCCCGCGCGCGTCGAACGCGGACGGCGGCAACCCGGGCCCACCGTCGTACGCGATCCGGACCAGGCTGATACCGGCTCGCTGCCACAGGTCGAGGACGGCGTCGGCGCTCGGCCGCTGGAGCCAGGGGTAGTTGGCGATCCCGAACATGCTGTCCGCACCGGCCTGATAGTCGTACGCCGGAAGTACGGCGAAACTGGTCCGTGCGAAGGCCTCGTCGTCGCCGGACCGGACCACCACCTCCGCCAACGCGATCCCACCGGCCGGCGCCGTCAGGTTGAAGGTGTGTTGCCAGGTGCCTGCTGCGGCGACGCTTCCGGTCACGCCCGTCGAGGCCAGTAGCACGCCGTCGAAGCTGCGCATCCACAGCTCGAGGTCGACCGACTTGGCCGCGCCGCCGTTGGCCACCAGCGCGGTGAGCGCCATCGGCGCACCGGCCGACTCGTACAGGTTGAAGTCACTGTTGGTGGTGAGCTCGATCCCGAGCTCCCGCCCGCGGCCGATGGTGGCAGTCGCCGACGGGCGGGTCTCGGAGAAGAAGAAGTCGGCTCGGCTGGTCCAGCCGCCGGCCGGATCGACCACGCCCGGCGAGTGCACCCAGGTCGCGTTCGTCCACGCCTGGCGGGAGCGGTCCAGCAGGAACAGCCCGTGCAAGCTGGAGCTCCAGGTCGACGTGTGCGCGACCCCGACGGTGTCCTCGTACGGGATCCCGCCGCCCGCGTCGCGGACCCACTCGGTGATCGCGATGTAGTCGTCCGGTGCCGTCGGTGCCTGGATCGCGCGGCTGAACAGGAATCCGTCCGGGAGCAGCGTGGCCGGCCCGGTGATCCGCCATTCCAGCCGGGCGTGCGACGTACTGACACTGAACCAGCCAGTGACGGTCGTCGAGCCGGCGGCGGCGTCGAAGGTGTAGTCCATCCGGATCGCCGGCGTACCGTCCGCGAGCGCGCTGAGCGTCGGGGTGCCGCCGGTGGAGGTCAGGACGCCGGAGACGCTGTCCTTGACCTGGAACTTCGAGCCGGCCGACCGCGTGACGCCACCAGCGTCACGGATCGCGAGCCGGCCGCCGGGGCTGGCCAGCAGGCTGATGCCGCCGGCCGTCAGGGTCACGTCACCGGCCGCGGCGAACGCGCTGATCGGGGTCGCTTCGGCGACCAGGACGACGCCGGCCGCGAGCGCCGCGCCGAGCAGGCTGCGGCGGCTGAGGGTGGAGGTCATCGACTACTCCTTCTGATAATGCGCATCTTCAGATTCGCTGGACGGAACATTCCCAGCCTCCAACCTGGACGTCAAGAGGTCATTGCGCTTTCGACTGTGCCTGGGCTATGGTCGCCGCAGTTCGCTGAAGATAGGCATTATCACAACGGAGGAACGATGGCACCGAAACCTCGCCGGGTCACCCAGCGCGAGATCGCCGAGCTCGCCGGCGTCAGCCAGACGACCGTGTCGGTGGTGCTGAACGACCGCGACGGCGGCGGAGTGCGGATCCCCGAGGCGACCCGGGCGCGGGTCAAGAAGGCCATCGAGCAACTGACGTACGTCGCCGACCCGGCGGCCCGCCGCCTGGCCGGGCTGGACAACCAGATCATCGGCGTCTTCACCTACGAGGCCGCGCTGTCGCCCGAGAGCATGGACTTCTACGGGCCGTTGCTGAACGGGATCGAGCGCGCCGCCGAGCGGATCGGCTGGGACCTGCTGTTCTTCACCTCGTCACCGGTGGAGGACGGCACCCGGAGCCTGTTCCACCGCAAGACCCGGCTGCGGCTGACCGACGGCTGCGTGCTGCTCGGTCAGCAGATGGTCGCGTCCGAGCTGGAACGACTGGTCGCGGAACAGTTCCCGTTCGTCGCCATCGGCCGCCGGGACGAGACCGCCGCCGCGGTGCCGTACGTCGCCATCGACTACGTCACGCCGACCACGGCACTGATCGACCAGGCCGCGGCAGCCGGGCATCAGCAGGCGCTCTACGTACACCGCGGCCGGGACACGCCCGCGGCCCGAGACCGTCGCGGTGCCGTCGAGGCCGCCTCCGCGGACGGCCGACTCGCCTTCCTGTTGGTCGGTGAGGAGCGGATCGCCGACCTGCCCCGGCTGGCACAGGCCACCGGCGCGACGGTGATCTTCGCCGAGGACGCGTTCCTGATCGAGGATGTCGTCCACGCGCTGACGGCCGCGGGCGTCGCCGTACCGGACGAGATCTCGGTCGCGGCGCTCGGCGAGGTTCGCGGTCATCGCATCGAGGGCCGGCCGCTCGCGGGCTTCCATGTCCCGAGGGAACAACTCGCGGCCGAGGCGCTCGACCTGCTCCAGCTGCTGATCTCGACCGACCCGCAGGACTGGGCCGACCTCGAGACGCGACGGCACCTCGACTCCGAGGTCGAGCCGGGCGCCACCATCGTCGTACGGACGGAATCGTGATTTCCACTGAGGTCGCGATCATCGGCGGCGGCCTCGGGTCCGTCGCCGCCGCGCTGGCGTTGCTGCAACGCGGCCGGCGCGTGGTGCTGACCGAGGAGTACGCCTGGCTCGGTGGACAGCTCACCTCGCAGGCAGTGCCGCCCGACGAGCACATCTGGGTCGAGCAGTTCGGTGTCACCGCCCGGTACCGCGCACTACGCGAAGGTATCCGCCGCTACTACCGCGACCACTACCCGCTGACCGATGCCGCCCGCATGGATCGCGAGCTGAATCCGGGACGCGGCCGGGTCAGCCGGTTGTGCCACGAGCCTCGCGTGGCCCACGCGGTGATCACCGGACTGCTCGCGCCGTACCGATCGACCGGGCGGCTGACCGTTCTGCAACCCTGCGTCCCCGTCGCGGCCGAGGTGACTGACGGCGTCGTCCGCACGGTCACGGTCGCGGATCCGACGACCGGGGCCGAGACCGTGATCTCCGCCGAGTTCGTCCTGGACGGTACTGAGACAGGCGACCTGCTGCCGCTGACCGGCACGGAGTACGTCGTCGGCGCCGAAGCGCGATCCGACACCGGTGAGCCGAGCGCCGCCGAGGTCGCGGATCCGGCCAACGTGCAATCCATCGCGTGGTGCTTCGTCTTCGACCACGTCGCCGGCGACCACACGATCGCGCGGCCCGACGACTACGACTTCTGGCGTTCGTTCGAGCTGCCGTTCTGGGGCGCGCCGATGCTGTCCTTCGTCGCCCCGAACCCGCGGACGCTGGCGCCGGAAGAGCGGACCATGAACGTCAACCCGGCCGCCGACGCCAGCGGCGACCCGCGGTTCGACGCGGGCGACAACGACCTGTGGCAGTTCCGCCGGATCGCGGCCCGGCAGAACTTCGCCGACGGCTTCTACGACAGCGACATCGTGCTCGCCAACTGGCCGCAGCTCGACTACGTCAGCGGCTCGATCATCGACACCGACGACCGCGCCGTCCATCTTCTCGCCGCGAAGGCGCAGTCGCGGGCGTACGTGTACTGGCTGCAGACCGAGGCGCCCCGTCCGGACGGCGGCCGCGGCTGGCCCGGTCTGCGACTCCGCGGCGACCTGGTCGGCACCACGGACGGCTTCGCGCAAGCGCCGTACATCCGGGAATCGCGCCGGATCAAGGCACTCACCACCGTCCGCGAGCAGGACATCTCGATCAAGGCCCGCGGGTACGACGGTCCGGCCCGGTTCGACGCCTCGGTCGGAGTCGGGATGTACCGGATCGACCTGCACCCCTCCACCGGCGGCGACAACTACATCGACGTCGAGTGCGCACCGTTCGAGATCCCGCTCGGCGCGCTGGTTCCGGCGGCCACCCAGAACCTGGTGCCGGCCGCCAAGAACATTGGCACCACCCACATCACCAACGGCGCCTACCGGCTGCATCCGGTCGAGTGGAACATCGGCGAATCGGCGGGCGAACTCGTGGCGTTCTGCCTCGAGAGCGGCCTGAGCCCGCAGCAGATCGCGACCGACGACACCCTCGTCGACCGCCTCCAGGGCCGGCTGAGCGAGGCCGGCGTCGAACTGCACTGGCCCGAGATCGCCGGCTACTGAGCCCCATCCCCCGCTGTCATTCCCCGCCGTCATCCCCAGCACGAAGGACCACATCATGATCACTGCAAGGAAGCTGCTCGGCGCGCTCGCGCTGACCACGGCGGCGACACTCACCGCCGCCTGCGGCGCATCCGACACCGGCGCGTCGAACGCCACCGACGTCAAGCTGCGGATGACGGTCTGGACCTCGAACGAGGACCAGCTCAAGCTGTTCACCACGATCGGCGACGCCTACCGGGCCGAGCACCCCGAGGTCAGCTCGATCACGTTCGAGAGCCTGCCGTTCGCCGACTACAACACCACCCTGACCACGCAGATCGCCGGCGGCAACGCGCCCGATCTGGCCTGGATGGGCGACCTGTCCAAGGACCTCATCGCCTCCGACGCGCTGGTCGGCCTGACCGACAAGCTGAAGGCGACCGACGGCTGGCAGTACGACGACCTGGTGGACAGCGCGACCAAGGAGTTCAGCCGCGACGGCAAGCTGTACGCCTACCCGTTCTCGAACTCGCCGTTCGCCCTCTACGTGAACACCGACCTCCTGGCGAAGGCCGGTCAGAAGATCGATCCGAAGACGCTCACCTGGGACCAGGTCGCCGCCGCGGGCGCCGCCGTACACGCCAAGACCGGCAAGGCGGGCTTCGTGATCCGGGACTTCGACTACAAGTCCTGGAACACGCTGGCCACGGTCTGGACCGGCTTCGGCGCCTCGGCGTGGAGCCCGGACGGAAAGACCTGCACGTTCGACAGCCCGGAGATGCAGCGCGCGTTCACGTTCCTGCACGACGCAGCGTTCAAGACCAGCGCGATGCCCGGGCCCGGCACGAAGGCCGACTTCTTCGCCGGCGACGCCGCCTTCACCGTCGCGCAGGTCTCCCGCGCTTCGTTGCTCACCGGGTCGTTCAAGTTCGGCCTGTACCCGCTACCCGCGGGGCCGTCCGGCAAGTACGCCGTACTCGGCCAGGCCGGTGTCGGTGTCCTTGCCGCGAGCAAGCATCCTGACCAGGCGACCGACTTCCTTGCCTACCTGACGAATCCGGCGAACGCGGCGAAGCTGGCGCAGTTCTTCCCGCCGCCCCGGAAGTCGCTGCTCACCGGCGCGAAGCTTGCCGAGAACAACAAGAAGCTGTCCGCAGCCCAGCTGCAGGAGGTCGTGGTCGACCAGCTGCCGAACGCCGTCACCCTGCCCAATCACACCAGCCCGGCCGAGATCGCCCAGAAAGGTAAGACCGCGCTGGACGCGCTGTGGAAGGCCGACGCCGACATCCCCGCCGTCCTGAAGTCGGTCTGCACCGCGATCGATCCCATCCTGGCCAAGTGATGCGCTACTGGACCACACGCCGGCGAGATGTGCTGACCGGGTACCTCTTCATCGCGCCACAGCTCGCCGGCGTCCTGCTGTTCGTGCTGATCCCGGTCGGCCTGGCGATCTGGTACAGCCTGAACAAGTGGAACGTCTTCACCGGCAAGCAGGTCTTCGTCGGCGCGGACCACTACGCCGCGCTGGCCTCCGACCCGCAGTTGCCATCGGTGCTGCTGGCAACGGTCGTCTTCTCCGGCGGCGTCGTGGTCCTGAACATCACGCTCGGCCTGCTGATCGCCGTACTGCTGAACCGGCGGTTCCGCGGCGCGACGTTCTTCCGGACCTTGTTCTTCTCGCCGGTCGTGGTGTCCGTGGTGGCGTGGACCCTGGTCTGGGGCTTCCTGCTGCAGGACAACGGCGGCATCAACGGACTGCTCCACGCGATCGGCGTGGACGGACCCAACTGGCTGCAGCACGGCGACACCGCGATGCTGTCGGTGATCGTCAGCCAGGTCGTCCGCAGTGTCGGTGTGAACATGGTGCTGTTCCTGGCGGCGTTGCAGGGCGTGCCCTCGGAGCTGTACGAGGCAGCCCGGATCGACGGTGCGCGCAGCCGGTCGATCTTCGCCCGGATCACGCTGCCGCTGATCTCGCCGACGGTGCTGCTGACCGCGATCATCACCGTCGTCGGCGCGCTGCAGTCGTTCGCGCAGATCGCCGTACTCACCGGCGGCGGGCCTGAGTTGAGCACCACCGTGCTCGTCTACTACGTGTTCCAGCAGGCCTTCGAGTTCAACGACATCGGCTACGGGTCGACGCTCGCGCTGATGCTGCTGAGCTTCGTGATGGTGCTGACGCTGCTGCAATGGCAGCTGCGCCGGAAATGGGTGTTCCATGAACAGTAAGCTCCGGCGGGCGCTCCTGGTGACAGCGCTCGCAGTCCTCGCGGTCCCCTTCGCCGTGCCGACGATCTGGATGGTCGCGGCGTCGATCAAGCCGCTGCCGGAGATCTTCAAGGCGCCGCCGTCGCTGTGGACCGAGCACCCGACGCTGGCGGCGTACGGCGAAGCGTTCACGTTCCAGCCGTTCGCCCGGCAGTACCTGAACAGCGTGTACATCGCCGTACTGGTCACGTTGATCACGCTGCTGGTCTCGAGCATGGCCGGGTACGCCTTCGCGCGGATCCGGTTCCCTGGCGCCAACGCGCTGTTCCTGGTGGTGCTGACCGGTCTGCTGGTGCCGAGCGAGGTGACGATCGTTCCGCTGTTCCAGGTGTTCAAACGGGCCGGGCTGATCAACACGCACTGGCCGTTGATCCTGGTCACCGCGTTCGGCGCACCGTGCGTATTGGCGAGCTTCATCATGCGGCAGTTCTTCATCGCGCTGCCCGCCGAACTGGAGGAAGCCGGGCGGCTCGACGGCCTCGGCCGCCCCGGCATCTGGTGGCGGATCTGCCTGCCGCTCGCCCGGCCGGCGCTGTCCGCGGTCGCGATCCTCACCTTCCTGGCTTCGTGGAACCTCTACCTCGAACCCACGGTCTACCTCACCTCGCCGGAACTGTTCACGTTGCCGCAAGCTCTCACCCGATTCACCGACGCGTACGGAGCCGACATGTGGAACACCCAACTCGCCGCCGCCACCATGACCGTCCTCCCGGTCCTGATCGTGTTCGTCATCGCCCAACGCCAGTTCGTCGAAGGCCTCGCCCACTCGGGACTGAAATGACCGAACCGATCGTCTTCGAACATGCCGACGTGCAGGTACGCGTCGATCGCGGCATCTTCGAACTGTTCCAGCGAAGGAACATCATCGCCTGCTACCGGACGCCTCTGGACTGGGTCAGGGTGCACGTCCAGGTACGCAAGCGCGCGATGATCCTGCACTTCTCCCACATCCAGGACCCGGACGAGCCGATCTACAGCCGCCTCATGGGCAGCGTCTATTCACTGGCCACCGTCGAGATCCCCATGTCCGACGAACCCGTCTACCGAGCCTTCTTCACCGACCTCGCCCACCTCACCGGCCGCCCGATCGACTGACGGCCGGTGCTGAGGTGTTTCCTCCAGCGGCGAGAACTGCTGTCCTGAACCCTGGGACCTTCTTGGGGGGAAGTACAGATGAGTCTTTGGGATGACACGCCTGCGTCCTTGAAGAACGGTGGCGGGCTCGATGCGCTCGAGCCGGTGCTGGACAGCGTCGACACACCGACCGAGGAGGAACGCGTCGAGGACGACGGGTTCAGCTGGCGGGTGTGGAAGACAACCGTGGGTGGCGATCTGCCGCTCAGTCTCGATCCGGCGACGGGATCGTTCAGCCGAAGTCCGGGAGCGGTGAACAGCACCGCCACGCTGCTCACGTTTCCCGATCCGCGGGTCGGGGTCGAGTTCGCGCTCCGGTTGGACGCGCCGGGTGGCGATCCGGACGGGACCGTGCGGCTCGTGGTCGACACTCCACAGGCGATCGCGCGGTTGCCGTTCCTGCGGGGTGCGAAGCTCGATGCGCAGGGACAATTGCGCGCCGATCCGGCCAACCCGGATGTCCGGTTCCACCTGCCCGCGGTGCGGGTCCGGCTGTTGCGGCCTGTCGGACAGGGGCTCGAAGTCAAGCTGCTGAGCAGTACTGTCAGTGGTCATCCTCCGCAGGATCAGATCTTCGACTTCATCCGGATGGAGCCGGCCCATGCGTTGATCGGTCCGGGTGAGGTGGTCGGGTTCGCCTTCCGCAGCGCCACCCTGGATCTGACGGGTGAAGCCGGCCCGTCCGGAGTACCGGCGAACGCGCGGACGCAGCCGACCGATTGGCAGGGGTTGTATCTGCCCGAGGTCAGGCTCTTCGTCGCGCCGACCGGGCTCGAAGGGCTGGCGGTCAGCGCCGGAGTACGGGATCTGTGGATCGGGATCGGTCAGCACGCGGGGGTGACCGGGCTGTTCGAGGCCGAGGTGGTGAACCGCGGCCAGTCGCCGACGGTCCGGCTCGCGTTCCAGGGTCCGGCCGGTGAGTGGTATCCGGTGCCGGACACCGACCCGATACCGAATCCGGTCGACCTGCCCGACAGCGCAACCCTGTACATCACGGCCGGCGGCGGACTCGCGCCGTACACGTATCGCGTCACCGTCAACGGCGGCGATCCCACCACCCTCGACCGCCGGACGATCCTGCTCCCGGCCGCCGGAACGACGGCGCTGGAGATCAAGGTCACCGATGCCGGCCTGCACGAGCTGATCAGGAACATCTCCGTCCGCAAGGCGACCGCGGCGCCGGTCACTCCGCCTCCCCCGCCAGGTGGCGAAGTCGTGCCGCGAACGGTCACCAGCACCGGCCATCGCGTGGTCGTCACCAGCCAGACCGACAGCACCGCAACGGTCAGACTCGATCCGGACGACGGCGGCGACATCGCCTGGTCGTGGCCCGGCGGCTCCGCCAACGGCGACACCGCCGAGATCCCGGTGGCAGCCGGCGCGACCGTGACGGTGACGGCGACCAGAACAGTCACCCCCGCGGCAGTGGCCGAGTTCAGCGCCTACACGTTGTTCAACCACCCGACGACGACCGAGTTCCCCACCGGTACCAGCACCAACTGGACCACCGTCGCGGACAACATCCGCACCTCCCCCGCAACGTCACGCCAGGAATGGGGCGCCGCGCAGCCCTTCCTCGGCCCGGACTCGCGGGCCCGGCTGGAACAGATCCCGAAGTCCACGCCGCTGGTCGTCGAGGGCTTCGCGTCGTTCGAGGGCCACACCGACCCGGACGCCGTCACTCGGAACCTCGAGCTCAGTAGGCGGCGCCGGGATGCGTTGATCCAACTGCTGACCACGGAACTGCAGTTCACCACCGTGACTCCCGGCACCCCACATGGTCAGGGGACCGCGGCAAGTAGCACGACGCCACCGCCCGGCTCGCCGCAGTGGTGGCGGGCGACAGCAAAACCAACGCCGGCGGCACCAACCACCGAAACCGTCACCGCGGACCTGACCCGCCCAGCGGCCGCGACCACCACGGAAGTCGACCCCGAGCCAACGCGCCAACTGGTCCCCGACTGCTTCCGCAAGATCGGCGTCCGGGTCGAACTGATCCGCGGCACCTTCGTGCGCGCCGAGATCTACGGCGAGTTCGACGTCCGTACCGCGGCCGAAGCGCGCCTGGACGAGCACACGGACGAGGAACTCCCGGCCAGGACCAATCCGAGCGACGGCATCTGCACCTTCCTGGTCCGGCTCAAGGTCGCCGAGGACCGCTCGTCCTGGGAGACCAGTGCCGAGTTCCGGGCCGTCGAAGGCGATCTCGACGGCCTCGCCAAGGTCGAGCGAGCGTCCGCGGGCTCGAACACCGCGCTCAACATCCTCGGTGCCGTCTCCGCCCTCTCCCCTCTCCTGGCCGCGGTCACGCCGCCGAGTCCGACAGCAGGCGAGCTGGTTCCGCTCGTCGTCCTCGGCAGCGCCGCGGTCGGGCTGGGTGCCGGCGGCCAGCTCCAGACCCAGTACGTCGTCCTGCGCGGCGGGCAGCTCGTGGTCACCGACGGCCTCGTGAACCCGGCCACCGGCAGCGGCCCGACCACCACCCAGATCAGCGTGCTGCTCGATCTCGAGACCGCGTTCTCGTTCGATCTCGGCTTCATCAAGGTCGATCCGCAGAAGCCGATCGTGACCCGCTACAAAGCGGTCGGAATCAGAAGCACGTGGGACACCGAGAACAACGGCGACGGGACGGTCGAATACGTGCCGCTGCCCGTGTTCGACCCGAGCCGCGGCTACACGCTCGACGTACCGGCCGGGTCCTTGATGGCCGCGCCGCCGTTGGATTCGTTGCTCCGGGTGCTCGGCGTTCGCGCGAGCCGACTCAATCCGACCTACCTGGAAGTGGAAGTCGGCCTCGGAGTCGATCTCGGCATCGTCACGGTCGACACCGTTCGGGTCCGGCTCCGGCTCGACGCCTTCGAGGCGCCGCAACTCACCAAGCTCGGCGCCACTCTGGACATCCCAGGCGCGATTCACGGCACCGGCTACCTGGAGATCACCGATCTCGGGTTCAAGGGTGCTTTCGATCTGACTTTCCCGTCGATCGGCCTGCGCGCGAGTGCCACGCTCGCGTTGGAGAGCCGGGCCGGCACGACCGGAGTGCTGGTCGGGGCCGAGGTCGAGTTCCCGGTGCCGTTGCCGTTGGGCAACTCGGGGCTGGGGATCTTCGGCTTCCTGGGCGGGGTCGGGGTCAACTACCGCAGGCTCGAGCAGACCGGGGTCCAGGCGCCGGCGTTGAAGTGGCTGGAGAATCAGCTCACGCCTGCCCGCGGGTTCAGCGTGATGCATCCGGCGGGGTGGGAGCTCAACCCCGGCAGCTTCGCGATCGCCGCGGGCATGATGCTCGGCACCGCCGAGGGCGGCTTCCTGATCCACCTCAAGGGGATCGTGCTGGTCGAGGTGCCCGGGCCGCGGCTGTTGCTGGTGATGAAGGCCGACGTGCTGAAGATGCCGCCGGTCCTGAAGGCGCAGAGCAGTGCCACCTTCCTGGCCGTGCTCGACCTCGACTTCGGCCGCGGCACGATCACGATCGGCATCGTCGCGGAGTACAGCATTCTCAAGCTGCTGAAGATCCGCGTCCCGGTGACCGCGTTCTTCCATCTGTCGCAGGCGCAGAACTGGTTCATCGATCTCGGCACCTACACCGACCCGGTGACGGTCTCGATCCTCGACGTCTTCCGCGGCACCGGCTATCTGATGATCCACGGCGACGGCACCACGCTCGCCAATCCGAAGCTATCGATCACCACCAACGGTCTGGCGATCGCGGTCGGCTTCCACCTGCAGTGCGTGCTGATGGGCAGCAAGTCCGTCGGCCTGTACTTCGAGGTCGCGGCCGGGTTCGACGCGCTGATCTCGTTCGAGCCCTTCGGTCTGGGCGGGATGATCTACGCCCGGGGCGAACTGCGGCTGTGGATCGTCGGCATCTCGGCGCGGGCCGAACTGACCGTGCTGGTCGGCCGCCGCGGCAGCACCGACACGACCAGCATCACCGGCCGGGTCTGCGGCAAGGTCGACTTCTTCTTCTTCAGCGTCGAGGGCTGCATCAAGCTCGAGATCGGCGGCGGCCCACCGGACCCGGCCGATCCTCCGGAGCTGATCGGCGGGGTGAAACTGGTCAGCCGCTCCCCCGCCCTCGTCGAGGGCAGCGCGACCGACCGGGCCGTCGACGGCGCGCTGGGTGACGCAGCAGCTCAGTCCGGCGACCCGATACCGACCGTTCCGTTGGATGCGGTTCCGGTCGTCCTGTTCAAGACCCCGCCGAGTGTTCTGCCCGGCAACGTCGTGCTCGGTGGTGAAGCGCGCGGCACGTCCGGCGCGGGAGCCGACCCATGGGTGCGCCGAGGCGACAACTGGTGGCGTTTCCAGCTCACCGGCGTCGAGTTGATCGGCGACCTGCAGCCGGATCCGCCCGCAGGCAAGACACCCGCGACTTGGTGGGCACGCAACGCGCCCGGCCAGTCCCAACTCGGCCCTGCCCTCGCGTTGTTGAGCTGGTTGCCGACGCCCGCACCACGAGCCGTCCCGTACGGCGAAAGCCTCACCACCACGGTCAAGGAACAATGGGGACACATCTGCAGCGACCCCGCCCGCCCGGCGCCGGTCGTGTGGACCTTCGACAACAAGCCGACCGGACCGAGTCCGGCCGGCTGGCGCCTGACCGGCGTCCCCTGGCCGGACCAGCCGGGCGACTTCCGCAGTACGCCGGTCGACGCCAAGCTCGACGTCACCGAGACCTGGCGGACCCACCATCCGCTCGCCGATCTCTTGCAGGGAACGGATCCTGCGGTCGTCGTCGGCGACTCGGTGCCGTGTCCGACCGGCCACATCGATCACGTCGACTCGATCCAGGTCTGGCAGAGCGGCAACCCGCTGACCTTCAGCAACGCCGCGCTGCCGATGAACGGCGAGGGTCTGCAGGAGGTCGTGGATCTGCTCGCCACCGGTACTTCGCTGGCCGACCTCGGTGCGGCATGGGCCGAAACGGCTTGGGACAAAGGGCTTTCCGACCAGCCACTGGGATGCCAGGGCCGGATCCTGCGTTCACCGTCGGGCGACGAACCCGACCCGGCGCCGTACGGGACCGAGGAGGAACGCGAGCTGGTCAAGAAGATCTGGGAGGAGACCGGATTCAAGCCGTCGGACTTCGGCAACACCCTGCGGCTCTCGGTGGACGGCGGTCTCGAAGCACTCGAACTCCTCCTGCTGGTGTCCGAGCGGATGCTCAACGAGGGCCTGATCATCACTTGCCGCAAGAGTGACGGTTCGGTCGTCGCGCAGCAGCCGGTCACCCCGGACAGCATGGTGACCTCCACCAACCCGCTGCCAGGCGAGTGGACGGACCCGGCCGGCCCCTGGGCCGACCCGATCGAACGCGCCGGGCGGATCGCGGCTCGGGTCGTCGCCGAAGAACGCGACCTGCTGCTCTGCCGCGTTGTCGTCGACGTACCGGGCAGCGTTGCCGTGGTGGAGCTCGGCGCCGATCGCCGCGAGAGATTCCTCGCCGGTACGCCGTACTGGCTGATCGCCGCGGCCGGGATCACCACCGCCGAGCGGTGGCGTTTCGACTACGACACCCAGGTCATCACCACCGACCGCGATCTACTCGAATCCACCCTGACCCAGGACCCGACCGACGTCGCCTTGCTGGTGCCGTCGCAGTCGTACACGGTCAGGGTGAAGTACCGCGCCCAGTCCGTGGCGGGTGCGAACAAGCCGTCGCCCACCGAGGCGGAGAACTGGGGCGGCGAGGAGACCCGGGACTTCCAGTTCGCGGCGGACGGGCCGGACGAGGTACCTCGTGATCTCGGGCCATGGTTGCTGGCCACCGCGCCGGCGATGAACGAGACCGGCATCTTCTGCGCCGAGCCGATCCGGATCGCGCTCGCCACCCAGAACGTGACCGCCCTCTTCGACGCGTACGGCGAGGAACTGCGCGTCCACGTGCAAGCCTCGTCCGGCTTCCATCCCGAACCACCAGGTGGCGGTCTCTCACTCACCCTGCCCTATCAACTGACCGGCCAGGGCGGGGTGATGGGCGCTCTGACACCAGACCTGGGCCAGGTCATGAACCCATGGCAGCAGGCGGTGACCGAACTGCTCGACGAGCTGCCGTGCACCGACAGCAGTGGCAGCAGCACCCACGGCACGATCCTGACGCTGCCCTACGACCTGCAGCCGCTCACCGACTACCTGGTCGACATCGAAGCCGTACCGAAGGGGGCACCTGACAACGCCCACGGCAGGCGCATCTACCGGGTTGGCTTCACCACCTCTCGCTTCGACACGGTCGGCGACCTGGCGAAGCTCATCCGGCTCGGAACCCGCGCGGATCGACATGTGCCGACTCCGACCGCGCTGTCCGCACTACCTCTGACCCCGGCCGGCGACGTACTGGACACGGTCTACCAGTCCGCCGGGCTCGCCGTCCCGCAAGTACCTCGCTATCCCGCGGCCGAAGTGCTCTGGTCCGGTGACGCGGTACCGCAGCCGGTCGCGGTCGTCGTGGAATGCAGTGAGGCGATGTGGCGCTCACGGCCGATGCCTACCGTCGTCGAGGGGCCACCCGACCCATCAGCCGGGCCGGGTCACAAGTGGTGGGCCGCAGTCGAGGGTGACTGGCTCTCGCTCGAGCCGAGCACCGCAGCGGTCGCGGCCGGCGATCTACCAAGAGCCGGCATCACCAAACTCGTGAAAGGACCAGGCGGCACCCGAGCCGTCGTCCTGCTCGCCCCAGGCTCCCGCGGCTCCGAGCTGCGCCTGGATCTTGTACTCGCCGGTGACGCACTCGCCGGTACTCCGGAACAGCGGGCCGAGGCCTTGCGCATCGCCCTGCACCGGGCGCCTTGGGAGGTGGAGGACTGATGGCTCGTCGAATCGCCTGGCCCTACTGGTTCCGCGCCGAAGCGGCCAAGGTCCCGTGGCCCGTCATTGCCGAGCAGCACCTGCAGCAGGTTCGTCAGCACCACGTCGTGATCGACGACCGGCTGCTGGAGCACCTGAAGACGATCCGGGAGAAGCGGCCCACCGAGATCCAGTTGCGCTGGATCTGCGCCAAGGAACTCGGCGTTCCGTCCGAGCCGTTTGTCGTGTGGCAGCGGTCGCGACGGGACAGGCCCGAGCGCGCCGACTTCACCCAACTCCCGGTCAAGGGCGGCCTAGGGCTGAACTGGAGCAGAGTCGCCTCGTACGTCGAAGTCGAGTGCGACCCGATCGACCCGGCTCGGCCTGTCGGGCTCCTGGTCACCCGCGGTGCTCTGGGCCTCGAGGCCACCGTCGGAGCCGCCGCCGTCACCAGTGTCGGCGGTGCTCGGGTGCGGCTCGTCGTCCGATGCCCGGGTGGCACGAGAGCGCTACTGGTCAACGGACACAGCCCGGACCTCCGGATCGAGCTACTCCAGCAGGTGCTCGACGACGACGAGTGGACGCCGCTCGAACGAGTAGGCCTTCCGGTGGACTCCCCCTGGCCCGGTACGTCGTACGACGCCGGACCGCAGGGTTTCTTCGACAACCCGGTGGACCCGGTCGAGGCAGCCCTGCAGCGACTCAAGCGCGGCGGTCCCCCGGTCGGCTGGTATCCAGTCACCGCAACCAGCCGTACTGCGCCGCTCTGGGCGCCACCGGACTACGGCATGCTGCTCAAGGAGATCCGCAACGAGACCCTGCCCCGGATCGAGCGGATCTATCGCCCGGCCCTTCCGCCGTACGAGCAGCAGAACGTGCTCGACACCGGACCGGTCGACGGTCCGAGTGGGTCTTCCTTGACCGCGACCGCCGAGCTGCCTGTGCTCTCACTGCTGACCCTGCCTGCGAGTGCGGACCCGTTCCTGGCTCTGGGACTCGGCTTCGGAACCAGCTACCTGGAGGAACGTCAGCACGACCAGCCGGGGGTGGGTGGTGACGACCTGATGGTCACCGCCGAGTACTCGGACACGCCCAACGGGATGGGTTCCACCACGATGGCGGCGTACCTGCCGTCCTTCCCGCAGCACGTGAACACCGCGACGCCGATCGATGTCGCGGCTGGCCGCGATGGGCTGGTGGCGCCCGAAGTACCGGATCGACCGTGGCGCGAGACAGTGCGCATCTCATGGTTCCGGCCGCCGAGCACGGCCGCGCTCGGGCAAGGAACGGGCGGATCGCTGGCTCGCTTCGAGTCGCCTGCCGACACGATCGCCGAGTGCTTGCTGCCACTGCGGCCCGCGGGCGACTTCCGGCCGCTGCTTCCGGTGCCTGACGGTCCAGAGGATCAGCCGGAGTTCCGCCGGACGAGCATCGTCGACGCCGCCGCCGAGATCCCGCTCGGGAGCGGTGGGCGCAGTCCGGGCTATCCGGTCGCGGTTCAGGATGTCTTCGGCGTCTGGTCGAAGTGGGAGGACGCGCTGTATGCCGGCGACGAACCTGCTCCGCCCCGGCCGCGCATCATCGCGATGGCGCTCACCTCCACCTTCACCGGTTCGACCTCGTGCCCCGCGACACTCGAGGTCGAGCTCGCGGTGAGCTGGGAAGACCGTACGCCGGTCGCGGTCGACCTGCGCGTCGTGCTGTTCCCGATGGCGTCGTCGACCAGTCCTCCACCGGCGGGTGTCACGCCGTTCGGTGCCGCACCCGCTGGTTGTTTTCGGCGGGATGTGGCGCTGAGCTTTGCGGGTCACGAGTTGCAGGGCGGCGCCGGAGTACAGGTTGAGCATCTGGACTCGGCCGGTGAGAACGTCGTACCGGCTGGGCCTGCGCAGGGCGAAGAAGGCCGTCGGTACAAGCTGCGGATCTCTGTGCCCGTCCTGGACTTCGGCGTGACCGCGCGCTGGGGTGCGGCTTTGTGGACGCGGTCCCACCTGCTGATCGGGGTCACGTCCGGCCTGACGCCGGCTGCGGCAAGTCCTGCGCTGACAAGTGCGGCGACGCCAGTACCGGTCGCGCCGATTCCGCCGCCGCTGCCGCCCGGTGTCCCGATGGGAAGCGCACCCGACGCGCAAGGCTGCTCGCACGCGAGGGTGCAGTGGTCTGTGCCCGCCGGCGCGCAACTCCAAGCAGACAAGGGAATCATCGTCTGGGAGATCGCCGAGACAGCCCTCCGTCAATCCGTCGGGCTACCGGCCCGAGCGGCCGAAGGCACGCCGTCCGGTGTACGGCTGCAACAACTCTGGGACTCGTACGACGCTCTCCCGGCTGACCGCCGCCGGTCGATCTTCCGGCGGCTGAAGGTGCTGCCCGGGTCGGCTCGCAAAGCGGACGTCACCCTGCCCAAGGGATCGACGGACATCCACCTGTTCACCGTGACCACGCTGTCCACGTCAGGCATCGAGTCGGCCTGGCCCGGCGGCGCGCCCGCTCACGCAAGCCTGCAGGCCGTCGCGGCACCGCGACTGCGTCGTCCCGCGGCGCCTGTCGTCAGTTCGGTCATCGGAGTCGCGGGCAGCGTCGCCCTGACCATGACCTCGGCGAGCCGCGTGCCGGTCCGCGAGTTCCGGCTGTTCCGGACGCGATCCGAGGTCGCCGCGCGATCCTTCGAGTCGATGGGGCCAGCGTTCGCCGTCGTACCGGCTGTTCCGCCCGGCGCAGGGCAGCCACCCGACCCGGTCACTGGCGAGTTGACCTACACGGCCAACTGGACAGGTGCGTTCGGTCCGTCGTGGGACGACTGGTTCGTGCGGGCGGTCGCAGTACCGGTTGATGCTGTGCCGGTTGCGGCTGTGCGTGGTCTGCCGTCGACTGCCTGCGAACCAGTGGTCGTGACAGTCCTTCCAGGAACGGCGCCGGACCTGGCTCCGCTCGTCGCTACGCCGACAGGCACGGGCGAACTGATCCTGGTGACGACGTCAACCTCGGCACCTCCCCGAGAGGTTCCTCTGGGTAGCCACCGCATCTCGGTCGAGGTACAGGGCGCGGCTGGGGTGGTCAACGTCGATCCGCTCCCACTTCAGGAGGTAGCGGAAGGGCCGGTCTCCGGACCGGCGCCGGCGAACGCCGCCCCAGGCACGGCCGTCGTCCGCGGACCGCGAGCGGCCGGCCGAACGCCACTCGGCGTATGGCTCACCCGGCCCGACAGCGGCCAGCCGGTCGACGTCTTCGTCCGGCTGGTCGATCCGCTCGGCCGGCTCGCCGAACAGCAAGTCACCGTGCCGGCGTTCGTTGCCGAACCGCCCAGTCTCGATCTGATCGACATCTTCACGATCGTCGGCCGCGGTGTGGTGGCACGGCTCGGCTCGGATGCCGATGTCGCAGCTCAACCCCCTTACGTTCTGGGGGTTCAAGCCCAGCAGACCCGCCGTCCGTTCCCGATCGGTCCGCTGCCACCACCGGTCCGGGCTCGCTTCGCGCTCGACGACATCCCGACCCGCCCGGGCCCCTTCCCGAGCGCCGACCCCATCCAAGCCGTCCGGGTGACCGACGACCCGCCGCACGAGTACCAGATCCTCGTCCGGCTGACACCACCGATGGTCGTCACCTTCGTCCTGCGCGCCCCCAACGGCGCCCAGGCCCAGGTAGTCGCCGAGGTCTGAGTGGCTCTCGACACGCTTGCATCTGTTTTGTTAGTCGGCTAAGTTTTGTGATTAGCCGACTAACAATATCTGCAGGAGGACGGGTCATGGACCTGGGTTTGAAGGATGCCGCGGTGCTGGTGACGGGTGGGTCGTCGGGCATCGGGCGGGCGACCGCGATCGCGTACGGGCGGGAAGGCGGCCGGGTCGCGATCACCTACAACTCCCGCAAGGACGCGGCCGAGGCGGTCGCCGAGGAGATCGAGGCGGCAGGCGGTACGGCGTACGTCGTACCGCTGGACCTCAGCGCACCGGAGACGATCGCGGCTGCCGTCGCGTCGACCGTGGAGCACTGGGGCGGGCTCGACGCGGTGGTCGCGAACGCGGTCGACTGGGGAGGACACGACGGGCGGACCGACAAGATCGAGGACGCCGCGCCGGAGTGGTGGACCGCTATCGTGCGCGCGAACCTCGAGGGGAACATGCACCTCGCGCAGCAGGTGGCGCCGGCGCTCCGGCGATCCGCGCACGGGCGGCTGGTGCTGGTCTCGACGGACCTCGCGGAGCGTGGCATGGCCGGCGGAGCCTGGGCGTACGGCGCCGCGAAGGCCGGCCTGCACGGCCTGGCCGCGAGCCTGCAGCACGATCTCGGCGCGGACGGCGTACTCGTGAACGTCGTCCTCCCCGGCATCACGCTGGAGAACGGCGAGCACCGGATCATCCCGCGCGCGGCCCTGGACAAGATCACGGCCGGATTCACTGCGCGGCATCTGCCCGACGTCTCGGAGCTCGCCGACGCGATCCTGTTCCTCACCTCCCCCCGAACCAAGGCCGTCCAAGGCCAGCTGCTGCGCATCACCGGTGGCAATCTGATGGCTTCTTAATGCAGCATTGACGGCGGCGGCGCTTGTACGGTGGGCTCAGGAGTACTCCGGAGAAGGAGCGTCGCGATGGCCCGGGCACTGATCGTGGTTGATGTGCAGAACGACTTCTGCGAGGGCGGGAGCCTGGCCGTCGCCGGTGGCGCGGACGTCGCGTTCCGGATCGGCGAACTGCTGCACAAATGGCACGAGACCGAGCCTGAGAACCGGCAGTACGCGTACGTCGTGGCCACCCGGGACCACCACATCGACCCGGGTGACCACTTCTCCAAGGAACCCGACTTCGTGAACTCCTGGCCACGCCACTGCGTCGCCGGCACCGACGGCGTCAGCTTCCACCCGAACCTGGACCCCCAGCCGTTCGACGCGATCTTCGACAAGGGCGAGTACGCAGCCGCCTACTCCGGCTTCGAAGGCAAGTCCCACGAAGGCGGCCACACCCTCGCCGACTGGCTCCGCAGCAAGGGCGTCACCGACGTAGACGTCTGCGGCATAGCCACCGACTACTGCGTCCGCGCAACCGCCCTAGACGCCCACCAAGAAGGCTTCACCACCACAGTCCTAACCCCCCTCACCGCAGGCGTATCCGAACCCACCACCACCCAAGCCCTAACCGACCTCCGCACCGCCGGCATCACGGTCACCTGAGGAAGTACAAAGGACACCGCTCCGCGGCGACTGCCTCTCTACCGCCACCACTTTGTGCACCCACCGACCATTTCAGGCGCCGGAAAATGGTCGGTGGGTGCACAAAGTGGGCGAGACGGCGGTGCGGTTGCCGCGGCGCTAGCCGCAGCTTGCCGACGGCAGCCGGGGGTGGGTGGGGCGGCGCGTAGCGCGGCGACGGAGGAGCCGTGCGTAGCATCGCATGGGCTGACTTCATCCCATCCCACCCATCCAGTCCTCTTACCTCACCGGTGCCCCTGGGCCGAGGGGGATTCCGAGGGCCCACCAGGCGAGGAATAGGAGGGTCCAGGCGATGGTCATTGAGACTGCTAGGGGGACTGTGTACGACGCTAGGGTGCCGACGCCGGCGTTTTTGCGGTAGCGCTGTAGGAAGCCGAGGGCCATTACGAAGTACGGGCTCATGGGGGTGATGGCAGTCGAGCCCGAGTCGGCGATCCGGAAGAGGGCTTGCGTGGTCTCGGCTGGGACGCTCAGGAGGAGCATCATCGGGACCAGGATCGGGGCGGTCAGGGACCACATTGCGGAGCCGCTTGTTACCAGGACGTTGATGATCGTGAGCAGCGCGAGGATGCCGAGGAAGATCACGACCTTTGGCGCCCCGAGGTCACCGAGTATCCGGGCCGACTCCGCGGACAGTAGGTCGCCGATGTTGCTCCAGTCGAAGTACGCGAGGAACTGCGCGATCGCGAAGAACAGCACCAGCACCGGCGCCATCTGTTTGATGCCTTCGGCCATCAGTTTCGGTACGTCGGCCGCGCGCTCGATCGCCTTCACGGTCACGCCGTACGTGACGCCGACCAGGCCGAAGAGTACGGCGACCACCATCGCGATGCCGTCCAGGAACGGTGAGTCGACGATGCTGCCGTCCTTGCCGCGCAGCGGGGAGCCGTGCGGCAGCAGGATGGCGACGATCGCCAAGGCCGCGACCAGGAACACGATGCCGGCCCGGCGCAGACCCTTGCGCTCGGCAACTGATACGGACAGCTGATCCGCGTCGTCGCCGGGCGCGTCCGGGTCGGCGTCGAGGTCGGTTCGCTTGCTCAGCACCAGCCGGGTGACGAGTGTGATCACCAGCGCCAGCAGGATCGACGACGCGATGTTGAAGAACCAGTTCGACAGCACCGAGACGTGCGCGTCCGGGTTCACGGTGCGGGCGGCCGCGGTGGTGATGCCGGCGAAGATGGCGTCGTTCGGGGTCGGGATCGGGCTGGCGTCGTACCCGGAGGCGATCGCGGTGTACGCGACCACGATGCCGAGGATCGGCGACCGGCCGACAGCGCGGAACGCGAGGCCGCCGAGTGGCACCAGGATGATGTACGCCGCGGCCGACGCGACATGCGCCATCGTGCCGGCGAACGCGACTGCGAACACCACCATCGACGTAGGCACCCGGGACACGCTGACCCGCATCAGTACCTGCAGGAACCCGGTCCGCTCGGCCAGCGCGACGCCCATGATCACGACCACGATCGTGGCCATCGGCGGGAACTCGGCGAAGTTCGAGATCGCCGTCGACACCGCCATCTGCAGGCCGTCGCCGGACAGCAGGTTCTGGACGGCGACCTCCTTGCCGTCCTTCGGCGAGAGCACGGAGACGTCCAGCGCGGACAGGATCGCGCTCACCACGGCCAGGATCGCCGACAGGATCCAGAACAGCCAGAACGGGTGCGGCAGCGCGTTCCCGATCCGCTCGATGACCGCCATCGCCCTGACCAGGCGCGGCAGCTCCCTCGTGTCGGTCGCCGTACTCATAACGTGTGCGCCTTGAAGAACGCGCCGATCAGCTCATGCGCTTCGAACGTCTGCGTTGCGTAGCCCGGGCCGGACGTCGCATCCGATCCTGGCCAGCTGTGCCCGCCGTCGGTGACCGCGACGTGCACGACGTCGGCCTTGCAGCCCTTGTAGGTGAACTTCAGTACGTCGTCACCGATCCGGCTCGTCTTCGGGTCCGGGTCGCAGTGGTCGTGGACCGTCCAGTCCCGGACCCAGGTCTGTACGTCGGGCAGGTCGCGCTGACCGTCACCGCCGTACGGGATCGTGGTGTCGCCCGTGCCGTGGATGTCGAGCACCGGGACCGGGCGGCTCGGCGCGCAGTGCGTGCCCTCGATGTAGAACGCGCCGGAGACCGGGGCGATCGCCGCGATCCGGTCGGCGAGGCGGCATGCGAGGATCCCGGTGAAGCCGGCGCCGTTGGACTTGCCGGTGGCGTAGACGGCGTTCGTGTCGACGCAGTACGACGCCTCCAACTGGTCGAGCAGGTCCTCGGTGAACTGCACGTCGTCGACGCCCTTGGCGGAGTACGGCGCACCCTGCCAGGCCTGCTTGTTCTCGTCGCCGATCACACCGTTGGGGTAGGCAACGATCGCGTCGAGTTTCGACAGGTCGGAGAACGCCTCGGTCTGGGCGCCGGTCTTGCCGCGGCCGTGGTAGACGAGGATGAGCCGCTTGGCCTTGGAGCTCTGGTAGTTGTCCGGCACGTGCAGGCGATAGGTCCGCGTGAGGCCGCCGCTGCTGACGGTATAGTCGCCGCTCGGAGCGGCTGGCTTGCCGCATCCGGAGCTGGGCGCGGCGGCTGCGGTTGCCGTGGGCAACGTGGTGGCGGCGGTCACCAGAGCCGCCGACGCCAGCACCGCGCCGACGCGCCGGGCAGCTCGCTGGCTAGGTGCGCCGCGCGGGCGGAGGGTTTTCGGGCGTGCGAGGTTCATCAGGGGCCTCCTCGGGGCGTGCGGCCTGCAGGCGGGCAGGCTCGCGCCTGGACCTCCCTGAGCGAAGGTCCAGTGTTCGGGGGTCGTGCGTCAGGCCGAGAGCAACTCGTCGGCGAAGGCGGCGATCCGGTCGGCGGCGGTCTCCACGAGGAGCCGGCCGTCCTCGGCTGTGGCGCGGCGGGGATCACCCAGCACGCCACGCTTGTGGTACGCGTCGAACCCGACGGACAGCCGCGGTCCGCGCGACTGCCTTGAGAGCCGGGCCGTGGTGGTCAGGTCGTCGAGCGTTGTGGCGCCGGGCTCCAGGCGGTCGGCCTGGACCAAGTCCGGTGCCAGGTAGAGCATCTGCGCGGTCTCCGCCTCGCCGGCGTGACCGTGCACCTCGCTGACTCCTGTGATCAGGTCCGAAACGACGGACGTGACCGGGGTCCACGCGAACGTCAGCTCGCTGCGGACGTACTCCTGCGCCAGCACGGACAGGGCGGCGTTGTTCCCTCCATGCCCGGTGATCACCAGGAACTGCCGCCAGCCGTGGTCGTGCAGGCTGGCCACCAGATCCCGGAGAACGTGCATGAACGTTGCCGGTGACAACGTCATCGTCCCGGCGAACGCCATGTGGTGCGGTGAGACGCCGTACGGGACGGCCGGGGCGATCACCGCGCGGCCGGCCAGGCGTTCCGCGACCCGCTCGGCGACGCCGACGGCGCGGACGGTGTCGGTGGACATCGCCATCCCCCCGCCGTGCTGTTCCTGGGCGCCGACCGGGATGATCACGAGCGGCGCCGTACGGACCGCTTCGAGAGCCTCATCGGTCGTAAGTTCGGCGAGTTTCATGAGAACTCCGGGGCGGACTCGACGGCCTTGCGGATGTTGTCGAGGTGTTCTCGGGTCAGCCGCTCGGCCTGTACGGAGTCCTGCGCGCGGACGGCTTCGACGATCGCCTGGTGCTCCTCGTGATCGCGTCCGCGGTTGTCGTACAGCGCGCGGATCTGCTGTTGCTCACGGACGCGCACCTTCAGCAAGGACGACAGAACCTCTTGTAATAAAGGGTTCCCGGACGCTGCCGCGAGCTCGACGTGGAAGTTCAGCGCGAACGCCGGACCTCCCGGCGGGACGAGCGCGTTGGTGACCGCGGCCTCCAGGCGCTCCAAGTTCTCGGGTTGCCGTGCGAGTGCGGACTGCGCCGCGACGGCCGGCTCGATCACCAGGCGCGCACTGATCAGCTGCAACACCGACTCCTTCGTGATCGGCGGCCGGTGCGGATTCGCCAGTACGACGTTGTTGATCGTCGGACCGACGTACGTCCCCGAACCGTGCCGGAACTCGACCGCCCCGGTCGCCTCGAGCTTCCGCAGCGCCTCCCGCACCGTCGGCGTGGTGATCGCGAACCGCTTCGCCAGCTCCCGCGCCGACGGGATCGCGTCCCCGGGCCGCAATCCGCCGTCCCGGATGATCCCGAGGATCGACTCGGTCAACCGGTCGGACAGGCTGGGCGGCACTTCGGCAGCTGAGTAACTCACAAACTGACTAAATCACTTAGCCATTCCCCGGGTCAAGGCCTCGAACGAGTAGTTCTGCTCAGTCGCGGTGACCGTCCGTGCACGTACTTTGCTGGCATGAACGAGCGCACCTGGGCCGGATCGATCGTCGTCATCGTGTTCCGGGCCCTGGGCATCGGTCTCGGCGTGGGCCTCGTCGTCGGGGCGATCGTGACGAGCGTCCAGTCCGCCGACTGCCTGCCCGACGAGGACTGCCTGGCCATGGTCGGCGGCATCGGGTACGGCGCTCTCGGCGGCGGGATCGCGATGGCGCTCGCGATCCTGGTGTTCGCGATCCGTCTGCACGTCGGCGCGATCTTCGGCGCCGGCGCCGCGATCGGTGTACTGGCTCTGCTCGCCGCCGCATGGGCATCGCTTCTCGGGTGGGGCCAGCCACTCCTCTTCCTGGCCGCTGTCGCGTTCTCCGTCAGCGCGGTTCTCCAGCGCTGCCACCAGCCGGCCGACGGCGGGCGCCGGCAGTGGTCGCGGCCGTCGACGGCAGCGGTTCTGATCGCGGCAGGCGTCGTACTCCTCGGCGCCCTCCCGGCCGGTTTCAAGCTCTCCAAGGTGTGGTCGGAACAGCGGCGGATCGAGGCTGTCATCGCCCGGCCGCTGCAGACCGACCTGGACGGCACCTGGCCCTACACCGTGCGCTCGTGGGACTCAGGATTCGAGTACGACGTCATGGAGCCGCCGTCGAACGGTCAGCGGATCGCCGAGGTCACCGTCACCGTTCGCAGCGCCACCCCGGACCAGGCGCCGTGCACCGGCTTCACCGACCGTGTCGAAGGCCCGGTGACAGTGACCGGCTGCACGGAACTCGCCCCGAACCTCTGGCAAGCACACGGCGCCGACGGCAAGACCCGGTACTTCGTCCACGCCGAGGACCGCCAGTGGGCCTACGTTCGATCCGGAACCTACGGCGACACGGACGTCCAACGACAGCACGACGCCCGCGCCGAACGGATCGCGAGATCTCTGCGGCCGCGCTCCGCCTTTCCGCTCGCCGCCGACTCGGTCGGCTGCGGCTTCTGCGAGTGGCTGGCGTAACAGGTCAGGGGGTGATGGTGATCGGGGAGCCGTTGGAGACCAGGGACCAGTCGCCGGTGTGGAAGGTGTTCGGGTTGACTTCGCCGGTGGCGGTGACGTAGTCGATCATCAGTTGGCGGATCTCGACCTGGCGGTTGTAGACGACCGGGGCGGTCTTGACGTGCGGGAAGTTGCCGCCGCCGGACTGGCGGTAGTTGTTGACCGCGACAACGAACTGCTGGTCGGCCGCGACCGGCGTGCCGTCGTACGCGAGGTCGGTGATCCGCGCGCCAACCGCCTTGGCGATGTCGATCTTGTAGGTCAGGGTCTTCGACAGGCCGCCGAGGATGTCGTAGTTGTAGTCCGGCGTACCGTTCGGCGCGGTCGGGGTCGGGGCGTTGGTGACGTCAGAGGACGGGAACGGCCCGGTGCCGGTGACCTGCTTGAAGTACTGCGCGGAGAACTCCAGGTACTCCTTGATCTGAGTACCGCTCATCGTCACAGCGAGCAGCGTGTTGTCGAAGACGTAGAGCCCGGCGACGTCACGGATCGAGACGTCCCCGGCCGGGATTGCGGCCGCCCGGTTGAACGGCGCCGCGATCGCGAGCACCGGCAGCGACGCTTGCGGCGTACCGACGAGAGCCTTCGAGACCGCGTCGGCCTGGATGAAGTTCACGAAGTCCAGCGCGGCGGTGTCCTCCCACGGCGCGGTCGCCGCGGACATCGCCTCGGTGCAGGTACCGATCTTCGAGTTCACGTACTCGACGACCTTGTCGTGGTCCTTCTGTAGCAACGCCACGACGTCCGGGTCGGCGTCGACGGTGTTCGCGTTCAGCACCTGGCTGTGCCGGCCGACGACCTTCCACTGCCCGTGGACCTTCTGCAGGTCGAGGTCGAACAGCGACAGCCGCATGCCCCACTTCAGCGGCTCGCTGAGCACCACCTGCTCGCCGCTGGTCTTGTTCGTGACGAGACGCTCGGGGATCTCGAGGTGGGCGTGGCCAACCAGGACAGCGTCGATCCCGGGGACGGTCTCGGCCATCAGCACCGACGCGTTCTCCGGGTACGGCAGCGCGTCGCCGTACGACGAGGACAGGTCCATCCCCGAGTGCACGGAGGCGATCACGACATCGGCGCCCGCCTTGCGGACCCGGGGCGCCCAGATCTTCGCGAGTTCGACGATGCCGCCGAACTTCAGCTTGTTCTCGACGTTCGCCTTGTCCCAGATCGCGATGCCCGGGTTGGTCAGGCCGAGGATGCCGACGGTGATCGGCTTCTCGCCCGGCACGTGCACCCGCTTCAGCGTGTACGGCGGGAACACCGGCAGGCCCGTGGTCCAGTCCTGGGCGTTCGCGCCGAGCAGCGGGAACCGCAGCTGCCGCTGGAACTTGCGGAGGATGTCGAGGCCGTAGTTGAACTCGTGGTTGCCGAGCGCGGCGGCGTCGTACCCGATCCGGTTCATGGCGGCCGCCATCGGGTGGATGTGACCGCCGGTGATGGGCTCGATCTTGGCGAAGTAGTACGACAGCGGCGTGCCCTGGATGGTGTCGCCGGCGTCCAGCAGCAGCGGTCGCGGCGCGCGCCGGTCCGCGGCGATCCGGTCCCGAACCGCGCTGACCAGCGTCGAGATCTTGGCGAGGCCGATGTCGTTGTGCGCGCTGTCGTCGTACTCGGCGTTCTTGAAGTAGTCCCAGTTGAAGACGTTGCCGTGCAGGTCGGTGGTGCCCATCACGGTCAGCCGGACGGTCTTGCCCGGCCCGCTACCGGCGTACCCCGGAACCGCCTGGAACCCGGCCGCGGCCAGCGCCGCCGCACCGCCGATCACCGTGCGTCGTGTCATCGTGGTCCGCTCACCGCTGTCCGTCATCGGCCCGCCTCACAGGTCTGTACGCCGGGATCTCCGGCCCGAAAGCACACGATACGGGCGACACACCCCCACCCCCGCGAACGCATGGCCCCGCGCACGCGAGAAGATGCCCCTCATGACCAAGCCGCCCGGCAAACTTCTGCCGTTGGTCGCCGCCCTCCTCTGCGGTGCCGTCCTCGCCCAAGCCGCCACACCGTCCGACCACTCCGTCACGTCCGCCGCCGCGCCCGTCACCCCGACGTCCAACCAGGGGCTCCAGCCGGTCCTGTCCAAGCAGGGCGAACCGTCGTCGACCAAACGACCCCCGCAGACTGCCAAGCCCCCGGTGGCCAAGCCCCCGGCCGACGACTGGAACCTGGCTGCGCACGGGAAGGTGCTCTACCTGACCTTCGACGACGGACCCCAGCACGAGTGGACCCCGAAGGTCCTGCAGCTCCTGCGTAAGCACAAGGCGCACGCGACGTTCTTCGTACTCGGGATCCAGGTCGCGCAGTACCCGGAACTGATCGCCGCCGAGCGGGCCGCCGGGCACACCATCGGCAACCACACCTGGGACCACAAGACGCTGACCCTGCTGCCGGACGCGAAGGTGCGTCAGGAGATCGCGATGGGCGTGAAGTCGAAGTGCCTGCGCCCGCCGACCGGTGCCACGAACGCGAAGATCCAGGCGATCGCCGCGTCGTACCACCAGCGGCAGGTGCTCTGGGACGTCGACACGAAGGACTGGGAGAAGCCCGGCGCCGCCAGCATCGAGCACGCGATCATGGCCGGGGCCCGTCCCGGCGCGATCATCCTGGTGCACGACGGCGGCGGCAACCGCTCCCAGACCGTCGCGGCCCTCGACCGAGCCCTGACCAAACTCACCAAGCTCGGCTACACGTACCGCTCGCTACCCTGCTAGCGCGCGACCGCGGCGGTGCCGTTGGAGAAGTGGCGGAGTGCGTGGTCGATGGCTTCAACCGGCTGGTCGAGTGACGGTACGCCGTACAAGCCGGCGGTCTTGACCCACTTGCCGGGTTGCAGCGTGGCCTGCGCCGCGGGCTGGTCGAGACCGCTGACGCCGGGGCTCGTTGGCGTCACGCCCGGCTGCAGGAGGGCCAGGAGAACGGGCTGGCCGAGTCGGCGCTCGTGCCGGAACCCCACCACCGCCGGCCACGGCAGGACTACGGGCGCCGGCGCGCCCTCGATGCCGAGTTCGAGCGCGGCTGGGGTCATCCGCATCGCGTACGGCGGGAGGTCCGTGGCGGCGTACCAGCGCTTCTGGGCAGCGCCCTGTTTGAACGAGCGGATGACGCTCGTCAACGGGAGCAGCAGCGCCACGATCATCAGTACGCCGATGTACCAGGCGTCGCCGAGTAGGTTCGTCAGCGCCACCGCCAGCGTGAGGCCGATCAGGGTCAGGAACACCACGATCGCGCCGCCGATGAGCCGGACCCGCCGGACGGTGGCGCGCCGGCGCAGCACCTCGTCGCGCCTCAGGCCGACCACGAAGCTCTCGTCCATGACCTGAGCTTCGCAGATCGGCAGGTCAGCGGTCGGGGGTCAGCGCAGTACGCTCGCGGCGCCGCCGGAGAAGTGCTTGATGGCCTCGTCGATGACGTGCACCGGCTGGTCGAGGGCCTTGACCAGGAACATGCCGGTGGGGCGCAGCAGCGGGTTCGGCTTGACGACGCTGCGGACGGACGGCTGGTCGAGGCCGCGGACACCCGCCGTCGTCGCGCCGACGCCGCGGACCAAGGCGAGGTCGAGCATGTACTGGCCGAGCAGCTTGTGCTGCGTGAAGCCGCGGACGGTCGCCCACGGCAGTACGACGGGAAACGCCGCGCCGTCACACGCCAACTCGAGGCCCTTGGCGGAGATCCGCATCGCGACGGGCGGCAGCTCGTTGGCGTCGTACCACTCCACCCGCTCGGCCTGCAGGCGATACACCAGGACCGTGCTGAGCACCAGCGGGATCATTGCCACGATCAACAACAGCGCGAACGGCCACATCCCGGAGCCGCGGAAGGCGACCAGCGCGTAGATCGCGGCGACGATCCCGATCGCGCCGAGGGCCAGCGTCACCCAGGCACCGCGCCGCTCGACGGTCCGCACCACCTCACGCCGGCGCAGCACGGCGTCCCGGTCGATCCCGACCACGAACGGCTGTCCCGGATCCGATGGCGGCACCTGCACCTCCGGCTCGACCTCTAGCGTATTGGTCTCTGAAACCTGTGAAGCTGTGTCCCCGTCCTCACTCACAGGGGACAGAATCCCACAGACCGCTACGACTTGCGGCGACCCGCCCAGCTCCAGGCGTAGATGCCGTCGTCAACGGCCTGGCCGCCCTCGCCGAGTTCGAGCGGACGGAAGGTGTCGACCATGACGGCCAGTTCCTCGAAGCGCTCGGCGCCCAGCGAGGCCTCGATCGCCGACGGCTGCGGACCGTGCGCGTATCCGCCGGGGTGCAGCGAGATCGACCCGAGCCCGATCCCGGAGCCCTTCCGCGCCTCGTAGTCGCCGCCGCAGTAGAACATCACCTCGTCGGAGTCGACGTTCGAGTGGTAGTACGGCACCGGCACCGACAGCGGGTGATAGTCGACCTTCCGCGGCACGAAGTTGCAGACCACGAAGTTGTACCCCTCGAACACCTGGTGCACGGGCGGCGGCTGGTGCACCCGCCCGGTGATCGGCTCGAAGTCGCTCACGTTGAACGTGTACGGGTACAGGCAGCCGTCCCACCCGACCACGTCGAACGGGTGCGTTGCGTACGTCATCCGGGACCCGACGATCCCGCCGGCGCCGTTCCCACGGTGCTTCACCAGCACCTCGACATCGGTCGCCTCGACCACGAGCGGCTCGGTGGTGGGGTGCAGGTCGCGTTCGCAGTACGGCGAGTGCTCGAGGAACTGCCCGTACCGGGACAGGTAGCGCTTCGGCGGCGCGATGTGCGAGTTGGCCTCGATCGCGTACGCGTGCACGCCCTCCGGCCCGGGCAGCCAACGGTGCGTGGTCGCGCGCGGGATGATCACGTAGTCGCCCTGGACCGCGTTCAGTACGCCGAACACGGTCTCCACGGTCGCCGAACCCTTCTCGACGTACACGCACTCGTCGCCGATCGCGTTCCGGTAGTACGGCGACGGCTGCTCGGCCACGACGTACGAGATCCGGACGTCACCGTTGCCGAGGACGAGCCGCCGGTCCTCCACGGCGTTGCTCTTGGACGTGTCGGTGAAGAGATCGTGCAGCTTCAGGTGCCGCGGGGTGAGCGGGTGGTTCGGGACGGTGGCGAGATCCGGCAGGTCCCACACCTGGGAATCCACGATCGCGGACGGTACGCCGGCGTGGTACAGCAGCGACGAGTCCGACGAGAACCCCTCCTCCCCCATCAGCTCCTCGTAGTACAGCCCGCCGTCCGGTTTCCGGAACTGCGTGTGCCGCTTCGGTGGAACTTCCCCGACCTGCCGGTAGAACGCCATCTCTCCACTCCACGGTGTACGTTATCCGAACGTCTGCGTCCGCTTAACGAAAGCATCCGTTAGGCTCTGGGTCATGTCAACCGTCCCTGCCCTGTTCCGGCACCTGGTCGACGACGCCGCCATGTTCCCGCCGGGCAACCTGCCGCTGGCCGAAGCGGTCGCGGCCCACCACGTCCACCGCCGGTCGCCGTACGCCGACCTGGTCGGCACGTTCGTGTGCACCGACGACGACCTGATGAAGGTCGCCGCCGAAGCCGCCCGCACCGGCACGGCACCGCTCCGTGTGTCCGTGGTGATCTCCGGGGGTGCCGGCGGGATCGAGCCGGTGGTTCGGTGGGGGGATCGGTCGAAGGATATTGAGGTGACCGCGGTCGAGGTTCGGTTGCGGGACGAGGACGACCTGTCGAGGAACGCGTTGCGTGTGGTTCGCGTGTGCGACGACTGCCTCGACGAGGAGACGGCGTACGTCGAACTCGGCCTGGATGGAGCGTGGGAACGCGCGCTCGACGTGGTCGCCGACGCCGGGTACGCCGCGAAGCTCCGCACCGGCGGCCTCGACGCCACGCTGTTCCCGTCCGCCTCTCAGGTGGCCTCCTTCATCACCGCCTGCCTCGACCGCGAGGTGCCCTTCAAATGCACGGCCGGGCTGCACAACGCGGTCCGGCATACCGCTGAAGACACCGGCTTCGAGCACCACGGGTTCCTGAACGTCCTGCTCGCGACCCGGGCGTCGCTCGACGGAGCCACCCACGACGAACTGGTCGAACTACTGGACCAGCGAGAGGGTGAGGTGCTGGCGGCGCGGGCGCGCGAGTTGTCCGACGATCAGGCGGCGAGCACGCGCCGGTGGTTCACGTCGTTCGGCTCCTGCAGCATCGACGAGCCGCGCACGGACCTGATCGCTTTGAACCTGATGGAGGGTGAATGAGCTGGATCGACATCCCGGACAGTTCGCCGTTCGGGCCGGAGAACCTGCCGCTCGGGGTGTTCCGGCACGGCGACGAGGAGCCGCGGGTGGGTGCGGCGATCGGCGACCAGATCATCGACCTCGCGCCGGTCGCGTCCGCGCAGATGCTGGACGGCGCGCAACTGTTCGCCGAGCCGACGCTCAACGCGTTCCTCGCAGTCGGCCGGCCGGCCTGGCGCGCGACCCGGAACTGGCTGCTCGACCTGGTCCGCAACGAGAACGACCGGGACACCGTCGAGCCGCACCTGATCCCCCAGTCCGCGGTGACGATGCAGCTGCCGTTCGAGGTCGGCGACTACGTCGACTTCTACGCCTCCGAGCAGCACGCGTCGAACCTCGGCCGACTGTTCCGCCCGGACTCCGAGCCGCTGCTGCCGAACTGGAAGCACCTGCCGGTCGGCTATCACGGCCGGGCCGGCACGATCGTTGCCAGCGGCACCGACATTGTCCGCCCCTCCGGCCAGCGCAAGGCCCCGGACGCGACAGTCCCGACCTTCGGCCCGTCCCAGCGGCTCGACATCGAGGTCGAGCTCGGCTACGTCGTCGGTACGCCGTCAACGCTCGGAAAGCCTGTTCCTGTTGAGGATTTCGAGGAGCATGTGTACGGCGTGGTGGTCGTCAACGACTGGTCCGCGCGCGACCTGCAGGCCTGGGAGTACGTGCCGCTCGGCCCGTTCCTCGGCAAGTCGTTCGCCACGTCGATCTCCCCCTGGGTCGTCTCGCTCGACGCGCTCGCGGCCGCTGCCGTTCCGCTCCCGGCGCAGGATCCGCCCGTCCTTCCCTATCTGGCCGGACAGAACCTGACGAACTACGACATCACGTTCGAGGTCAGGTTGAACGGTCACCTCGTGAGCTCCCCGCCGTACCGCGACCTCTACTGGTCGCCCGCGCAGATGCTCGCCCACATGACCGTCAACGGCGCCAGCGTCCGCACCGGCGACCTCTACGCGTCCGGCACCGTCAGCGGCCCGGCCAAGAACCAACGCGGCTCCTTCATAGAACTGAGCTGGGGCGGCCGCGAGCCCCTGCTCGTCGACGGCAAAGAACACACGTTCCTCGAGGATGGCGACGAGGTCACGATCGCGGCCTGGGCGTCCGGCGCAAACGGATCGCCGATCGGCCTGGGCGAGGTCACCGGGCGCATCATCCCTGGCTGATCTTGTTCATAACTGTTCGTTTCTCTTGACCTCTTAGCTGTTACGTGCGAACTTTTGGCGCATGAAACGTTCAGTGGGGTGTGGAGTACTGGCTGTAGCTCTGGCTGCCGGTGTGCTGAGCGTGCCTTCAGGTGCGCATGCCGCCGGCGACCTGACGCTGCGGTCGAGCGAGTTGACGGTCACCGTCGGGGCGGACTTTCCCCGGGTGATCAAGTACGTCGACAACGCCTCCGGGCAGGCCCTCGGGGGTCAGCCGGACGCGATCTCGACGGTCACCATCGACGGCGTGGCCCGCACCGCGCACCTCGCCGCATCGCCGACAGTCGACGGCGGAAGAGCGTCGTACATGCTGGCCTTCGACGCTCTGCCCGGGGTCGAACTGGATGCGAGTCTGAGCGTGACCGGCCGGGTGACGAAGTTCGCGATCGACGCGGTGCGCGACACCGACACGAGCCGCGTGCACACCATCGACATCCCCGACCACGACCTGGTCTCCGTGGCGAGTACCGACGCGGGCGCGACGACTGCGTTCACCACGCTGGATCCGGATTCGACGCGGACCGCGGACAAGATCACGCCGGTCACCGCGAGCACACCGGGCGACACGGCCGCGACCGGAGCGGCGTACGCGTTCGTCAACACCAGCGGGCTCGCGGCGGGTATCGAGTCGAATTCGGTGTACGACAAGCCGTCCGGGCAGTCGGTCGACGACGGCGCCCGGTTCTGGCACCGCGCTCGCAAGGCCGCCGACGGCAGTACGCGCGTCGGCGTGTGGAGCGGCCAGTGGACGTACCGTGCCGACACGTCGCCGTACCCTAATCTTCTGCCCCTCCCCGACCCCCTCCCCTGGGCGAAGGTCGTCGTCACCCCCGACGCGAACCACGACCGGACGGTCGACTGGGAGGACGGCGCGATCGCGTTCCGCTCGATCATGACCGAGCCGAACGGCGGCGACCAGGTCAAGAACCGGGTGATCACGCACATCCCGTTCAACTTCGCCAGCCAGGCCACGCACCCGTTCCTGCGCACGCTCGACGACGTCAAGCGGATCTCGCTGGCCACCGACGGCCTCGGTCAGATGGCGGTCCTCAAGGGGTACGGCGCTGAAGGCCACGACTCCGCCCACCCGGACTACGGCGGCAACTACAACACCCGCGCCGGCGGCCTGACCGACCTGAACACGCTGCTCAAGCAGGGCAAGTCCTGGAACGCGGCGTTCGGTGTCCACGTCAACGCGACCGAGTCCTACCCGGAGGCGAACGCCTTCAGCGAGGACCTGGTGGACAAGAACGCCAAGGGCTGGAACTGGCTGAACCAGAGCTACTACATCAAGCAGCGCCCGGATCTTGCCTCCGGCAACATCGTCAAGCGGTTCCAGCAGCTCCGCGACGAGACGGACAAGAACCTGCAGGAGCTGTACATCGACGTGTACTACCAGTCGGGCTGGCTCGCCGACGGCCTGTCCCGGCAGCTCGCCGGCCAGGGCTGGCAGATCGCCACCGAGTGGGCCGACCGGCACGAGCGGACGTCGCTGTGGTCGCACTGGGCCAACGACCTCGACTACGGCGGCGCCACCAACAAGGGCCTGAACTCGCAGATCATCCGGTTCGTCCGCAACCACGAGAAGGACGTCTGGAACAACGACCCGATCCTCGGCCAGACCGCGATCGTCGAGTTCGAGGGCTGGACCGGCGAGACCGACTGGAACGCGTTCTACGCCAACATCTGGCAGCGCAACCTGCCCGCGAAGTTCCTGCAGCAGCAGAAGATCCTGGACTGGAACAGCGGCGACATCACGTTCACCGGCGGCGTCCGCGGCGCGGTCGAGAACGGCAAGCGGACTGTGTACGTCGGCGACGCGAAGGTGCTCGACGGCGACAAGTACCTACTGCCGTGGGACAACAACAAGAAGCTGTACCACTACAACCCGGCCGGCGGCCACACCACCTGGAAGGTCCCCGCGGCCTTCGCCGGCACCCGGTCCTTCTCCGTCTACAAGCTGACCGACACCGGCCGGGTCAAGGTCGCCACCGCACCTGTCCGCAACGGCAGCATCAGCCTCGACGCCAAGGCCGGCCAGCCGTACGTCGTCTACCCGGACACCGCGCCGACGCCGCGGCCCGCGAACTGGGGCGAGAGCTCGCACGTCAAGGACCCCGGTTTCAACGCCGGCAACCTCGCCGCCTGGAACGCCACCGGCAACGCGACGATCGGCACCCTCGAGAACGGCCAGCACGTCGCCGAACTCGGTACGAAGGCGTCCTCGATCCGGCAGCAGCTCACGAGCCTCACCCGCGGTCGCACGTACAGCGCCTCCGCCTGGATCGAGGTCGAGCCGGGCAAGTCCCGCCCGACCACGCTGACAGTGGACGGTGTGCGCAACCAGGTCGTTCGGTCGACCGCTCAGAACATGGTGGCAGCCGATGACAAGCACGGGGCGTACTACCAGCGGGCGCGAGTCGTGTTCACTGCCAAGGGAAGTACTGCTGACCTGGCCATCGGAGCTAGTGCGGGAGCTGCGCGGGTTCGGCTTGATGATGTGCGGGTTGTGGAGACGGCGCAGGCTGCGGCGGGGCTCGTGGATGACTTCGAGCACGTAGACCAGGGCTGGGGACCGTTTGTGAAGGGCGATGCCGGTGGTGTCACCGACCCGCGGACAGTCCTCGCTCCCAAGCATGCGCCGTACACGCAGGCGGGCTGGAACGGGAAGCTGGTCGACGACGTACTCGACGGAAACTGGTCGCTCAAGTCGCACGAGGAGAACGAAGGGCTGGTCTACCGGACCGCGCCGTGGACGGTGAACTTCCAGCCGGGCCACAAGTACAAGGTCAGCTTCGACTACGAGAGCGGTCGCGCCGGTCAGTACGCGTGGGTCCAGGGTGTGGACAGGCCGGCGTCCGTCGAGGTCAAGGCGACGCCGATCGGCGAGCAGCGGACGAAGGCGACGTTCAACCAGGAATTCGTGGCCGGCTGCGGTGGCGACTACTGGGTCGGACTGCGCAAGCTCACCGACGGCGGCGATCAGAGCGACTTCGTCATGGACAACTTCGCCGTGACCGATCTCGGTACGACGTCACAGCCGGCAGACTGCACTTCGGTCGCGGTATCGGGCCTGACCGGGCTTGTCTCCGGTGAAGCGAACACCGTCACCACCACGTTCACCAACAACGATGTGGTGGCCGCCGGCAACATCACGCTTGGCCTGACGGCACCGGACGGCTGGACCGTCACGGCGACCACGCCGGCCACCCACCCGACCGTTGCCGCAGGCACCAGTGTGACGACGACGTGGGACGTGACTCCCCCGGCCGGTACGCCGGAGGGCAAGTACCCGGTGACTGCGACAGGTGGTCAGGCAACGATCAGCGCGGAGGCCACCGTGCTGCCGCCGGGATCGTTCCGCAGTCCCGGATCAAGGTGGCCGACGTGAGCAGTGAGGACGTCGCCACGGGTGGTGCCGCGACCTCGGCGCTGGACGGAAACCCCAGCACTCTTTGGCATTCCGCCTGGTCCGAGGTCAGTACGCCGGCCGGCTACCCGCATCACATGACGCTCGACCTCGGGTCGACGTACCAGGTGAACGGGTTCGGCTACCTGCCGCGGCAGAGTGGCACGAACGGAATGTTCAAGGGATACGAGATCTATGTGAGCGCGGACGGTCAGGACTGGGGTACGCCGGTTGCGACCGGGCAGTTCCCGAACTCCACCGCCGTACAGCGGGTCGACTTCACCGCCAAGTCCGGACGGTACGTGAAGTTCGTCGGCACGAGTTCGCTCAACGGCGCGGTCTTCGGATCGGCCGCCGAGTTCAACGTCTACGGCACGCACTAATCAGCAGAAAGCGGCGCCACTCCCGCCCCTAGGGAGTGGCGCCGCTTGGCTTTTACTACTTGGTGATCGTCACCGAGACCGGCGCGGACGCGGTGTTCGCCGCGACGACGCGGAACTTGTTCACGCCGACCCGGCCGCTCTGCACCCACACCGAGTAGGTCGCCCGGCTGGTCACCTTGGTGGTGGCCGGGAACTTGACCCACTTGCCGTTCTCCAGCCGCTGCACCTGGACGACGGTGTTCTTGGCGATGCCGGTGGTCTTGCCGGTGAACGAGACCTTCGTCCACGCCTTCGCGGTGGTCTTGTCCGACTTGATCGTGATCGACTTCGCCGCCGCCGGGGTGCTCGCTACGGTCTGGTGAGTCGTGGCGGCGTTGGCCTGCAGGGCGCCGGCGATGCCGAGTCCCCCGGCAGCCAGTGCGAGACCGGCGACGACGGCAGCGGAACGGCGGATGAACTGTGCACGCATGATGTCTGGTTTCCCCTCGTTTTGTTGGTGTTACGGAGGAGAAGACGCGGCGGCGGACGGAAAGGTTGTGTTACAACACCGTCTCAGGTCCGGCCGGCAGCACCAGCCGGGCGAGCGCGCCGCCGCCCGGTGCCTCGCCGAACGTCAGCTCGGCGCCGAGGACCTTGGCGTGCCCGACTGCGATGGTCAGGCCGAGGCCGTGCCCGGCGCCGCGTTCGGCCATCCCGGACCGGAACCGGCGCGGGCCCTCGGCAATCAGTTCCTCCGGGTAACCGTTGCCGTGGTCAACGACCTCGACGGTCCGGCCGCAGACTGTCACCTCGACCGGCGGCCGGCCGTGCCGCAACGCGTTGACGATCAGGTTCGCCAGGATCCGCTCGATCCGCCGCGAGTCGGTCGACACCGTCTCGTCCGGCCCGGTCTGGTGCACGATCACGCTGTCCGGCGCGAGCGACTGCTGCATCCGCAACCGCCCGACCGCCGAGCCGACGAACGCGCCGAGCCCGACCAGTTCCAGATCGGCCTGCTCGACGCCCGAGTCGAACCGGGCGATCTCCAGGAGGTCCTCGACCAGCCGCCGCAGCACCTTGGCCCGGTCGCGGACCAGTTCGCTGGGGCGGCCCGGCGGGAGGAGTTCAGCAGCGGTGGTCAGCCCGGTCACCGGCGTGCGGAGATCATGGGCGACGTCGGCCGTGAACCGGCGCTCAGCCTCGAGCTGACCGCGCAGCGAGCTGGCCATCGTGTCGAGGGCGGTCGCCAGCGACTGCACCTCGTCCTTGCCCTTGCCAACGGCCTCGGCCGCGGACGCGTCCAGGTCCCCCGCCGCGATCCGCCGGGCCGTGCCCGCGACCGCGACGATCCGTTTGGACAGGCTGCCGGCCAGGATCACGCTGACCAGGGCGACCAGCGCGACCGTGCCGATCCCGCCGAGGATCAGGGCCTGCTGCAACGCCTTCATCGAGTCGTCGGTGCTCTCGTAGTCCTGCTCGATCGAGAGCACCTTGCCGTCCTTGACCGCGACCGCCGCCCACATCTTCGCGTGCGGTGACCCGGTCTTGAACGTGGCCCGCTTGCCTTCGAGCACGGCGTCCCGCAACTGCGGCGGCAGCTCCGGATCGTCCACCTTCGCCCCGAACACCGGTACGTCGTTGGTGTCGTAGCTCTGCGCCGCAAGCTGGATCCGCTCGTCGGCGAAGCTGCGCGTCCGGTCCAGCCGGGCCGACTGGGCCTGGGTGTAGACCGCGACGCACAGCACCAGGATCGCGAGCGCGGAGACCAGCAGGAAGATGAGACCGAGCTTGCCGCGCAGTCCCATCTAGGCCCGCAGTTTGTACCCGAAGCCGCGGACGGTTTCGATGCGGTCGGCGCCGATCTTGGTCCGTAGCCGCTGCAGGTGGACGTCGACCAGCCGGCCGTCGCCACCCCACTCGTAGTCCCAGACCCGTTGCAGCAAGGTCGACCGGCTCAGCACCACACCGGGGTTGTTCGCGAACTCGATCAGGAGCTTGAGCTCGGTCGGCGTCAGCTGGACGGTCTGTCCGCTGCGCCGTACCTCCAGCGCCTCCCGATCCAGCTCGAGGTCGCCGAACGACTCCACGCCGGAGCCGGCCGTCGGTGCCGGACGCTCCGGGTCCGAGACCGCGCGCCGCATCACCGCCCGCAGCCGCGCCACCAGCACCTGGGTGTCGAACGGTTTGGTCACGTAGTCGTCGGCGCCTGCTTCCAGGCCGAGTACGACGTCGAGCGCGTCACCGCGGGCCGAGACCATCACGATCGGGACCGTGCTGGTCTCGCGGATCCGGCGGCACACCGAGATCCCGTCCAGCCCGGGCAGCATGATGTCCAGCATCACGACGTCCGGGTGGATCTTCTCGAATCGTTCGATCGCCTCCAGGCCGTCCTCGGCCGTGGTCACGTCGTACCCATGGCGTTCGAGGGTCAGTTGGGTCGCCTCACGGATCACCGCGTCGTCCTCAACCATGAGAATGCGCGCTGCCGGTTCTTCCGGTACCACCGAGCTTCAGTCTCCCTACTGGTCCGTCGAGCTCACCTTGATCATCTGCCGCCCGTTCCAACGGTAGACCTCGACCCGGCGACCCGACGGGCAGCAGACCGGGTCGTCGATCGCGAAGATCTTCGACTCGACCACCAGGTCCCCTTGCGGGCTGGCGTTCACGGTCGGTTGCTCGACATCCAGGTTCCAGATCGGTCGCGGGCCGGTCGGCTCGACGGCGATCAGGAAGATACCGAAGACGAACTTCTCCAGAGTATGGATCAGAACGATCTGCTGAGGTGTACCGCTGTGCAATACATCAACGGTCTTACCCCTGCTGAGGCAACGCGAAATCACGGTGCAATTCGAAAGGACTGTCCGCGAGTAGCCCGACAGGTGCCGATCGGCGAGCAGCCGGGCCCGGACTTTGTACAGGTCGACGGCCACTTCCGGGGTCCGTTCGGCGCGCGGAGTGGCGCTGCCGGTGCCGAACGCGACCGATGGCGTCGGGGTCGTCGGAGGGGGCGATTCGGGGCCCTCCACGCGCAGACCTCCGCCGTTTCCGCAGGCGGCGAGCGTGATCGTCGCGACCACCGCGGCGACGGCAGGCAGCACGGTACGGCGCCACAGACCCATCGGGCGCCTCCTACCCTGCATCAAGTCCCCCCCGCGAATTCGTACACGTCCTCACTTCCATGGTGTCGGCCGGACGTCACATTCGACGGGCATGGACGTCGAGTGGCCTCGACAGTTCTATTGCGGTTCCGTCACAGCATCGGTCCGGGCCTCATTCGGCGACGACCTTGCCCGGATTCAGCAGGTTCTTCGGGTCCAGCGCGGTCTTGATCGCCCGGTGCACGTCGAGGGCGACCGGCCCGATCTCCTGCGCCAGCCAGGCGCGTTTCAGGACCCCGACCCCGTGCTCGCCGGTGATCGTGCCGCCGAGCTCCAGCCCGATCTCCATCACCCGGTCGAACGCGACCTGGGCCCGCTCGGCCTGCGCCGGATCGGTCTGATCGAAGACGACCGTCGGGTGCATGTTGCCGTCGCCGGCGTGCCCGAGGACACCGATCGTGATGTCCAGCTCCGCCGACAGGTCCTCGAGTCGGCCGATGAACTCGGCCAGCCGCGAGCGCGGTACGGCGACGTCGTCGATCATCGTCGTACCGAGTTCCTCCAATGCGGTGAGAGCGACGCGGCGGCCCTCGAGGAGCATCTCGCCCTCGGCGTCGTCCTCGGCCTCGATGCACTCCAGCGCGCCGTGGTCGCGGCACAGCTTGGCGACCGCGGCGACATCGGCCGCGCCCGCCTCGCCGCCCGCGTCGGACTGCGCGATCAACATCGCGGCGGCGTCGTCGGGCAGGTCCATCCGCTTGTACTTGTTGACCGCGCGGATCGTGGTCCGGTCCATGATCTCCAGCAGACTCAGCGAGACGCCGCTGCGGATGATCTCCAGGATCGCGTTCCCGGCCTCGACACCGGAGCCGAACAGCGCGGCCATCGTCTTCGGCTTCGCGGCGGCCGGACGGAGCGCCAGGGTCGCCTCGGTGATGATGCCGAGGGTGCCTTCGCTGCCGACGATCAGCTTCGCCAGGTCGTACCCGGCGACGCCCTTCACGGTCTTCCGCCCGGTGCGCAGGATCCGGCCGTCGGCGAGCACGACCTCCAGGCCGAGCACGTAGTCCGTGGTCACGCCGTACTTCACGCAGCACAGGCCGCCCGAGTTCGTGGACAGGTTGCCGCCGATCGAGCAGAACTCCCAGCTGGACGGGTCCGGCGGGTAGAACAGCCCGTGCTCGGCGACCGCGCGGGACAGGACGGCGTTGTAGACGCCCGGCTGCGTGACGACGTACCGGTCGATGGGCTCGATCGCCAGGATCCGGTCCATCTTCTCGAGCGAGATGACGATGCAGCCGTCGAGCGCGTTGGCGGCGCCGGACAGGCCGGACCGCGCGCCCTGCGGCACGATCGGTACGCCGGCCTCGGCCGCGACCCGCACCGCCGCCTGCACGTGCGCCGTCTCCCGGGCCAGCACGACAGCGAGCGGAACCCCGGCCGGGCAGAACATCGCCCGGTCGTACCGGTAGCTCTCCATCCGGTCCGGATCGGTCACCAGCGCCTCGGGCGGCAGCACCTGACGCAACTGCTCGACAACCTCACTCATACAGCGAGCCTAGTTACTACTCCGCGGTACTGCGCCCCCCAGTTCAGAGGTCGGGCGGGGCGGCGCATAGCAGGCGCCACCTGTCCCCCAACCTCTTAGCGCGTGCGCTTGGTGACGTTCTCGGAGATCTCTTCGTAGCCGCCGCCGTAGTTGTGGTACTCGCGGCCGATGGCGGCGAACGTGATGCTGCCGGCGGTCGCCTTCACCTTCGGCGTGCGGCAGGTGCGCTGCCCTTGGATCACGGAGCCGTTGCCGCCGCTGCTGTCGCAGCTGAGCACCCGGCCGTTGTTGCCGCCGCCGTACTGCACCAGGAAGGCGTTGGCCTTCGCGTTGGCCACCAGCGGTGACGCCATGGTGATCTCGGCCCAGTACTGATAGCAGCTGTCGCGGACGAGCCGGACCGTACCCCAGCTGGGTGGTTGGTGGTTACGCAGCATCGGCGCCGATGCGATGGACCTCGCGCCCGAGCAACTGGCGGCTGTGGCCGCCTCGGCCGGGAGGGCGGACAACGCGAACGCGCCCACGCCGGCCAGGCCGGCGGTGCTGAGCAGAATGCCCAGTGTCTTCATGACGAAACCCTTCCTGAGTGCACGCCCCGACGCACACTCAGGAAGGCACACTACGCGAACGGAGCCTGCCCGGACAGTCATTCCGGTAATCGGACGGCGACACGCCGTGTTCAGTTGCTACCGGCAAGGTTCTGGGCATCGGTTACCCGTTTAACCGGATGTTAGAGGTTGCCGCGGCGCTCTTGTTCGCGCTCGATGGCCTCGAAGAGGGCCTTGAAGTTGCCCTTGCCGAAGCCGAGTGAGCCGTGCCGCTCGATCAGTTCGTAGAACACCGTCGGGCGGTCGCCGATCGGCGCGGTGAAGATCTGCAGCAGGTAGCCGTCCTCGTCCCGGTCGACCAGGATGCCGCGCGACTGCAGCTCGTCGATCGGCACCCGCACCTCGCCGATCCGGGCCCGCAGCTCGGGGTCCTCGTAGTAGGAGTCCGGGGTGTTGAGGAACTCGACGCCGTTGGCCCGCATGATGTCGACGGTGCGCAGGATGTCGTTGGTCGCGAGCGCGATGTGCTGCGCGCCGGCGCCGTCGTAGAACTCCAGGAACTCGTCGATCTGCGACTTCTTCTTCGCCACCGCCGGCTCGTTCAGCGGGAACTTCACCCGGTGGTTGCCGTTGGCGACGACCTTGCTCATCAGCGCCGAGTAGTCGGTGGCGATGTCGTCACCGATGAACTCCGCCATGTTCACGAAGCCCATCACCTTGTTGTAGAAGGCAACCCACTCGTCCATCTTGCCGAGCTCGACGTTGCCGACCACGTGGTCGACGGCCTGGAACAGCCGCTTCGGGTGGCCCTCCGGGCGGGTGACCTTCGTGGTCGCCGCGACGAAGCCGGGCAGGTACGGGCCGTCGTACTTGCTGCGGTCGATCAGGGTGTGGCGGGTGTCGCCGTACGCCGCGATCGCCGCACGGCGGACCGTGCCGTGTTCGTCGGTGACGTCGTTCGGCTCCTCGAGGACGACGGCGCCGACCTTGCGGGCGTGCGCGATGCACTTGTCGACGTCCGGGACCTCGAGGGCGAGGTCGGCCACGCCGTCACCGTGCTTGCGGTGGTGATCGAGCAGCGTGCTCTTCGGGCTGACACCGCCGGAGATCACGAACCGGGCGGAGCCGGCCTTGAGGACGTACGCCTTGCTGTCCTTGGAGCCGGTCTCGGGGCCGGAGTACGCGACCAGGTCCATCCCGAACGCGAGCTGGTACCACTTCGCGGTCTGGGTGGCGTTTCCGACCACGAACACCACCGCGTCCATGGCGGTGACCGGGAACGGGTCGGTGCTCTCGTCGTACGGCACCAGGCCGACGAGCTGCTTCAGCTGGTCGAGGTCGAGATCGGCGTCGAGCTCTGCGGGCGTGAGGTCGGTGCTGGTCATCGGGGTCCTCCCGGGTCGGTATCGTGCAGCCGAGCCTGGTCGGCGGGCGCAGGTTGCGCAACAGTTCCTTGTTTCGCTGGGCAAGCTGTGCAGTATGCTGCGGATGTTGCTGGACTATTTGGTCAGTCTGACCATCGCGGGAGGTTGGCCATGACGGTCGATGCGCTGGACGCCCGGATCCTGGGGTTGTTCGCGGCCGAGCCGCGGGTCGGCGTACTGGAGGCGTCACGCCGGCTGGGGGTCGCGCGCGGGACCGTGCAGGCGCGGCTCGACCGGCTGCAGCGCGACGGCGTTGTGCGCGGGTGGGGGCCGGATATCGACACGAGCGCGATCGGCTATCCGGTGACGGCGTTCGCGACGCTGCAGATCGAGCAGGGCTCAGGTCACACCACGGTCGCCGAGGCGCTCGCCCGCATCCCCGAAGTCCTCGAGGTGCACACGATCACCGGCGCCGAGGACCTCTGGTGCCGCATAGTCGCCCGCTCGAACGCCGACCTCCAACGCGTCATCGACCAGGTAGTCATCGTCCGAGGCATCCAAAGAGCCTCCACCGTCATCGCACTCGCCGAACAAATCCCCCACCGAGTACTCCCACTGGTAGAAGCAGCCACCACCTAGGCGAGGCGTTTGGCTACTTCTACTGCGGCTCGGGCTACTCGGGGGCCTACGAAGTCTCGGTCGAGTTTGCCGAGGACTACTACGCCGATGGAGGCCTCGACGCCGGGGACTCCCAGGACGGGGGAGGACACGCCTTGGGCGCCGGCCTGGAGCTCGCCGGAGGTGACGACGAAGGGGCGGCCGGCGGGGTCTGGTTTGCGGCGGCCGGCCAGGATCGCCTTGCCGGCGGCGCCCTGGTCGAGCGAGTGCCGCGAGCCCATCCGGTAGGAGACGTGGTAATCGGTCCAGCTCGGCTCGACGACCGCGATCGCGAGCGCCTCCTCACCGTCCGCGACCGTGAGATGCGCCGTGGCGCCGGTGTCCTCGGCGAGTGAACGCAGGACCGGGAGCGCGGCGTCCCGCAGCGTCGGCTGCACGCGACGGCTGTAGTGCAGTACAGCGAGTCCGAGCCGGGCCCGCCCCTCGCTGTCACGACGTACGAGCCGGTGCAGTTCGAGCGTGTTCACCAGGCGGTAGACAACCGTCCGGCTGACGCCGAGCGCCGCGGCCAGCTCGGTGATGGACAGCCCGTCCGGGGCGTCCGCCAGCAATTCGAGGACGGTCAGCCCCCGGTCGAGCGTCTGCGAGGTCTCGGCTGGCACCTAGCAAGAGTATCCGCTATTCGTGCGCGGCCCGATGGGCCCGTATCTTGCTGCCGTGCGAAATTACTGGTCGCTGCTCCCAGCTATCGTCGTGATCGTCGTCCTGATCCTGGTCTATGCCGTTCCGACCATCATCAATCCGCAGTGGACGAGCTCGATCACGGCGATGTTCCGCACCACCTCGGTGCCGGCCGATGCGACCCCCGAGGAGGCCCGCCGGGCGGCCGGAATCCTCGGCCCGCAGCAGCTGAAGTCCCGCCGGACGCTGGCGATCGCGATGGTCGTCGGCGCGGTCGCGCTGATCGGCTTCAACATCTCGTTGAACCGCGAGGCCGTCGGCTGCTACAAGGCCGCCCGCGCGTTCGGGGCGATCGACGGCCCGGACGCCAAGGATCCGTGCATCGACATGATCTACGGCACGTTCATCGGCGACGGCAGCGGTTCGAGCACCGAGGACAACCCGCAGCCGGCGCAGTACTACCAGCTGGTCAAGGGGAAGAAGCCGAAGTACCTGAAGTGGATCCAGAACGCGCCCAAGTACGACGAGGCGGATCTGGTGATCGGCACCGTCGGCAAGTGCGCCTCGGACCTCCGGGTCGAGCAGCTCGAGGACAAGATCATGGTGACCATCGACGTCGACGTGCCGTGCCCCGAGGACAGCAACATGTCGATGACCCCGATCAAGCTGAAGAAGCCGCTCGGCGACCGCAAGATCGTCACGGTCGGGGACAAGCCGATGACCGAGATCAACCCGGACATGGACTCCTGGTTCACCGTCCTGAAGAAGCTCGCGACCGGCGGCTAGTCCTCCCAGAAATCAGCTGAGCGCCCGCGTCTGCGAGTCGTAGACCCGGAACGGCCGGTTCCGCGCCAGCAGGATCAGCAAACCGGTGACACAGACCGCGGCGCCGCCGAGCAGCGCGACCGTCGGGGTGGTCAGCGACGCCGTCGTCCCGGCGACGAAGTCACCGAGCCGCGGGCCACCGGCAACGACCACGATGAACACCCCCTGCAGCCGGCCGCGCATCGCGTCCGGCGCCGCGGACTGCAGCACCGTGTTCCGGTACGCCGAACTCACCATGTCGGCCGCCCCGGACAGCGCGAGCAGCGCGACGCCCAGCCAGATCGTCCGGGACAGCCCGAACAGCCCGACGGCAGCGGCGTACGCCGTGATCGCAAGCACGATCGCCACACCCTGACGGCGTACCCGGGTCACCCAGCCGGAGAAGATCACCCCGATCAGCGCCCCGATCGCCGGCGCGGCCTGGAGGAGACCGACCGTCCGTACGCCGCCGCCGAAGAACGCGCCGGCCACGGCCGGGAACAGCGCCCGGGGTTGCGCGAACACCATCGCGAGGATGTCCGCGAGGAACGTAGCCAGCAACGCGGGCGCGGCGCGCAGGAACGTGAACCCCTCGAGCACCGAGCGCAGCCCGGCCCGCCGCACGGCGCCTGTCGGAGGCACCGGCGGCAGCCGGAACAGCGCGTACAGCGCCGCGGTGAACGTGATCACGTCGACCAGGTACGCCGCCGCGAACCCGTGCCAGGCGATCACCGCCGCCCCGAGCAGCGGTCCGGCGGTGAAGCCCAGATTGAACGCGGCCTGGCTGAGCGTGTTCGCGGCCGGCAACAGTTCGGGCCGGACCAGCCGGGGGATGATCGCGGACCGGGCCGGGTTGTTGACCGCGAAGCACGCCGACTGACAGGCGACCACGGCGTACAGCACCGAGACCTGCGCCCAGTCGAGGTGCGACTGCAGGACCAGGACCATCGAGAGCAGCCACAGCCCTGACGACGAGACGAGGGCGAGCGTACGGCGGTCGATCGCGTCGGCCATCGCACCGCCGTACAGCCCGAAGACGATCAGCGGGACCAGCGAGCACAGGCCGACCAGCCCGACCGCGAACGTCGAGTGCGTCAGCGCGTACACCTGGATCGAGACGGTCACCGCGGTCATCTGCTGACCGAGCTGCGACACCGTCGACCCGACCCACAACCGTCGAAAATCGGCGGACTCACGCAGCGGGCGGATGTCGGTGAGCAGACGCACCCTGACAACTTATGTCACAACGTGAAAAATTAAACAGTCGGGAAAAGCTCGTGAGCGAGGGGTTCGCCGGCCGTCAGCCCGAGGCCGTCGGTGACCACATGACCGGCGCCGGTGTACGTCGCCTCGGCGTCGAAGTAGATGTTGACGTGCGCGATCCGCGGGTCGTCGGTGAAGTTCGGCGTCGCGGAGTGCGCCAGGTAGGCGTTGTGGAAGGTGCAGTCGCCGGCCTGCAACGGGATCGTCAGGCGCTCCCCCCAGCGCAGGTCGGGCGCGGCGCGGAAGAGGTCGTTGCGGTCCGACAAGTCCTGACGGCGCAGGTCCTGGTGGTCCTGCGAGCCCGGGATGAAGGTCATGCAGCCACGCTCCACTGGTACGTCGACGAGCGCGATCCACGCGGAGAGGGAAGCGCGGGAGTTTGCGTGCGGCCAGTACGGCGCGTCCTGGTGGAACTCGGTCGCCGCGCCGTTGTGCGGTGGCTTGATCAGCAGCTGGTCGTGCCAGATCCGCAGCGGTACGCCGGCCAGCGCGGTCGCCGCCGCGGCGAGCCGGGGGTCCAGAGTGAGCTCCCGCAGTACGTCGTTCTGCCGCCAGACGTTGACGTACTGGTTGAAGATCTTCGACTCCTTGAACAGGTCGTCGGCGCCCGCGGTCCACTCGGTCGCGGCGGCCGCAAACCGGGCCGCCTCGTCGCGGCCGATGATGTTCCGGATCCGGACGACGCCGTCACGGCGATAGGCGGAAATGATCTCTTCGTCGACGGTCTCGGGTGCCGTAGGGTCGGTCGTGGTCATCGGGGTTCTCCTCGGATTCCGGTGGCCTGGAAGGTGTTTCCAGCGTCGCGGTTGCCTCGGTCCGAGGACAGGCGGTGGTTGACCAGGACTTGACCGATCTTGACCTCCTGGAGGTTGGGTGTGCACAACGTCTTGAGCAGTGAGGTGTTCCCGGACCCGCGGTTGCCGGTCGCCGGCGAGCGGCTCGAGGTGGTCGCGGACGTCGCGCCCCACAGCCACGCGTTCTTCGAGATCGCGGTCGTGGTGGCCGGGCGGGGCACGCACGTGTCGGCGGCCGGCGAGGTCGCGCTGGCGCCGGACTCGGTCGTCGTACTGCGGCCCGGCGAGTGGCACGGGTACGTCGACTGCGAAGACCTCGTGGTGCGGAACGCGTACCTCGGACCGGATGTGTTCGGGTTGCTGTCCGGCGCCCTCGTACCCGGAACTCTCGGAGCTCCGGCCCATCCGGCAGTGCAGCACGCGATGCGTTTGCTGGAGGCTGACCTGGCCGAGCCCTGGACGCTCGAACAGCTCGCGGCCCGCGTCAACCTCGCGCCCGGGTACCTGATCCGGCTCTTCGGCAAGTCGGTCGGCCTGTCCCCCATGGCCTACCTGAACCGCATCCGCGCCGAGCGCGCCGCCGGCCTCCTGATCGAGACCGAACTACCCGTCAGCACCATCGGAACCATGGTCGGCTGGCACGACCCGAGCCACGCCACCCGAAGATTCCGCTCGACATTCGGACTAAGCCCCTCCCAGTACAGGTCCGCCTTCAGACCGTAGCCTCCTTCTCCCCTCCCAGTGCATGTCCGGTTTCACGCCGTAAGCAAAGATGTCCTTCATGACGTCGTCTGTGCAAACGCCTGACCCGAATCCCGGCTGGCTGTCCGAGTTCGCGCTCGCGGAGACCCGGACGCGGGTACCGATCCTGTACGTCGAGGCCGTTCCGGCGCGCGTCGACACCTCCGGCCAGATCGAGCACATCGGGGTCCTGCTCCGAACCTCCCCCGCGACCGGCGAGATCACCCGCACGCTGGTCTCCGGCCGCGTACTGCACAACGAGTCGATCCGCGACGCGCTGCAGCGCAACATCGAGAAGGACCTCGGCCCGAACGCGTTCCCGCGGCTCCCTGCCACGCTGGTCCCGGTCACCGTCGCGGAGTACTTCCCGTTCCCCGGCATGACCCCGCTGCACGACCCGCGCCAGCACGCGGTCGCCCTCGTGTACGTCGTCCCCGTCACCGGCGAATGCAACCCGCGCCAGGACGCGCTCGAACTCACCTGGCTGACCCCCGAAGAGGCACTGTCCTCGAGCCTGCTCAACGACATGGAAGGCGGCCGCGGCCTCCTCCTCAAGCAGGCCCTGGCGTGGTCCGGAGCAATCGTCTGAGGTTCACCAGGGCAGGCGGCCCTCCTCGGCGTGTACCTGGCCGGTCGGGCCGTCCGGGTCCAGTGTCGCGAGCCCGACTGCTACTGCTGCACCCTGCGCGGGGGTGCGTGCCGCACTCCATCCGCCCATGTCCGTTGCGCAGTTGCCTGGGTCGGCGCCGTTCACCAGGATCCCGGTATCGCGCAGTTCGTTGGCGAGCATGACCGTCACCATGTTCACCGCCGCCTTCGACGCGTTGTAGCCGAGTGTCAGCACGGTCGACATCCGCGACGCCGGATCGCCGACCTGCTCGAACGACGCCAGCGACGTCGACAGGTTCACGATCCGCGCCGCCTCGGCCTTCCGGAGCAGCGGCAGAAACCCCTGCGTCACACCCACCAGCCCGAGCACATTGGTCTCGAACGCCGACCGCAGTACGCCGGCCTCGATCCGCGACACCGCGTCGTCACCCGCGGGGATGATCGCCGCGTTGTTGACCAGTACGTCGAGCCGCCCGTACTCCGCCATCACCCGCTCAGCCGCCGCCCGCACCGACGCCGCGTCCGTCACCTCCAGCTGGATCCCGACCACATCGAGGCCCTCGGCAACCAGTTCCTTCACGGCCAGCTCGCCGCGGTGCACATCCCGCGACCCGGCCAGCACGGTGAACCCGGCCTGCCCGAGCTGCCGTGCGATCTCCTTGCCGATGCCCTTGTTGGCGCCCGTGACGAGCGCGATCTTCGTCGTCTTCATGCTCTCCACCTTCTGGTGGTCGAGCGCAATCAGGCAGAGTCGGCTGAGGCTGGGATCGGCGGTCCCTGGCTGAGCTCGCGGACGCCTGGGATCCTGGGACCATGGATCGCGACGGGCTGGCCGAGTTCCTGCGGGTACGGCGGGAAGCGCTGCAGCCGTCCGACGTAGGACTCCCGGCCGGCCTGCGCCGTCGTACGCCCGGGCTCCGCCGGGAAGAGGTGGCGAGCCTCGCGACCATGTCGACGGACTACTACACCCGCCTGGAGCAGGGTCGTGGTCCACGCCCGTCCCGCCCGGTCCTGACCGGGCTCGCTCGTGCGCTGCGGTTGTCGGACGACGAGCGCGGGCACCTGTTCCGGCTCGCGGGCGAGCAGCCCGGGCCGCCACCCGGTCCGCCGGTGGAGGTGCGGACCGGCGTACTGCGGATGCTCGCGCGGCTCGACGTACCGGGGCTGGTCCTGGACGCGAAGTACGACGTACTCGCCTGGAATCCGTTGGCCGCGGCGCTGATCACGGACTTCTCCGCGCTCCCACCGCGGGACCGGAACTTGCTCCGCCTCCGGTTCCTGACCGATCGGCAGAACGAGCTGTTCGGCGAACAGGCCACGCGCGAGTTCGCCCGCGAGGCGGCCGCCGACCTGCGCGCGGCCACCAGCACATACCCGAACGATCCGGCCCTCGCCCAACTCGTCGACGACCTGCTGGCGGGCAGTCCGGAGTTCGCGGAGATCTGGGCGCGGCACGAGGTCGGGCGGCAGCAGACGTTGTGCCAGACGATCTTCCACCCGCAGGTCGGGCGGATCGACGTGATCTGCGAGGTGCTCGTGGTGCCGGAGCGCGATCAGCGGGTGGTGCTCTACACGGCCGAGCCGGGATCGGCGTCCGAGCAGGCGATCCGGCTGCTGGACGTGATCGGGCTGCAGGAGTTGACAACCAGACCCTGATCAAGCGACTGTTTGATCCGTTGGTTTCCGACGGAGAGGCTTGCCTGATGCGTAAGTTACTTACTGCGCTGGTCGTGCTCGGTCTGCTCGTCGTACCGCTCCGAGCCGCGGACGCCGACGACACAGCTCCGGGGAAGGTCGTGTTTGCGGACGAGTTCGACGGTACGGCGATCGACCGGACGAAGTGGGCGATCCACTCGAACGCGGAAGCCGACCAGTGCCTGGGCAACAAGGGCAACCAGCAACTCGAGTGGCACACGTGGGACGCGCTGTCGGTGCACGACGGCACGCTGACGATGACGGCGAAGAAGAACAACCCGGCGCCGGGGTACGAGTGGTCCGGCGCCCTGATCACGACCGGCCAGGCCTGCGGACACGAGCCGTCGCAGTCGTTCGCCGTACACCCGGGCGATTACATCGAGACGCGGCTGACACTCCCGTCCGCCAAGGGTTTCTGGCCGTCCACCTGGACCTGGAACGGCAACGGCTCCAACGAGCAGGACACCTACGAGTTCTACAGCGACAACCACACCGCGCTGTACCTGACCAACCACCAGTCCCCCGGCGGCGGCTGCACCTACCAGTCACCCACTGACCTCACCACCGACTGGCACACGATCGCCCAGCAGCTGGGCCCCGACGAAACCGTCTGGTACCTCGACGGCAAGGAAATCTGCCGCCAGGGCCCGTATGCCGGCACCGGCGACGCCCTCATCCTCGACCTCTTCGTCTACGCGAAGATCCCACCCACCGTCACCTCCGAGTCGATGCAGATCGACTACGTCCGCGTCTACCGCCCATAAAGGCTGAGGCCCCGCACCTCGGGCGGGGTGCGGGGCCTCGGGGGGACACCGGTCAGGGCTCGTACGGATTACTGCCCGGTGAAGGTGAAGGTGCTGCCGGGTTCCTTGAGGATGTCGCCGTCTCGGGAGTTGGTGATGGTGACGTTCGAGAGGGTGGCGTTGCCGCGGGCGCCGCCCATCGCGAGGATGCCGGAGCCGTTGTTGGACTTGTCGATGCGGAGGTTGGTCAGGGCAACGTTCGGCATCTCGCCGCCGCCGGTCTTGAACTGGATCCCGTCGTACGTCGAGTCGTAGATCTCGGTGTCCCGGATGGTGACGCCGGGGATCGGGAGGTTCGACGGGAACAGCGTGATCGCGCCGAACTCCTGGTCCTCGTTCCAGAACACCCCGCCGCAGCGGTAGAGCGCGTTGTTCGCGATCAGCGTCGTACCGGAGAACGGCAGCGGGTCGTGGTCGGTGGCGAGCATGATGCCGGGGTAGTTCATCGTGTCGTAGACCAGGTTGTTCTCGATCTTGTTGCCGTAGCCGCCGTAGATCGCGATCCCGTTCGCCCGCCAGGGCAGCTGGACCGTGTTGTTGGTGAACGTGTTGTCGTGGCCGACGTCCACCGCCTGATCCTTGACGTACTTGTTCGCCCAGACCGCGAGCGCGTCGTCGCCGGTGGTCCGGAAGGACGAGTTGAACACCTTCGAGTTCCGCGTCCCGTTGGAGAAGTTGATGCCGTCGGCGTACGTGTCCCGGATCCGCATCCCGCTGAACTCGAGCCCGTCGGCCGGACCCCACAGCTCGGGGATGTTGTCGTAGTCGCGGCCGACCCAGACCCCGACGTTCGAGTGCTCGATCCAGACGTTGGTGATCTTCGTACCGGTACCGAACCGGCCGTTCAGCCCGACCCCGCCCTCGGCGTTCCCGTCACCGCCGCGGATCCGGCCGGAGCCGAAGATCGCGATGTCGGACAGCTGCACGTTCTTGTCGATGTCGAACCCGAAGTTCCCCTCGTGCGGATGGTTGATACCGCCCGCGTTCTGCGGCTCGATCGTCGAGTACAGCTGCGAGTACCACATCCCGGCGCCGCGGATGACGGCGTTGCTGATCCCGACCTGGTTGTACTGCCCGCGGTTCAGCGGGTCGTCGGTGAGGATCTTCTTCTCCTGCCGCCACTGCCCATCCGGGATCCAGACACAGCTGATCACGCCGTTCTGGTCGTCCGTCACGGCCCGCTGGATCGCGTCCGCGTCGTCGATCCCGTCGTTCGGCACCGCGCCGTACTGCGTGATCGACGTACACCCGGCCGGCTGGGACAGCGCCGGCGCGACCTGCTCGAGATCGACCAGATCGATGATGTAGTACGACGCCGTGTCGCCGGAGTCCCGCTGCAGGCGGAACTTGGTACCGGACGGGTACGACTGACCAAGCAGGGCATGTGACTCGTCGAAGAGCCTGCGGGCGTCACCGCCGGGCGTGTTGGTGAGTGCCTCAGGTCCGTCGCTGTTGCCGTAGAGCCAGCTGTTGTGGGATGACAGCGTCAGCTTCTGCTTGAAGGTGCCGTTGACGTACAGGCTGATCGTTGCCTGGAGCCCCTGTCCGTCGGCGGAGTCCGGGATCGAGTTGCGGACCACGACCGAGTTGGTCGGCACGGTCGAGGTGAACTCGACGTACTGACCGCTCGAGTTCAGCCGGACCGACGAACGGCCGGACGACTCGGTGGCGAAGTTCGTGTGCCCGAAGGTCCGCGTCGCGTCGGCGGTCAGCAGGGTCCCGCTGTAGTCGCCGGCTTCGGCCTCGTACGACGTGTACGGTACGTCGGCGCCGCGGCCTACCACCATCGACTTGGTGAAGGTGTTGTTCGTTTCGTTGGTCTCGTCAACGGTGTTGGCCGCATCCGCCGTGGCGGTGACGGTTGCGCCGCCGTTGGTCGCCGTCCAGGTGCCGCTGATCGCGACGTTGGCGGTGGCGCCGGCGGCGATCGACGCGGTGCTGCCGTTGAGCGTGGTGGTACCGACCACCAGCTTGGTGGTGCTGGTGGCGGAGGGCGACGTACCGCGGTTGTTGACGGCGACCGTGAAGGAGACCTGAGTACCGGGCGCCGGGTTGGCCGGGTTGGTGGTGATGCCGGTGACCTGGAGGTCAGGGCCTGGCGCTTGGGCGATGGCCAGCTGGGTCGATGCCTGGAGCGTGTTGTTGGTGTCGCTCTGCTCGACGACCGCATTGGCCGGGTCGGCGACCGCGGCGACAGTGTAGTTGCCTTGGGCACGGGTTCCGGCGTTGGCGGTGACGGTGGTGGAGGCACCGGCGGCGAGAGCACCGACGTTCACGGTGCCGGCTGTGCTGCCGTTGAGCAGGAAGTTGAGGCTGCTGGCCGGGGCGGCCGCGGAGCCGTTGTTCTTGACGGTCGCGGAGAGGGTGATCGGCGTCGACTCGGACGGGTTGGCGGGCGACCAGTCGACGGTCGTCACCACGAGGTCGGGGTTGGGCGCCGCCGTACCGAAGACCTGGAGCTCGGCGACCTGACCGCCGGGCGCGCCGCTGTTGCTGAAGACCTGCAGGCGAAGGTCGGCGTACCGGCCGGTGACCGGGATGGTGACGGTGTTCTGGCTCGCCGGGGCGAACTGGTAGTCGGCCCGGGCGACCGCGGAGGTGAAGGTGGTCGCGGACTGTTCACGGCCGAGGACTTCGATGCTCTGCGTGCGTGCGCCCCAGGCCGGATCGGGGTTGAGCTTGACCACGACCGAACTGACATCCGCGTTCGAGCCGAGCTTGACGGTCAGGGTCGATGGGAAACCGTTCGACTCCCAGTAGGTGCCGACATTGCCGTCGTTGGCGTTGGACGCGACGAAACCGAAGACCGAGCTGGACGCGTCGATCGGCTTGCCGGAGGCCAGATCGGTGCCGGTCGGAGGTTCGACCGGCCCGCCACCAGGCCCGGCCAGTGCGAACTCCGACAGTTGCGCGGCCGGCCAGCCGGTGTTCGCGGTGAACGTCAGCCGGACGTAGCGCACCGAGGTGTTGGTGAAGTCGATCGTGACGACGTTGGTGCCGCTGAAGTTGTACGCCGTGCTGCTGACGATCGTGGTGAACGCCGAGCCGTTCGCGCTGCCCTGGACCGTGATGGTTTGGGTTCGCGCGCCCCAGGAGGACGGGAGTTTGAGCGTCACCTGGTTGACGTCCTTGGTGGCGCCCAGGTCCGCCTGGAGCCACTGCGGGAAGGCGTTGTTGCTGCTCTCCCAGTAGGTGTTCGCGTTGCCGTCGGCGGCGTTGCCACTCGGGTACTCGCCGAGTGAGCTGCTGGCGGTCAGCGTCTTGGTGAGGTCGGCGGCCATCGCGGTCGGGGCGGTCAGCAGGCCGGCGGCGATGAGCAGGGCGGCCAGCATGAGCCGCAGAAGATTCTTCCGATGCATCGGGTGGTCCTCCATCGGGGGCGGTGGGAGGTTCCAGCGCTACGGAAATTGCGTGACTCTGACAGTTTCTTGCAGCGCGGGTATCCGAAGCTTGCAGTACCCGTCGCAGCACGTCAACACCTCACCACCCACAGAAACACCCCGCCCTGAAGGTCCAGGACGGGGCGTGAGCTGAGAAGGTTCAGGCGCGGCGTTGGGTGGCCCAGTCGCGGATCAGTTCGATGCGCTCTTTCAGCTGGATCGAGGAGGCGTGGGCGGCGGCCGGCCCGCCGAGTTTGCGGCGGAGGTCGTTGTGGATGACGCCGTGCGGCTGCCCGGTGCGGTGGTGCCAGGCGGCGACCAGACCGTTCAGCTCACGGCGGAGGAGCCCGATCTGCTCGTGGGTGGCCAGCTCGGTCGGCGTGGGGTCCTCACGGTCGGTGGACCGCTGGGATTTCTTCTGCGCCGCCAGCGACTTCTGCTGACGCTTGTGCAGCAGCTCCCGCACCTGATCCGGCTCCAGCAGGCCCGGCAACCCGAGGAAGTCCAGCTCCTCGTCGGACGCGTTGTCGCCGCCGGTCCCGTAGTCACCGCCGTCGAACACCACCCGGTCGAAGCTCGCGTCCGACCCGAGCGCCTCGAAGTTCCCCTCGAGCTCGTCACTCGCGCCCTCGGTCTGGTTCGCCTGCTTCAGCAGGTCGTCCTCGAGCGCGAAGATGTCGCCGTCCTCGTTGCTGTTCTTCCGGCCGAGGACGTGGTCGCGCTCGACCTCCATCTCGGCCGCGAACCCGAGCAGCCGGGTCACCGACGGCACGAACACCGACGCCGTCTCACCCCGCTTGCGTGCCCGCACGAACCGCCCGACCGCCTGCGCGAAGAACAGCGGCGTCGACGTCGGCGTCGCGTAGACCCCGACCGCCAGCCGCGGTACGTCGACGCCCTCCGACACCATCCGCACGGCGACCATCCACCGGGACTCGTCCTCGGAGAACTTCTGGATCTTCTTGCTCGCCGCCTTCTCGTCCGACAGCACGACGGTCGGCGACTCCCCGGTGAGCTCGCGCAGCGTCTTCGCGTACGCGCGGGCCGTGTTCTGGTCACCCGAGATCACCAGCGCGCCGGCGTCCGGCATGTGCCGCCGTACCTCGGTCAGCCGCTTGTCCGCGGCCGCCAGCACCGCGCCCATCCACTCGCCCGCCGGGTCCAGCGCGGTCCGCAGCGCCTGCGCGGTCAGATCCTTGGTGAGTGGCTCGCCCAGCCGCGCGGCGACCTCGTCACCGGCCTTGGTCCGCCAGCGCATCTCGCCCGAGTACGACATGAAGATCACCGGACGGACGACATGGTCGCGCAGCGCGTGCCCGTACCCGTACGTGTAGTCCGCCTTGCTCCGGGCGACCCCGTCGTGGCCCTCTTCGTACGTCACGAACGGGATCGGGTTGTCGTCGCTGCGGAACGGCGTACCGGTCAGGCACAGGCGGCGGGCCGCGGGCTCGAACGCCTCACGGACACCCTCACCCCAGCTGAGCGCGTCACCGCCGTGGTGCACCTCGTCCAGGATGACCAAGGTCTTGAATCGCTCGGTCCGGACCCGGAACGCCAGCGGGTTCACCGCGATCCCGGCGTACGTCACCGCGACGCCCTGGTAGTCCTTGTTCGTCTTCCCGCGCCGCCCGGCGAACGCGGGGTCGATCGCGATCCCCGCCTTGTCGGCCGCCTCGGCCCACTGGACCTTGAGGTGCTCGGTCGGCGTGACCACGGTGATCCGCTCGATCTGCCGCCGGTGCAGCAGCTCGGCCGCCACGGTCAGCGCGAACGTCGTCTTACCGGCGCCCGGTGTCGCCACCGCGAGGAAGTCCCGCGGGTTGCTGTCGAGATAGAGCTCGAGCGCCTCGGCCTGCCAGGCTCGCAGCTTGCTCGCGGTACCCCACGCGGCCCGGTCCGGATAGGCCGGTGGCAGGACCGCAGGGTTGGCCGGCACGTGCGAATCCACAGACAGCTACTCCCCCGAAGTCGACAGTGTGCCGGGCAGGAAGGTTACCCGAGATCTGTTACGAGATCAGATCCGCCGGCATCACGGTCACGTCGTACGGACTCGTCAACCGCGCCGATTCCTCGCCCGTGACCTTCGCGACCTGCACATATGCCCCGTCCCGCAACTCCCAAGCAATCAAACTCGGCGTGTCGGGATCCACCACCCAGTACGCCTGGCTGGAATCCCCGGGCTGTGGAAAAGTTCCGGATCGGCTGGTGGCACGTCTTACACTCGGGGGTATGAGTACTCAGCTGACCCCCGGTGCGGAGACGGTTGTCGACGAGCGGACCAACACGTCGCCGGCAGAGCCGGGCGATCACGAGCGGTTCTCGCACTACGTGCCGAAGGAGAAGTTGACCGAGGCGATGGTGATGGGCACGCCGGTGGTCGCGCTGTGCGGCAAGGTGTGGGTGCCGAGTCGCGACCCGCAGCGGTTCCCGGTCTGCCCGGAGTGCAAAGAGATCTGGGACTCGCTGAACCCAGGTGACGACGGCGAGGGCGGGGACGAGTAGCCCGCCGCGCGTTCTGGCCTAGTTCTGGGTCGGGTCGTCCGGGTACGTCGCCAGGTACGCCATCTGGTCCTTCTGGCGGCGCAGGACCCGGCGCCACAGGGTGTCCGGGTCGTGGCCGAACACGTCCTCCGGCACCGACTCGACGACGTACCAGGCGCCCTCGGCGATCTCGCCCTCGAGCTGGCCGCTGGACCAGCCGGCGTACCCGGCGAAGATCCGCATCCGGGTGATCGCGCCCTCCAGCAGCACCGGCGGTACGTCGAGGTCGACCAGACCGATCCGGCCGAAGCACTCGCGCCAGCCGGGCGGGTCGGTGGCCTCGGCCACCTCGGCGACCGCGAGCGCGCTGTCGGTGCCGACCGGTCCGCCCATGAACAGCACCCCGGGATCGTCGACCGCGGACGACCAGTTCGGCAGCACCTGCCCCACGGACAGGTCCGCGGCGCGGTTCACCACCACCCCGAGCGCGCCGTCGTCGTCGTGATCCAGCAGCAGGATCACCGACCGGCGGAAGGGCGGCTCGTCCAGCAACGGCGTGGCCACCAGCAGCGAACCGGTCAGGGTCGAGACCGTCATACCCCCATCATGGCGTACGACGGGGCACCCAGGTCGGCCTGTACCTGGCCAGCCAGGCGCCGAGCGCGACCCCGGCCACGTCGGCGAGCGCGTCGAAAGGATCGCCGTCGCGCTGCGGCAGCAGCCAGTGCTGCACCAGTTCGCTGACCACCGCGTTCGCGACCAGTGCCCCGAGCAACCAGCGGGCCGGTACGCCGACCTTGAGACCGGTGAACGCGACCGCCGCGAACAGGAAGCAGTGCGCGACCTTGTCGATCTGCGGGATCCCGACGTGCGGACCCGCCTCGCGCGGCGCGTAGACGCCGTACAGCTGCAACGCCACCGCCGCGACGAAGGCGATCCGCCAGGCCCAGACCCGCACCCGCGAACCCGCGCCCACCGAAACCGTGTCAGTCACCGAGCCAGTCACAGGGCCGGGGTGTCGTCCGGGAAGCTTTCGTGCGCGGGAGCCTTGCCGCCGGCCGCGTCACGGACCGCGTGCGCGACCCGCGTGTGCACCTCCGGGTGGAAGACGCTCGGCACGATGTAGTCCGCGTTCAGCTCGTCGTCGGTGACGACACTGGCCAGGGCCTTCGCCGCGGCCAGCTCCATGTCGATCGACACCTTCGACGACTGCGCGTCGAGCAAACCGCGGAAGACCCCCGGGAAGACCAGCACGTTGTTGATCTGGTTCGGGAAGTCGCTGCGGCCGGTCGCCACCACGGCCGCGTGCTCATGCGCCGCGGCCGGGTCGACCTCCGGGTCCGGGTTGGCCAGCGCGAAGACGATCGCGTCCTTGTTCATGGTGGCGATGTCGGCGCCGTTCAGGATGTTCGGCGCGGAGACGCCGATGAACACGTCCGCCCCGCTCAGCGCACCCTTCAGGTCGCCGCTGTACTTCGCCGCGTTGGTGTTCTCCGCGATCCACCGCAGCTCCGGCGACAGCCCGTCGCGTTCGGTGTGGATGACGCCGGCGATGTCGGCGACGATCGTGTCCTTCACGCCGGCCTTGAGCAGCAGCTTCAGGATCGCCGTACCGGCCGCACCCGCGCCGGACAGCACCACGCGGATCTCGCTGATGTCCTTGCCGACCACCCGCAGCGCGTTGAAGAGCGCCGCCAGCACGACCACCGCCGTACCGTGCTGGTCGTCGTGGAAGACCGGGATGTCGAGCTCCTCGCGCAGCCGGGCCTCGATCTCGAAGCAGCGCGGCGCGGAGATGTCCTCCAGGTTGATACCGGCGAAGCCCGGCGCGATCGCCTTCACGATCTTGACGATCTCGTCCGGGTCCTGGGTGTCCAGGCACAACGGCCAGGCGTCGATCCCGGCGAAGCGCTTGAACAGCGCGGCCTTGCCCTCCATCACCGGCAGCGCGGCCTTCGGGCCGATGTTGCCGAGACCGAGTACGGCGGAACCGTCGGTGACGACCGCCACGCTGTTGCGCTTGATCGTCAGCCGGCGCGCGTCGTCCGGGTTGGCCGCGATCGCCAGGCAGACCCGCGCGACACCCGGCGTGTAGATCATCGACAGGTCGTCACGGTTGCGGATCGGGTGCTTGGCCTCCATCGAGATCTTGCCGCCGAGGTGCATCAGGAAGGTCCGGTCCGAGACCCGGCCGATCTCGACGCCCGGTACGGCGCGCATCGCCTCGACCAGGCGGCCGGCGTGCTCGGTGTCGGCCGCGGCGCAGGTGACGTCGATCCGCAGCCGCTCGTGGCCGGACGCGGTCACGTCGAGCGCGGTGACCAGACCGCCGGCCTGCTCGACCGCGGTCGTCAGCTTGCTCACCGTCGAGCCGCCCGCAGGCACCTCGAGGCGAACGGTGATGGAGTACGAAACACTCGGCAAGGCAGTCACGCGGGTGATCCTCTCATGTCACTGGTAAGGCCCGGGGGTTACGTACGTAAAGTGCATGGCAGAGGTCTGGGTAATCCATTACTCGACCGGTTACCGTTCCGTCAGGAAGGGAGCCAGAGTGCCGACTGTCAGTGACGTGGCCGCGCGCGCCGGGGTGTCGACGGCGACCGTGTCGCGGGCGCTGAACGGGAAGCCGACGGTCGACCCGGACCTCGCCGCGCGGGTGCGGAAGGCGGCCGACGAGCTCGGGTACCAGCCGAACGGCCCGGCGCGGAACCTGCGCCGCCAGGAGGCCGCGGTGGTGGCGCTGATCATCTCGGACGTGGAGAACCCGTTCTTCACCGCGATCGCGCGCGGGGTCGAGGACGTCGCACACGAGGTCGGGTACTCCGTCGTGCTCTGCAACTCCGACGAGAGCGTGGAGAAGGAGAACCGCTACCTCGACATCGCCATCCAGGAACGGGTCGCGGGCGTCATCCTGTCCCCGAGCGGCCCGACATCCACGGTCGCGAAACTGGCGTCGCGGGGTACGGCGTACGTCGCGGTGGACCGGCCGCTGCCCGGGCAGGACAGCGACGTCGTCCTGGTCGACACCCGGCTCGCCGCCCGCGAGGCGACCGCACATTTGGTTGCCCAAGGCTACGAACGGATCGGCTGCATCACCGGTCCGGCCGGCGTCCGCACCGCCGACGACCGTCTCGCCGGGTACCGCGACGCCCTCAAGGCGGCGCGTCGCCGTACGCCGAAGCTCGTCAGGCGGACCGAGTACAAGGCCGCCGGCGCCCACCGCGCTGCTCTCGACCTGCTCGCCCAGCCCGAACCACCGGACGCCCTGCTGATCGCGAACAGCGCGATGGCGGTCGGTGTGCTGCAGGCGTTGCAGGAGCGCGGTGTGCGCGCCGGGCGGGACGTCGGCCTCGTCACGTTCGACGATGCGCCGTGGGCCGCGCTCGTCGACCCGCCGCTGTCCGTCGTCGCGCAACCGGCGTACGAGATCGGTGCCGCCGCCGCCCGCCTCCTCCTCGCACGCATCGCCGACGCCACCCGCCCGCCGACGGCGACGACCCTGGGCGCCCGCCTGATCGAGCGCGCCAGCTCCCGCCGCTGACCCGAACCGCCACGCAGGCAGAACCGGCTCCAAAGGCCTCCAAAGCCCCGTTTGGGGAGGTTCTGCCTGCGTGGCGGTCACCCAGTCGGGTTCTCCTCGGCGTAGATCTTGGCCGCGTTGGACGCGTCGATGAGCCGCGTGGGGAGCGTCTGCGTCTTCTCGATGGTGCCGCAGTCGACCAGGATCTTCTTCGCGGCGGCGATCGCTTCCTTGCCGTTCGTCGGGTACGTGAACGTGGCGGACAGGCGGCCCTGCTCGACGGCCTTGATACCGCCGGACGGGATCGGCAGCGCGTCGATACCGGTGAACTTCATCTCCTTCTCGCGGCCGACCGCCTTCGCGGCCAGGTACGCGCCCTCGGCCATCGGGTCGTTGTGCGAGTAGACGACGTCGATCTTCGGGTTCGCCTTCAGCAGGGCGTCCATCTGCGACTGCCCCTTCTCCCGCAGCCAGTCACCGCTCGCGCTCGCGATCACCTTGACCTTCGGGTTGCCCTTGATCCCCTCGACGAATCCCTCGTGCCGCTCGGCCTGCGGCGTCGCGCCGGCCAGCCCCTTGAGCTCGACCACGTTCCCGCCCTGCGGCAGCAGCTTCTCGGCGATGTACTTCCCGGCCTCGCGCCCGATCTGCACGTTGTCGCCGCCGATGAAGCCGGTGTACGCGTCGCCCTCGACCTTCCGGTCCAGCACGATCACCGGGATGCCCTTGTCGTAGGCCTTCTTCACCACCGCGGTGAGCGGCTTCGCCTCGTTCGGGCTGATGATCAGCAGGTCGATCTGCTGGGTGATGTAGTTCTCCACGTCCGCGACCTGCTTGGCGTTGTCCTGCGCCGCGTCCGCGAACTTCACGTCGAACTGCGGCACGTCCTTGGCCGCCGCCTTGATGTCGTCGTCCATCCGCTGCCGGTACGGCTCGGCGACGTTCGCCTGGCTCATCCCGATCGTGTACTTGCCGTCGGCCCCTTTGCAGGACTTGGACGCCCCAGGCGACGCGCCGCCCGAGGCCCGTTCGTTGGTGGTCCCACAGCCGGCCAGGACGAGGGCTGCAACGGCTGCTGCGGCCAACGGGATTCTCACAGAACGCATGACGAGCCTTCCTTACGAGGTGGGGCGGAGTCGCTGCAGCGCGGCGGCGGCAACGATCACCAGTCCCTTGATCAGGAGCTGGATGTTGGAGTCGATGTTGTTCAGGGCAAGGATGTTGTTCAGTACGCCGAGCAGCAGCGCACCCGCCACCGTCCCGGCCACCGAACCACGGCCGCCCGCCAGGCTGGTGCCGCCGATCACCACCGCGGCGATCGCGTCCAGCTCGTAGCCGATGCCGTCGTTCGGGCTGCCCTGGTTGAGCTGGACGGCGTGCACGATGCCGGCCAGCGACGCGAGCAGCCCGCAGATCGCGAACACCGCGATCTTGACCCGGACCACGGGTACGCCGGACAACCGCGCGGCCTTCTCGTTGCCGCCGACGGCGTACAGGTGCCGGGAGAACGCGCTGACCCGGAGGAACACGACCGCGGCGATCGCGACCACCGCGAAGATGATCACCGGGATCGGCACGAGGCCGCCGAACGTACGTTCGCCGAGCAGCGCGAACGAGGTCGGCGCCTCCTTCGGACCGTCGCCGTACGCGATCGCGACGCCCTGGCCGCCGGACCAGATCCGGGCCAGGCCGCGCGCTATCTGCAGGCCCGCGAGCGTGACGATGAACGACTGGATCCCGATCATCGCGGTCGCGACGCCCTGCAGAGCACCGAAGACCAGGCCGATCGCGAGCACTAGCACGACCGACGGCAGGAAGCCCCAGTCGTTCTCGACCATCAGGACCGCGGACCCGACCGCGGCGAGCCCGAGCACTGCGCCGACCGAGAGGTCGATCCCGCCGATCAGGATCACGAACGTCATACCGACCGCGATGATCCCGATCTCGGACACCGCGCGGACCACGTTCGCCAGGTTGTCCGCGCTGACGAAGAGGATCTCGCCGTTCTTGCGCGGCGAGAAGATGATCGCCGCGACGAACACCGCGATCAGCCCGAACACGCTCTGGAACCGGAACAGCGTCGCCGCCACAGATACCTTCTCCGTCGGCGCCACCCTGTCCTGTACGTCGGTCATTGCGCTCCTCCGACTTCGCCCTGTCCCATCGCGGCTGCGAGCAGATCCCCTTCGCCCGAGTCCGCCGTACTGAACGAGGCGACGTCGCGCCCGTCCCGCAGTACGACGACGCGGTCGCAGACCCCCACGAGTTCGGGAAGCTCGGACGACGCCAGCAGGACGCCGAGACCCTGCGCCGCGAGTTCACCGAGCAACCGGTAGATCTCGGCCTTCGCGCCGACGTCGACACCGCGCGTGGGCTCGTCCAGCAAGAGCAATCGAGGCTCGGTGAGCAGCATCCGGCCGAACACGACCTTCTGCTGGTTCCCGCCGGACAACGTGCCCACCTCGTCCTGCAGGCGACCGAACTTCAACCGCAACCGATCCGCCATCTGCACCGAGGCCGCCCGCTCGAGACGGCGCGCGATCACCCCGAGCCGGCCGTACGACGGGAGACTCGAGACGACCGTGTTGGCGAGGATCGAGTGGAAGAGCACGAGCCCCGACGCGCGCCGGTCCTCGGGGACGAACCCGATGCCCTGGGCAAGCGCCTGACGTGGTCCGCGTGGCTGGATCGCCTTGCCCTGCAGGACAATCCGGCCGCTGCGGGTGCCGCCGGGCGCGACGCCGTACAGGGTCTCCAGGAGTTCGGTGCGGCCCGCGCCGAGCAAGCCGGCGAGGCCGACGATCTCGCCGGAGCGGACGGTCAGCGAGATGCCGTCGGGGTCGCGGCGGCCGGGGCGTGGGCGGCGGGCCTTCAGCCTCAGGTTGTCGACGCGCAGCAGTTCGTCGCCGGTATCGGAGTCGGGCGTCGTGAACATGGTTTGCACCGGGCGGCCGACCATCGCCTCGACGACTTCCGCCGTACTGAGTTTGCGCGGGTCGAAGCTGGTGACGATCTTGCCGTTACGGAGAACGGTCGCGCGGTCGGCGACCTCGGCGATCTCCTCCATCCGGTGCGAGATGTAGACGATGCCGACGCCGCTGTTCCGGAGCTCGCGGATCACGTCGAAGAGCCGCTCGACCTCGGAACTGGTGAGCGCGGACGTCGGCTCGTCCATGATCAGGACCCGGGCGTCGAGCGAGATCGCCTTCGCGATCGTGACGAGCTGCTGCTCGCCGACGCGGAGCTCGCCGACCGGGCGGCGCGGGTCGAGGCTGACGCCGCTGCGGTCGAGGAGCTCGCGGGCCTCGCGTTCCATCCGGCGGCGGTCGACCGTGCGCACCGTCGTACGGAGTTCGCGGCCGAGAAAGATGTTGTCGGCGACCGACAGACCCGGGACCAGGTCGAGTTCCTGATGGATCATCGCGATTCCCGCGGCCTGTGCGTCGGTCGGGCCGCTGAACCGCACCGGCGCGTCGTTGATCGCGATGCTGCCCGCGTACTCGGTGACGTCGCCGGAAAGGATCTTCATCAGCGTGCTCTTCCCGGCGCCGTTCTCGCCGAGCAGGGCGTGCACCTCCCCGGCGCCGAGCACGAAGTCCACCTCGTGACACGCCTGCACCCCGCCGTACCGCTTCCCGATCGCAGCCATCCTCACGAGGTCAGGCATGACACCTCCGCGATTCGGGCGAGTAATCGATTTCCCGGACGCTAGACCGCACCCCTCCAGGCCGTCAACCCCTCACCCGCCTTTCCATCTCGCTGGAAAGGTGGACCGCCAGGCCATCACAACCGACGGGCGAGCGCGGCGCCCCGCCTGGCGAGCCGGCGACCCGCCACTTGTGATGGCGTGGCGATCGCTACTCGGAGTCCAGCCAGGCTCGGACCGCGTCGTCGTGCTCGCCGAGGCGCGGCGGCGGGAGGTTGGTCTCGCGGGCGCCGGCATAGTGGTTGTCGTCGAAACGCAGCGGCGGGCCGGGGAGCTGGATGGTGCCGAGGGTGGGGTGCTCGACGTCGATCAGCAGGCCCTGTGAGCGGGTCTGCTCCCAGTCGTACACCTGCTGGAAGTCGCGGACCTTCCCGGCCGGAATCCCCTTCTCCGCAAGGCGTTCCAGCCACACGTCGGCCGGCGCTCCGGCGAACGCGGCCTCGATCGACGCGGTCAGCTCGTCCCGATGCGCCACCCTGTCCGAGTTGGCCGCGAACCGTTCGTCCAACGGATCCAGGCCGACGATCGGGGCGAACAGTCGCCAGAGGCCTTCGCTGCCGATCGCGACCTGCACGATGTCGTCCTGGGTGCGATAGAGGCCGTACGGCGCGATCTGCGCGTGATGGTTGCCGACGCGTTCGGGGAGCTCGTGTGCGACCGTCCACTTCGTGCCGTGGAACGCGTGTACGCCGACGACCGAGGCGAGCAGGCTGGTCCGGACGACCCGGCCCTTGCCGGTGATCGATCGCTCGTGGAGCGCGGCGAGGGCGCCGTACGCGCCGTACATCCCGGCCAGCAGGTCCGCGATCGGGGCACCGACCTTCGTCGGCTCGGTCTCGCCGGTGATGCTCATCAGACCGCCCTCGCCTTGGGCGATCTGGTCGTACCCGGCGCGGCCACCCTCGGGGCCGTCGTGACCGAACCCGGTGATCGACAGGATCACCAGGCCGGGGTTGAGTTCGTGCAGGCGTTCGGTGGAGAAGCCGAGCCGGTCGAGGACGCCGGGTCGGAAGTTCTCCAGCAGGACGTCGGCCTTCCGGACCAGCTTGGTCAGGAACTCCTTGCCCTCGTCGGACTTCAGGTCGGCGGTCACCGATTCCTTGTTGCGGTTCGCCGAGAGGTAGTACGTCGACTCGCCGTCCACGAACGGCGGACCCCAGCCGCGACTGTCGTCGCCGCCGTTCGGCGTCTCGACCTTGATCACCCGCGCCCCGAGATCGCCCAGCATCATCGCCGCATGCGGCCCGGCCAGCGCGCGGGTCAGATCCACGATCACGACATCCGAGAGAAGGTTCTGCACGAGGTCGAGAGTAGGTGAGAACACCGCGGCGGGCCGTGATGCGGTTCTCATCCGAAGTGCGTTGAACCGATCCCGCCGTACGGACGTGTCCCCGACAGGGGAGCCCCCTGCACACCAGACCTGGAGGCATCATGTCCGTACGCACGAGCATCGCCGCTGTGGCCACCGTCCTCGCGGCCACCGCACTCGGTCTTCCGGCCGCGAGCGCCGAACCAGCCATCCCGTTGAACGGAGAGCAGGAGGCGGCCGCCGCGGATCCGGACGGTCACGGGTTCTTCAGCTACTCGCTCGACGGCACCACGTTCTGCTGGACGCTGACCTGGCAGGGCATCGAGCCCGCGACCGCCGCGCATGTCCACCTCGCCGCGCGGCACGTCGCCGGGCCGGTGGTCATTCCGCTGGCGATCACCAGCTCGCCCTCGGCGGGCTGTACAACGATCAGCGCCGCCCTGGCCGCCGCGATCACCGCCGACCCGAAGGCGTACTACGTCAACATCCACAACGCGCCGTTCCCGGGAGGCGCCATCCGCGGCCAGCTGAAGTAGCTCAGCTCACCTTGCGGGCCAGGGACGCCAGCCGATGGGTGACGTCCCTGGGACGCTCCTGCATGAGCATGTGGCCGGCCCCGGGGTAGATCCAGAGGCGGGCGGTGGGGAGCTGGGCGGCGATCCGGTTCGCGTGCCGCGGCGGGAGCAGGCGGTCGCGGGTCCCGTGCATGATCTCCACCGGCAGCTCGTCGAGCACCTGCAACGCGTGCCCCCGGTCGTGCTCCAGCATGGTCTCGAAGAACCCGCCGTACGACGCCCCGGGCACCACAGCCAGATCCGCCATGAACAGATCGACCTCCGCCGGATCCGGCTTCTTCCCGAACACCACCTGCCGCAAAGCCGGCCGCTGCAGATTCACAGCAAGCCGCCTGACCCGACGCACCCCGCCTGCGGTCTCGGTGTGGCGGTCGGCTCGTTTTCCTACTCGGTTGAGGACCCGTGGGGCGATGCGGGCGGCGGCGGGGTCGAAGCGGTCGGGGATCCCGAGTGCTCCTTCGGTGAGGTGGCCGGAGGTTGTGCTGACCAGGGCGGCTGCGCGGATGCGGGAGCCGAACAGTTCGGGGTATTGCTCGGCGGCCGCCATCAAGGTCATGCCGCCCATCGAGTGGCCGGCGTACACGACCGGTCCGTCGCCGACGACCTCATCGAGGACTGTGACCAGGTCGTCGGCCAGCTGATCGAGTCGCGTCGTACCGGCAGGTGCAGCGTCCGATCGACCATGTCCGCGGTGGTCGTACGTGACGACCCGCACGGCATCCGGCCCAAGGATCTGCGGCAACCCTTCCACCTGGTTGTGCCAGGAGCGCGTCGAGCAGGTCCACCCGTGCACCAGCAGCACCGTGACCGGCGCGTCGGCCGGACCGGCCACCTCGACGTTCAGCCGTACTCCGTCCGCGGCGGTCACCCCGGACCGCTCCAACTGGATCGTCACGCCGTCTCCCGTTCCCGTTCGCCGGCCGCCAGATGAGCCGCCCGCATCCGCCCGCCGCGGGCGCCGCGCCCGACCAGCCAGGCGATCCCGATGATCTCGAGCAGCCCGACGACCGCGAGCAGCGCGTAGCCAGCGTTCCACATCCATCGTGGCACGTCGGTCCGTTCCTCGCGGCGCAACACCTGCTGCTCGTTGATGAACTCGACCGTCTGCCCGTTCGACACCTGGATCGCGGGCTTCGCGATCGCCAGGTCCTCCGGGGCGTACACCCAGCTCGCGACCATGTCCCGCGACCCCTGGTGCAGCCGGATCATCGACTTCCACTTCCCGTACATCGGCAGCGCCTCCGCCGACCGATACGTGCCGTCGGCAACCTTCTCCATCGGGTGGAACACCAGCCCACCGCCCTGCCAGGCAAGCGCCTCGAACCACCGCGCACCGTCGGCCGCGTCACCAGGCGTGAGAGTGATCGTGACGTACGCCGTCGGCTCGGCCCCCGTGGCCACCCGCTCCAACGACACGACCCCGGACACGCCCGCGTCCGCCGTCCGCGGAACACAGAAGAACACCGTCGCCACGACCGCGACCAGTCCGACCGCACCCAGTTGATGAGTACGCCGTACCGCGACCGGCCGGATGTATTTGATCCCGATCGCGCGCTCCTCGCCGGCCACCTCGGCGTACCGGGTCGCGAGCCACGCCCCGACCAGGCCGGCGCCGGCTCCGACGATCACGCCGTACCCGATCGCGGACGGCAGCATCGACGACGGCCACGCGATCGGCATCCAGACGTGGCTCCAGGCGTACTCCGCGACCACCCCGACCGTGCCGATCAGCAGACCGGAGACGAGCCCCAGCCGGAAGCGGTTCTTGTTGCCGAGGGCAAACGCCACGGCCTCGACCAGGAGCGCCTCGACGATCAGCAACGGGAAGTGCCCGACGATCTCGCCGAGCGGTTCGGCGACCGCCCACGCGATCCCGCCGCGGATCACCAAGTACACGGCCAGCGCGGCGAACGTCGTCCCCGGACCGCGGCGCGCCCGCAGGATCGTGAAGGCCATCGCGGACCCGAACACGATCAGCAGCGGCTGCAGGATCAGCGGGAACTGCGGTACGCCGTAGTTGAACTCGGTGCTGAACAGATCCCACGCGATCAGCAACGCTCCGACCGCCACGATCTCCTGGAGCAGCCGCCGCAGGTTGGCGCCCCTCAACTGCTCGACCTCGGCGATCGCGAGCAACCGCGCGAAGATCGAGAAGACCACGCCGCCGATCATCAGCAGGTGGGTCGGTCCCCAGAGCGTGACGTCCTCGCCGAACAGCCGGTGCCAGACGTCGTCGAGCGGGAACCCGACCAGCGCGAACGTGCCGCACACCGTGATCAGAGCGGCACTGCACGGGATCCGCCAACCCTTGGTCAGCTTGATCGTCCGGGCCGGCAGCGGCTTGCCCGCGAGTGCGATCGGCAGCACGCCGGAGACGATCACGCCGAGGATCCCGAAGAAGATCGGGTAGTGCGCCGGCGTCCCGAACGGTCCGGTGTCGCGGCCCTCGTCGATGTGCACCGCGATGTCCCACCAGACCCCGAACGCGCAGGCGAGCAGCGAGACGGCATGCAGGTACGGCGTGAGCGCGGCCCATCGGGGGACTCCGTCCAGTCTCCCGATGGTGTCCGCGAACCTACCTACCAGCGTGACGTGGCCGGTGCGTTCGCGCCACAGCAGCACGGCGAGTGCGACGTACAGCAGCCCGACCACGCCGGTCACGATCGCGATCTGGTCGAACGTCGCCGTACCGGTGGTCGCCAGCGGGATCGCCATCAGACTCCTTCAGAACATGAGGCATGCGCCATGCGGCATGTTACATCTACTATGTAACGTGGAGTCTGGAAGACTGTCAAGAGTGGAAGAAGAGCTCACTGTCGACCAGCTCGCCGCAAAGGTGGGCATGACGGTCCGGAACGTGCGCGCGTACGCCGGGCGCGGCCTGATCCCGCCGCCCCGCCTGGCCGGCCGGACCGGGTACTACGGCCAGGATCACGTGGCCCGGCTGACGCTGGTCCGCGAGCTGCTCGCCAAGGGGTACACGCTGGCCGCGGTCGAGCGGATGCTGGGCGAACTGCCCGACGGCGCGATGGCGCTCGGTGTCTTCGAGACCCTGGTGAACCCCTGGACCCCGGCCGAGCCCGAGGTGCTCGACGAGCTCCAGCTGGCGGAGCGGGCCGGCGTACCGCACGATCCCGCGGTCATCGAGCGGCTGGTCGAGCTCGGGATCGCCGAGCGGCTGGACGACGGACGGCTCCGGATCGCGAACTCGGACCTGCTACGGACCGGCCTCGAGGTGATCAAGCTCGGGGTCCCGCTGGAGGCGATCTTCGAGATGCTGCCGAAGCTGTTCGCGCAGGCCGACGCGGTCGCCAAGACGTACGTCGAACTGTTCCGCTCGACCGTGTGGCGCGACTTCACCAACGCCGGCATGCCTACGGAGGGCTGGCCTGAGATCCAGCGCACGCTCGAGGGCATCATCCCGCTGGCGGGCCAGGCGCTGGTCGCGGCGTTCCGGGAGGCGATGGCCCGCGAGATCGAGATCGTCGCTTACGAGGAGCTCGGGCTCGATCCGAAGGCCCTGCCCTCCACTGGTTAGACGCGGTCGGTGAGCCAGGCGAACGTACGGCGGGAGTAGTCGAGCCGGTGCGACGGACGGCCTGACGACAGGAACAGGTGGCCGGCGCCTGGGTACAGAACGAGCTCGGTCTCGACTTCTTGGGTGTGCAGCGCCGCGAACCATTGCTCGGCCTGACCCACCGGACTGCGATCGTCGTCGGCGCCGTGCAGGATGAGCGTCGGCGTACGGACGTCCCGGACGCTCTCGTACGGCGATTGCGGGCGGAGGACCGCGGGATCGGTGCCGCCGTAGATCAGGTCCATCATGCCGACGCCGACGTCCGCCGTACCGCCGAGGCTGACCAGGTCGCACATGCCGCCGCCGGACACCGCCGCGCGGAAGCGGGTGGCGTGCGCCGTGAGCCAATTCGTCATGTATCCGCCGTAGCTGTAGCCCGCGACGGCCAGACGGTCCGGATCTGCGATGCCCTCGGCAACCAATTGGTCGATGGGCTCGAGCAGGTCCGCCTCGTCACCGAAGCCTTGTTTGGCGTAGACAGCGGCGTGGAAGTCGTCGCCGAAGCCGTCGCTGCCCCGGGGGTTGAGGAGAAGGATGGACCATCCGGCTGCGGCGAGAGCGAGCTGGTACGGCTGGCCGAGCTGCATCAACGGCGCCCACCAGCCGTGCGGCCCGCCGTGGATGTCCAGCAGCAGCGGACCAGGCCGTTGCGAATCGGACTTGAACAGCCAGCCGGAGACCGTCGTGCCGTCGGAGATCTGGAAGGTGCGCGGCTCGGGGCGGGCCCAGTCGACGTCGTGCAGGGCATCGGCGGTGTACGACGTGAGCACCTTGTGGACGCCGGTCGACAGGTCGAGGATCGCTACCTCGCCGTACGTGTCCGGGGAGGCGTACGTGATCGCGGCCCGAGTGGTTGCTGCGGAGAGCGCGGTGATCCAGATCTGTTCCTCGTCGGTCAGTGCGCGCAGCGGGTCGAGCTCGTAGACGCGGGTGGTGCCGCGCTCGTTGACGGTGGTGAGGACACGGCCGTCCGAGGTGGTCGTCGGCGCGGAGAGAGTGCTGCCGTAGTCGATCTCTTCGAGCAGATCGGTGGCTGCAGAGCCGTCCAGCGGTACGCGGAGCAGGCGAGGCTGGGTTTCCGAGCGGGCCGCGAGGCGGGCCATGATCAGCGCGTCGCCGTCGGGCGCCCAAGTCAGGGCGCGAAGCATGTCCTCGGTGCCCACACGTCTCGGCTCATCGCCGGGGGTCAGCACGAAAGGTGCCGTGGACAACGAATTGTCGGTACGGGCGTCTCGCAGGCCCGCGAACGCCAATTGAGTTCCGTCCGGGGACCAGACCGGTGAGTGCGCGGACCAGTCGCCGTCGGTCACCTGCGTCGTCTTACCGGTCGCGAGCTCGATCACGAACAGATGCGGCCGCCGGTACCCACGAAGCGTGCCGTCACGGTAGCCCAACCGTCGCGTCACCACGGGATCGCTCGCCGCGTACGGCGTACCGTCGTCTCTCCGCAGGTTGACTGCGGCCGAGAACGCGATGCGGGTGCCGTCCGGGCTCCAGGCCGCCGCGCCGGCGCCGAGCTCACGATCCGTCAGTTGGCGGCCGTCGCCGGTGTCCGGGTCGATCAGCCAGAGCTGGTTCTCCTTGAGTACGGCGAGTTGGCGACCGTCCGGGGACCAGGCGGGTCACGATCCTTCGGTGCAGAGCTTCGGCGCTCCCCCGTCGGCGTCGATCGTCCAGATCGCCAGGTGGTAGGCGTCGGCGTCCTCGTCGACGGTCCTCAGCACGTACGCGATCCGGCGGCCGTCCGCCGAGATCACCGCCCCGGAGGGCACCGGCACCTGGCACAACCTGGACAGCATGTCAGCGCTCACTCGCCCAGTCTTTCACCCTCCGCAGGCGTTCCGCGCGGTCGGCGAGGTTCTCGGCGGTGATCTGCCCGTCGACGTACCGCCCGTACCAATGCACGAGACTCGTTGCCTCGCGCATCAGTTCGAGCTCGCGGAGCGCGGACAGCTCGCCGCGGGTCAGCGGAAACGCGTCGAGGTACCCGCGCTGGAACGAGCCCTCAGTACTGCGTGCTCGTACGTTGGAGTGATCGCGTTGCGATGAATGCGTAGTACGAACTCGTCGCCGACGTAGTAGCCGGTGTTGTTCGTGCCTTCGGTGAGCGGGCGTACGTCGTACCCCTGAAGGCCCCAGCGGCTCAGCAAACTGTCCACCCCTGCATCCTCCCTGAGGGGAGGTAAGTATTTCTGAGGGAAGCTCAGGGGTCAGATAGGTAATCCTCCGCATGTGTGAACCGGTCCTCATGCGCGAGCGTATAGCTACCAGAACACAACCAGGCAGGAGGAAGAGGATGCGCCAGATCCAGATCCGTCGGCGGCCCCGCACCACCACGACCCGCCAGACCCGGACACAAACTCAGACCCTCGACCTCCGGACCCCGTCCGGCCGCCCACTGCCGTTCTGAAAGCTGAATCCGATGAACCTCCGACTGCATGTCCACCGCGTCCGCTCCGGCGGCTGGTGTGCCGACATCGACGACGACAACGACCGGCAGCCCGACGACCCGTACTGGTGCGTCGACGCCTGGCCGACCCTCGAGGCCGCCCTCGCCGCCGGTTGCGCCCGGCTCGCCGAACTGGCCCGCACCACCGCTCCGGCCCGCGTCAGCGGCTACTACGAACCGGCCCTGGCCGCCTGAACCAACAGAACCTGAGCCAACGGGGACAGTGAGGCCCGGCGAACCGCAGGGGGTTTGCCGGGCCTCGCATTTCACCCTGCGAGGCGACGTACCGCGTGGCCACCAGCGCGTGCTCGTGCCGGCGCGATACGTGTACACGACCGTGCTGACCGCGAGCCGCCCCTGCCCGGTGGTCGAGGTCATCGTCACGGTCGACGTACCGAGGACCCTTCAGACCGCGCGTCCCATTCAACGCCGCCAGGCCTGCTGGTTGGTGTGGTCGTCGTGGTTGGCCTCGTCGGGCAGTTTTTGGGGCAGGTCGCCTAGGTCGGAGTTCCAGTCGTCCTCGTCGTCCGGGAGGTTTGCTTCGTTGCGGCGGGCGATGCGGACGAAGGCGAGGATCAGCAGGATCGGGCCGAGAACCATCGCGGTCTCAGGGATACCACCCATGTGCAAGGCGATCATGACGCCGTCACCAGGGCGATTCCGCCGGTTGTGAACGCGACCATCGCGGCCAGCATCGGGTACTGCGCTCTCCGCAACTGCCGGCGCCGGAACAGGTCGGCAGCGCGATCGTGCGCGGACACGACCCCAAGTACGTGTCCGAGCACGATCGCACCGATCTGGACCCCCGCGATCAGCCCGGTCCCGAGGAACGCGTAGTCGATCCGCGTCCCGCTCGTCCCGAGCAGGTCCCAGCCGCGCCCGAACGGGTCGGTCGCGAGCAGCCAGCCCTCCTGACCCTGGAACATCGCGAACGAGAAGTAGTGCGCGACGGCGTACCCGATCGCGATCGGCACCAGCGAATGCACGAACGCCCCCGGCAGCCCGGCGCCCCCGACCGCCCCGGGCCGGATCTGCGCCGCGCCGGTCGTCCGCGCGGCGAGCAGGAACAGGGCCGTGACGATCGCGACTGCGGCGATCAACCCCAGTGTGTAAGCCGGGATGTGGTCGAGCCCACCCGTCAGCCGCGTCCACGCCGACCAGCGGGAGATGCCATCGAAGGCCGTTGATCCGAGTAGCAGACACAGCAGTCCGACGATGCACGGTTGTTGCGGCATCGTCGCCTGTCCGGCGAGCGGGTTCCGTAGTTCGAGCCGGCCTCGGGCGCCGCGGCCGATCGGGCTCAGTCGGGCGAGCGTCTCGGCGTACACCTCGAAGCTGTCGCCGATCGCGAACCAGGACGGGCCGTAAACGATGCCTGCGGCAACATTCAGGACGGCGTACGTCGTGATGAAGATCGCGACCACACGCGGGTCGGAGCCGTCCGGGTACACCAGTTCGAGCCAGAGGAAGCCGGCCAGACCGGCCACTGCGGGCCAGTACGCGATCCCGCCCGGGAGCGGTCGGTACGACGCACGCCGTACCAGGCCTGCGATCGTGCGCAACGGGTTCGCCAGTCGCCAGATCGGTCCGCAGAGCAGCGAGAGCGGGATGATGCCGACCCAGATCCACACGTACAGCCAGGTCGGCGCCGGATTCAGGGACGGCTCGGGGTTGCCGAACCACGCGGCCCCGAGCAGGAACACCAGTGCGACGAGACCGGCCAGCTTCAGTACGACGCGGGTCGCCGGGTGGTCGACGATCCGGGTCAGGACCTCGAGCGGGCGTCCTACGGTCCTCTCGAACCGCGGCCGCGACCAGAACGCGGCGAGCGCGAAGAACGACACGGCGACCGCGGCGCCGGCGGAGTAGATCGCCAGCCACAACGGCACCGACAGGTCCCCTCGACCGCCGATCCCATGCAGTGGCAGCACCGTGCACTCCGATCCACCGGACTATCCGACCGATCGAATGTAACACGATCGATGTCACATAGCGAGGGTCTGATATTCGCCGGGATCGAAGCGCCGGGTGAGCTGCCGGAACCGGAAGGTGAACGACGGCCAGATGGTCGTGTTGCGCCCCTCCGAGTCCAGGTACCAGCTGGTGCAGCCGCCGCGAGTCCAGACGGTGTTGCGCATCGACGACCGTACGCCGTCGACGAAGGCACGCTGGACGTCCCGCCGTACCTCGACCTGCTTCAGGCCTTTCGCGTCCATGGTCCGCAGCGCGTCGACGATGTACGCGATCTGGGACTCGATCATGAACACCATCGAGCTGTGCCCGAGGCCGGTGTTCGGACCGATCAGCATGAAGAAGTTCGGGAAGCCCGCGATCGCCGTACCGAGATGGGCCTCCATGCCGTCCGCCCACGCCTCGCGCAGCGAAACGCCGCCACGGCCGTGCACCATGTCCATCACCGGCAGATCGGTGACCTTGAATCCGGTGCCGTAGACGATCGTGTCGACCTCGTGCTTCACGCCCTCGGTGGTGACGATGCCGGTCGGCGTCACCTCGGCGATGCCGTCGGTGACGACCTCGACGTTCGGCCGCGCGAGCGCCGGGTAGTAGTCGTCGGAGATCAGCACGCGCTTGCAGCCGAGGGTGAAGTCCGGTGTCAGCTTGGCCCGCAGCAGCGGGTCGCGAACCTGGTGCGCGAGATGCTTCTCGGCGACCTTCTGCACCTGCTTCATGATCGCGGGCAGCTTGGCGAACCCAAGCACCATCGACTCGCGACCCCAGTAGATCCCGGCCCGAACCGCCTTCTGCACCAGCGGGAACCGCCGGAAGATCGCCTTCTCGGTCGCGGTGATCTTGCGGTCGGGCCGCGGCATCACCCACGGCGGCGTCCGCTGGAACAGGTGCAGTTCCTCGACCTCGGGCTGGATCGCCGGCACGAACTGGATCGCCGACGCACCGGTGCCGATCACGGCGACCTTGCGACCGCTGAGGTTCAGGTCGTGGTTCCAGCGGGCGGAGTGGAAGACCTCGCCCTCGAAGTCCTCGATGCCGGGAAGCTTCGGGTACGACGGTTCCGCCAGCGGGCCCATCCCCGACAGCACGATGTCCGCGGTGAACGTCTGCTGGTTCGTGGTGATCTGCCAGGCGCCGTCCACCCAGCGCGCCGACTCGACCGTGTTGCCGAAGCGGATGTGCGGGCGAACGCCGTACGACTCGGTGACGTTACGCAGATAGTCCTCGATCTCGGGCTGCGGCGAGAACGTCGACGACCAGTCGGGATTCGGGGCGAACGAGAACGAGTACAGGTGCGACGGCACGTCACACCGGCAGCCCGGGTACGTGTTGTCCCGCCAGGTGCCGCCGACGTCCTCGGCGCGCTCCAGTACGACGAAGTCGTCGTACCCGGCCTGCTTCAGCCGGACCGCCATCCCGATGCCCGCGAACCCGGTGCCGATCACCACGATCCGATGCCGCTCGCCCATGAGGTTCTCCGTTGTGGAAGTTACCGGTCGGAACTTACTCGCAGTAAGTTACTCGGAGTCAGTTAGACTGCGCAAGTGACCTCGACCACGGTTCCCCCAGGCCCACCCAAGCGCCGACGCGACCGGGCCGCGCGGGAACGGGAGATCCTGGAGGCCGCCGAACGGATCTTCGGCGAGCGCGGGTACCAGGGCACCTCGATGGACGACGTCGCCGCACAGGTCGGGGTGTCGAAGCCGCTGATCTACCAGTACTACGGCTCGAAGGACGGCCTGTTCCTCGCCGTACTCGCCCGACTCCGCGGCCAACTGCTGGACACCGTGTCCGACGCGGTGATGGCCGCGGCCGACGCCGAGGACGCCCTGTACGCCGGGTTCCTGGCCTGGTTCCGCTTCCTCGACGAGCACCCGCAGGCCTGGTCAGTCCTGGTCGACGAGGGCATGCTGAGCGCCGGCCCGGCCGCGGAGGCCACCGACGAGGTACGCGCGGCCTTCATCGAACTGATCGCCACGATGGTCCGGATGAACGTCCCCGCCGGCCGCCCGGCCGACGACGACGAGATCCAGATCGTTGCCCAAAGCATCTCCGGCGCCACCGAACGCCTCGCCATCTGGCGCACCCGCGCCGCCGCACCCCCCACCCCCGAAAAGGTGGCCCGCACCCTCCAAGACCTCCTCTGGCAGGGCCTCCACACACTCAAGACCACCTGATGCACCTCGAGTCCCACCCCGAAGCCGCCGTACCCCAACCCCTCCGCCACCAGATCCACGCACTGCACAACGAAGCCTGGCCGCATCCTCCATCTCGAACACCTGCGACCGACGCCCCACCGGACGACCTGGTCCGCGAAGCCGCCCCGACGTTCCACCACACCCGCATCCCGCTCCACCCGGGCCACATCGACAAGCTCTGGTAACCGCGTCGACCTCGTCCCCATCACGCTCGACCCAGCATGTGCTTAGCGCGAACCGTCGCTGAAGTACGCTCCTCGCACCCAGCTGACAGCATCTGATCTGGGAGGGGTGTCGGATCGGGGCCGACGTGCTCGTAGTAGTGGTGAGGGCGCCGAAGAGGCACCCACCAAACCAGGGGAGAACATCATGACCGCCAGCTACACCTTCGACATCTTCTCCAGCCTCGACGGCTACTCGAACAGCCGGTCGTTCGGTGGCTACTTCGGGAAGCAAGGTCCGGAGTTTCTCGAACACCGCCTCGGCCAGTTCAACGAAGAGCAGCGGCTGGTCCTCGGGGCCAACACCTTTCGGGGGATGGCGGCGATGCTGGCCGCAAGCTCCGAAGGGTCCGAGACACGGGACCCGTGGGTCACCCGGATGCGGAACCTGCCGACGACGGTGGTGTCGAACACCCTCGAAGGAACACTCGACTGGCCGGACGCCACCGTCCTGAACGGCGATCCCATCGAGGCCATCGCCCGCCTCAAGAAGGAGTCGGACGTACCGCTGCGCTCGCACGGCAGCCTGACCCTGAACCGGGCACTACTCGCCGCCGGCCTGGTCGACCGCGTTCAGGTGACGATCTTCCCGGTGGTCACGGGCAAGGGCGGGTTGGGCCGGATCTTCGAGGACGCAGCCGAACTCGACCTGGAACTGATCGAGAGCCGCACCCTCGACGGCCAGACCCAGGAGCTCATCTACCGCCCCACCCTCCACACCTGACCGCCCCAACCCGAGCCCGCCCAGCCCATCCCATAGGTGGTCCCGCCAACTCCTTCCGCGGTGACCTCATCAACCACCCACCACGCGCCGACGGCGGCCGTCCGGTGTCGGCGTTCTGCTGGGCCAGATCGGGCGACCGGTTGTCGATAGCGGCAGCGAGCCGCGTCATCCGCCCGCAGATGTGGCAACTCACGCGAACCCCACAGGGCGTCACCCGAGCAAGCCGTACGGCGGCCGGCCAGCGCCGCATGTGCCACACCTACCGCACGTACCGCCTGACAGCCAGCCGCTAGCTGAAGCTCGCCCTCCAGGGATCCTGCTGTTCAGCGTCAGGCGGGGTCGGTGCTTGCTAGCGGCAATGTGCTTGCGGCGACCTTTACGGCGCATCGGGCCGGCCGTGGCTCAGGCGACTTCGACGGTCTCGCCCCATGGGTCGAGCGGCGTCCTGTCCGAGCCTCGACGCGCCGACTCCGCCTTACGGTCGACCGGAGGGTCGTCGCCCCAGATCGCCAGGTACGTCGCGTCGCGTGAGCCGTTGGCCAGCGAGTCGCAGGCCGATGACTCGCTGGCCGGTGAGGACCCGGCCCGCGAGTGGTTGACCCGAGACTCGCCAGGCGGTGACGGATCGGCTCGCGACCCCTCGGGCAATAGGCGATCGGCCCCGGAGTCGCCGGGCGGTGAGTGGTCCGCTCGTGAGTCGGCAGCCCACGGGACCTCCGGCGCTGAGTGATCAGCCCGCAAGTGATTGGCCCGCGAGCCCTCGGGCAGTGCGTCCTCGGGCAACAGGTCATCAGCCGGTGACTCGCCGGGCGGTGAACTGCCAGGCGGTGAGTGATCGGCCCGTGATTCGTTCGCCCGTGAGCCGCTGGCTCGCGGGTCGGGTGCCTGTGGTGGTGCCGGTGTGGTTGTTGGTGGGTTTGGGCGATGTCGGCGAGTGGTTGCCGGGTCGGCCCAGGTGGGTCTGGTGACGTGGACTTTGCCGTTGGTGATGGTGATGGTCCAGTGGCCGTTGTGCAGGTCGGTGTGGTGGCGGCGACAGACCAGGGCGAGATTCTCGACCTTGGTCTGACCGCCGTCGATCCAGGAGATCAGATGATGCGCGTCGCACATGACCGGCGGCGCGTTACAGATCACGCAGCCGCGGTCGCGGGTGTTCAGGGCGCGGCGGATGGCCTTGGTGACGAGGCGTTCGCGGCGGCCGACGTCGAGGGGTTCGGAGTTGGAACCGAGCACGACCGGGATGACCTTCGCATCACACGCCAATCGGCGGATGGTCGCTGCGGACAGGCCGTTGCTGTAGACGGTGTGCCCGATCGCGTCCGCGGTGGCCGCCTTGAGGTCCTGGAAGTCGATGGTGACGGTGAGGTTCGCCTTCGCGCCGAACCCGGGCACCACGTCACCACCCACACCAGCCACCGCACAACCACCCGCACCGCTGCTCCGGCCGGCCGCCGCACGGTCCGCCCCACCGTCCGAGCCAACAGCCGACCCGTTCGCCGCGTCGGCTGCTGCCGCGGCCGTAGAACCAGTCTCCGGGGAGTCGGCCGCCGGGGAGCTGGCTGGTGTGGTGGGGCGGGGCATGGTGGGTGAGGGGGTGCCTGCGTCGAGGGCGGTGGCGGCCAGGGTCAACGTGGTGGTGAGGGCGTCGGCTTGGCGCTTCTCGCGAGAGCGCGGGTCACGCTCACCATCGACGGTCTTGTGCGGGCGGGCGCCGGTGAAGATGAGCGTCCGGAACAGCTCGGCGTTCTCGTTGGCCAGATACCCGGTGAACTTCACCCCCCGGTCCGCGGTCTTGAGGGTGAGGGTTTCGCGGGCAGCGGCCTTGTCCTCTTCGGGTTCGGGGCCGTCGGTGTCCAGGATGTCGCGGGACTGGTCGGCGGCCTTGCGCAGATCGGTCGGTGCCAGGTGGCGGGCGAGGCGGACCAGTTCTTGTTCGGCGAACTCGAGGTCGGCGACCGGCACCGTCGTCGGGACCTTTTCCAGGGCGGTCACGATCGCTTCGGCTTGCGCCGGCCGCAACACCACCTCCGGAATCACCCCGTCCACCACAGCCGAGTCGGTGTCGGGCAGCGCGGCGACGACCGCCGCATACTTAGGCAGCACCCGGGCCAACCGGACATCGCGGAAGGCGCGCGAGTGGTCGAGGCGGTACCGGAACTCCACGTACTGCACCATGTCACGGGCACCGACCCGCTCGGCGTACCCGGACTTGTCCATCGCCCCAACAATCCGCAACCGGCGGGTCTCGATCCGCGCCAGGTCGGCGTCGGCCTGGTCGAGAGCGTGCGCCAGTTCGGCGTCGCTCATCAACTCAGGCGGTCGGTTCATGCAGTAAAGCCTAGACACCCCCACCGACAGTTTTCAAAGCCACAACCTCTTATTTTCAAGGGATTCTGTTATCCACAGATCTCCACAGACCCTTGCGCAAGCGGCGGCTAGTGTGCAGGGAAGTCGGTGAGGATGTCGGCTACCGAGTCCTGGCCGTTGGGGAGGGTGTTGGGGAAACGGCCCATGTAGTAAGGGATTGCGATGATCACGAGGGACAGCGCCCAGCCGCGGGCGCGGAGCCAGGTGGTGTTGTCGACCTCGAGTGCTTCGCGGTAGGCCTTCCTGGATTCGCCTTCGAACAGCCACCATGCGGGCAGTACGTCGCCGGCCGGGTCGGCGGCGCGCGCCGTGCCGAAGTCGATCACCGCCGAGAGTTTGCCGTCGGCAACCAGTAGGTTGCCCGACATCAGGTCGCCGTGGATCCACCGCGGCGTACCGTCCCAGGTGTCGGCCGCCAAGGACTCCTCCCAGGCGGCCAGCACGTGGCCGGTGTCGAAGTGGTCCCGCAGCTCGTCCAGCGCCTCGCGGAACATGTCATCCCGTGGCGCCAGCGGCGTACCGCGGCTGAACGGATCGTCGTCCGGAACCGGCGCCCCGGTGGTGTCGACTTCTCGCAGGGTCCGTACGAAGCCGGCCAACTCACGGGCTGCCTGCGTCGCGTCCATGGACTCCGGGGAGAACGGTGCCCCAGGCAACCATCGGTAGACGCCCCAGGTGAAGGGATAGACCTCTGTCGGCTGACCGAGTTCGAGTGGTTCCGGGATCGGCAGCGAGACGTACGGCGCCAGGCGCGGCATCCACGTCAGATCCATCTCCACCTGACCCTGGTTCCGCGATGTCCGCGGCAAGCGAACCGCGAGGTCGTCACCCACGCGGAACGTCACGTTGTCGGTCCCCGACCGCTCGACCACCCGGACCGGCAGCCCCGCCCAGCGCGGGAACTGCTCAGCCAGCAATCGCTCCACCACCACGGAGTCGATCTCCACCTCGTCGTCATGCAGCTTCGGAACACCCGTCACGGACGTGACCCTCACACCGGGGACGCCGTACGGTCAACCGATTAAGGTGCTTGTTCTATGAGGATTGCATCGCTGCCTGAGGCGTGGCGGCACGCCGAGGTTCCCCAGCTGCCGGCCATCGGACCTCACATCGTCGACGAGTTCGCCCGGACGATCTACGGCCGTACGCCGGAAGGCGGGCAGCTGACCGACCTGGTACTGCGTTCGCGGGACAACAGCGTCCTCGACGGCGCAGCCGACCGCCTGCGTCACCACGCCGTGATCGCCTGCCCACTGGGCAACCTCGAGCTCGACACCATCACGCATCTGCCGACCGGAACGAGTTCCGCGCCGGTGGTCGTCGCGCTCAACTTCAAGGACAACGAAGAGCCTTACGCAACGGTGTTGGAGGCGGGGTACGCCGTCCTAACGGTGGACTATCAACAGATCGAGCCGGACGACCCGGCCCCGACCACACCCGGCGTGCGCGCGCTGTTCCCGACCAAGACGCCCGAGTCCTGGGGCGCGGTGGCCGCGTGGGCCTGGGGATTGTCGCGGCTGCTCGACATCGCTGAACACCTGGACAGAGTCCACACCACGAATCCGGTCGTGCTCGGGCACTCCCGGCTCGGGAAGGCCGCGCTGTGGGCGGGTGCGCAGGACGAGCGGTTCGCGGTTACGGTCGCCAACGGGTCCGGATGCTGCGGCGCCTCGCTGTTCCGGCATCCGGGTGGCGAGGACATCGCCGCGATCACCACGAAGTTCCCGCACTGGTTCGTCCCGTCGTTCTCGACGTACGCCGGGAACGAGAACAACCTGCCCGTCGACCAGCACCAGCTCCTCGCGAGCATCGCCCCGCGCCGGGTGTACATCGCCAGCGCCGAGGACGACGCCTGGGCCGACCCGATCGGCGAGTACCTGGCCGTCGTCGCCGCCCAGCCGGCCTTCGCCCCGAACGGCATCGGCTACCACGTCCGCCCCGGCACCCACGACCTCCTAGAGGAGGACTGGCTCCACGCTCTGGACTTCGCGAAACGGTGAACCCAGTCAGTTCCCGAACAGCTCGTGGATGGCGGCTTCCTGGTCGTCGGTCAGGTCGGTGTGGATGAGCTTGGCCCGGAGGCCGGTCCTCCGGAAGGTTTCGCGGACCTTGTCCGCCACCTCGTCGCTGGACAGCAGGAACAGCGCCGACGTCCCCGGCGTGACCTGGGCGCGGACCTCCTTGATGAAGTCGTCGTCGATCCCGACGTCGATCAGGGAGCCCGCCACCGCTCCGGCCGCCGCGCCGATCGCGGCTCCCGCCCAGGGCATCAGGAAGATCGTTCCGAACAGCATCCCCCAGAACATCCCACCGACCGCTCCCGGCCCTGTCATGTTCCGCACCTGCCGGGTCCGCGGCCGCCGCTTCTCCGGCTGCCACGACACCGAGGCCGCGTCATGGATCCGGATCAGCTTCTGCTTCGCCAGACTCTCCAACGTCCCGATCGCCTGGTTGGCCCCGTCCCAGGTCTCGAACTTCCACACCGTCAACGTCGCCATCGCACCGCTCTCCTCGCGCCCATCCGCCGACTCCCGCGCAGCGCGTGCGTGCCGGGGTACGGCGACCCGCACCCGAATCCCCGCCGGCAGTCCACCCCGCGTCCGCCGCACACCCACCCCGCCGTGCACGATTCCCGCCGCACCGCGCGCTCCAGTACCCACTTCAGCCACCCCGATCGCAATCCCTACGTCAACACTTCACTGGACGCTCCCTCTCACCCATCAGTTGCCGACTTTCTCCCCAGATCACGAGTCCACCACCGCAAGCCACCCGGTGCCAGGTCTCACCCGCACCCGGCTGACGGATGTCATGGGTGGGTCGTGACGAGCGATCCAGGGTTGCGACGGCCGGCTCCAGCAGGCTTCTAGGTATGACGACAACGACTGCGGTCAGCCTGCGGGGTGTGACCAAGAGATATGCGGATGTGCAGGCCGTCGCCGGGGTGGATCTGACCATCCGGGCCGGTGAGGTGGTGGCGTTGCTGGGGCCGAACGGCGCCGGGAAGTCGACCACGATCGAGATGCTGCTCGGGCTGGTGAAGCCGGATCAGGGCACGGTGCAGGTGTACGGCGGTACGCCGACCGACGCGATCGCCAAGGGCCAGGTCGGCGTGATGCTGCAGAGCGGCGGGATCATCGAGGACGCCAAGGTCGGCGAACTCCTGAACCTGGTGGCCGGCCTGCACAACGACCCGATGCCGGTCGAGGAGGCGCTCGAACGGGCCGGGATCGCCGACCTCACCAAGCGGACCATGAAGGGCCTGTCCGGCGGCCAGAAGCAGCGGGTGCGGTTCGCGATGGCGATCATCCCGCAGCCCGACCTGATCGTGCTGGACGAGCCGACGACCGGGATGGACGTCGAGGCCCGCCGCGACTTCTGGGCGTCGATGCACGCCGAGACCGCCCTCGGCCGTACGGTGCTGTTCGCGACCCACTACCTCGAAGAGGCGGACGCGTACGCCGACCGCGTGGTGCTGATGCGCAACGGCAAGGTCGTTGCCGACGGCACCGCCGCGCAGATCAAGGCGAGCGTCTCCGGCCGGACCATCCGCGCCACGATCCCCGGCGCCGATCTGGCTGCCCTCGCATCGCTGCCCGGCGTACGGAATGTCGAGACCCGCGGCGACGTGGTCCTGCTGCAGTGCGCCGACTCCGACAACACGCTGCGGCACCTGCTGGGCAACACCAAGGCCCACGACATCGAAGTCACCTCGGCCGACCTCGAGGACGCGGTCCTCGCGATCACCGACCAGAACAAGGCCGACCAGAACAAGGCACAGGAGACCCTGGCATGAACCGCGACTACCTCATCTTCGACATCCGCCGCACCCTGCGGAACCGGCGGGTGCTGATCTTCTCGATCCTGATGCCGCTGGTGCTGTTCGCGATCTTCGGCATGACGTTGCCGCAGGACGCCAACGAGGCCGGGATCTCCGCGATCGCGTACGTGATGGTCAGTATGGCGATGTTCGGCTCGATGTCCGCGGCGATGAGCAGCGGCGGCGTGATCGCGGCCGAACGCGACGGCGGCTGGAACCGGACGCTGCGGCTCACGCCGCTGAAGCCCCAGGCGTACGTCGTGAACAAGGTCATCCTGAGCCTGCTACTGGCGGTTCCGCCGCTCATCGTGGTGTTCCTGTGCGGCATGACCTTCGGGCACGTGCACCTGAGCGCTACGCAGTGGCTGACGGTCGCGCTGGTGTCGTGGCTCGGCGCGCTGCCGTTCGCGGCGATCGGCCTGGTCATCGGGTACATCGCGAAGCCGGACAGCGTGCAGCCGATCACCGGCCTGAGCACGATGCTGATCGCGGCCTTCGGCGGCCTCTGGCTGCCGGTCGACCAGATGCCGTCGGTCATGAAGCACATCGCCCAGCTCACGCCGGCGTACTGGACCGGCCAGACCTCGCGGAGTGCGCTGACGGCGGGCGGCGTGGACACCCACGCGCTGCTAGTGGTGATCGGCTGGACCGTCGTCCTGGGGTTCATCGGACTCCGCCGCTACCGCGCCGACACCGCCCGCGCGTGACACCTCCGCGCCCGACACAATCCGTGGCTGAACCATCCGTGACGGGAAACGTCCGTGACAGAACCATCCGTGGCTGAAGCATCCGTCCCTGAGGATCAGGGCGATAGCGTGACCAGCGTGAAGACTTCGCCGACCCTGATGGACGCGCTCGCCGAGCGCAGCGGCCGCCCAGGACGTGGGCGGTGGGGCTGGCTGGCCGCCGGGGTCTGGTTGTTCTACCTGAACCAGCCGTTCGAGGAGATCGTCCGCCGGGACGGCACGACCCGGGTCCTCGGGCTGGTCACGCTCGCTCTGTTCGCGCTCGCGTACCTCGGGTTCTTCGGGTGGATCCGCTGGGTCGGCATCGGCTCCCGAGGGATGCCGACCTGGCAGCGGCTGCTGTACCTCGGCGGGATGCTCGCCCTGTGCCTCCTGCTGCTGCCGTCAGCGGGTCAGCAGGCGCTGACCTGCCTGGTGTACATCTCCGCGGTCGCGATGATGGCGCTCGACCTCCGGATCGCCGTCGGCGTCGTCGCGCTGCTGCTCGGCGGCGTCGAACTGGCGATGCGGGTGGTGCCGGGCTGGTCCGACGACGGCAGCTTCGGCTTCGCGATCTTCCTCGGCGCGCTGGCCGTGTTCGGCATGCGACGGGCGATCCAGCGCAGTATCGAGCTGAACGCGGCCCGCAAGGACATGGCCGAACTGGCCGTCCAGGAGGAGCGGAACCGGTTCGCCCGCGACCTGCACGACATCCTCGGCCATTCGCTCACCGTCATCACGGTGAAGGCCGAGCTGGCCGGCAAGCTGATCGCGGCGAACCCGGAGCGGGCCGCCGCGGAGGTCGCAGACGTCGAGAGCCTGGCCCGGGCCGCGCTGGCCGACGTACGGGCCGCGGTCGCCGGGTACCGCGAGCTGAGCCTGGCCGGTGAGCTCGTCTCGGCGCGGGCCGCCCTGCAGGCCGCGGAGATCAAGGCGGATCTGCCAACCACGGTCGACGAAGTACCTGAGGCGAACCGCGAGCTGTTCGCCTGGGTGGTGCGGGAAGGCGTCACGAACGTCGTACGGCACTCCGGCGCGAAGCGCTGCACGATCCGCATCACCGCGGCGCAGATCGAAGTACTCGACGACGGCAAGGGGCCGACGCCGGGCGGGGGCGCTTCGGGGCACGGACTGATTGGGCTGCGGGAACGGGCGGATCAGGTCGGTGCCGGGGTTGAGGTCGGCGAGGCGCCGGGCGGCGGGTTCCGGCTGGCAGTCAAGGTCGGTCCGTGACCACGCGTGCGGACCTGTGAGGACCGTTGAGGATGAGCCTGTGAGGATAGGGCTGTGACCATCCGACTGTTGCTCGCCGACGACCAGGCGCTCGTGCGCGGCGCCCTCGCCGCCCTGCTCGACCTCGAGCCCGACCTGGAGGTGGTGTCCGAGGTCGGCCGCGGCGACGAGGTGATCGAGGCCGCGAAGAACGCCCGGCCCGATGTCGCGCTCCTCGACGTGGAGATGCCCGGGCTGGACGGCATCGAGGCGGCCGCCGCGCTGCGGGCCGCCGTACCCGGGGTGCGGGTGCTGATGGTGACCACGTTCGGACGGCCCGGGTACCTGCGGCGCGCGATGGAGGCCGGCGCGGTCGGGTTCGTCGTCAAGGACACGCCCGCGACGCAGCTGGCGGACGCCGTACGACGGGTGCATCAGGGGCTCCGCGTGGTCGACCCGTCGCTCGCCGCCGAGACCCTGGTGGCTGGTACCAGCCCGTTGACGGGCCGCGAGTCCGACGTCCTGCGGGCCGCCCGGGAGGGAGGCACCGTCGCCGACATCGCCAAGGAACTGCACCTGTCCGAAGGCACCGTGCGCAACCATCTCTCCGCCGCCATCGGCAAGACCGGCGCCCGGACCCGGGCCGAAGCCGCGCGCATCGCCCTCGACAACGGGTGGTTGTAGCCGGTCTCTACCTCTAGGGTTAGTTATCCCAGGGGAGGGGATCTGCGATGTCGATCGAGAATTTCAGTGTGCGGGGGCGGTTGGCGGACACGGGTGAGGGGATCACGGCCGACGAGCTGCAACTGGCGGCCCGGAATCACGGGATGCCGCTGGAGGGCCTGAGGTACGACGTGACGCCGCCGGGACTGCATTACGTGCTGGTGCATTACGACATCCCGGCAACGAATGCGGGCGACTGGCTGCTGAGCGTGGACGGGTGCGTCGAGCAACCGTTGGCCTTCGGGCTGACCGAGATGCGCGCGATGGGACGCCGTACCGTCCGGGTCACGTTGGAGTGCGCCGGCAACGGCCGCGCGACGCTGCAGCCGCGGCCGATCAGTCAGCCGTGGTTGTCGGAGGCGGTCGGTACGGCGGAGTGGACGGGCGTGCTGTTGTCCGATCTGCTGCGGCTGGCCGGGCTTCGCTCCGACGCTGTGGATGTGGTGTTCACCGGCGCGGACCATGGTGTGGAGCGCGGCGTCGAGCAGGACTACCAACGTGGATTGTCGGTGGAGGAGGCGATCGACTCCGGCGCGCTGGTCGCATGGGAGATGAACGGTGCGCCGTTGCCTCCGCAGCACGGGTACCCGCTGCGCCTCGTCGTACCGGGCTGGTACGGGATGGCGAGCGTGAAGTGGCTGCGGTCGATCGAGGTCATCGACCATACGTTCGACGGGTTCCAGAACGCGGTCGCGTACCGGATCCGCACGGACGCCGACGACCAAGGTGTTGCGGTCACCCGGATCGAGCCGCGGGCGCTGCTGGTCCCGCCGGGATTCCCGGACTTCATGAGCCGGCACCGGTTCGTTGCCGCGGGCACCGTTCCGTTGTTCGGCCGGGCGTGGTCCGGGTGGGCGCCGATCGAACGGGTCGAGGTCAGCACCGATGCCGGCGTGAACTGGCACGAGGCGACGTTGAGTGCCCTTGGCAACGAAGACGAGCTCGCCTGGCGGGCGTTCGCCTACGACTGGGAGGCAACACCCGGCGAGCATGTCCTCACGGTCCGCGCGTACGACGCCAGCGGCCGCGAACAACCCATCGAGGCCCCGTGGAACCGGGGCGGCTTCACCAACAACACCGCCCAGCGCATCACGGTCCTCGTCACGTAAACCGCGTGTCGTTCACCGGATCGCCCGGATCGCCGTCACATCCTGAAGAGGTACACGGTTCTCACTCCAGGAGTGTGGCGGTGAACGACAACCATCTACATGCGCGGGTGTTCCGGACGACGGACGAGTGGTACGCCGACGTCGACGACGAACTCGACCCGCAGCCGGACAACCCGTTGTGGTGGGGTTCGTACGACTCGCAGCGGGCAGCCATCACCGCGGCGTGTGAACGCATCGCCGCCCTGCACCGCACGCAGGCCCGGCGCCTCGACGACCAAGCGGCGTCCTGAGGTCAGCCGAACGCGATCGCCAGGCCCATCCCCAGGCACAGCAAGGTGATGACGACGCCGAGCGGCCAGGCCCACCACGGCGTCGACCAGTCGACCGCCGCGGCGACCATGTACTCCGGATTCTCAGGGTCGTCGACCACGTCGATCCGGTCCCCGACCGCGGGCACCGGATCCAGCTCGTTGCCGCCGTCGACCTCGACCGGCATACCGTTCCCGGGACGTGCCACCTTCACCGTCACGTCGCCGTACTTGGACCAGTTGTCTTCCTCGACCGAGACGACCACGGCGTGCAGGACCGGCCCTTCGGCGACCAGTCGCTGGTTGTGGTTTCCGGCCGCGATGCCCAACGGCAGGATCGCCAGCGAACCCAGCGCGATCGGCACGCCGACAAGCAGCCGGCCCGCCCGGATCAAGCCCTCGGCCCACCCGATGCGCCGCCGGCTCCCGGTCCGGGCCCGGTGCCGGGCGTCCGCCAGAGCGCCTTTCAGCCGTTGTTCCCTGCGCACCTGGCGGCGTTCCTCGAGGCGGTTCCACCAGGCGAACCGCTCGGCCAGGAAGCGGGCGGGGTAACAGGCTCCGCCCGCGATCGCGGCGCAGACCAGGGGGTTGTCGTAGAGGAAGCTCGGCCGGGTCAGCCAGCCGAGGAGGTACAGCCCGCCGCCGACCGTGCCGAAGAACAGCAGCAAGAGGAGCAGCTGCCGGCCGTGGAGGTCATCGTCTGGGTCGCTCACCGGAACATCATGTGCGATGGACGCAGCCCGCGGCCGCGCGGTTTCACTCCGGTTCGTTGTGGGAGTTGCCGCCTACTCGGTACGGGGTGGTGGTGCCTTCGTACATGAGGTGGGTCATGAGGCCTTCGGAGGCGTGGGGGAGGTTGTGGCAGTGGTCCATCCAGAGGCCGGGGTTGTCGGCGACGAAGGCGATCTCGTAGGTCTCCTTGTTGCCGACCTCGAGGGTGTCGACCCACCACGGTGAACCCGTTGCCGCGACGCCGTTGCGGGAGAGGACGACGGCGTGGTGGCCGTGCAGGTGCATGGGGTGGGCCTGGCCGCTGGTGTTGGAGATCTTCATCCGGACCACGTCCCCCTCGGCGACCATGAACATCGGTACGTCGGGGAACTTGTGGCCGTTGATCGTCCACCACAACCCCGGCACACCGTCCAGGAACCCGGGCCGCCGCCCGATCCGGTACTCGAAGTTCCGGTCCGCCTTCGCCGGGTCGAACCCGATCGGCGCCGTCGTACCGTAGGTCAGCAGATCCACCGTCTCCGCCTGCAGCTCACCCTGCGGAGCGTCGACCGGCCCGATCCCGAGCGACAACGCCGACGTACCGGCCACCAGCCGCATCCCACCGGCCGGCACCACCGCCTCGAGATCCACCCGTCCACCAGCGGGCAGCGGATAGGCGGCCGTCACCGGCGTCGGCCCGTGGACGTCGCGACCGTCGACCGCGACCACCCTGTACGGCGTCCCGATCAGCCCGACCCGGAGGATCGCGTTGTCGGTGTTGATCACCCGCACGCGTGCCGTCGTACCGGCCGGCAGTTCCACCCGGGCGGTCCCGGTGCGCCCGTTGAGCGTCCGCTTCCCGTCGTACGTGTGGATCGTCGCGATGACCTCGCCGGCCGCTGCCGGAGCGATCACGATCGGGCCGAACAGCCCACCTTTGACCTCGTCGCTCGACACCTGATGCGAGTGGTACCAGTACGTGCCCGTCTGCGTGGCCTTGAACCGGTACACGTGCTTCCCACCCACCGGTACGGCGTCCTGCGTCACCCCGGCGACCCCGTCCTCGGCGTTCGGTACGTCGATCCCGTGCCAGTGCAACGTGGCGCCGTCCTTCACGGACTCGTTCACGAACGTGACCTGCACCAGATCGCCCACCCGCGCGCGGATCAGCGGACCGGGTGACGTCCCGTTTACCGTGTACCCGTCGATCGTCTCCCCGGACGCGAGCTGGAATTTCTGCTTCCGCGCCACGAGCGTCACGTCCACGTTCGGCGTACCCGTCTTCGGCCCCGTCAGGTCCGCGACACTCATGCCGCTCATCGCGTGGTGCTCATGACCCATCGGCGGTCCGCCGCCGTAGTCGGCGTACCCCATCTCCGCCGGGTTGTACTCCCCCGGGACCAGGCTGGTCGCCCAGAGGTACCCGAGCGGTACGAGTACCGCCAGGGTCACCCCCAGAGCGACCAGCCGGCCCCACCGGCGGTTCTTGACGTCAGCCACTGGTCACAGGCTGATTCGGTACGGCGGCCCGCCGCGCGCCCGCACTCGCCACACCGGCGATCGCGAGCCCGTTGATCCCGTGCAGTACGCCGAGCGCCGGCAGCCCGAAGGACACCACCGCGAGCAGGAACTGCACGACCACCAGCCCGACCACGATCCCGGCCAGCACGCGGCCCCGCGGTACGTCGGTCAGGAACGACACGATCAGGAACACCAGCGCGAGCAGCGCGATCACCGAACCGGCGATGCTGTGGTAGCTCTGCCCGAAGTTGCTGTAGTCGGCGCCGATCGAGGTGCCGTCGTCGGCGTCCTTCGCGATCGTGAACCCGGACAGCGCGATCGAGGCGACCTGCAGCACAACCGCGATCGCGATCAGCATCCCCAGAATCCGGTACACGTTCCTCATGCCCGGCGCTCCATCCGGCGCTTCCGCACCACGAACACAGCCGCCACAATCAACGCCAGCGGCAGGATCGGCGGATGCCCGCCACCCACCACACACCCGATCGAGGCAAGTACGCCGAACACCCCAAGCACGATCAGCAACGGGAAGGGAACACGGCCAAGGAACCCACGCCGAGCCCACTCCGGCCGCGCCGGCCCGTTGGCGCCGGCGGCGTTCTCCGGTGCTGTCCACGGTGGCCTGCGCCAGCCCCACGGACCGGCCCAGCCCTCGCTGTCCTGACCACCCTCACCGGCAGCTGCGGCCTGGTGTGCTCCTGGCAGGTCTGCGAACAGGCCCTCCAGGTCGGCGCCGGTGCGCGCCTTCAGTGCCTGCTCGACGCGCTCGGAGTGTTCGTCCGCGCTCAGCCGGCCGGCTTCGTAATGCTCGCCCAGACGCCGGACGGCGTCCTCACGCTCACTGTCGCCGATACGGATCGATCCGCCCGGCCTCTCGTCGTTCATGACACTCCTCGATGCTCGTAGTTCTTCCAACGGCACCAAGACTGTCTTTCGAACCCGTTCCACCGCGTCGCCTCAGCGGCGACACCTCCCCTACCCCCGGAGGAGCACACTGCACCACTGGACGCAGCACCGCGTACTCCCCCGGGCGTAGTGCACCCCAGGGTGAACCCTCAGCTGTTCACGGCGAGGATCTTGTTCACATCGTTGTTCGCCTTCGCCAGGGACGCCGGTTCAGCCTCGAAGGAGAGGACCGCGTCCATGGCCGGTGTCATCACCGCGGTGACGTCCGCGGCGTTCGGATTGGCCGGGTACGGGAAGACATCCCCGGCCTCGACCGGCTCGAGGAACGGTGTGACATCCCATCCGCTCTTCGCGAACGCCGCCTTCGCCGCCGGCATGCTCGCCGCCACCGCCGGGAACACCACGCCCGCCTTCGCGACGATGTCCTGAGCCGTCTGCGACCCGAGGAACTTCACCCACGCCCACGACGCGTCCCGCCGGGTGGTTCCGGCCCAGATCGTGTCCGCGAGCCCGTTCATCATCGACATCCGCTTCCCGACCGGACCGATCGGCAGCCGCGCGAGCTTCGTCTTCACCTGCTTCAGCGTCCCGTACGTCCCGAGCATCCAGGAGCCGTTCGGGGTGATCGCGTACTTCCCCGCACCGAAGGAGGTCGTCACGTCCACCCCGGACTTCGCCTGCGCGTACGTCGGCATGTATCCCTTGGTGATGAGCCCGCGCCACCACCCGATCGTGTCGGTGAACTTCGGGTCGCCGTAGAAGAACTTCGTCCCCCACGGTTCGCCCTCGGAGTACTTCCAGCCGTTGATCGCGGCGTACCAGCTCCAACTGGTCTGCCCGTCGCCTCCGCCGGCATCGGCGTACCCGAGTCCGTAGACCTTGACGTTGTCCTTGTCGAACCCCGGCTGGTCGCCGCGACGGCCCTTGGAGTCCACCGTCAGCCGGCGGACGACCTGCTCGAAGGTCCCACCGTCCTGCGGGTTCCACGTCATCGAGTTGAGCTGCTCGGTACTGATCCCGGCCGCCTCGGTGAACGCGCTGTTGTAGAAGTAGACCTCGGTGTCCCAGTCCTTCGGCAGACCGTACCGCTTGCCGTCGGCACCGATCCAGCGGTCCGCCAGACCCTTCTGGTAGATGCCCAGGTCAATGTTGTCCTTGGCAACATAGTCGTCGATCGGCAGCACCTGACCCTTGTCCGCGAACAGCGGGTACTTCGACGAGTGCCCGGTGAACACGTCCGGCGCGGTGTCCGAGATGAACCCGGTCACCAGCTTCGACCAGTAGTCGTTCCACCCGTACTGCTCGATCTTCACCGAGAACTGCGGGTTCTGTTCGTGGAACACCTTCGCGCACTCGGTGTACATCGGCAGCTGTGCGGAGTCCCACAGCCAGTAGATGATCTCGCCGTCGCCACGCGCCGTGGCGCCGTTGTTGCACGCGGCAACAGCCGGTACGGCGAGCGCGCCCAGTCCTGCCTTCAGCAGGGTCCTTCGTGAGAGGTTCATCATTTGATCCCGGAGAAGCCGATGGAGTTGGTGATCCGCTTCGCGAACGCGAGGAACAGGATGATCATCGGCAGCGCCGCGATCAGCGTCGCCGCCATCAGCCCGGCCCAGTCCGGACCGCCCTGCGGCGTCTGCGACCGGAACACGCCCAGGGCGACCGTCAGCACCCGCACGTTCTCCTGCTGGCCGACGAGCAACGGCCAGAAGTAGTCGTTCCACGAGTTGATGTAGGTCAGGATCGCCAGCGTCGCGATCGGCGCCGCGCTCAGCGGGATGATCATCCCGAAGAAGATCCGGCGGTGCCCGGCGCCGTCGATCATCGCCGCCTCCTCGAGCTCCCGGCTGATCCCGAGGAAGAACTGCCGGAGGAAGAAGATCGCGAACGGCGTCATGAACGCGCCCGGCAGGATGATGCCGGCGAAGCTGTTCAGCAGCCCGAGGTTCTTGATCAGCACGAAGTTCGGCAGCGTGGTGAAGATCGGCGGCACCATCAGCGCGGCCAGGAACAACGCGAACACCTTGTCCCGGCCGGGCCAGCGCAGCCGGGCGAACGCGTACGCCGCCATCGCGCTGAAGAACACCTGGCAGACCGTCGTGATGGTTGCCACCACCAACGAGTTGCGGAGGTATAGCCAGAAGTTCACGGCCGCGCCGGAACCGCCCTGAGCCTGCGCCTCCTCGATCGAGGACAGTCCGAGCACCCGCTTGAACGCGCCGAGCGTGGTCTCCACGGGCAGCAGCGAATCCGGGTGACCGGGCAGCTGCGTGTTGTCGGAGAACGCCGTACGCAACATCCAGTAGAACGGGAACAGCGTGACGATCAGCAGCACGAACAACAGGATCCACGCGACCGTACGTCCGACACTCACCTGCCGCGTCATGCGAGATCACTCTCCTTGGCCCGCAGCAGCCGCAGCTGGAGCAGCGACACGACCGCGAGGATCGCGAACAGCACCAGCGCCATCGCCGACGCGTACCCGAAGTCGAACCGGGTGAACGCCCGCTCGTAGATGTAGTAGTAGATGACCCGGGTCGCGTTGATCGGACCGCCCTGCGTGGTCACCGCGACCGTGTCGAAGATCTGGAACGACCCGATCATGGTGACCACCAGGACCATCACCAGAACGGGACGCAGCAGCGGCAGCGTGATCCGCCAGAACGTCTTCAACTCGGTCGACCCGTCCACCTCGGCGGCCTCGTAGACGTACTTCGGGATCGTCTGGAGTCCCGCAAAGACCAAGAGTGCGGTGTACCCCATGTGCCGCCAGACGTTGATCCCCGCGACCGTCGGGATCGCCCAGTGCGAGTCGCCGAAGAACGCCACCGGGTCGATCCCGACCCAGCCGAGGAACGTGTTCACGATGCCGACCTGCACGTCGAGCATCCAGTACCAGACCAGCGCGACGACGACGTTCGCGACCAGGTACGGCGCGAGGATGATCGCGCGGACCGTGATCGATTTCGTCAACCGGTACATCAGCATCGCGATCCCGACCGCCAGCACGGTCTGCACGCCGATGTTGATCACGACGTACTCGACCGTGACGCCGAGCGCGTTCCAGAAGAAGCTGTCCTGGACCATCCGCTCGTAGTTGGCCAGGCCGTTGAACCTCGGCGCCGAGAGCAGGCTGTACTCGGTGAAGCTCAGGTACGCGCCGCGCAGCGTCGGCCAGATGTAGAACATGACGAACCCGAGGGTCGCCGGGGCGATGAAGATCATCGCGACCTTCAGATCTCCGAGGTTTCGCCGCTTCCCTCGTGGTGCTGCGGAGTCCCCGTGACTTCGTTTCCTGGTAGGTGGTGCGTTGGTGGTGGCGGTCACGGGGATCTCCTTCTCTGTCCGGCGATCGAGTGGGCTTACTCGATCGCAGTCACGTCCAGCAAGATCGCGCTCTCGGGCCACTGCGCAGGCATGAGTACTCCGACCGAGGCGAGGGCGGCGCCGTTCAGTTCCACGCTTCCACCGTCGGCCGACCAAGCCGTCGACCGCGACTCGGGCCCGGGTGTCGCGACCTTGCTGATCCGGTACGTCCGCTGCGGGTCCAGTCCGGGCAGCCGCACCCGGCCCACCGCCGACGTCACCGACTGCTTTGTCTGTACGACGCTGAACACGGCACGCTCACTGTCCTGTGCGACGACGCCGTGCACGAGCACGTCCTCGGGACCGCGGTCGGCGCGGACCACGCGACCGGTGTGCAGCAACGGCCGCAGCTCCTTGTGCAATGCGACCCAGCCCTTGAGCTCCGCGCGCTCCTCGGGGCTGGCCGAGGCGATGTCCCACTCGATGCCGAAGTGGCCGAACAACGCGGTGATCGCGCGGAACGACAGCGTCTGCGTGCGGCCGGTGGTGTGCGCCCGCGGCGGGCCGACGTGGCAGCCGATCAGCTCCGGCGGCAGCAGGAGCTGCGTGTAGCGCTGGATGGTCTGCCGCTCGAGCGCGTCGTTGCTGTCGCTGCCCCAGATCCGGTCGGTCCGCTCCAGGATGCCGAGGTCGACCCGGGCGCCGCCGGACGAGCAGGACTCGATCTCGAGCCCCGGGTGCCGGCGCTTGAGCTCGTCGATCAGCCGGTACACCGCCAGGGTCTGCTCGTGAATGCCCGCCGTACCCGTGTGCTGGTTGCCGCCGTCAACGAAGTCGCGGTTGTGGTCCCACTTCAGGTACGCGATGTCGTACTCGCTGAGGATGCTGTCCAGCCGCTCGAGGATGTAGTCGTACGCCGCCGGGACGCCGAGGTTCAGGCCCTGCTGGTGGCGTGCGGTCGGTGGCATCCGGTCGCCGGCCGCGAGGATCCAGTCCGGGTGCTCGCGGGCCAGGTCCGAGTCCGGGTTCACCATCTCCGGCTCGACCCACAGCCCGAACTGCAGGCCGAGGCCCTTCACGTGGTCGACCAGCGGGTGCAGACCCTTCGGCCAGATTCCCTCGTCGACGTACCAGTCACCGAGTCCGGCGTGGTCGTCGCGGCGCCCGCGGAACCAGCCGTCGTCCAGCACGAACCGCTCGGCCCCCACCTCGGCGGCCGCGTTCGCGAGCGCCTTCAGCTTGTCCAGGTTGAGGTCGAAGTACACGGCCTCCCAGGTGTTCAGTACGACGGGACGCTCGGTCTGCGGGTGGTTGGCACGCGCGCGCAGGAAGTCGTGGAACCGGTGCGAGACCTGGTCGAGGCCGACGCCGTACGAGCCGTAGATCCATGGCGTGCTGTAGGTGCCTGCGGGCTCGAGGCGGCCTTCGCCCGGGAGGAGCAGTTCGCCGCCGCCGATCACGCCGTACCCGCTCATGCCGCGCTCGGCATACGTTCGGTGGTTGCCGCTCCAGGCGGTGTGCACGGCCCAGATCTCGCCGCCGCGGAAGCCGAAGCCGGGGGTGCCGGCGAGCAGCAACAGGGTCGCGTCGGCGCCCGTGCGACCGCGGCGGTTGTCGCGGATGTGGGCGCCCTGCGTGAACGCGTGCCGCTGCGGGTGCCGCTCACCGATGTGCCGGCCGGTATGGTCGAGCAGCTCGGTCGCCTCGGTCGGCACCGGGAGGGCGAGGCACAGCCCGTCGACCGTGTACGGCGTTGCGCCGGTGTTGGTCAGGTCGGCCTTGGTCCGCACGAGACCCGAGTCGGTGAGCTCGACGGTGAGCACCAGCTCGAGTCCGGCCTCGGTGTCCGTGGCGTCGATCTGCACGGTGTTGTCGGTCCGGGCGACGCTGTTCAGCGTGAAGCTCGCCGAGAAGTCCTGACCGTCGCGGTGGCCGTTCAGGCCGGGCAGGCCGAACCAGCCGGCCGAGTACTCGGGCACGATCGCGATCGGACGGTTCTCGTCCAGGCCGCTGCCTTCCTGGACCGCACCCGCGCCGCGGCGCAGTTCCAGCAGAGCGTTCTCGGTCAGCTCGCCCAGGTCCGCACCCCAGTGCAGGACGGACGGAAGGGCCGGACCGGAGCAGTCGAGCACCAGGCTGACGCCACCGGCTCGGAGCTGCAGAATCTCGATGTTCGACACTGTTGATTCACTCTGCTTTCTGATTGATTTCAGGACGGAACTATTTACCCCGCCAGCCCAGATGTCAATGCTTCACGAAGTTAAGTAAATAGCCTAAGCCTGTCATCGTTGTCAGAACAGACACTTCCGGCAACCGCTCTCCGCTAGCGAGACAGACGGACCCGAACCAGCAGGTCGTGCAGCCCCGCCTCAGCCGCAGGCCGATCGGGCAGCCCACTCCCCGCCTCCGCCTCGTCTAGGACTGCCTGCAGCCGGCGGACATCCTCGACCAACCGCTCCCCCGACGGCCCTTCCAGCGGCGCATGCTCCGCCTCCGCCTTCGCCGCCATCAGTTCAGGCAGGTACGACGGCCCGCCTGCGAGCTCCCGCAGATCCGCCTGAACCACACCGGTCCGCATCAGATTGATGCCGGTCAGCAACACCCGGAACGTGTACAGCAGCGGCTTCAGCTCACGCTTCTTCTCGAAGAACTCCCACTGGGTGCGCGCGAACCCGCGGTAGTGATGCGCGTGCCATTTGGTGATGCAGCCCTTGGCGAGCGCGACGAGCTCGGCGTGTTCCGGCGTACTGAATACCACAAGCGGTGACAGGACCTGCTCGAGGACGTAGCCGTTGCGGCGGAGCATCAGGCGGGCGAACTTGGCCAGGTCGTGAGTGACCAGATCAACCTCGGCCTCGTTCTCGAACCAGGTGCGATCGAGGGTCTCCGGCCCGTGCCGCAGCCCGACCACCTCGGTGGCCGGCAGCACGTGTACGCCGCGCAGGTCGACGTCGGAGTCGCGGGACGGGAAGCCGTACAGGTGCGCGCCGGAGACTGTCGCGAAGAGCAATGGGTACGGCTGGTCGCCCATGATGGTTCGCAGCTCGGTGTAGTCGAGCTGCCGCATGTCACGTGTCACCGAGGCTCCTCTTGCGTACGGACCGTAGCCAGTTGTTGACGGTTGTGACGTCTGGGGTTGCTGGGAGGACTGTGTGTTGCAGTGCCTTGTCGAGGTTCTCGTGGAGGGTGAGGCGCCAGTGCTCGACCTCGTCCCAGGGGAGCTCGCCGCGTTTGACGGCCAGGAGGCGTTCGCGGTGCGGGCCGACGTCGACGACCAGGGTTGCTTCGAGCAACAGTTCGCGGGCTGAGAGGAGCAGCCGGATCAGGTGCATGACGTGTTTCCACTTCGGCGTACCGTCGCGGCGGAAGTCCGTTTCGAGCTTCTTGAACTGGCTGAGTACGTAGCCGGAGTACGTCTGGTAGGCCAGCTGGGAGAGGAACGCCGTCCGCAGTCCGAGGAGTTCCTCGCCGAGGGGCGTCTGGCGGACGACGAGGGGTGAGTGCAGGACCTCGAGGAGGTTCGGGTTCGACTTCAGCGCGAGCTCGCAGAATCGCTCGACCTCCCACGAGAACCACTCCGGCTCCGGTCCGTCGACGTGCGTCGGCGGCTTCGCGAGCGACCAGAACGCCTCGGTCGGGGCGACGTACACACCACGCGTGTCGGTGTCGGACTCGTCCGTGTCGAGCCCGAAGGCGCGCGACCCGACGACCGCGGCGTAGATCGTGTGCTCACGCACCAGCCGATCGCCGTCCGGCTGGTCGAGCTCGATCGCCTCGTCCTGGTACGCCGTACGCAAGCTGAGCTGATCGCGCCGGGCCAGGGTGTGGCGGCCGTCCACGAGACGGACCGTGTAGCGGCCGTCCGGGGTCACGCCGGCGACCCGCCCGGTCGCCCCGCGCTGCGCCGTACCGCCCCGATCGTCGGGCGCCGCGACCCGGACCACCACCTGCGTACCAACCGGCAACTGCGGCCCTTGAACTCCCACCCACCCATGCTCCCCGAAGCTCGGGCCATCGCTTGACAAATTTTCCTGTCAAGTGGAGATTGAGGGGATGCTGCGGTATCTCGAGGAGCCCGAGAAGGTGCGGTTGGCGTTGTCGCCGATCCGGCGGCGGCTGCTCGAGCTGCTGCGGGAACCGTCGTCGGCGACCCAGCTCTCGGCGACGCTCGACCTGCCGCGGCAGCGGGTGAACTACCACCTGCGCGAACTGGAGAAGGCCGGCCTGGTCGAGCTCGTCGAGGAGCGGCGGCGGCGCGGGTTCACCGAGCGGATCCTGCGCGCGTCGGCCGATCTGGTCGTCGATCCGGGCGTCATGGGCCGGGCGTTCACCCAGATCCAGGACCAGTACGCCGCCGAGCACCTGGTCGAGGTCGCCGCTGGGACGGTGCGGGACGTCGCGCGGATGCAGACCGCGGCCGACGCGGACGGGAAGCGGCTGCTGACGTTCACGCTCGAGACCGAGGTGCGGTTCGCGGAGCCGGGTGACGTCCACCGGTTCACCGACGCGTTGACCGCCGCGATGCAGCAGGTGGTGGAGGAGTTCGACAGCGAGGGCGGGCGGCCGTACCGGCTGATCGCGGGCGGCCACCCGGCACCCCGCCGTACCGAAGGAGAGACATGAAGATCGTGGTGACGGTTGCCGCTCCGGTGGAGACGGTGTGGGACGCCCTGCGGAACAAGGAGAAGATCCGGCACTGGCACGGCTGGGAGTACGAAGGCGGTCTCGACGAGGAGATCGACCTGATCTACTTCACGCAGGCAGTCGAGGACGGTACGACGCTGCGGCTCGGGAACGGTGACGAGTTCGTCGTCGAGCCGTGCGAGGGCGGATCCCGGATCACGCTGACGCGGGCGCCGCTGGGCGCCGACCCCGAGTGGGACGCGTACTACGACGACGTCACCGAGGGCTGGATCACGTTCCTCCACCAGCTCCGCTTCGCGGTCGAGCGGCATCCGGGCGATCCACGCCGTACGTTGTTCTACTCGGGCACCGGTGCCGTCTCCCCGATCGACGAGCTGAACATTCCGGCCGGCGACGCGTTCGAGCTCGACCTGATCGGCGAGGGCGCCAAGTGCGAGGTCTGGTACCGCTCCGACCATCAGCTCGGCGTCACGGTAGATGCCTGGGGCAACGGTTTGCTCGTGCTCAGCCACATCCCGCCCGGCGAGCGGAAGCCGGAGGGAGCCACGATGGCGATCCTGTCGGTGTACGGCGACACCGACCGCGACGAGCTCGAGGCCCGCTGGCGCGCGTGGTGGACCGAGCGCTACCCGCAGGAGCTCAAGCTTCCCGAGTGACGGCACGGCGGTGACAGGGCGCAAAGGTGTCAGTACTCTCGGTCTACCGGGTCTGGTTACCGGGAAGTACATTTCTTGCCGACGGTGATCTGGTGGGGGTCCTGAGATCACCGAACTCCGGCGAGAGAGGCCTTCCGGATGAGAACTCCGAGAAGTCGTCGAGTGTCCGCAGCAATCCTTCTACTCTCCCTGACCGGCCTAGGCCTGGTCGCGTCCCCCGCCCACGCCGACGGTCCCGGATCGGGAACGCCGTACGTCGTCACCGTTGGGGACTCCTACATCTCGGGTGAAGCCGGCCGCTGGGCCGGGAGCTCGAACGACTCCGAGGCACCGGCCGACGCGCTCGGTGCGCACGCCTACCCCACGACAACGCGACGCACACCACCGAGCTGATCCCGAAATGCCACCGCAGCCTGTCCGCCGAGGCGTACGTCGGCGGCGGGATCGGCGGACTGAACCTGGCCTGCTCGGGCGCTCGCACCACGACCGGCACCGGCAGCGACTTCAAGCCAGGCATCGACTTCTACGACGACGGCGCCGGCAAGCAGGGGCAGGCGAAGATGCTGCAGACCTTCGCCGCGACCCACAACGTCAAGCAAGTGGTCGTGTCGATCGGCGGCAACGACTTCAACTTCGCGTCGATCGTCACCCAGTGCGTGCAGGATTTCCTGCTCTCGCCGTCCTGGGACCCGGACTACTGCCGCGACGATTCGTCCGTCGTCGCCAACTTCACCACCGCGAACATCACGACGGTCCGCGGCAAGATCGCGACGGCGTTCCAGAACGTCCGTACGGCGATGCGGAACGCCGGGTACGGCGACAGCGCGTGGAATCTCGTCGTACAGACGTATCCGTCACCGATCCCGGCTGCCAGCGGGTTCCGGTACGGGCAGAGCGGTTACACCCGGCAGAGCGTCGGCGGATGCGGTTTCTGGAACGCGGACGCCGACTGGGCGAACAGCACCGCGCTCGTCACGATCAACACCACGGTCCGCGCCGCGATCGGCCAGTCCGGCCTGTCCAACGCTCGCCTGCTCGAACTCCAGTCCGCGTTCAACGGCCGCCGGCTCTGCGAGAACACCGTCGGCCTGTACGAGGAGGTCGGCCTCAGCTCGTGGACCCAGCCCACCGCCGTCGACAAGACCGAGTGGATCAACCAGATCCGCACGGTGACGACGGTCGGCTCGAACTACTACATCCAGGAATCCCTGCACCCGAACTACTGGGCCCAGCTCGCGCTCCGCTCCTGCGTCCGCCAGACCTACACCCAGAACCGCGGCGGCACCTGCACCATCGCCGGCACCGGCCTGGTGAACGGCGAGCCGCGCATGACCCTGAACTGACACTCAACTGACGCAAGACAAAGGCCGGCCGCCGCACCCCCGAAGGTGCGGCGGCCGGGTTCTTTTCAGTGCGTCAGCTCAGGTTGAGGCCTGTGTCGTCGATGACGAACGAGGTCTGCAGGGAGCTGTCCTCGGTGCCGGTGAAGCTGATCGACACCGTCTGGCCGGCGAACGACGAGAGGTTGAACGACTTGAGCGAGTAGCCGCTCGCCTTGTTCAGGTTCGAGTACGTCGCCAGCGTGGTCGAGCCCGCCTTCACCGTGAGCTTGTCGTACTGCGTCGACGTGGTCGTCTCCGCGGAATCGATGTGCAGGTAGAAGGAGAGCGTCGCCGAGCATCCGGCCGGGATCGCGACCGACTGGCTCAGCGTGTCGGTGTGGGTCGAGCCGTAGCCGTCCAGCCACGCCTTCCAGGTGCCGCCGTGCGCGGGCTGGGAGGCGGTGTTGTCGATCACCCCGGCCGGGGCCGTCCACGGTGACGCCGTACCGGTCTCGAAGCCCGGGTTGCCGAGCTTCTGGCCGGAGCAGTTGCCGGTGCCGCCGCTGATGGTGAAGGTGAACGACGTGCTGCCCGAGCCGCCGGCACTCGCGGTCGCCGTCGCGGTGACGTTGAACGTGCCGCTCGCGGTCGGCGTACCGGACACGGTGCCGGTGGACGAGCCGATGGTGACGCCGGCCGGCAGGCCGGACGCGGACCAGGTGTACGGCGCGGTGCCGCCGGACGCGGTGAGCGTGAACGTCGAGATCGCCGTACCGACCGTGCCGGTCTTGTTGCCCGGGTTCGTGACCGTGACGCCACCCGACGTGGAGCAGGTCGGGTCGGCCGTCTGAGCCGGCACGCTGACCGCGTCCCAGGCCGCCTTCACGGTGTTGAACTCGGTGCAGCTGCCCGGGTACAGGTTCTTGGCCGCGGTCAGCGTCCAGGTCCGGTACTTCAGGTACGAGCTGCTGCTGGTCTTCATCAGCATCGCGTTGTACATGATCCGGAGGGCCTTCTGGACCCCGATGCCGGTCACGGACGAGCTGTTGCAGGTCGGGCTGGTGGGCTGCCCGTTGGTCGGGTTGGTGCCCTCGGCAAGCAGGTAGAACCAGTGGTTGCCGGGGCCTGCTGCCGCGTGCACCTCGGTGCCCGGGATCGAGCTCGAGTAGCAGTTCGGGTCGCCGACCGCCGACGGGTTGTACATGTTCCGGATCGGGCCCTGACCGACCAGGTTGATCTCCTCGCCGACCAGGAAGTCCGGCGGATCGTACGCCGAGGCCTGGTTGCTGTACCACTCGGTGCTCGCGCCGAACACGTCCGCGACGAACTCCTGGGTGCCGCTGCCGGAGATGCCACCCGGCGTGTGGTCATCGATGCCGTGACCCATTTCGTGAGCCACCACGTCGATCGAGCTGATCCACTGGTTGGCGTTGTTGTGACCGATCTGCACCTGGGTGCCGTCGTAGTAGGCGTTCACGTCGTTCAGGCCGACGCGGATCGGCCAGGCGCCGCCGTTGCCGTCCATCCCGTTGCGACCGAGCCAGTCGGTCAGCATGTGCTTCTCGGTCTCCGCAGAGAACAGTGCGTCGACGCAACCGGTCTCCTTGTTGGTCGCCGTACCGTTGCCCCAGTTGTCATCCGGCCCGGAGAACGTGGTGTTGTTCGCCGCGTCCTGGCAGGACAGGTTGGTGGTGTTGGGGTCCTTCATCGAGTACGTGCTGCCGGACAGGGTGGTGTCCAGGTGGACCGGGTTCGGGCCGCTGTACGCCGCCGTACCGTTGCCGGCCATCACGTGTTCCTTGCTACCGAGCACCTTGCCGCTCTGCGCGTCGACGTACACCGACAGACTCGACGGGTCGTGGCCGTTGTTGCCGCTGACCCGCGACTGCCACACGAGCTTCGGGGTGCCGTTCAGGGCGTAGACCGCGAGCGTCGGCGTGGTCGACGAGTCGACCTTCTTGAGCTGCGTCCTGGCGGTCTTCTGCGCGGCCGCTGGGGTCACCTTCGCGGTCGTCGACAGCTCCGGTACGGCGGTGGTCTGGGCGACCGAGGTGTACTTCACGGCGCCCTTCGCGTCGGTGACCACCACGAAGTCACCGCCGACGACCGGGAGGCCCTTGTACGAACGCTCGTACGGGACGTACTGCAGACCGGACTGCTCCGAGATCACCGGCTTCGCGGTGAACTTGTCGTCCTTCGAGGCGTGCAGGGCGCTCGGCCGCCCCGCCACGAGTGAGGAGGCGGAGTCGGCGGCGAACGCCTTCGACTGCGCCTGGGAGGGCCGCGGCGGAGGTGCCGCACTCGTCGCCGCACCGGCCGACGAACCGAGCCCGGCGAGTGCTGCCGCAGCGAGGCTGGTCACCCCGATGACGACAGCAGCTTTGCGGGAACGCTGAAACAAGACCATGGACGTGGTCCCTTCGCGATGTGGTGCTTGGGCGGGTTGCGCCTCGCCGGACTGCAGGCGGTGCACCACTCCGCCTGGAACCTCCGGCCTACCCATCGGAACGGCTGTCCGGAAGACCCCTTTCCATCCAGCCCCGATGAATCGCGCGGACGGACACTATGTCCCGCCTCACCCCCGAGCAAGGCGCTGTCGTGCCGTTGGCACCCCGATGACAACTGATCGCGTTGTCATCACTACTTAGCGCTGACAAACCCCCACCAACCTGAGAATCATCACGACCCTCGACGGGTCCAGTGAGGGCTGGTCACAGACGGGTCCGGGCTGCGTGAGGGGGTGGTTGCGGACGGTGGCGGGGGTGTGTGAGGGGTTTGTTGCGGAGGGTGGTGGGGTGGGTCTGCTGGTGGTCTGGGGCTGGTGTGAATGGCAGAATCGCGCAGACGGGTTGGCTGCCGCGGGGTGCGACACCCCGGCGGCGGGACCGGATCGCGATCAGGACGACGCCGGCTGGGGTGTGAGTGGAAACCGAATTCGTGCTGTCGCTCGGCGAACAGCAGTGGACGCTGTCGGCCGGGACCGACACGATCACCATCGGCCGCGCCTCCAACGCCGACATCCGGCTGCAGGCGGACGACCAGATCTCCCGCATCCACGCCCGCCTGAACCGCGACGGCGCCACCTGGATCCTCCACGACGAGTCCCGCAACGGCACCGGCCTCAACGGCCGCCGCATCACCGCCCCCACCCCCCTCACCACCGGCGACCGAATCCACATCGGCCGCTCGATCCTCACCTTCCACAAATCCACCACCCAAACCCCTCCGACCCTGCCCGAGGCTGACGTCCCTCAGCCCTCAGACGCCCAGCACCGCCCCACCACCAACCCCCCGGCCCCGCTCCCCACCCCAACCCCGTTCCCAGCCGCCTCCACCCCAGAACCCCCTCCCGCCGCCTCCACCCCCGGAGCCCTCGACACCCCACCCGCCGCCAGCCAACTCCCCCAGCCAGACCAGGCTGACGCGAGCCCGTTCGCCCAGACAGACCAAGCGCCCGGTACCAGCCCGACGGCACCACCCGCCCGCGCCGAGGCAAGCCCGTTCACACCACCGAACCAGCCCGCCGCCGATAGCAACCCCTTCACGCAGCCAGAACACGCACCCGCCTCCAGCCCGTTCACGCAGGCACAGCAGACGGCCAGTACCAACCCGTTTGCGTCGAGCGAGCAGGTGTCCGGCAGCGGCAGCCCGTTTGCGTCGGGCGAGCAGGAGTCTGCTGGTGGTCCCGTGGCGCACGGTGGGCAGCCGCCTGCGGGCGGGAATCCGTTCGCGGACGGCGAGCAGGTGTCCGGCAGCGGCGGCCCGGTCGGCGCGGAAGCTGGCGGGTACGGCGACGCCGCCGGAGCCGACGGGTACGGCGCGGGAGTCGGCGGGTCCGGCCGCGGCGCGAATGCTGGAGGGTATGGAGCCGGGGCGGACGTCGACGAGTACGGAGCCGGCGCGCGGACTGACGGGCCTGGCGGGTACGAGGGTGGCGGGTATGGGGCTGCGGGGGTGGTTCCTGGGTTTGAGGTGGGGGACGAGGCGGGTCGGGACGGCGGGACTTGGGCTGCTTATCCGTCGGCGGACAATCCGGAGCCGGTGCGGTCGCCGTGGGAGATTTCCGCGCAGATCGACCAGTCGGAACCGAACTGGAACGCGTCCGCCGGCTGGCCCGACCCAACCGCGGCCGGCACCGACCGCAGGACGAGCGCCGACCCACGGGCACGTGCGGACCAGCGAGCCGGCGGCGACCGGCGGGCCGGTGCTGACCAGCGGACCGGCGGCCAGTGGACGGGTGCTGATCAGCGGGTCGGCGGACAGTGGGCCGGTGCTGACCAGGGGGCTGGCGGCGAGGAGTGGGCGGGGGGTGAGGAGCGGGTCGGCGGTGTGCGGGCGGTTGGGCGCGAGCGTCGTACGGCGGGAGGCGAGCGGCGCGGGTCGGACGCGGACCGGCTGTCCGGCGCGGATGACCGGCTGCCCGGGGCGGAGCGGCGTACGGGCGGCGGGGATGACGCCGTCGGGACGGTGCGGTTGTCGCGGGTGTTGATTGCGGCCGGTGCGGTGATCGTGCTCGGGATCGTCGTGAACCTGGTCGTCACGTTCCTCGCCGACGGACCCGGTGGCATGCTCAGGTGGTTGGTCGCGCCGGGGATCGCGCTCGTGGTCGCGATGGTCCTCGCACTGGCTGATGCGGCGCTCCCGAAGGACCACCGGCCTGGCCGTCTCAACGTGTCGGTCCTCGTCGCGGTCGCCGTGGTGCTTGTCGGCGTCGGGGTCGGCGGGTTCGTGCTGACTGCGGGCGCGGAGTACGTCGGCGGCTACCTGACCGGCAACGAGACCGGCGAGGATCGCCTGATCAAACCGGTCACGAAGCCCGGCACAGGTGTCACGATGACCGTCGAGAACGTCACCTACACGAGCCACTTCACCCGCGTCGAGGTCAAGCTCGTCAACACCGCCAAGCAGGCGATCACGGTCCCGATCGACGGTACGACGTTCACCGCCGCCGACGGCACCGCCCTGCGCGCCGACCCCGGCCGCAGCGCCTGGCCGAGCCGGATCGCGTCCGGCGGCACCGAACACGGCACCCTGACGTTCAAGGGTCACCTTCCGGACAGCGCTACCGCGGCGGTGCTCACGTTCAAGTCCGGCTCCACGACCTTCGCCATCTCGAAGATCGCCCTCAGCAACTAGCACCCTCCACCGACTTACATCGAAAATTGATATAGTCGGCCGCGACCCACTGACGCACTGGGCACGGAGGAGAGGTGCGGCGGCATGCTGGACGTCGATCGGTTGACCACGGTTATCGAGGACTTCAACACGATCTTCATCCGCCTCCCGTCCGTACGGCGGCTCAACTTCTCGGCGCTCTCGGTCCTGCACACGCTCCACCGGCGCGGACCGTTGCGCCTCACCGGTCTGCTGGCGACCGAGCAACTGACGCAGCCCGCCCTGACCAGCCTGGTCGCGAAACTCGAGCAGGACGGTCTCGTCCAGCGCCACCCCGACCCCGCCGACGGCCGCGCCAGCCTGCTCTCCCTGACCCGCACCGGCCAGGAGCTCGTCCGATCCCGCCACACGAACCGGGTCGCGAAACTGACCGCGCTCGTCGAGCAACTCACCCCCGACGAGCGCGCAGTACTCGCGGGCTCGATCGACGTACTCCACCGCCTGACCGCACTCGCTGAGGACACCCCATGATCCCCACCCCCATCGCCGTACCCGACGAGGTCCTCGACGACCTCCGCCGCCGCCTGCGCGCGACGAAGTGGCCGCGTGACGCCGGTAACGACGACGGTTTCTACGGCGTACGTCGTACCCGCCTGCAGCCGCTCGTCGAGTACTGGGCGGACGGTTTCGACTGGCGCGCGGCCGAGCGGGCGATCAACGCGTACGACCACTACCGGGTCGACGTCGGCGACGTACCGGTGCACTTCCTGCGCCGGCCGGGCGTCGGTCCACGGCCGATCCCGTTGATCCTGAGCCACGGCTGGCCGTGGACGTTCTGGCACTGGTCGAAGGTGATCGACCGGCTCGCCGACCCCGCGTCGTACGGCGGTGATCCGGCGGACGCGTTCGACGTGATCGTCCCGTCGTTGCCCGGGTTCGGGTTCTCGACGCCGACCCGGGTCGACATGAACTTCTGGAAGATCGCCGACGTCTGGCACGAACTGATGACGGGCGTCCTCGGGTTCCCGAAGTACGCCGCGGCCGGCTGTGACGTCGGCGCGCTGGTGACGGGGCAGCTCGGCCACAAGTACGCCGATGAGCTCTACGGGATCCACATCGGGTCGGCGCTGAAACTCACGTTCTTCAACGGCGACCGCGGCTGGGACCTGAGCGGCGGCAACCCGATCCCAGAAGGCCTGCCACCGCAGATCCACGATCGAATCGTCGAACTCGAACGCCGCTTCGCCGCCCACCTCGCGACCCACGTCCTCGACCCGAGCACGCTCGGCTTCGGTCTCGCCGACTCCCCCGCCGGCATGCTCGCGTGGATCCTGGAACGCTGGCAGAGCTGGTCGGAGGGCGACAAGGCGTTCACCGACGACGACCTGCTCACCCACGCGACGATCTACTGGGCGGGCAACGCGATCGACACCTCGATCCGCACGTACGCCAACAACAACCGCTACCCGTGGACGCCGTCCCACGACCGTACGCCGGCGATCGAGGCCCCGACCGGCATCACGTTCGTCGGCCACGAGAACCCGCCCGGTGTCCACACGCCCGAGGAACGCGTCCAGAACTTCCTCGCGAGCGACCGCGCCGCTTGGTACAACCACACCAACATCACCGCCCACCCGAACGGCGGCCACTTCATCCCGTGGGAAGTCCCAGCCGAGTGGACCGACGACCTCCAACGGACGTTCCGTCCCCTGCGCTGACCCGGCTCGGGCTTGACCGCGACGTACGGTGGAGGTTGTGCAGACGATTCTGATCACCGGTGGGACAGATGGCCTGGGACGCGAACTGGCACTCCGTCTCGGGACGGCGGGAGCTCGCGTACTGATCCACGGACGCGACGCGGCCCGCGCCGAGCGCGTGCGGGCCGGCATCCTTGCCGCGGGCGGTCCCGAACCCGAGATACTGCTGGCCGATCTCGCCGATCTCCACCAGGTCGACAAGTTTGCCGACAGCATCGACAGCGAGCTCGACGTACTGGTCAACAACGCGGGCATCGGCGGCGGCAGGCCTGGTACGGCACGTGAGGTAACCGCCGACGGCATCGAACTGCGGTTCGCGGTCAACTACCTCGCCGGCTACCACTTGACACGGCGCCTGCTACCGCGACTGGTGCCCACCGGCCGGATCGTCAACGTGGCTTCGGCCGGTCAGCAGGAGATCGACTTCGAGGATCCGATGATGGAGCGCGGCTGGGACGGATTCTCGGCGTACCAGCGGAGCAAGCTGGCGCAGATCATGTTCACCATCGACCTCGCGGCGGAACAGTCCATCGTGGTGAATTCGTTGCACCCAGCAACATTCATGGACACTACGATGGTGAACGAAAGCGGCGTCAGCCCGATCAGCAGCGTCACCGAGGGCGCCGACGCGACGATGCGCCTGATCACCGCACCGGACCTGCCGACCGGACGCTACTTCAACGGCCTCCGCGAGGCCCGCGCCAACGAGCAAGCCTACGACGCCCACGCCCGCGAACGCCTCCGCACCCTCTCGGACAACCTGATCACGACAGCTTTGCGGTAACCGATCAGGTCCAGTAGACCGGGCTCCCGATCTCGACCGAGGCGCTGAAGATCCTCCTCAGCGCCTCGACAGTCCCGGCGAAGTCCTCCGGGTGGTACTCCATGTCCACGTGACGGCAGCCGTCGCAGGTCCACGCGTCGAACTCGCGCCAGAGCACCTCATTCCCGTCGTACGGCAAAGTCAGGTCCAGCATGCCGTCGGTTCGGTGGATGTCCGCCCGGGGAGCCGGTGGCTCCTCGGTACGGCCGTCTTCCCAGCAGCGGCACGGCACGAACGCGTCCATACCCATGGGTGGAGCTTAGCGCCGGAAGAATTCGGCGGTTGCGGGGTCGGCCGGGAGGTAGGTTTCGACGGCGATCTCCTCGAGGGTGATGTCGAACGCGGTGCCGAACGTGGTGATGGTGCTGAGGAACGCGAGGTCTACCCCGCGGTGCCGGATGTGGATCGGGAGGGCGATGTCGGCAGGGTCCGGCGGCGTGGTGTCGACGGGGCCGTGGGCAACGAGTTCGTCGTACAGCTGATGGAGTTCGGGGTCGCCGGACGCCGCGGCCTGGCGGGCGAGGCGGGGCAGGAGGTACCCGCGAACCTGCTCCAGGTTGCGGATCCGGGATCCCAGACCGTCCGGGTGCAGGCCCAGGCGCATGAGGTTGATCGGTGCCGTGAGCAACTTCTTGTCGACGCCGGCCAGGAATGCGTTGAAGGAGTCGTTCGCCAGCAGCAGGTTCCAGCGACGGTCGACGGCGACGGCCGGGTACGGCGCGTGCGCCCGGACGAACTGTTCGAGCGCCGCGCGGACCCGCGTCATGTCCGGATCGTCCAGCGGCGTCTGCCGGTACACGGGCGCGTGACCGGCCGCGACCAGCAACCGGTTGCGTTCCCGCAGTGGTACGCCGAGCTGCTCGGCGAGGTGCAGCACCATCGCACTGCTCGGAATCGTCCGCCCGGTCTCGACGAAACTCACGTGCCGCGACGACACGTCCGCCTGGATCGCCAGATCGAGCTGACTCAACTTCCTCCGCCGCCGCCACTCCCGCAACAGCTCGCCCACCGGCCTGTCGTCATTCACACCAATGAGTATCCCGACCCGCGCCATGACAGGGCAGGTAATCGACAGCACCGCACCGGCGAGCGCACCGTCGTACGCATGACGATCAAGCAGCTCACCCTGCACGCCTTCCAGGAATTCGCCAACGGCAACCTCGACCCGCTGCGCCCACTCCTCCACGAGAACTTCATCGAACACAGCCCCGGCAACCCCTCCGGCCGCGACGCCTTCCTCGATTTCATCGCCCAATCCCCGGTCGCCAACGCCAAACTCGACCTACAACGCGTCATCGCCGACGACACCCACGTAGTCGTCCACTACCTGATGACCACCCCCGACTCCACCCAGTCCGTAGTCGACATCTGGCGCTTCGAGGGCAACCAGATCGTCGAACACTGGGACGTCGTACAACAGGTCTGAACCGGATCAGGTCACCGGGCGGTTCGGTAGGCGGTTGGTGAGGCGCCGTAGCGGGTGCGGAAGCGGCGGGAGAGGTGGAACTCGTCGGAGAAGCCGATTCGGCGGGCGATTTCTCGGCAGGTCAGGTTGGTTGCTCGTAGCAGGGTTGCTGCGGCCTCTAGCCGCCGGTCGTTGCGGAAGGCCAGTGGTGACCTGCCGAAGCGGTCCCGGAACACTCGCCGGAAGCGGTCGTACTCGAGATTGAGCTGGGCGGCGACGTCGCGCATCTCCAGGCGGCGTGGCAGGTCCTCGCTGAGCAGTCGCGCCGCCTGGTCCCAGAGAGCTGTCTCGTTGTCGACGGACGGGGCCAGCGCACCGGACAGCCAGCCCGCGAGTGCCCAGATCTGCTGCTCGGCCCCCGATTGCGGCGGTGCGCTGCGGAGCAGCAGCGCCAGGTCAGCCGGACGGACACCACGCACCAGCGGCCGGGGACCCGACCAGGTCAGCCGACCGGTCTGGCGCAACAGGTCGAACGCCGGCCCTTCGACAACCGCGAACCATTCACTCCAGCGCTGACCGGGGCGGGTGCCGTACCAATGCTGCTCGCCGGGCAGCACCACCGTCAGCGAAGGTGCGACGATCGGTTCGGTGCGCCGATCGGCATGACGGTAGAAGCCGGTACCGGCGGTGACGAGTGAGATGACCGTGCCCGGCAGTGCGCGCAGCGGCTCGGGCACGAACGGTTCGTCATTGGAGACCTCCCCGGCCAGTAGCACTCTGCCGAACGGGGTCGGGCCCTGGTCCGACATCGTGATCCGCTGGTAGCCGCCCGTCATGAGTTCGACCTCCGTGCCAAAACGTGCATCGAACGGCCACCGCGAGCATTCCGGGACCTGCTCATGGTTTGCCAGAGTGATCATCATGACGCAAACCGAGAAAACCCAGCTGGTCAGCGACGAGCAGATTGCCCAGTACGTCGACGAGGGCTACTTCGTCCTGGAGAGCGTGATCGGCCCCGAGGACCTGGAGTTGTTGCGCAGTGCCGCGCAGTTCTCCATCGATCGTCTCGACGCCGCCATGGATGCCGCCGGGGTGGACCGGATCGGCATCAACGCCAAGGGCAAGCGGTACTTCAGCAACATGATCTACCAGCAGCGCCCAGAACTGCGGAGCTTCATCTTCGGCCCGATCATGGAGCAGATCTGCCGCCGGGTGCTCGGCGAGAACGCCTACCTGTTCTGGGAGCAGTACGTGATCAAGGCGGGCGATCCCGACACCACGTTCGCCTGGCACCAGGACTCGGGGTACGTGCACGAGAACCACACGCCGTACCTGACCTGCTGGATCGCACTCGACGACGTGACCGAGCAGAACGGGTCGGTCTACCTGCTGCCGTACAGCCGCTCGGGCATCAAGTCCTACATCAAGCACGTCCCGATCGAGACCGGTGACCGGGTCTGCTACTTCGGCTCCGATCCCGGGATGCCGGTGATCGTCCCGGCCGGGTCGATCGTCTGCTTCTCCAGCACGGTGATCCATCGCAGCGGAGCGAACCTGACCGACAAGCTGCGCCAGGTCTACCTGCTGCAGTACTCCCCCGAGGTGATCATGAACGCCGACGGTACGGCGCCGCACGGCTCCTTCGAGCCGTTCCTGGTCGACGGCGAGGTCGCGTCCTGAGTGTTCAGTCGCGGGTTGCGGCGAACGGGTTCGGGATGGCATCGAGCAGCAGCCGGGTGTAGTCGTCCTGGGGCGAACGGATCACGTCCAGAGAGGGTCCCTGCTCGACCACCTTGCCTTCGTTGAGTACGACGACCTCGTCGCAGAGCATCCGGGCACTGAGCAGGTCGTGGGTGATGTAGAGGATGCCGACGTTGCGCTCGTGCACCAGCTTGTCGAACAGTTCGAGCACCTCGGCCCGGATCGACACGTCGAGGCTGGAGATCGGCTCGTCAGCGACGATCAGCTCGGGTTCGACCGCCAATGCGCGAGCGATCACGACTCGTTGTCGCTGGCCGCCGGACAGCTCGTGCGGATAGCGATTGACGAACCGCCCTCCCGGGGACAGCGCCACCGTCTCCAGCAGCTCGATCACCCGTTCCCGGAGCTGGGTACCGTGCAGGTGCTGGAAGTTGATCAACGGTCGGGCCAGTGTGGCGCCGAGGGTCTTCGTCGGATTCAGCGCCGAGTACGGATCCTGGAACACCATCTGGACACTGCCGCGATAGCTCCGCAGCCGGCGGCCGCGCATCCGCGCGACGACCTGGTCGCCATCGGAGCCGTGGAAGGTGATCTGGCCCGAGGTCGGCGCGTCGACCCCGGTGATCATCCGGGCGAGCGTCGACTTGCCGCTGCCGCTCTGCCCGACCAGGGCCGTCACGCCGCCACGGTGGAGTACGAAGTTCGCCCCGGTCACCGCCTCGGTCCGGACGGCGCGCAGTCCCTGCCTGCGAACGTAGGTCTTGGACACGTTGTCGACCGTGACCAGGGGCCGGCTCCGGTCCGCGGCCGACTCGACGGACGACTTCACGAACTGCGGACCGGCGAAGGTGCGGACCGGCGGCCCGACCTCCAGGGCGATCCCGTTCTCGGCGACTCCGCGCTGGGCGGCCGCGACGTGACACGCCACCAGAGCGTCACTGACGGCTGACTGCACGGGCTCGATCTCGGTACAGGCATCCACCCGCTCCGGACACCGCGCAGCGAACGCACACCCGACGGGCCGATGCGCGAGATCCGGCGGCCGACCCGGGACGTAGGTGATCCGTACGGTCTCCGCACGAGGATCGCCGTACGATCCCAGCAATCCCTTGGTGTACGGGTGCAGCGGATCGTGGAGCAGTTGCCGGGTCGCCTGCTCCTCGGCGAGCTTGCCCGCGTACATCACCATGGTCCGGTCGGAGAGATCGAGAACGGTGCCGAGGTCGTGGCTGATGAAGAGCACCGCGAAGCCGAGCTCTGCCTGCAACCGCCGGACGTTCTCCAGGATGCTGTGCTGTACGACGACGTCCAGCCCGGTCGTCGGCTCGTCGAGTACGACGAACCTCGGCCCGATCGCCAGCGCCAGGGCCAGGTTGATCCGCTGCCGCATCCCGCCGGACAGTTCGTGCGGGAACGCGGTCATGAACTTCGGGTCGATCAGGACCATATCGAACAGGGTCCTGATCCGCTCGGTCACCTCCCGGCCGCGCAACGACGTGTGGCACTGGATGACGTCGGCGAACTGCGCCTCGACCCGGGCCACCGGGTTGAGGGAGTTCATGCTGCTCTGGAAGACCGTCGAGATCTCGCGCCACCGGTACTTCCGTAACTCGTCCTGGCTGAGGTGAGCGATGTCGGTACCGTCGAAGGTGATAGACCCGCCGGTGATCCGTCCCGGCCGTTCGAGCAACCTGAGCACGGCCATGCCGACCGTGGTCTTGCCCGAACCGGACTCGCCGATCAGGCCCACGAACTCACCGTCGTCGATGCTGAAACTGAGCTGACTGACCGCGTCGACCGCGGTCCGCTGCTTGGGTTCATACCGGATCGACAGATCACGTACGTCGAGGAGCGCCATGTCTCAGTCCTCCCTGAGGTGCGGATTGCTGAGCAGATCGATGCCGAAGTTGATGAACGCCATCGACGTGATCAGGATCGCCAGCACCAGACCCGGGACGAACACCCAGGCGAACAGGCCCTGCGAGATCGCGCCGGCGGCGTCGGCCTGGTACAGGATCGTTCCCCACGACACCGAGTCGCTGCTGCCGAGTCCCAGTACCGCGAGCCCTGCCTCCGCGCCGATCGCACCGGTGGCCGCACCAACGAACGCGGCCGCGACGAGCGAGGTCATGTTCGGCAGGATCTCGGAGAAGATGATCCGCAACGTGCGGTCGCCGGAGAACTTCGCCGCGGTGACGAAGTCCCGGTTCCGCAGTGTGATGATCTGGGCCCGCTTCGCCCGCGCGGAACCGGCCCAGGACGTGATCGCGATGACCCCGACGATCAACGGGATGCCGCGGGTACTGGAGTAGGCGACCAGCGTGATGATCAACGGCAGCACCGGGATGACCAGCGCGGTATTGGTGAGGAAGGTCAGTACGTCGTCGACGACGGTACCTTCCGCGTAGCCGGAGACCAGTCCGATCAGGAGCGCGATCGCGGTGGCCAGCAACCCGCCGAGCAACCCCACGATGAGTGAGACCCGACTGCCGTAGATCACCTGGGAGAACACGTCGACGCCGCCCACGTTGGTGCCGAGCAGATGCTGCGCCGACGGTCCGGTCAACGGTGTGAACGAACCATCCGTCGGCGCGTACGGCGCGATCACCGGAGCCAGCAGCGCTACCAGGACATAGATCGCCACGATGACGATCCCGACCCGGGCCTTCTTGCTGCTCCACACCACCCGGTACCAGCGGTCTGCGACATCGGTGCCTGCGGCCACTACCTGTTCCTCGGGCAGTACCGCGTTCTGTGTACTGCTCATGCGGCTGCCCTCCTGGCACGCGGATCGAGGATGCCGTACAGCAGGTCGGCGATCAGGTTGGCCACCAGCGTCACGACCGCGGTCAGCAGCATCAGGCCCTGCAACAGCGGGTAGTCCTTGATGCCGACCGCTTCTCCCATCAGCCGGCCGAGGCCGGGATAGTCGAAGACGGTCTCCACCAGGATCGTCCCGCCGAGGACGCCGCCGAGCGCGAGGGCGAACCCGGCGACGCTCGGCAACAGGGCGTTCCGGGCGGCGTACCGCAGCGCGATCATCCGGTCCGGCAGGCCCTTGGCCCGGGCCAGCCGGATGTAGTCCTCGCCGAGGTTCATGATCATCGTGTTCCGCATCCCGAGGATCCATCCGATCGGCGTCACGATCATCAACGTCAGGGCCGGCAGGAACGCGTGCGACAGCGCGTCGTACACGAAGGCGCCGTTGAATCCCGGTGTCGACTCCTGATAGCCGCCGGCCGTCGGGAACCAGCCCAGGCCGTAGCCGAGCCCGTAGATGAGCAGCAGCGCGATCCAGAACGGCTGCAGGGTCCCGACGAAGGTCGAGATCACCGTCACCGCGGTGTCGAACCGGCTGTTCCGCCGCCACGCGGCGAAGGCGCCCAGCAGGACTCCGATGACGAACGACAGGACCTGGACCGTTCCCACCAGGACGACGGTCCACCAGAACGCCTTACCGATCACCTCGGCCACCGAGTACGGGAAGTAGGTGTAGGAGACCCCGAGGTTGCCGTGGATCAGCTGCCCGAGGTAGTGCCAGTACTGACCGAACAGGGAGCCGGAGGGAGAGCCCAGCAGGTCGCGCATGGCGTCCACCTGCGCGAGATTCAGCTGGGCGTTCTTACCGGCGAGGTTCTGCACCATCAGCTCGGCGGGATCCCCCGGCTGCAGCCTGGGGATCATGAAGTTGAGTGTCACGACCGCCCACAGGGTGAGCACGAAGAAGCCGAGCTTGCGCGCGAAGTAGCGCATCGATCTACTTCGACGTCGGTGCGGTCAGGTGCGTGATCCACACGAGCGGCTGGTCCTGCGGATTGGCGTACGGGTCCTCGGCGGTCGGCCAGCCGACGGCGTGATCGGTGCGGTAGATGGCACGGGCCGGGGCGTACAGGATCGGCAGCACCGGGTAGTCGGTCATCATCGCGTCCACCAGCACGCCGACCTGTTCCTTGGTCGCCGCGTCGTCGGTCGCGGCCGCGAGCGCCAGGATCGCCTTGTCGACCGCGGGGTTGGTGTAGCGCTCGACGTTGCCCTTGATCGTGGTCTTGTCCGGAATCTCCGCCGTCGAGACGGTCGCCCCCATGCCGTGTGCGTAGTCACAACCGGCGCCCATGTAGTTGATCATCAGCTGGAAGTTGCCGTTCTTCTTCTGCTGGTCGACGGCCTCCGGCGGCATCTTGTTCTCCTTGATGTCCAGCCCGAGCTTGCGGAAGTTGCTGGTGATCTCGTCGGCCATCGCCTCGTAGTCGATCCAGCCCGCCTGCACCGAGAAGGTGATCTTGATCGGCGATCCGTCGGGGTTCTGCCGCAGACCGTTCGAGCCCTTGGTGTAGCCGGCCGCGTCGAGCAGCTGGTTGGCCTTGGCCAGGTCGAACGGGATCACCGTGCTGTCCGCGGGGTACTTCGCCGGCAGCATGTCCTTCTTCTCCGGCACGGGCAGGCCGGACTGGCTGGCCACCTTCATCAGGCCGTACGTCGCCTTGTCGGTCGCACTCTGCTTGTCCATGCCGTGCGCGAGCGCCTCCCGGAACTTGACGTCGCTGAACGGCTTCTGGGTCAGGTTCGGCGCCAGCACGGTGAGGCCGTTCGGCGCGTACCAGACGTGGTTGGTGTTCGGGTCGTCGGCGACGAACGCCTTCTCCGGGTTGGGAATCTCACCGGAGTAGAAGTCCAGCTCGCCGGTCTTCAGCTTGGCCGCCGCCTGGTTGGCGTTGGTGCTGTAGTCGCCCTCGAGGATCAGTTTCTGGACCTTGATCGTGTCGGCCTGCCAGTAGTCCGGCCGGCGCTCGAGCTCCAGCCGCCGTCCGTTGTAGGAGGCAATCTTGAACGGCCCGGTCGAGATCGGGTTCTTCGAGATGTACTTGGCCGGATCGCCGACCGGCCCGAATTCCTTCTCCGAGACGATCTTCTGGCCGATGAGGTAGGGGAACTTGGTGGCCGCCGGGCCCTCGAACTCGAACGTCACCTTGTCGCCGTCGGCGGTGACCGACTTCGCCTTGGCCCCGAACGTGTCGGCCCAGACGCCGGCCTGATCGAGTGCCGGGTACTTCTTGGTCAGGTTGTAAGTGAAGGCGACGTCCTTCGCGGTGAAGGGCGAGCCGTCGCTCCACTTCACGCCCTGGCGGATCGTGAACACCAGCTTGGCCGGGCCCTCCCAGCTGTAGCCGGTCGCCAGCCACGGGACGACCTTGCAGTTCAGCGAGTTCTGTTGCATCAGCGGCTCGAACAGCCAGGTGCGAACGGTCTGCTGGGGGGCGAACGGGTTGTAGTTGACCAGACCCCCCATCGACGCGTCGGACTCGGTGGCCAGTTTCAGCTCCGGGATCACGCCCGACGCCGCGGCCGACGAATTCCCCTGTTGTTGCTTCTCACCGGCGACGCGACTGCCGGCACACGCCGGCAACGCCAGAACGGCCATCGCCGATACCGCGACTAGAACCCCCCGCCATGACCGCTGCCCCCGTCGGATGCGGAACGAAGTACTTGTCATGACGACACCTCCGTGTGTCAGGTTGCTACCTGGTTCGGATGCTGTACTGGAAGTTGTTTCGATTCAGTCCTGGCAGCCGCAGCTGGCTCTCCGGACCAGCCGCGACGGAAGGACGGTCTCGGGCGCGACGTCCGCACCGTTGATCAGGTCGAGCAGCAGCCGGGTCGCTGTCGCTCCGAGCTCGGCCAGCGGCCGGGCAACTGTGGTGAGACCGGGACTCACCAACGAACTCATCGGGACGTCGTCGACGCCGGTGATCACCAGATCGCCGGGCACCCGCAGGCCGCGTCCCAGAACGGCCATCATCAGACCGAGTGCCGTTTCGTCGTTCCCGCACACGGCACCGTCGTACCCGCCGGCCAGCACCTCGTCGGCGGCCTGCACGCCGTGGGTCTGCTCGAGGCCGGTCCGGAACTGCTTCCCCGGCCGGAGCCCGAGCTCCGCATGCGCGGCCACGAACGCGTCCCAGCGCTCGGTCAGGTCCGGCGAGCCTTCCGGGTTGCCGACGAAGATCAGCTTGCGCAGACCGTGATCAGCCAGCAGATGGCTCACCAGCTCACGGAACGCCTGATGATCCGTCCGTACGACGACCGGCGCCGGATGCGGATCCGGACCGATCATCACCACCGGATGACGGGCCGCCAGTTCCTTGATCACCGCCTTCGGGACGGTACCGCCGTGGATGGCCATCCCGTCGACGCGCCGGGCGACATCGAGCAGTTCGTCAGGCGCTTCGCGCCGGAGGTGGGTGCCGATGACATGAACGCTGACCTGGCGCGGTACGGCGACGCTCTCGACGCCGTTGATCAACTCGGCGAAGTACGGCCCGGACAGGCCCGGGAACACCACCGCCAAGGCCCCGTGGCGCCGGTTGGCCAGCGCCTCCCCGAGGTGGCTGGGCCGGTAGCCGTACTGCTCGATCGCGGCCTGCACCTTGGCCCGGGTCGTGGGTGAAACGCTGCCGACGCCACGGTAGACCCGCGACACGGTGGCGATGGAAACGCCCGCCAGCTTGGCGATCTCGCGCACGCTCATACGGTCGTCGTTCACCGTCGCGCCTCCTTTCCGGACCGGGTAAGGGCTTGCCGGTTTGGGAGTGTAACCGGTTACAATTCCAACCGCCAGAGCTCGTTGCCAGACCCGACCGGAGCGTCACCGCGCCGTTGAAGGAGCCTCATGAGCCCAGCAGCCGCGAGCGACACACGCCCCGGCGACCACCCGCACCGCGGGCAGATCGCGTTGCGATCCGGCCGGATCGAGGTCGACGGGACGCCCACCTTGCTGCTGTCCGGCGAGGTGCACTACTTCCGCCTGCGACGCGACGAGTGGGTCGATCGGCTCACCCAGGCCAGGGACGCGGGACTGGACACCATCGCCAGCTACATCCCCTGGATCTGGCACGAATTGCCGAACGGGGACCTCGACCTCACCGGGCAGACCTGCCCAGAACGGGACCTCCCGGCCTTCATCGACCTCTGCGACTCCCTCGGCCTGCGGTTTCTCGCCCGGCCCGGTCCGTTCGTGATGGCCGAACTGAAGAACGAGGGCATTCCGGACCGGATCTATCGCGAGTATCCGGACGCCCGGCCGACCGGCTGGGACGGCAAGATCGCCAGCACCGAGGACCTCGACTATCACCACCCCGGCTTCCTGACCGAGGCCGAGCGCTGGCTCGGCGCCGTCTTCGAGGTACTGGCGCCGCGGCAGGCGCCGGACGGACCGATCGTCGGCGTCCAGTTGGACAACGAGGTCGGCATGCTCGCCTGGGTGTCGAACACGCCGCATCTGAACGATGGTCCTGAACAGCTCGCGGCGGCCGTCCGGGCCGGTGGCGATCCCGCACGGACACTGGCCTTGCACCACGAGCTCGGGCTCTGGGCGCGGGACGACTTCGCGAGCTACCTGCGGCGCCTCGAGTCCTTCGCCCGTGACCGGGGCATCGCGGTCCCGTTGCTGATCAACGTGCACGGCACCGGCAGCGGGCGCGGTACGACGTTCCCGATCGGGATCAGTCAGCTCGCCCCGGCCTACCGGGGACGCGACGGACTGCTGGCCGGCTCCGACTACTATCTGGGCGAGCTGACCGTCCAGAATGTCGCCGATCTCTATCTGTGCAACGCGATTCTGGCGTGTGTCAACGGGCCGGACCAGCCCGCGTCCTCGTTGGAGTTCGAGGTCGGGACCGGTGACTACGGCGACAACCTGGATGCACTCAGTTCACCGGAGTCCGGCGTACACAAGACACTGCTGACGCTCGGCCAGGGCAATCGGCTGATCAACTACTACCTGCTGACCGGTGGCCGCAATCCGGTCCTCGAGGGCTCTCACAACGACGGCATCCCGCGGATCGCCTTCACCGGTGAGCGTCATGGTTTCGCGGCGCCGATCGATCCGGAGGGACGTACGACGCCAGCGCTCGACGCCCTGGCGAACGTGCTCGAGGAGGTTCGGGCCCACCAGCCGATCCTCGCCACCGGACGGCAACTGACCGACGACGTCGGCTTCGGTTTCGTCGCCGATCACTACCTCACCGAGTACGCCCACCCCACGGCCACGGCCCGCCGCGAGCAGGTCGCCGACGTCGAACGCCATCGCGGCTTCGGCGCCCGGGACGCGCTCGGCCGGGCGATCGTGCTCGGCGGCTATCACGTCGATGCCGTCGACCTGCAGGCGCTCGCCGATCCGGAGTCGGCCTGGGCAGCCGGTACGACCGCGCCCGAGGCACCGCGAACGATCGTGCTCGCCACCCCGCGCACGCTGGGGGCGAAGGTCCAGCGATGGCTCACCGATCACGTACGCAACGGCGGCAACCTGCTGCTGACCGGGCGGTTGCCGGACCGCGATCATGACGGTACGCCGTGCACGGTCCTGGCCGATGCCTTCGATCTGTCGTCGGCCGGTCTGCACATCGACCGGCGCGACGAGTCCGGGCCGTACTGGCCGACGGTGACCGGATCCGTCAGCTTCCCGCTCGACGCCGACCTGCGAGTCAGTACGGCGCAGTTGCTGCAGGCGCCCGCCGACGCCGAGGTGCTGCTCCGCGAAGTCGGGTCCGGGCTGCCGTGCGCGATCCAGGCGCACCTGGGCGCGGGCTCGATGATCTTCGTCGGCTGCGACCTCCCGGCCGCCCACCTCGACCACTGGCACGCGTTGTTCTCGAGGCTCGGCGTCCGGCCGCGGATCGGGATCGATGCCGACCGCAACGGTCTGGTGACGGTGCCGGTGACGTCGGAGCACGGCAACCTGCTGATCGCCGTCAACGTAGCGCCGTACCCGATCAGGGCGTCGATCAGCGTCGACGGACAGCAGGTGCAGCCACCGACCACCTTCCCCGCCCGCGGCCATGCACTGCTGCGGTTCTGAGCCCTCGCCGAAAGGACCTTTATGACTTCCTCGACTCCTGCGCCGCAGAACTTCATCTGGGGTGCCGCGACCGCCGGTCACCAGACCGAGGGCGGCAACACCAACACCGGCCACTGGGTGCTGGAGCACGCCCCGGACACCTGGGCCAAGGAGCCGTCGGGTGACGCCTGCGACTCCTACCACCGGTACGGCGAGGACATCGCCCTGCTGGCGAAGGCCGGCCTGAACGCGTACCGGTTCTCGCTCGAATGGTCCCGCATCGAGCCGGCCAAGGGTGAGGTGTCCCGGGCGCAACTCGACCACTACCGGCGGATGATCGACAGTTGCCGATCAGCCGGCGTCGAGCCGATCGTGACGCTCCAGCACTTCACGGTGCCGCTCTGGCAGCACCAGGAAGGTGGCTGGTACGCCGCCGATGCCGTCGACCGGTTCCGGTTCTTCACCGAGACCGCGACCCGGATCCTCGGCGACGTCACCTGGGTGCTGACCATCAACGAGCCGAACATGATGGTCAACCAGGCCGAGGCGCGGATCGACACCGAGGTCGGGGTGAACTTCCCCGGGCCGTCGCCGCACGCTGCCCAGGTGATCGCCGAGGCGCATCACGCCTCGGTCGAGGTACTGCGCGGCCTCGGCCATGTCCAGGCCGGCTGGTCGATCGCCAACCAGGTCTACCAAGCGGTCCCCGGCCACGAGAAGGATCGCGACGAGTGGGGGTACTGGCGCGAGGACTTCTTCCTCGAGCAGAGCCGCGACGACGACTTCGTCGGCGTGCAGTCCTACCTGCGCACGATCATCGGGCCGGACGGGCCGGTGCCGTTCGCCGAGGGCGTCGAACGCACTCTCACCGGCTGGGAGTACTACCCGGAGGCGCTCGGCCAGGCGCTCCGCCATACCCGCGACGTCACCGGCGGCGTACCGATGATGGTCACCGAGAACGGCATGGCCACCGCCGACGACGCGCGGCGGATCGCCTACACGATGGGGGCATTGAGCGGCCTCGCGGAGGCGATCGACGACGGCTGCGACGTGCGCGGCTACCTGCACTGGTCGCTGCTGGACAACTACGAGTGGGGATCGTACGAGCCGACCTTCGGGCTGATCGCCGTCGACCGCGAGACCTTCGTCCGGACGCCCAAGCCGAGCCTGGCCTGGCTCGGCGACCTGGCCCGTCGCAATGAACTCCCGCGGGTTCCGGAGCGGCCGGAGGCTGCGGCGAACTTCGCCGCAGCCGTGGCCCGCTAGGCCTCGACCATCCCGAAGCCTTGAGTCCGATAGATGTGATCTGACGGCTGCTCGGTGAAGCGCGCGGCCGTGGTCAGCACGGGATGCTCGAAGAACGACTTGCTGCTGGCCGGGAACTCCAGCGGGGTCCCGACCTCGAGCCAGTGGCTGACGTGCACCATGGCGATCATCGGCCGCGGCCGGTCGGTGTGGTTCGGCATCCCCGCGTGCCACAGCCGGACGTCGCGGATCAGCACGCTGCCGCGCCGGAGGGTCGGCTGGATCGGCGCCACGATCCTGCGCCGGGCCTCCAGCGCGTCCAGCGGCACCTCGATGTCACCACCGACACCGACTGTGAGGTCCCGGTGGGTTCCGAGCCAGATCTCGGTGGCGCCGTTCTCGGCCGAGACGTCGACGGTGGGCACGTTCACGACCAGTTGGGCCGGCGGATGCGCGGCCTCCAGGGCGTCGGCCGGCCACAGGTGGCCCATGTCGGCATGCACCGGCTGCCGAGTGTCGCTGGGCAGCGACGTGTTCCCGCTGTACATGACGTTGCGCAGGCCCGGCCCGAGGACCGCCGAGGTCACCGCGATCACCTGCGGATTCAGCAGCACGTCCTCGAACAGGTACGGCTCGAACGGCGGCGGATCCTGCTGGATGTTGCCCGCCGTCCAGTTGTACGGCGCATCGGGCCGAGCCTGGAGCAGCGCCAGATCGCTGATCATGCGTTCATGGAGCGCGTCGAGGTGCTCGAGGTCGACCACGTCGGCCAGGACCACCAGGCCATCGGTCCGCAGCGCATCCAGTGCGGCCTGCAACTTCTCCGGCGCCAGCCCTCCGGCTTCCCGGTCGGATTCTCCAACGTCGATCGTGATCACGGTGCTCCCGTTTCGCTCGCCAACAGGTTCAGTGATGATCACTTTGGCAGCGCCGCCTGCACCGGTGGAATGACTGCCCTGGCAGACCGATGAACGTTCTGGCACGAGCGGGATCGCGCCGTCGCCCACCGTCGTATGATCCACCGACCGGCGACCGGAAGGATTTGTCATCGTGCGTCCACTCGGAGCGGTCTTGGTGTGCGCGGGTCTGGTGCTCGCCGGATGCTCGGAGCCGTCCGCCCCGGAGTCCGCCGGGCCGCCGTCGCCAAGTCAGCCGTCCCAGTCCCCCTCCCCGTCGCCGTCGCCCTCGGTCGAGCTGACCGCGTTGGCTGAGCGGTGCGGTATGGCGGATCAGCAGGCCGCCGCGACTCCACGGGTGGTGAAGGTGAGCAGCGACGTACAGCTGTACTCGGCCGGCGCGGGCGGCGGACGGCTGGGCGTCGTGCTCGTCCATGGCTCGGGATCGCGGGGTATCTGCAACTGAGCCGGCGAGATCGGCTGGCTGGCCAAGGCCGGGCTGAACGTCGTCGGCTACGACCAGACGTGTGTCGGCGCGAGTACGTGTGTCAATGAGGTCCGGCCGGTCGAGGACCTGCTCGCGGTGGTCGCCGACCTTCGTGCGCGCGGAGCCACCCAGGTCGTGGTCGTCGGTGCCTCCGCGGGCGGTTCCATCCCGCTCGTCGCCGCGGCCCGACCCAACTCCGGCATCACCGCCGCCGTCTCCCTGTCCACCGCCGGTCTGTCGACACCTCTCGGCACCGCCGACGCCTCGGACGCGAGCGCCACGTCGGTCGCCCGAACCATCCGCCAGCCCGTCCTGTACGTCCTCGCCCGGGACGACACCGCGTCCACCGTCCCGGAGGTCACGTCGATCAGCAAGGCCACCAAGCGATCCCGCCTGCTGGTCCTGCCCGCGGGCTCCGGCCACGCCCAGGAAGTCCTCTATGCCCCCGGCGGCCAGAGCCCGTCCCCGTTCCGCCAGACGTTCCTCACCTTCCTCCGCACCCCGTCGGCCTAGTGTCCTGAGTGGTCGTGAAACGACGAAGTGCCTGGTCGATGTTGCTCTGACCAGGCACTTCTCGAGGGGTGGAGGTGGCAGGAATCGCACCCGCGTCTTTCGAACGGACCTAGTTGACGGTTGTTGGGTATCGCCGGATCCCTTGCCGCACAGCGATTCAGCCGTTGGGTGCAGTTGACTGACGACGGGGCAAGTTGGTCATTTTGTGGTCGTAAAGTGGTCGCGATTCAGCCGTGGTCCCGGACCATCCGGATGTCGGCCGCCGCTGTGCGTAGTGCTTCTCCGAGCGCCAAGTGCCAGCTCAGCTCGTCGATGGGTACGACGATCTGCTCCGCCGCCTGCACCGCCTCGTCGAGCAGCGCAGCCGGATCCTCGGCGGGGCTGCCGGCGCATGGGTTGTACGGGGTGATGTCGAGCAACTCGCACAGCCGATACCGACTGAACGCCGTCATCGCCCATCGCCCATCAGAGGCAGTCGCCTCCAGGACTTCGACAGCCGCCTCGGCCCGCGTGACAAGCCAGACGACTCGCCGACGAGCATCATCACTCGCGGATTCGCTGTCATTCACAGTCGCACCTTCCGTCGCAGCACTGAGTAGCGTGGTTCGACGCGCACCCTTCGCAGGCGCATACCGACGGCCTATCCGCCGTACCTACCAGAGCTGAACCACAGCCCATCAACGGATGCCGCAGGCAAGCTTTCTCTGTCTTCCTGATGACAACCACGGAGTACGGGCATCAACGCCTGACCCGGCGGCGACTTCCGGGTGACCGACTCAAGATCCTCAGGCTGTACACCTCGCTGGGGACTGTGCATTGGAACGGTCGATTGCCGCTCTGCTCGCCTCGACGCCATGGCAGAGACCTGCCGGTCGCGCGATCGTCTTCTCGTCCGGGTCGCGTGCGACGCTAGTCCAGGCGATCCCCTGGATGGACCGCCCGTACGCCGACCAGATCCGCGCCTCGCTCATGCGGTTCGACCCCGGCAACCGCCGTACCGCCGCCGGCGCTCAGCCGACCGCGCCGGGCGACCCGACACCAGGAGAGCCCACGTGACACTGCCCGGCACCGATGTCGATGTCCGAAGTCGTCTGCACAGATTCAGCGCTCCGAAGTGACGGGTTTGCAGGCGAGTGCCAGTCATTGCGGTGTCCCGGAGTCGTCTGCACTAGCGTCGCGAGCTCGGTGGTTTCGCGAGCTTGGAGACGCAGCTTGGGACAGGACGAGGTATCGGAACGCGGTGTACTGACGGCGTCGGATCAGCTGTGGGAGGCCGCGGTACGGCAGGCCGCGGTGATCAGCCGGCTCGCGGCGTTGGCCGCGGTTGGTGTGACCTCTGTGGACGCGGCGGCTGACGAGCTCGGGCTGTCGCGGCGCCAGGTCTACGTCCTGCTGAGGCGGTGGCGTGCGGGCGGTGGTGTGGTGTCGGATCTGTTGCCGGGCCGGTCCAGCGGCGGCCGCGGTGGGAGCCGGCTGCCTGATGAGGTCGAGGCGATCGTCCGGCAGGTTCTGCAGGCTCGGTACCTGACCCGGCAGCGGCGCTCTGTGGCGGCGGTGTGCCGGGAGATCGCCCGGTTGTGCAGGGTGCGGGGTCTGCAGGTGCCGTCGCGCGGCACCGTGTTGCGCCGGATCGCCCAGCTGGACCCGGCGAGGGCGACCCTGGCGCGGGAGGGGCACGATGCGGCTCGGGCGAAGCGGCCGGCGGGCGGCGTGCCGCCGGAGGTGACCCAACTGATGCAGCAGGTGCAGATGGACCACACGCCGGTCGACGTGATCGTGGTCGACGCCCTCAAAGCCGCCGGGTGCCGGCGGATCTTCGCCGAGAAGAAGTCCGGCCGCAACACCGAACGCCCCGAGCTGGCGGCCGCGCTGGAGTTCATGCGCCCGGGCGACACCCTCGTCGTACCGGCACTCGACCGGCTCTCGCGGTCCCTGCAGGACCTGATCACCACCGTGGCCGACCTGCGCGCCCGCGGCGTCGGGTTCACCTCGCTGCACGAGAACCTCGACACCACCACACCCGGCGGCCGGCTGGTGTTCCACGTGTTCGCCGCGCTCGCCGAGTTCATCCGCGAGCTGATCGTGGCCGGCACCCATGAAGGTCTTGCCGCCGCCCGCGCCCGCGGCCGGGTCGGCGGGCGCCCCACCGTGGTCAACGCCGAGATCATTGCTGCCACGTGATCTGCTGCCGAATCCCGCCCGCAGCATGACTTCGATCGCGAAACTGCTCGGCGTCAGTCCCGGCACGCTCTACAACCACATTCCCGACCTGCGCGAACTGCGTACCAGCGCGACTGCCCGTCAGCTCACCGATGGGAAGGATCAGGCCTGATCACTCGGCACCGCGCTCGCCCGTCGCGGGTCGGGCGGCAGCGCACCGTCTGCCCGACCTGCGGCGCCGTTCCCAGCGATGAGGCCGCGGCCGCGCGGATGCGGGAGGAGTTGCTGACCGTCTGGTGGTCGATCGGTCAAGCGCCGGGCCGGGTGGCCGAAACTCGGCACTGCGGCCACTGCCAGCCGCACACCGTGTTCATCGTGGCCTGTCTGGTGTGCGGGGACGGCCCGATCCTGAGTGGTCAACTCGCTCGGGAGGTCGTCGACGCCGACCCGCAGCAGTTGCCCCAAACCGTAGTCGCATCGCCGCCGAACCGCAGTCGTTCGTGGGCAACGACTGCTCTCAGAACGATCTCGAACCCGGTGGAGGCTGAGGGTCCGGGTGGCCGAGGCCGGCTTCGCGGGCGCGGATGATGGCCTCCGAGCGGCCAGCGACCCGGAGCTTGGCGAAGATCGACGAGGTGTTGTTGTTGACGGTCTTCAGGGACAGGCCGAGCCGGGTGGCGATGGCGGTGTTGGACAGGCCTTGGGCGAGCAGATCGAGCACGCCGCGCTCGCGGGGCGTGAGTTGCGGGAACGGCTCGTGCTCCGGGCGGGGAGCGCTGAAGTAGGACAGCACTCGGCGGGCGACGTCCGGGCCGAAGATGGCCTCGCCGGCGGCGACGGAGGTCACGGCGCGGATGATCTCCTCCTTGGTGGCGCCCTTCACCAGGTAGCCGCGAGCACCGGCCCGCATGGCCGCGAACACCGTCCGGTCGTCATCGCTCATCGTCAGCACCAGCACGGCGACGTCCGGTGCCACCTGGCCGATCTCGGCGGTGGCGGCGAAGCCGTCCACGTCGGGCATCCCGAGGTCCATGATCAGCACGTCCGGGCATTCGGTGACGGCGGCGCGGATGGCCTCCCGGCCGGTACCGGCCTCGGCGACCAACTCGGTGTCGGCGTACGCGTCGAATAGCGTGCGCAGTCCGTCGCGCACCATCGGATGGTCGTCCGCCACGACGATCCGGATCACGGCACACCGCCCAGCGGCAGTACCGCCAGCACCCGACCGCCGTGGCCGGTTGGACCTGCCTCACAGTGGCCGCCGACCTCGGCCACGCGTTCGCGGATCGACTGCAGCCCGACCCCGGGCGTCCAGCTGCCTGCCGAGCCGCCGTCGTCGGTCACGGAAACCCGCAACCGCGTCCCGTCCGTGTGCAGGGACAGGACGGCCTTCTGCGCGCCGGCGTGCCGCACGACGTTAGTGAGCGCCTCGGTCGCGACCCGGTACACCGCCACCTCGACGGCCGCGGGCAGCTCCGGCAGTACGTCAGGGGCGTCGACGGTGAGCGCGAGGTCGCCGAGCTGACCCTGCTGTCGCCGCAGTGCGGCCACCAGCCCAAGCTCGTCCAGGGCGGGAGGGCGCAGGCCGTACACCAGCCGGCGTACGTCCGCAATGGCCTGCCGGAGCTGGCCGGCGAGCTCCGTCGCCAGGCGTTCGGCGCGTATGCCGTCGCTCCGGGCCGCCAGCGCGGTGCCGTCCGCCTTGAGCGCTGCTCCAGTCAGGACGGGACCGAGACTGTCGTGCAGCTCGCGGTGCAGCCGGCGCCGCTCCTCAGCGGTCGCGGTGACGAGTCGGGCCCGGGACGCCTGCAACTGTTCGGACAGCACGGTGGCGTGCAACGCGATCGCCAGCGGATTCGCCAGCAGCTCGAGCACCGCCCGTTCCGCGGCCGGCAACCGTCGTTCGCCCCAGCGCGCGCCGGTAACGAGCTGGCCGATCCGCTCACCGCGGTGCATGAGTGGTACCACGTGCTGCGTGCCGGTCGGCTCTCCGCTGGTGACGATCCGCTGCGGCCCGGCATCGAGCGCGGCGTACGGCAACCGCAGTGCATCCCGCAACCCGCTCAGCACCCCGCCGAGATCCTCGGCCGCCAGGCGCTGCCCGACCGCCGACACCGCCCGGACCGGGTCGTGCCCGACGCCGTACAGCGCCCGATCGACCAGCTTCTGAAGCCGGATCCGAATTGGGTTGAACGCGAGCGCGACGGCGATCGTGGCCAGCACGGGCGCACCACCTCCGCGCAGGGCGCGGTCGAGCAGTGCCACCAACGCGACGTACGCGCCAATCACTGCGCCCGTCAGCAACATGTAGAGCAACGTGCGGGAGACGACGAGCCGAATATCGAACAGGCCGTGCCGCAGGATCGCGACCGTCACCGCGACCGGGATGAGCGGGAAGGCGATGATGAAAACGAGCTCCGAACCCGAGTGGAGCGTGAACGTCCATGGCAGGTTCACCGCAACGGCGAGCAGCACCGATAGTAGGAGCCACAACACTTGCCGACGGGTGATCTCGTCCCCGCGGAGGTACCGCAGCACCACGCTGACGATGGACAGGAACATCACCGCCGGTCCCAGGTAGCCGGCGACCTGCTCGGCCGTGTCATATCCGGGCAGACCCACCAGGTACGCCGTGGCGCCGTGCCGCGGAGACGGTCCCGAGCCCCACGTCTGGAGCAGCGCCACCAGCAGCGTCAGCCACACCAGCCACCGCCACCGCCGGGTCAGCGGTCGTCCGGTCGGGAACACCTGCAGTGCCAGCGGCAGCGCGACGAACAGTCCCCACGGCCAGCTGAGCTGGAACACCGTCACCACCAGCCGCCGTACCGTCATCGGCCCGTGGCCGAGCAATGGCACCATCGCTGCCGTCAGCAGCGGCGCAACCGCCAGCACCAGGAACAGCCACCCGATCGGGTTCCGCGGCCTGGCACGGGCGATCAGCAGTCCGCACGGCGCCGCCGCCAGGCCGATCGCGGTGTTCGTGATGAGGTACGACTCGAGCGCCTCGCGGCCGCTCATCCCGGTCAGCACGGCGCCGCCCACCGCGACCGCGGCGAGCGCTAGCGCCAGGCCGAACAGCCCGCACGTCGCCCACCGCCGCCAGTCCCTCATGCCTGTCATGGTCGCGCGGAGAAGTCCCGGTGGACAGGGTTTTACCTCCCTGATCGTCCGGGCAAAGGCCCCGATCGCGAGGAGACGCCTCACTGCCCACGGGACCGTATGGAGCCGACGATCGACAGCAGAGCGGAACAAGCCATTGGGAGGAATCATGAAAAGCAGGTACTCAGCGCTCGCACTGTCCGCACTCGCGATGGGCGCCGTCGGCCTTACCGCGACCGAAGCGTCGGCGATGCTGAAAAACCCGGAGCCCAGATCCAGCGCAGTGGAGACAAACGACTGGCCGGACGAAGGCTCCGGCTATCCCGGATCCGAGGCCACCAGCCCGCCATGCTACGCGAACCATCCCCAGTGTGAGGTGCCGGCCAACGAGGATCCGGGGCCGGGACCGGCGGGATACAACTACCCGAACCACGACCCGCGGTACGAAGCGGCCCGCACGCCGGCGGAGACAGTGTCCGGCTCGTCGGAGGAGACCTGGGTGAACGTCGCCCGATTCGGCGGGTCCGCGCTGGGCGGGGCCGGTGCCGCGCTCAGTGGCGTGTGGCTGTACCGGCGCCGCCACCTGGCAACGGCCTGACGCCGGCCCGGAATTCACCCCACACCTGAAAGGGGGCCACGGACCGATGCTCGGAATCCTGGTGCTGCCGATCGTCGCACTGGCTCTGGCAGGCGTCCTGGTCGTGGTCGGAAGGCGCGCAGCCAGCGACTACGACCAGGACGCGACTCCCGAGTCCACTGACTGGCTCCGCACGGTGGCCGAGGTGATCTCGGTGTTGCGTACACGCGATCACACGTTCGTGCTCGTCCGCTACCGGGTCGGAACCTCGCTAATCCACAACGACCTGGTCTACTCGCTGACCGGTCCGGCGCCACACGCCGGACAGCGCCTGCGGATCAAATATGACCCGTGGGCGCCCGCACACATCGCGCTCGACTACCAACACAGACAGGCGGGTGACCCAGCCAGTCGGCCGATCACACCCGCCTCGATGCTGCCCCGAACCCCGGACGCCAAGCCCGGAACGGCTGCCGGTTCCCCCGCATGCAAACACCCCGTCAGAACGAGATGAGATCACCATGTCCGCACTCACCACCGATGTTGTCGTTGAGGCACCCGTCCGGTCGCGTCGAGACGTCCGCAGGTTCCAGCGATACGCCGCGGCCGTCGTGCTGCTGATGCCAGCCACACTCGTCGGTATCGGCCGGCTGTTCCAGACCAATGACGACGACACCCGCGCGGCGCTGGACCGGATTGCCCAGCAGCCCGGCCGGCAGTTCACCTTTGCCCTACTTGGCTTCATGGGGTACGTCTTCGTGGTTCCAGCGTTCCTGGCGGCGGCCCGGCTCGCGCGCAGGCGCCGGCCGGTGCTGACCACGGTCGCGCTGAGCGTGAACCTGCTCGCCTACCTGGGCGGCACGGCGATGGTCGGCTTGGACAGCATGTACCTGGCCGGTGCCGAGCTACCCGCCGAACAGCGCGACGCGGCGGCGTCCATGATCGACAAGATGTGGTCGACCGGGCTGTCCGGCGTCAGCACCGGACTGTTCGTGGCGGGGCACGTGATCGGGGCGATCCTGATGGGATTCGCGCTGCGCGGCAGCATCCCGGCCGCCGGATGGCTGGCGATGATCCTGTCCCAGCCTGGGCACGTTGTCGCTTTCGTTGTGCTGCAGAACCCCGTCGCCGACATGGCCGCCTGGCTGCTGATGTCTGCATGCTTCGCCTTCTGCGCCGCCGCCATCCTCCGCACCCCCGACGACGCCTGGGAAGTGCCCCCGCTGACCCGCTGACCCGCGGAAATACGACAGGCGCACACTCCGGCGTGCGTCTGTCTGCGCAGCACAATGGTGACCAGCCGCCACAACGAAGATCAGGACGCCGCGAGGCGGAGACGCCACTGCATCGAGCGCAGCCAATCCGGACTCCTGGCCCACCGCCGGAAACCCGGTCCAGGGTCCCGGAAGGCCTGGATCCCCTCCTGGTCAGCGATCGGCGCGTGAGTATGGGGCTGGCTTGAAGGTCACCGGAACTGGCTGGTCCGCGGCCAGGCTCTGTAGACCGGCGGGCACAGCGCCTTTCCAGTAGACCAGTACCGTCGAACGGTCTTTCAGAATTCGAACGCCGCCCTCCCGGGCTCGCCGGGATGCTCCGCGATCCAATCCGCCAACGCACGCCCAGCCGCCTGAGGCGCCACCTCTTGGGGCGGTAACTCCGCGACGATTGGACCAACTGGGGCTATCGGATCTTTCCCTTGTGCTACCGGTGCCGCAGCATTGGCGGTCGACACGCAGATGATCGTGGCGCCCGCAATGGCAGAAACCAACAGCGCTTTAGATATCTTGGCTCTAGACATCTACCCCACCCCCAACCGTGACGGTAGACCGGTATAGGCCGGATGTGTAGACCTGGAGTGCTGCAGCTCCCTGCAAGCTTGCGATAGCGGCCGGCGGGTATCGAGGGCAGTTCCAATCAGCTTCCGTGGTCGACCTCGTCCGCCGCGGAGCCGAGTGGTTTGGGGTCGATGATGCCGCGGAGGGTGATCGGGATCGCGGTGGCTGCCTTCGATCTGACCTGGTCGAAGGCGTTAGCTGGTGCCTTGGAGCTCAGCGCGATGCTGATACTCGAGTAGTCGGGCTCGCTCCCGACGACAGTCACGATGCCGGGTGCGTTGTTTGCCACCACGGCATCCATCGCTGCATTCAACTCGGCGCGCGAGTACGGAGCTGGCTTGAAGGTCACCGCAACCGGCTGGTCCGCGGCCAGGCTCTGCAGGCCGGTGGGCACAGCGCCTTTCCAGTACACCACCACAGTCGTACGGTCCTTCAGAATTCGAACGCCGCCCTCGCCGGGCTCGCCGGGATGCTCCGCGATCCAATCCGCCAAGGCCCGCCCCGCAGCCTGCGATGCCACCTCCTGCGCTGTCAGGTCGATGCCTGAGTCGCGATCTCGCCTGGCACTTGGCACCTTGGGCTTGCCCATATCGAACCATCTCCCAGAGTTCGCGGTCGGCTCCGCCAGGACGACGCCACCGTCCGCAACACTCGTCGCGCACGACAGGCAAGCGCCAAACAGCACGCTGGCCTGGCACGACACCCGCAACGCAGGCCAGCCAATCATGAAGCACCCCCGCAGAATTGACCTTTCATCTGGGTTGAGTTTGTGTCGTGCATTGTCGCGCAGGGGTGGTTGATCGGCTGGTGCGCGGCACGTGCTCCGTAAAGTGGGTGTTCGGCGACTGGTGCCGGTCCCTAGGTTGGGGCGCTCGTGGCCGGCCGATCAGGCCAGTCCGTCGCGCACCCCCACTGTGCGTTCCGGGGCTGGCTGTGGGGGCGCTTCGCGTGGCCTGCCGATCAGATGACGTTGACGGCGTCCAGGAAGCGGGCGGCGAGCTGGGCGTCGCCGGTGACTGTGACGTCGCTGTCGCGCCAGGACGACCGCTGCGTGCCCCAGTCGGGGAAGGTCAGCGCAGGGGCGCTGATGTGTGCGGCCACCTTGCCGTCGGATGGGGTGAGGACGCCGGCTTCGTCGATCCACCACGTTCCACCGCCGGGTCCGGTGAGAGTCAGGGCGATGCGGGCGTCGAGTCCGTCGACCGGCGCTTGGGCGACTTGATTGCTCAGCACCGCCGTCATCCAGGTCAGCACAGCCCGCATCCGGTCGGCGTCGCTGGCTGGCACCGGCCGGCCCAGTGCCGGGGCCATGTCGTGGCGCAGGTGCGTGTGGTGGTCGAACACCAGCGCTCCACCAATCATGAGGCCGATGGGATAACGTCCCAGTTCCGCGAGGGAGAAGCGCAGTCGCACCGCAGGTGATCGTCTGATCGCGTTGACGAGCGAGATCGCTCGTCGACTCGACTTCTCGTAGTCCGTCATCACCCGCTCACGGGTCCAGCTGCGGCGTCGTTCAACGGGGCCCTCGTTCGAGGCCTCGAGATCCTTGGTTCGCAAGCTCTCCAGAGATGGTGCATAGAAGTTGTGAGCTGTCGCGGCGATATGGCCGACTATGTCGGCGATGCTCCATCCGGCCGCGACACTGGGTGCCCTCCATTCGCCCTCGGTGAGGCTGCGCGTGAAGTCGAGCATCTCGGTACGTTCGGAGCGGAGTGCGGCGACCATGTTCGGCAGATCGACGGCGGGGAGGCGATCGGTCATGTCATCTTCTTCTCTGGTTGTGAGGCTGGACCGCGGATCGCTCGTACGGCGGTGTCGTAGAGGTCGAACTGGTCGGGCTTTCCGCCCAGGCGCATCCACTCTTCTGTTGCTGCCTGCAGGCAGGTGATCGCCGTGGCCGCAATCGCGCGCGCCTCGAGGGCGCGATGCTCGGAGTCGGGCAGTCGCGGCTCGATCAATGGTGAGAGCAGGTCTTGCCACCGAGCCTGTTTCTCGGCATGGCCGGCGCGGAGGCTCTCATTGCCGAACAGCAGCGTGACCATCTCGAGCTGGCGCTCGGCACTCATGTCGATCTCGCCGAGGACCTGGAATGCCGCGCGCAGCGAGGTCCACGGGTCCTCGTCAGCCGGGCGCTCGGCGAAGCGGGCGGCGATCAGTTCGCCCTGTTCGGACAGGCCGCTGAGTGCGAGGTCTTCCTTGTTGCGGAAGTAGTTGAACAAGGTCCGCCGGGAGACACCCGCTGCCGCGGCGACCTCGTCGAGCGTCGTGTCGTCGTACCCCTTGGCAGCGAACAGGTCGACCGCGGTCCGGGCGAGGAGAGAGCGGACCACGGAGCGGGTCTGCTCACGAAGAGGGGTCTGTTTCTGCGTCATGCACCGATGGTACGTCGATTCATTCGATGTATCAATTTGCACTCCGTGCATCATCGTGCCTAGAGTGTATGACATGACCAAGATTGATTACCGCAAACAGACCACCATCGTCACCGGAGCGAGCGCCGGCCTCGGCGCCGAGTTCGCACGCCAGCTCGCCGCTCGTGGGTCCAACCTCGTGCTCGTCGCTCGCCGAGCGGACCGGCTCGAGAGCCTGGCCGACGAACTCACCCGCGCCCACGGCATCACGGTGACCGTCATTGCCCGCGACCTCGGTCAGCCCGACGCCGGACGGGCCCTCCGAGCCGAACTCGAATCCCGCGGCATCCATGCGACGAGCCTGGTGAACAACGCCGGCTTCGGCACCCACGATGCCTTCAAGGACGAGGACGCAGAGCGCCTGCAGAGCATGATCGCGCTCAACGTCGGCGCACTGGTCGACCTGAGCCGGGCCTACATCGATCCGTTGACATCGGCCGGCAACGGCGTACTGATCAACGTCGCGAGCCTGCTCGGTTTTCAGCCGACGCCCTACATGAGCGTGTACGGCGCCACCAAGGCATTCGTGCTCAGCTTCACCGAAGGCCTGTGGGAGGAGTCGCGCAGCACCGGGCTGCGCGTCCTCGCCGTCTGCCCCGGTGCGATGGACACCGAGTTCTTCGACGCCGCCGGTAGCCAGACAGCCGACTACGGCGCGAAACGACTCACCCCTGAGGCCGTCGTCAAGACAGCCCTCGCAACCTTGGACCGCCGTTCCGCACCGCCCTCGGTGATCACCAACGGCCGCCCCGTCGCCCTCGCAAGCAGGCTGCTCCCGCGCCGCCAGGTCGTCCACATCATGGGCCGGATGGCGCGCCGCTAGCAGGCCCTGCCCTTCATCGGCCACACCTAGAACAGCAAAGGAACAACACCATGTCCCTCACAGCGATCACCCCGCAGCGCACAGACGTGGAGCGCTTCAGCGACATCCTCGCTGCGCAACGCGCCGCCTACCTCCGCGACGGGGCGCCGCCATTGGCGACGCGACGAAACGATCTGAAGAAGTTCAAGGCGGCATTGCTCGCACGGCGGAGCGCTATCGAGGAGGCGATCAACACCGACTTCGGCAATCGGTCGCGCCACGAGACAGCGATGATGGAGGTCCTCGGAGTCATCCAGGGCATCGACTACCTGGACCGGAATCTCCGCCGATTCATGCTGCCGACCCGCCGCCACATCGCCCTGCACATGAGTTTCGGCAGCAACCACATCGAATACCAACCACTCGGAGTGGTCGGCGTCATCTCACCGTGGAACTACCCCGTCAACCTGTCGCTGATGCCGGTCGTCACCGCGATCGCCGCCGGCAACCGCGTCATGCTCAAACCGTCGAAGTTCGCCCCCGCAACGAACGCCGTGCTCGCGTCGATGATCAGCGAGATCTTCCCTGAAGAGCAGGTCACCATCGTCAGCGGCGATGGTTCCGCGTTCTCCTCCCTGCCGTTCGATCATCTCGTCTTCACCGGAAGCACCGCCGTCGGACGAGCCGTCATGAAGGCTGCCAGCGAGAACCTCGTCCCCGTCACCCTCGAACTCGGCGGCAAGTCTCCGGCCATCGTCGCCAAAGGACACGTGCAGGACCAGGCCGTATCCGACATCGTCTTCGGGAAGCTTCTCAGCGGCGGGCAGACCTGCATCGCCCCCGACTACGCCCTGGTACACCAATCCGAGATCGACACCTTCATCGACAGCTACGACAGGCTGGTGAAGGTCGCCTATCCCGGCGGTCCGACGAGCAAGGACTACACCTCGATCGTCAACGACCAGCAGCACGCGATCCTCACCGACTTGATCGACGACGCCCGTGCCCACGGTGCACGGATCATCGAGGTCGGACACCGGCCAGGCGAAGCCTCCCGTCGTCCTCACACCCTCGCACCGACCGTCGTGCTCGGCGTCACCGACGACATGCGGATCGCCCACGAGGAGATCTTCGGCCCCATCCTGCCGATCTTCCCCTACCGCGACATCGACGACGCCATCGACTACGTGAACGCACGACCGCGACCGCTCGCGCTCTACTACTTCGGCGACAACGACGCCGACCGGCGCAAAGTACTCGACCATACGACCTCCGGCAACGTCACCATCAACGGCACGATCATGCACGTCGGGCAGGACGAGCTCCCGTTCGGCGGCGTCGGCGCCAGTGGGATGGGCAAATACCACGGGATCGAGGGCTTCCGGACACTCAGCCACTCCAAGGGCATCTTCGTGCAGGGTCGCTGGAACAGCACCCGCCTCGTGCGTGCCCCCTTCGGCAAGACTGCCAATGCCCTCCTCAACTTTCTCCTTCGATGACCGGGCGGGCGGCCACCGTCGACGGCGACGCTTGCCGCCCTGCGCCTTCGCCTGGCAGTTTCCGATCGGGCCAGGGAAGCCCAGCGGCCAAGTCAGGCAGGTCCCATTCCAGCCTCGCCGTTCGAGCGCCACTCGTCCACGACACCTGTCGCGCACTAGGGCCGCGGTCCCGACCGCTACCCGACCTGCCATCTTGCGCCTGTGGCGATGGGCCGGACACAATTCACCCCAACAGAATTGACCTTGATCCAGTCCCGGCGGCCTGGCTGGTATCTGGTCGAGGCACCCTTGACCACGAGACCCTCGACGCCGCTGGACTTGAACACGTCCAGCCATTCGCGGGCCTCATCGACGTCGTCCGTCACCGGTGAGACCTGCAGCGGAGGACTCTTATCCGGACTAGAGGATGTCTGTGGATCCGAGGGTTAGGGTTCGCGGTGGCACAACCCCGGCCAGCAGGTCGCAATCGAACTTGCACGGACGAGAGAACCGAGAACCGGTCCGTGTGCCGCGCTGAGCAAGACCAGTCTCGCGATGGCCGTCGAGGCGACCGACGACGCTCCGTTGATTGAGTTTCGGATTGCGACTCGCACCGCCTCGGAGATCGACCGCGAGCATCTGCTGCCCCCGCTCGGCGCGACATCGCAGGGCGACCGAGCGCATCACCTCCCCGTCGCGAACCAGATGGATGGTCATTAGGCGTTGGTCGGGGTCACAGGCCTGCCGGTGGCGGTCTCCACTACGTGCGCCAGGAAATCCCGGACGTCCGCGAGTAGATCGGCCTGGTCGGCGTAGCCGGAAGTGCCGGTGGCGTCGCGCAGGCGTAGGCCCTCGGTCAGTACCCGGTGCCAGCGTTCGTCGCAGTGGGTCAGTGCCCAGTGGCCGGCGCGGGATTTCGCGGTCATCTCGCCGGTGACCAGGAGGTGGTGCAGGCGCACGGAGGCGAGGATGCAGTGCGTGAGCAGATAGTCGCGTTCGCGCTGATCCGTTGGGAGGTCGGCAGGGGTTGCCCGGGCCAGGCCTTCGGCGTTGCGGCGCCAGTAGGTGTTGAGGTTGTCCACGGTGTAGTCATGCAGCGCCTGCTTGTCGGTCCAGATCTGAAGAGTGGATAGCTCTGGGCCCGTGATCGTGATCCCGGCTTGGGCCAGTTCGTGCCAGGTGATCATCCGCGACGGCGAGGCGAGAATCTCGAGTTTCCTGGTGGAGATCACCTCCGGCGCCGGCGGCAGCGTGCGCGGGTCGCACGCCAGGTCAGCAGCGAGCACGTGCGGCCCGTCGAACCGGATCGAGGAGTACGCCACCATCTGCGCGTGGACGCCCCGCAGCGCCTCCACCTCCGCCGGCACCGGCCGGTGGCGAGCGTGGCGAGGAAGTCGACGTCGGACTCCCGCGGCGCCCACTCGCCGAAGACCACCCCGCCATGGAGATAGAGCCCGGTCAGCAGCCCCGTGGGCAGTTCCTGCTCGGCCAGCAACTGGAAGTGGTCGCACAGGTCCTGGACGGGGGTGTTGGTCAGCGTCGCCCCGAGCACGTTGAGCGGGCCACCGATGTGAGCGTTCCACAGCCGCACCGCCCCGGCCTCGCTGACCCCTGTCACTGTGAGGTTGTGCCAGTGCACCTGCTGGTCGACGCTCAGCCCGTCGGCGATCAAGCCGGCACCCGACCGGTTAGTCAGCCGGGCCCCGACTGCATCCAACCATCCGCCGACATGCGCTCCCGACAACCGCACTGCACCGGACTCGCCGCCAGCGACGCCGCTGAGCTCCTTGAGGGACACGTGTTGGTCGACCCGCAGACCGTCTGCGGTCAGAACAGGGCCCGAGTCATTGGTCAGCGTCGCGCCTGAGACGTTCAGTTGGCCGCCTACTCGCGCACCTGCCAGCCGGATCTCGCCCGTCGCAGTGAACCCCGAATCGCAGATCAGGTCGCGGCCGACATGCAGACCGTCACCGTGAAACGCATGCGCGGTGTGGCTGCTGAAGATACTGCCACCGCAGCTGAGTGAGCCACTGATATCCGCACCGAGCAGGATCAAGCCACCAGTGATCGTGGTACGTCCGATCCACATGCTTTGGTCAACCACGATCAGGTCCGCGTTCAGCGCGGCGCCGTCCTCATTGATGAAGGTCGCCTCGTCGCAGTTCAGGGTTCCGCCGATGTGTGCACCGATCAGGCTGACTTCGCCGTCGGCGAGGAAGCCGTCGTTCAAGCGGAGATCCCCGCGGGTGTCCAGGGCGTGGGCGTCGAGGCCGGGCAGATGGCAGCCGGGGAGGCCACCCGACGAGCCGACGGCCGAAGCTCAAGCGTTCCAACCACCCTGACCGGTCGTCGGCCATCAGCCCTCCCATTCAGCAGCCCACGCAATCACCCCTCGCGGACTCAACGAAACGTAACCGTAGCCGCTGCCTACCTCAGCAAGATCCGCGAACTGAACCCGGATCTGGAGTCGTTCGCAAACGAAACGTCGTGACGAGATCACCAGATCGACCAGCCTCCGTCGACGCGGAACTCAGCGCCGGTGATGAATGCTGCTCCGTCGCCGGGGGGATCTGCTGTTCGGCCGCTGAACGGCGCACGTCCTGTGGGCGCTCACTCCTGTGGGCACTCACCCACCACGGCAAACCGCGGCTCGGTGATCTCGGTGCTCAGCGGTTGACGATCACGGCGACGGTACTGAGGAACGGGGGCGGTGATCATGCGAAGAACCCGACGACGGTGCGGATGCGGGCACCGTCGAATTCCACGACGTCGTACCCGGAGGCCGCTGTGCCGAGCCGCCAGGTGAACAAGGCCCGGTCGTGGTGCTCGCCGATGACGGTGTCGAGGGTGAAACGCAGGTCGCCGAACGACTGCTGGGCACGGCCGATCGCGTCCGACAGTTCGGCGTACCCCTGCAGGCCGGCATAGTCGGGATCGCTGTAGACGGAGTCCTCGGTCAGCACGGCCTTCATCAGGGAGTCCCGCACCGCGGCGTCCTGCTCGTTCCAGATGTCGAGGTAGCCGTTGATGACGTCGATGTTGCTCACTTGCTTACTCCTTCGAGATTGATGGGTTCCTCGGCCTTGGTAAGGGACCTGGAGGGATTCAGGGCGAGGGCGATCAGACCGCCGGCGACGGTGATCGCCGCGGCCGTCCAGCCGGCGACATGGAGCCCCCGCAGGAGGTTGGACGATCCGGTGATAATGGCAACGAAGACTGCGAGGCCGAGCGCGCCTCCGACTTCTTTCGCCGTGCTGGCGACTCCGGAAGCGACGCCCTGTTGGTGAGCCACGACGCCCGCGCCCGCCGACGCGAAGAGGGTCACGAAGGCGACTCCGCCGAAGAAGCCCCAGACGACACTGCCGGGCAGCAACGTCCAGAAGCCTCCGCCTGGTGTAGCACCGAGAACCATGGCCGCGATACCGACACCGGTGCCGATCGTGGACACGGCGAGCGTGGTGCGGATTCCCCAGCGATTCAGTAGCGGCGGCGCGAATTTGACTGCCGCCACCATGCAGACAAGCGTGAGCGGCAAGAACGTCAGGCCCGCTTCGAGCGAGCTGTAGCCGAGCACAGGCTGCAGGTACGACGTCAGGACGTAGTAGCCGCCGCCGAGCGTGGCCTGGAAGATCGCGATCACGATCATGGTGGTGGCCAGGTTGCGCCCCCTGACCAGCCGCAGCGGGATCAACGGATCACGGGTACGGGCCTCCACGGCCAGGAGCACCGCGAGCAGTACGACACCGAGGCCTAGCGCCCCAGCTCCTCGCAGTGACACCCACCCGGACTCCGGGCCGGCCGCCAGCCCGAGCACCAGCAACGCCGAACTCGCGGTAGCGAGCAGCGCACCCGGTACGTCGAACCCGCCCGGCGTCCGACTGGGATCAGCGGGCAGCAACCGCTGCGCAGCCAGCACACACAAGAGAGCCAGCGGCACGTTGACGAAGAACACCCACTGCCAGCCGAGATAGTTGGTGAGCACACCACCGAGAAGTGATCCGGCCGCGAGCCCGGCGCTCCCGGCGAGGCCCCACGCACCCAGCGCGCGGTTCCGCGCGGGCCCTTCGGCGAATCCTCGGTAGATCAGCGCGAGCGTGGCCGGCGTCAGCAACGCGCCGCCGACACCCTGGACCGCACGAGCCGCGACAAGGAGTCCGGCGGTGGACGCCAGCCCTCCCACCAGCGACGCGACGCCATACAAGGCCAGCCCGGTCGTGAACAGCCGGCGTGGACCGAGCCGGTCCACCGCTCGCCCTCCGAACAGGAGCAGTCCGCCGAGCCCGACGGCGTACGCGCTGACCACCCATTGCACGGACTGCGCCGTGAAACCCAACGCTTGCCCGATGTCGGGCAGTGCCACATAGACGATGTTGTAGTCGAGAGCCACGATCAGCTGGGTCAGGGCCAGCAATCCGAGGCGAAGTCTTTCTGTTCTCACGAACCCTGCCTCTATATGCCGTGCATTTACTACACGGCGTTCAGTGTTTGTACGGCGTACATTACCCCAACGCTGTAGAGTGTCAAACGTGAACGACCGGACTGTGAGCCGCCGGGCTCGGCTGCGTGCGGATGCCAGCGCCGAGATCAAAGGGATCGCGATGCGGCTGCTGGCCGAGGGTGGTCCGGATGCCATCTCGCTGCGTGCCATCGCCCGCGAGATGGGCATGACGGCAGGTGCGATCTACAGCTACTTCGCGACCCGCGACGAGCTGATCACCACGCTGATCGGCGATGTCTACACGGGGGTCGTGGACGCGGCCGAGGCCGCGCGCGACGCCGTACCGGAGTCCGATCCCGGCGGCCGGATCCTGGCCTGGGCGCACGCCATCCGCGACTGGGCGGTCGCCGATCCCGAGGGCTTCCGGCTGATCTACGGCGACCCCGTTCCCGGATACCAGCCGCCGGACGACAGCCCCGGCAAGGACGCCGAACTCCGCGCCTGCACCGGCCTCGTCGGGCTCGTCGCCGCCTCCTGGCCCACCGCTCAGGCACACCAGCCCACGGACCGCACCTACAGCTGGACAGACTTCGACCCCGCTCTGGTCGCCCACGTCCGCGAAGACTTCCCCGACCTACCACCCGTCGGGATCGCCCTCACCCTCCGAGTCTGGGGCCGCATCCACGGCCTGCTCGCCCTGGAGATCTACGGCCACCTACGCGCCCTGATCCACTCCCCCGCCGCCGTCTACCACGACGAACTCCAAGACCTCCTCCACTCCCTTGGGCTGCAGCGCGCTGGATGAGACCGACGGGCGGGGATACCTATTGGAGAGTTTCCTCCTCGAAGTCGTCTGGTCCGGTACGCCGGATGCGTACGAGCTTCTGGATGCCGTCAGGCGCGCCGACCGGTACGACCAGGCGACCGCCCACCACTAACTGCCCACGCAGACGCTCCGGCACGACATCGGTCGCGGACGGCACCACGATCGCGTCGTACGGCGCGTAGTCCGGCCAGCCGTAGCGTCCGTCGGCGTGGTGCACCATGACGTTGTGTACGCCGTGCGACACGAGACGCTCACGTGCTGCGGAGGCCAGCTCGCCGTGCCGCTCGACCGTGAAGACCTCGGCCGCGAGCTCGGCGAGAACGGCTGCCGCATACCCAGAGCCCGTGCCGATCTCCAGCACACGATCACGTGCATCCAGCTGCAAGGCCTGTGTCGTGAGCGCTACGACGTACGGTGGCGAGATCGTTTGCCCCACGCCGATCGGCAGCGCGGCATCCCGGTACGCGAATTCGGCGACCTCCGCCGGAACGAACGCCTCGCGCGGCACCCCGCCGATCGCCGCCAACACAGCAGGATCGGTCACACCCCGCGCCGCGATCGACTCGACCAGTCGCGAACGTTCTCGACTGCGGCTGCTCAAGATAGATGTCACCACTCCACCTCACTGCCTTCGTGCGCGCATGCAACGCGACCTGATGGGTACTGAGCGCACAGCGCCGCCTGACCAGTTGCCGATCGACAGGAGGCACCGATGCTTGCCATGGTCATCGATCCGGAGACTATTCCACCGACGCCCCCTGCGCCGCCGGATCCGAACGAGCCGCCGGCCCCCGCCCCGACCCGGCCGGAGCCGAGCGACCCACCGGAGCCGACCGAGCCACCGGAGCCGACCGAGCCACCGCCGCCACCCACCGAGCCCGCACCCATCTGACACTTCTCCACTGCCATCGCCGTCGCTGATCAATCTGGGCGGATCATCGGATTGACCGGTCGGCCCGCTGCGAGCGCGTCCTCGACGGTCTTCAGGAGCTCCGTCCACGACTGCTCGAACTTCTCGACCCCTTCGTCCTCGAGCACCTCGACCACGTCGTCGTACGAGACACCGGCTTGATCCAGGTCCGCCATCACCGCCCGTGCCTCGTCGTATCCGCCCCGCACGGTGTCACCGCTCACCTCGCCGTGATCGGCGAAGGCATCGATGGTTGCCTGAGGCATCGTATTGACAACGCCGGCGGTCACCAACTGATCGACGTACCTCGTGTCCGAGTACGCCGGATCCTTGGTGCCGGTCGATGCCCACAACGGCCGCTGCGGTCTGGCCCCGGCGGCCGCGAGCTCTCCCCATCGGCTCGACCCGAAGACGTTCTCATAGGTCTCGAACGCCAACCGGGCATTGGCAATCGCTGCCTTGCCCCGCAGTTCCCGGACCGCGGGCGAGCCCAGCGAGTCCAGCCTCTGATCCACCTCGGTGTCGACGCGACTCACGAAGAAGGACGCAACACTGCCTATCCGCGAGAGATCCAGGCCGCGTTCAGCGGCCCAGGCGACACCCTCGAGGAAGGCATCCATGACCGCGCGGTACCGACGCAACGAGAAGATCAGCGTCACATTCACGCTGATCCCCTCGGACAGCGCCATCGTGATCGCCGGCAGGCCCTGCGCAGTCGCGGGGATCTTGACGAACAGGTTCTCCCGATCGACGGTCCGCCACAGGTCCCTTGCCTCGGCGACCGTCGCGCCGGTATCGCGAGCCAACCGCGGGTCGACCTCGATCGACACGCGCCCATCTACGCCGTCCGTGGCGTCGTACACCGGCCTCAGCACGTCACACGCACCGCGGACATCGTCGGTCGTGATAGCTCGGACCGCGTCCTCCAGCGGCGTTCCGGCGGCCGCCAACGTGCCGATCTGATCCGCGTAGTCGGCCGCCTGCGACGCAATGGCCTTCGCGAAGATCGTCGGGTTCGAGGTCACACCGGCCAGGTGCTCGTCCGCGACCATCTTGGCCAGCGTGCCATTGGTCAGCCGACCGCGAGACAGGTCGTCCAGCCAGATCGACACACCGGCATCGCTGAGCGCCTTCAGTCGATCCATCGCTACATCACCAGATCCGGCATGCACAGACTCGTCCCTATGCGCCGGGTTCCCCCTTCGGACGAGAACCAAACAACAGTCACATCCGACCGCGCTACACGCATGGTCCGCGCACCGACGAGTCTCACCACCACGCACGGTACGGCGTAGTGGTGCTGATCGAGACGACATCACCAGAGGTGATCAATTCCCCCGGTAACCTCCCTGGCGTCCGACACCACCCAGACCTCCCCACCGCGCTCCGCACCCACGGCATCAGCGCCTGCCAGTCGCCCTGGCCCATCTGGCCGGGGTGGAGGAGAGTTGAAGTACCGCATCGGCACGAGGAGGAACGATGTCGTTGCAACCTGCCCCGATCGTCGCCGGGTATGACCGCTCCCCCGCCAGCCTGGCCGCCGTGCACTGGGCCGCCGCCGAGGCCGAGCGGCTGCACGCCGCGCTGCGCATCGTCGAGGCGTTCGAGTTGATCATCGCCACCCAACCGGGTCCAGGCACGACGGTTCCGCTGGCGGCACTCAGGCCTGCTCGCGAGCGAGGCCTCAGCGGACTGGAGTACGCATTGCGCGCCCAGCACCCCGATCTCCTGGTCGACACCGCTCTGGTCGAGGGAGCGCCCGCACAAGAGTTGACCGAGGAGTCGGCGCATGCGCGGCTCATCGTCCTCGGCTCCCGTGGATTCGGCGGATGGACCGGGATGCTGGTGGGCTCGGTCGCGGTGCAGGTGAGCAGCCACGCCCAGTGCCCAGTGGTCGTCGTGCCGTCCGAGATCCGGCCGCGCGCACACGAGAAGCCGACGGTGATCGTGGGCGTCGACGGCTCGAAGGTATCCGCCCAGGCGATCGACTTCGCGTTCGACCAGGCCGAGGCGATCGGCGCCAAGGTCGTCGCGGTCCATGCCTGGACTACCCCTTACCTCACCTACGCCGACGGGGAGTCCATGCTGCAGTTCGACGACGAGGACGCGAAGGAGTCCGCCCGCCTGTTGGTCGCGGAGTCGTTGGCTGGTGCGCTTGCGGACCATCCGGACGTCGAGTGCGAGACGCGGCTCATCAACGGTCACGCGGCACGGGCGATTCTGCTGGCCGCCGAGTACGCCGATCTCACGGTGGTCGGATCGCGTGGTCGCGGTGGCTTCACCGGCCTTCTGCTGGGCTCCGTCAGCCAGCACGTCCTGCATCACGCGCACTGCGCGGTCGCCATCGTCCGCTGACGAACTCGGCGGGGAGATGTTGAGACGCAAACCGAACGGCGAACCCTTCCTGAGCAGCCGACCGCCGTACTGCGCGCGACCCTGCACCACCACGAGGTGTACACGTGGTTCCACAACGCGTTCGACCTCGTCGCCGAGTACCTGCGCCGGCACGACATCGCCACCCGCCGTCCTGCATTCCCGCAGGTCACGTAATCGTGGGCTCCGCTCTTGGTTCGTCTACGCGGCGGGACTCGAGGAGTTCTGCTGAGCCGAGTTGCCAGGGGACGTTGATGACCATCACGCCGGGCTGGAAGAGGAGACGGGCCTTCAGGCGGAGGGCGCTCTGGTTGTGGAGGAGGGCTTCCCACCAGTGGCCGACGACGTACTCCGGGATGAAGACCGCGACCAGGTCGCGTGGGCTTTGTCGTCGTACGTCCTTGACGTAGCTGAGGACCGGGCCTGTCACGTCGCGGTACGGCGAATGAAGTTTCTTCAGCGGCACGGAGATGCCTCGCTCCGTCCAATCGCGAAGCAGAGCCTCGGAGGAGTCCGGATCGGTGTTGACCGTTACCGCGGTCAGTGAGGTCGGACGGGTGGCTCGCGCATAGGCGAGAGCTCGGAGCGTCGGCGCGTGGAGCTTGGAGACCAGGACGATGCCGAAGACGCGCGGTGGCAGCGTGACGCCACCCGGCTGCGGCTCGAGCTCAACCGCCACCCGGTTGTAGTGCCGCTTGATGCCCTTCATCAGCAGGAACAGCGCCGGCATCGCCAGTACGACGATCCACGCGCCATGCGTGAACTTGGTGATCAGGACAACGACCAGCACCACAGAGGTGAACACCCCGCCGAGGGCGTTGATCGCCCGGGACCGATGAATCGAGGCACGTACGACGGATAGCGGCGACTCCGCCAACTTCCGCGTCCAGTGCACGACCATGCCGAACTGGCTCAGGCTGAACGAGACAAACACACCGATGATGTACAGCTGGATCAACCGGGTCGTACTCGCGTCGAAAACCCAGATCAGCAGGCACGCGAGCGCCGACAGGATCACGATCCCGTTGCTGAACACCAACCGGTCTCCACGCCGCGAGAACTGCCGCGGCAGGAACCCGTCGTGACCGAGCAACGACGCGAGAATCGGGAACCCGTTGAACGCGGTGTTCGCCGCGAGAATCAGGATCGCCGCAGTGAACGCCTGCACCGCGAAGAACCCGATCGAGTGGTACCCGCCGAAGACCGCGCCGGCGACCTGCGCGATGACCGTGCGCTGCTCGTACCCGTCGGGCGCACCGATCAGCCGAGCCTGGTCATCGACGACGTGCACATGCGAGGTCATCGCCAAGGCGGTGATTCCCGCGAACATGGCGATCGTGATGCCGCCCATGATCGACAGGGTGCCCGCGGCGTTCTTGCTCTTCGGTGGCTTGAAGTTCGGTACGCCGTTGCTCACGGCCTCGACCCCGGTGAGCGCCGTACACCCGGAAGCGAAGGCCCGCATCGCCAGCAGGACCACGACCAGCCCGCTGGTCTGCGTCGCCGGTGTGATCCCGAACGGCGCCGACTCCGCCTGCGCCTCGTGACCGGTCAGCATGTGCGCGAACCCGACCACGATCATCGTCAGCACGATCGCGATGAAGCCGTACGTCGGGATCGCGAACGCCGTACCGGACTCTTTGATGCCCCGCAGGTTCATCACCGCGAGGAGCGCGATCATCCCGACCGAGACCAGGACGGCATGGGGCCCGAGGGCGGGCACGGCGGAGACGACGTTCTGTACGCCGGCCGCGACCGACACCGCGACGGTCAGCACATAGTCGACGAGGAGCGCGCTCGCGGCGACCAGGGACGCGTTCTCGCCGAGGTTCGCCCGGCTGACCGCGTAGGCGCCACCACCGTTCGGGTAGGCGTGGCAAGTCTGCCGGTAGGACGCCACCACAACGATGAGCAGCGCGACAACCACGCCTGCGAGCCATGGTGTGAGGTGGAGCAAGGTGAGGCCGCCCAGGCTGAGCATGAGCAGGATCTCTTCGGTCGCGTAAGCGTTTGAGGAGAGCGGGTCACTGCAGAACACCGGCAGCGCGAGCTTCTTCGGCAGCAGCGTCTCGTCCAGCCGCTCGCTTCGCAATGGCCGCCCGACAAGGAACCTCTTCGGCAGCTCTAACACCTTCACGGCCCAAGAAGAACGTCTGTCCTCGCCCGCCGGTCTCCTTCCTGACAACTTCCTAACACCGCTCCCCCGTCTTCTAACGCCGCTCTAACATCCCCGCGGGTAGCTTTGCTGCGTGATGCGCCTGTTCGACGGCAGTGAGCGGGGACGCCAGGCAGTGGTCTGGGCCGCTACCCTCGTACCGGCGGCTGTTTGTGCGGGACTTGCGCCGTTCCGCGACCGCATCGCGAACACGAACGCCGCGCTGGTACTCGTCCTGGTCGTGGTCATGGCCGCCGCGACCGGACCGCGATCGGCAGGGATCGTCGCGGCGCTGTCGAGCACCTTGTGGTTCGACTTCTTCCTCACCAAGCCGTACCACCATTTCGCCATCGCGACCCAGGCCGATATCGAGACCGCCGTACTGCTCACGCTCGTCGGTGTCGCGGTCACCGAGGTTGCCCTCTGGGGCCGTCGCCAGCAGGCCCGCGCCAGCAAGCAACGCGGGTATCTGAACGGCGTCGTCCAGACTGCCGGCCTGGTGGCGGCCGGGAGCTCCAGCACCGAAAGCTTGATCGAGCACGTCGCCGAGCAACTGGTCGAAGTCCTGAGCATCGACGACTGCACGTTCGACAGCGACACCCGTGAGGCCGCCCCGGCCGCCGTCCTCCGCGACGGCACTGTCGTACGACAAGGCTGGGACGTCGACGTCCAGCGGTTCGGGCTACCGACCGACAGCGAGATCGAACTCCGCGTACAACACGACGGCATCACCCGGGGCCGGTTCCTCCTCGTTGCATCGACGCGAAACGTCCGGCCGTCTGTGCCGCAGCTGCAGGTCGCCGTCGCCCTCGCGGACCAGGTCGGCGCCGCGCTTGCCACGCACGAACTTTCCTGACTCCATCACTCCGGCTCCTGGGAGCGCTCACGAGTTCCCGGCACTGGCAGATCCTCCAACGTTGCCGTAGGCAAGGAAACGACCATCGTCAGCCCACCGCCCGGTGTCTCTTCGGGTTGCAGCGTGCCGTGCATCGCGTCGGTCAGGCCGCGTGCCAGTGCGAGACCGAGCCCGACGCCGATCGTGTTGTCGGCGTCGCCCAGCCGCTGGAACGGCGCAAATACCCGATTCCGGTCCTCGCGCGGGATCCCCGGCCCGCGGTCGATCACCCGGATCTCCACGGTGTCACCTAGCGCGCTCGCGGTCAGGTGTGGTGCCGCGCCCGGTGGTGAGTAGCGGATCGCGTTTGCGAGGAGGTTCGTGATCACGCGCTCCAGCAGGGCCGGGTCGGCATCGAGCAATGGCAGCGTAGGCGGGATGTCGAGGGTCACCCGGTCACCGTCGTCACCCAGCTCGGACAGTACGGACGGCGTGATCTCATCCAACGCTATCGGACGAGTGAAGACGGACAGTACGCCGGCCTGCAGCCGACTCAAGTCGAGCAGGTTGCTCACCAGTCGCGACAGTCGGTCGAGCGACTCGTCCGCGGTCTCCAGTAGCTCCGCGCGCTCAGACTCGGTCCAGTCCACATCGTCGCTGCGCAAACTGGTCACCGATGCCTTCGCCGACGCGAGAGGGGTCCGGAGATCGTGACCCACCGCGCGCAGGAGCGCCGTACGCAGCCTGTCTGCCTCGGCCAACGGCTTGGCCTCGGCAGCGGCTTCGCTCAACCGGGCCTTGTCGACCAGCGCCGCCGCGTGGGCCGCGAACGCCCCGACCAGCCGCCGCTCGTCAGCGGCCAACTGCCGGCCTTGCAGGACCAGCACCAGATCGTCGCGGGCCGGGATCTCCGCGTCGGCTTCCTCCGGCCGACTACAGGTGAGCGTCCCGGCCGACGCCAACGGACGCCAGTCCTCGGTCCGGTCGCCGTGCGTCAGCTCCATCAGACAGGCGCCATTCATCCCGAACGCCCCCCGGACCCGCTCGAGCAGGGCAGGCAGGGCAGGCAGGGCAGTCTCTCCCCGTAAGGCACTGCCCGCCAGGGCAGCCAGAGTTTCCGACTCGGCGGTGGCCCGGGCCGCTTGTCTGGTACGGCGTGCCGCGCGGTCGACGACCGTACTGACCATCGCCGCGACCAAGACGAAGATCAGCAACGCCAGTGCATTGTTGAACTCTGCGATCGTGAACGTCCCCTTCGGATGCACGAAGAAGTAGTTCAGGACGAGCGACCCGCCAACGGCCGTCACCAGCGCCGGCCACATCCCGCCGACCAGCGCCACCACGATCACCGCGAGCAGGAAGACCAGCGCGTTGCTGGTCAGGTTCAGTGAGTCGTCACCGAGACCCAGCAGCAACGCCAGCACAGGTTGCAGGACGATCCCGAGGACGAAGCCCTGAATCTTGCGACGCTTCGACAAGCTACCTTGCGCCCGCGGCAACCGGCCCCGGCCGATCTCCGAATGCGTGACGATATGTACATCGATCTCACCCGAATCACGGATCGTGGTGGCGCCGATGCCGGACCCGGAGAACGCCGTACCGAACCGGGACCGACGGCTGCCGCCGAGGACCAGCTGGGTCGCGTTCTCCGCCTTGGCGAACTGCAGCAGAGCCTCGGGAACGTTGTCACCCACAATCTGGTGATAGGTGCCACCCAGTCCCTCGACGAGTTCGCGCTGCCGAGCGAGCGTGGCCGAGTTGGCGCCGGACAGGCCGTCGGACCGCGCGACATGGACGGCGAGCAGATCGCCGCCGGACGAGCGGGCCGCGATCCGCGCAGCACGCCGGATCAGCGTCTCGCCCTCGGGACCGCCGGTCAGCGCGACCACGACGCGCTCCCGGGCCTCCCAGGTGGAGTCGATGTCGTGCTCCGCGCGGTACTGCTGCAGACCGGCGTCCACCCGGTCCGCCAGCCACAGCAGCGCGAGCTCCCGCAGCGCGGACAGGTTGCCGACCCGGAAATAGTTGCCCAGGGCAGCGTCGATCTTGTCGGCGGTGTACACGTTCCCGTGCGCCATCCGCCGCCGCAGCGCCTCCGGCGTCATGTCGACGAGCTCGATCTGGTCCGCGGCCCGCACCACCCGGTCCGGGACCGTCTCCTGCTGCGGTACGCCGGTGATCTTCTCGACCACGTCGTTGATCGACTCGAGGTGCTGGATGTTCAGCGTCGAGATCACGTCGATCCCGGCGTTCAGCAGCTCGTCGATGTCCTGCCAGCGCTTCTCGTGCCGGCTGCCCGGCACGTTGGTATGCGCCATCTCGTCGATCAGCGCGACGTCCGGCCGCCGGGCCAGGACCGCGTCCAGGTCCATCTCGGTGAAACTGGCGCCGCGGTAGTCGACGATCCGCCGCGGCACCACGTCGAGCCCGGCCAGCACCTTCGCAGTGTGTTCCCGGCCGTGGGTCTCGACCAACCCGACCACCACATCCGTACCCCGGGCAAGGCGCCGCTGCCCCTCGCCCAGCATCTTGTACGTCTTACCGACACCGGGCGCGGCCCCCAGATACACCCGCAACTGCCCGCGCTTCATGCTCCGATCATCTCAGCCCGCTGCCAACACGGCGTCAAACACCACCACGTCGCCTCGCAGCTGATGCGCGGCCCGGTCGACTTGCAAAACAGCGGCACCTCCTTCCTGACGGTAGGACGCGACGGTTCCGCGTACTCCTTACGAACCTGTGACCCGCAAGGAGAGCCGAAGCGAGTGACGCCGAGGGTGTGTAACGCGGGGTCGGCCCGCGCGATATAGCAGGTGCATCGACACCTGCCGATGCTCTGGTGTGCCGGGAAGTCTGGTCGGCGATGCCCTTGCCCATGCCCTGCCCCGAAAGGCACCCCATGACCAAGCTCACTCCTGCGTACGTCGCGGCGACGGCACTCCTGCTTGCCGTGGCGACCGGCTGCTCCGGCTCGTCGAACTCCGCCACACCGTCAACCACGACGTCCAGTTCGACGGCCTCGACCACGCCTTCGGCGTCGTCCGCCACGACCGCGGCCAGCACGACGCCGCGCACGGCTCCGTCAGCCACGCCGACAGCGACCGCGCGCACCGTCAAGCAGCTCACGGCCGCGCTGATCGCCCTGGGCGACCTGCCTGCAGGATTTTCGATCGACGACGATGACAGCGGTAGTACAGGACCGGATCCGGTCGTCTCCTCGAAGGACTCTCGCTGCGCCAAGCTGGTCGCGCTGGAGAACGCCGACACGCCGCCCGGGTCGAAGGCCTCGGCATCCCGCTCGTTCTCGGCCGGCGCGCAGGGACCCTTCATCGACGAAAGCCTTGACGCCCTGGGATCGCCCACAGCCGTCCAGGCGTTACAGCAGACCTTGCGGAAGGCGATCACAGCCTGCCGCACGCTGACCCTGACCATCCCCGGCGAAGGCAAAGCGCAGATCGACGTACGCGAGGTCTCCGCACCGAAGGCCGGCACCAACCCGGTCGCCGTCCGGTACGCCGCAACCGGCGGCCCGCTCGACGGCCTCGAGATCACCATGGTGACCACCGGCGTCCAGGACGTCCTCGTCTCGATCACCGTGATCGCCGGTCTCCCCGACGACATCGCCGGCGCGACAGCCGTCGCCGTACAGAAGGCCACGAAGACGCTCGGCAACAAGTCGGGCACCTAGATTCCGACCAGGAACAGGGCGCCGGCGACGAGCAGTCCGAGCTCGATGAGTAGGACGAAGATGCGGTCGCCGATGTGGCCGACGATCTTCTTACCGGTCCAGGCGCCGAGCAGGGTGGCCGGCGTGAGTACGGCGCCGTACAGGAGCACTCGGGTGGTGAGCAGACATCCGGCGCCGTACGTCGCGATCTTGGTGATGTGCATCGTGAACGCGCTGGCGGCCCCGGTACCGATGTAGGCCGCGCGGGTGAGGCCGGCGGCGAGGAAGAACGGCGCGGTCATCGCGCGGAGTCGTGTAGCCCGGTGAGCCGGACGAAGTCGGGGATCAGATCGATCGGGATGGCTCCGAAGATCGCCGGCTCGGCCCTGCCACAGAATCTGGGTCACCCAATCCAGGACAGGGTCGACGATGAAATCGCACGCCGAACGCACGTGTAAGTCACCGCCGCCGCGGTGCGGCTCGTCCGTCGATCGGCGAAGTTGGCAACGACTGAGCCCTACCACTCCAGCGCATGCGCGCTTACCGTCTGATCGGGGATGGATGCACTGACGAATCGTCACAGGTGGGGGACATCATGACGAGCACGGGGTGGCGGTTACTGACGGTCGTTGCCGTGGTGGTTGGTGTCGGGGTGGCCGCGCCGTCGGCCGCGCACGCGGACGGCGTCGATCCAGCAACGCTCGAGCTGACGCTGGCTCCCGGGCAGAGTGCAGCGGCAGCCGTCCACGTGACTACGCCACAAGTGCCGCCGCGGCCGGACATCATGATCCTCGGCGACACCACCGGAAGCCTCGATCCGGTGGTCGCGAACGTGCGCAACAACATCGACGCATTGATCGACCACGTACGGGCGTCACAGCCGACCGCGCGGTTCGGGGTCGCCGGCTACAAGGAGCAGGTCAACAGCGACAAGGTGTTCACGGTCTACACCCCGCTCACCGACGACGCCAACGCTGTCCGCGCCGGTGCCGACAACATGGCGCATGACGTCTTCGGCGGCGGCGCACCATGGACCGACTTCATCAACGCGCACTTCCGGCTCGCCACGGACGCGGTGTCGTGGCGACCGAACAGCAGCCGGATCATCCTGTGGTTCGGCGACGCCGTCTCGCATGACCCCAGCCTCGGCCACACCCTGGCCGACACCAACAACGCGCTACAGGCGAGTGGCGCACGTGTGGTCGCCGTACCGGTGGTCGGCACCAGCGGCAACGGGCTCGACGCGCTCGGCCAGGCCACTTCTGTCGTCAACGCGACCGGCGGCCGGCTGATGCCGAACTCCACTGCCGATCAGGTAGCCGATGCGCTCATGGCCGGTCTGGACAACCTGGACGTATCCGTCAGGCCGCAGGCGACCTGCGACACCGGACTGACCGTTGGCTTCGACACCGCATCACGCACCGTGCGCAGCGGCACAGTGGCAGACTTCGCTGTGACCACGCGCGTCGCCGCGGGGACCGCACCGGGCACCTATCACTGCACCATCGACTATGCGATCAACAACATCACCGGTGTGGCGACGCAGCCCGTCACGGTGACGGTTCCCGGCGCTGCCGGCCCGACTCTGACCGTCAACGACGTGACACTTGCCGAAGGCAACACCGGTACGACGCCCGCGACCTTCAGCGTCGCCATTGATCAGCCAGCTACAACCACGGTCACCGTGCACGCGGCAACCACCGACGGCACGGCGCCTTCCCCTGCCGATTTCACCGGCACCAGCCTGGACCTGACCTTCCAACCGGGCGAGACCAGCAAACAGGTCAGCGTACCCGTCGTCGGTGACACGATCGACGAGCCCGACGAGACGTTCACACTCGCACTGTCGGCCGCCTCCGGAGCGACGATCGCGGACGGCCAAGGTGTCGCCACCATTCTCGATGACGACGAGCCGATCGCACGCCCCCGGTTGTCGGTCGGCGATGTCTCCGTGCCTGAAGGAGATTCGGGTACGACGACGCAAGCCTCGTTCACCGTGACGATGGACAAGGCGGCTGGCTCCCCCGTCAACGTGCATGCGGCGACATCGGACGGTACGGCGACCTCGCCGGACGACTTCACCGCGACGAGTGTGGATCTGACATTCGCTCCTGGTGAGACCTCGAAGACGGTCGCCGTCCCCGTGGTGGGCGACCTCGTCGAGGAACCGGACGAGACGTTCACGCTGCACCTGTCGGCTGCGTCCGGCGCCGACATCAACGACGCGGACGGCGTGGCCACCATCCGCGATGACGACGGCTCCATGCCGCAACTGCGCGTGAGCGACGTGTCGGTCGTCGAAGGTGATCAGGGCACGACGATCGCCGAGTTCCTGATCACCGCCGACCGGTCGCCGCAGACGAACATCACCGGCCGGGCTACTACAGCGGGCGGTACGGCGACCTCACCGGACGACTTCGCCGCCGCGGACGTCGACTTCACGATCCCTCCCGGCCAGGTGTCAGTGCCGGTCCAGGTCCGAGTCGTCGGGGACATGGTCGACGAACCAGACGAGACATTCGCCCTCGCGCTGACCGGCGTCCGCAACGCGGTCGTGGTCGACAGCCAGGGCGTCGGCACGATCGTGGACGACGACACGGCCGCACTGCCCCAGCTCTCGATCGGGGACGTGACCGTTGCCGAAGGCAACTCCGGCACCACCGCCGCCGACTTCACGTTGACGCTGGACCGGACTTCGACCACCCCGGTGTCGGTGCACTACGCCGCAGCCAGCGGCACGGCGACTGCAGGTTCGGATTTCGCACCGGCGAGCGGCGACATCGTGTTCGCACCGGGCCAGACTGTCCAGCACGCCACCATCTCAGTGCTCGGTGACACCAGCGACGAGCCGGACGAGACGTTCGCCGTCCAACTCTCCGCGCCGTCCGGCGGCGTCGTCGCGGACGGCCAAGGGGTGGGAACGATCGTCGATGACGACGAGCCTGTCGTCGTACCCGCGGTCTCGGTGCACGACGCGACTGCGGCAGAGGGCGACCCGGTAGCCTTCACGGTGGTGCTGGACCGAACCACGACAGTCCCGGTCTCGGTGCACTACGCCACCGCGAACGGCACCGCCACGACCGGCTCGGATTACACAGCCGCGAGCGGCGATCTGCTCTTCCTGCCCGGCCAGGCGACCCAGCAGGTCACCGTCGGAGGAGTCGAGGACAGCACCGACGAGGCGGACGAAACCTTCACGATCCAGCTGTCGGCGCCGACCGCCGCGACCATCGCCGACGGCACCGCAACCGGCACGATCGTCGACGACGACCGGAACGGCCGATTCGCGTGCCGCGCCAGTGCCGCCAACCTGCTGGGCAACGAACCCGCCGTCGCCAACCCCGCCGGAGCACCCTGCGCCGAAGCGGCGCGCACCGTCGCCACCACTGCCCTCGGGACCCCGATTCTCGGTGTACGCCTGGGAGGCGCCACTGTCCGCACCGACCAGACGCCCGACGATCTGGCCGTGCCACCCGTCGAAGGGGACAACGCGACCGCGGCGGCCAACCTTGCATCCGCACGGATCACCGCCCTCGGCGTGACCATCGAGCTCGGCGCCATCACCAGCCAGGCCACGGCGCGATGCGTAACGACCAGCACCGGCCTGAAGCCGGCCTACACCGCACGCTCAACAATCACCTCGCTGCGCGTGAACGGCATCATCATCCCGGTCGGCACCGGGCCAGTCACCGTCCCGCTCCTGATCGGCACCCTCAAACTCAACACCACCACGACCACCCCCACCACCATCACCCAACGCGCCGTCCAACTCCACACAGCCCTCGGCGACATCACCCTCGGCGAGACCCACGCCGGCATCCAAGGCACCCCCGCCCACCCCACCGGCAACCCCTGCGTGACCCATTGACCCGAGGCAAATCCCAGCCGCCTGCGACAACGCGGAGCGCCGCATAGGCTAGGGACATGGACGAGGAGACACCGGAGCTCCGACCCGACGACATAGAGGTGCTGATCCGGCACCCGTTCGGGGATCTCTGGCCGACCCTCACGGAGTGGATGGAGCACGGTCCAGGCCCACGCACCGGGCTCCGGCCAGTCGCAGCTCGATCGCGGCAGACCGGCGAACCCCTACCGCTGTCTGTGGTCCCGTTGCGTTACCGGAACGACGGGCGGTCACGCGCCGCCATCAGACGCGGCGAGATCACCGATCCATGGATCCGCGCAGACAAGCGGACCTCTGCCGACCGAGAACCGCCAACACACTGATCGCACGCGCCGGCGGCGACCTCCAACGCCCGCGAGCAGAGCTCGACGTGGAAGCGTTGTCGGCGCCACCACAATGGGGGTTGGCTGGAGGTTGGAAGGTGGCGGGACGTGATACCTCTCAGGTCGGGACCTCCGGGCCCTGGTGGGCGGTTGGAACCCAGGGTTCACCGGGCCGCTTCCTGCCGACCACGGTCACGGCGTACCTGCTGCCGATCCGGTTACTTCCAGTGTGAGCCGTCGGCTTCACGATCGCATTTCGTCGTCGAAGGCAATGAAGTCGAGCAGCTGCCTGGTCACCAGACACACGACCCGCTGCCCATGTCGTGTTCCGGAGGCGGGCCCAGTACCGTGACGAGGGCGAACCCAGCCACTGCCACCTGGGCCGGGGCGGCGCCACTTCATCCGTCCCCCTCCGTCGGGCTGCCGACCCGGGAGCGGATCTGCGGCTGACCCCGTGGCTCAGTAATGTCACGGGAGCATAATCGGCTCTTGTGACTGATCCGTGGATGGGTCTGCGTGGCTGAGTTGGCGCACGCCGTTGTCTGACTCAGGTTCCTGGCTGGTTGAGGCTCAGGAACTGGTGATCCGAGAACGGCGTGCGGAATGCCAGCCTATGGCGTGTGTTGCTGGGGGTCGAACAGACGGTGGTCGAGGACGTCGAGTTCGATGAGGATGAGCAGGTCGTGGTGGTGTCGGTGCGGCCGGCGAAGGGGGCGCTGCGGCGGTGTGGCTGGTGTGAGTCGCGGTCGCCGTGGTTTGACCGGGGTGGGGGCCGCATCTTTGACGATGCAGGAAAAATCAGCAGGGCGATCATCCACTTCTCGAACGAGTTCACCGTGAGTGCTAACGGACTATCGCTGCCCCAGACAGAGCGCTGGAACAACGTCATCCTGTTCGACGATTCCGGGAACCCTGCTTCGGAGACACTCGCCGGCCTCCTCGTCCACATCCGCCTGCCACACGGGGGAACTGTCGGCCTCGATGTCGGGAGGATCGTGGAGAACCCCACGACTGGCGACGTGCTCTTCCAAGCCGGGAACTTCCAGTTGGCCAGTGGAGACACGGCCGCCCTCTGCGCTGCATTCGGCTGACTGGAAGATCCCGCGACCTCTCAGGTCGCGGGCTGCAGATCGGCGACCAGGGAGATCCCCCATACACGGGCTGCCCACCGGGTACCGGGCGGTAGGTCGGTTGACTGCGCGGCGGTCACGATCCGCGGGTTGATCAGTGTCCAGGTGCGGCCCCGCCGGAGCAGCTCGCCGCCGCCTGCCGCCAGCACGTTGCGACACCAGTCGGTCTGGCCGTACATCAGCCCGATCACCAGCGTGTCGCCCCGCTGGAACGCCCACAGCGGCGTCCGGTAGGTCGAACCGCTATGGCGGCCCGTGTGCACCACGACCGACCACGGCACCAGGTATGGCGCCCACAGGAGCTGCAACCGGTTCGTGGCGTACTTGTTGACCAGGGTCATCCACTGTGGGAGTCGCATGCCCGCATCTTGCGCCCTTCGCATCGCGGACAACAGACCTCGATCGGGCAGGGCAGCGCATTCGTTGCGGCAGCGGGGGTTTCTCTCCTCATGGCCTTTCTCTCCGGCAGGCTCCACGTCGGACTTGACCAGTTCAGTGAAGGTAGCTTCACCGAATTTCGGGGGAACCAAGTCGTCTGCTTGTCCCGGCGGCTGGCTGCAGCACAACTGTTCGCATCATCCACCGGGCGCCGACCAGCGATGGCGGGCGAGGCGCTCCAAGCCATTGCTTCGCCGCCGCCTCGCCGTTGACGAGTGCTGGGAAGCATGGTGCCGTAGGCCGGGGAGGGTGCAGAGCGACGAGGGGGCTCATTGTGAAGCGAACGATTGTGTCTGCGGTGGCACTGGCGTTGACGTTGACGTTGGGTTTGTCAGCCGTCGCCGTGCCAGCCGACGCGAAAGGTGCACCCGACGGTCAGATCGCCTTCAGCCGACAGACCGGGAGCGGCGGGGCTAACATCTTCGTCGCCGACTCAGACGGATCAAAGATCCGGCAGGTCCCCATCCCGTACCTCGCTGAGGATTTTGCTTCACCGAGCTGGTCGCCCGATGGCCGGTCGCTGCTGATCAGCAACCTGCTGAGGTTCGACGACGCCGGCGAGCTGTTGCCGTTCCGTCCGGCGACCGTCAAACCAGACGGCTCCGACTTCAAGCTGCTGGACCCACCTGGTGCGCCGTTCGACATGTACTGCAGCGGCTGGTCGCCCAACGGTCGGCGGCTGATCTGCGGCCTCGGCATTGACCCGACGGGTCTCTTCACCATCCGCGCATCGGATGGTGGTGATCCCGTGCGGCTGACGACCAATCCGTACGGCGCCGCCGACACGTTCGGCGACTTCTCACCGGACGGCAAAAGGTTCGTCCTGGTGCGATTCAAGGGTGAAGAAACCGCGCTCTTCACCGCCCACTCGGACGGAAGCCATCCGCGTCAGCTCACGCCCTACGGATTCGCCCAAGGACACGAACTCGCGACCGCCCACTGGTCACCGGACGGGCAGGCGATCATCTTCGCGACCGCTGAGGGCCGCTTGTTCCTGGTCCATCCCGCCAGCGCCCGGCTGACCCCGATCCACCTTCGCACCGGCGGCAGCACCTACTTCGCCTTCGCCCCAGGATGGTCGCCGGACGAGACGAGGATCGTGTTCTCGCTATCCACCGACGGCCAAGAAGACATCTACACCGCGAGGCGCGACGGCACCGACCTGATTCGGATCACCAACACAGCGGATTTCGAGCCGTTCGCCGACTGGAAGCCTGAGTCAAGGCACCGCAGCGGTAACTGAGCAACCCGTTGGAACGCTCACACGCCCAGGGCACAACGTGGATCGCAGAGGAGTTCAAGTCAATTAGTCCTGCAGACGGCGCTGAGACAGGTCGACCACGGACGAAGCGACTGGTCGACGCCGGGCTGCCCTGAGTTCGCCGTGAGCAGCAGCCAACTGGTCGCGCAGCTCGGCGACTTCGCGGCTGAGGTCTTGGTTGCGCTGGTGCGCGGCTTCCAGCCGGCGAACCAGGGAAGCGGCAGAGGCACGCTGCCGGGTCGGCACCGAGACGGCGGCCGACCGGCCGTTGTCGTCTCGGAGCCGCTCGATGGCCGCGCGGATCTCGGGCTCGGTGTAGAGCCAGGAGCGGCTGACGCCTGCGGCCGCGGCGATGTTGGCGTACGTAACCGGCTCGCCGGATGCCTCCGCGGCGCGCAGGACCCGGCTGGCCCTGCCGATGGCATCCTGGTGTCGCCGCAGTGGCCGTTCGGCAGCGCGGTGCGGGCCCGGTGGGCCCACTCAACTTCGGTCGGTAGCAGACCTGTCGCACGCGCAGCTTGCAAATGCCCGCCTGACTGGAGCGACAACGGATCAGACCACCAAGTGGCCCACCGGGTTCGGCCCACCCCGAGCGCCGACAAGCCCATGATCCAAGTCAACACGCAACTTCCGCTTGGACTGAGCCGCGGCCCGTACCAGGCCGACACCCCCCACTGGACTGATCGAAGGACCCAGGCGAGCCGCTCCGCCTGTGGATTCCGCAGGTCTGATAGCCCGACCTCCCGGTGGTCATTCCGTTGGTGCGTTGGTGCGGGAGGTGATTCTGCCGTTATCGGGCGCTAGGGGGTGCGGCGCAGGGGCTCGCCAGACAGGCTCACCGACGTACTGCGCCAGCTCGCGGCCGGCGGCCTCTGCTCGGTTCCGGCCCGCACTCCCTGTAGGGCTGCCGGATTCGGGGAACCTTCGGCGGGAAGTTGATTCCGCCGCCATCACCCAGCCGTGGTTTGCCGCAGGTGACACGTTTCTCACCGACATCCCGAGTCAATGGAACTCACGCCAGCCGCCAACACCGCGTTGTCACCCAGCACCCCGCACCGCACTGATCGCGAACAGCACGCAACCCGCCGAGGACCACTCCTAGGACTCGTCGGACCATGCTTCGGTGAGAGCAGTGAGCTCCGCGTGAGTGAGTTCGACCTGCGCGGCGGCGAGGTTCTCTTCCAAGTGGAGGACGCTCGAAGTGCCCGGGATCGGAAGAGTCACCGACGACAGGTGAAGTAGCCAGGCCAGCGCAACCTGGGCCGGCGGGACACCGTGACTCATGGCAGTCTCGGCCAGGACGCCGTCGGTCTTGGCCAGTTGGCCGGCCAGGAGCGGGAAGAACGGCATGAAAACAAGGCCCTCCCGCGTGCAGTACTCCAGCACGTCACGATGCCGCTGGCGGGCCAGGTTGTAGATGTTCTGGACGCTCGCGATGTCGACCAGTGCCCGGGCCTGCTCGATCTCGTCGACCTCGACCGCACAGAGGCCGAGATGACGGATCTTCCCTTCCGTCCGCAGGTCATCGAGTTCGCCGAGCTGGTCGGCGAGCGGAACCTGCGGGTCGATCCGATGCAGCTGATAGAGATCGATGCGCTCGACCTTCAGCCGGCGCAGGCTCATCTCGACGCACTGCCGCAGGTACTCCGGCCTGCCGACCGGTTGCCACGCGTCCGGTCCCTGCCGAGTGAAGCCGCCCTTGGTCGCGATTGACCAAGTCGTCCGGATAGGGATACAGCGCCTCCGCGATCAGCTCCTCGCTGACGAACGGACCGTAGGAGTCGGCCGTGTCCAGCAGGTTCACGCCCAGGCCGACCGCGTGACGCAGTACCTGCAAGGCGGTGGTTCTGTCCCTGGGTTCTCCCCAGATCCCGGGACCGGTCAGTCGCATCGTTCCGAAGCCCAAACGCCTGACCGGCAGGTCGCCGCCCAGCAGCAAGTCGGCCAATTCGTGCTCTCCCTCGATCGAGTTGCGGAGAGTCTTACCGTTCAGTTGGTCGGTGTCACCAGGTTTTCCCGGAAGCGCGCATTAGGGGCATGGCCGTGCAGTAGTTCGGCATCTGCGATGGCTGCGGTGGAGGGGGCGATGATGCTGGCGCCCTCGGCAGTCGGGCGTTGGTAGGTGACGGTCTTGAGGAACTTGCCGACCCACAGCCGTACTGGTTGTCGGGGTCTGCGTATGAATTGTCCGCCGTGGCACTCGACAAGGTGACGACCTGGCGGCTCTGCTCGGCCGAGCAGTCTGTGGCTTGGGGATGCCGCTGGAGGACGTACTCGCTGCTCGTGGCCTAGTACGTAAGATCAAGCCCTCTTGCTGGTGGGGAGAAGCCTTGTCGTTGCCCGTATCCAGACGGATCTCGGGGGCGCCGATCTCGCGGGTGGCTGGATGGTCTCGTATGCGCGGCCCAACGTCGACCTGGACTTCAGGTGCTAAGCGCATGAGTGGTGGGCTACTCGTTTCTTTATCGAAGTGGAGTGGACGACCACTCGTTCCAATCGACCTGGTTGTCGCTCAGGCTGGATTTCGTGACCGCAGATTCCAGCAAGGATGCCCGGGCCCGGGCGATCGACCGGCTTCCCACGTCGTACGCCGTCGCGTTGCGGCTGCGGGACGCCGGGGCCGCCGACGATGTCATCGCGTCCGGGCTGGGCATCGAGGCGGTGTCGCTGCCGGCGCTGCTGGAGCTGGCCGAGGCCAAGCTGGCGGCGATCCTGCGGCAGGAGCGGGATCTGCACAACGGTCTCACCTAATCTATATCCGGGAGCGGGTGGGGCCATTTAGGCTTCACCCATGGGGGACTGGCCGCTCACTGGCCGTGACGAAGAGCTTGCGGCGATCGAGAGGGCGACACGACGCGACGCGGGAGCGCGCGGAGTCGTGCTCGCCGGCGCACCCGGGGTCGGGAAGACCCGCCTGGCCCGCGAGGCCCTGGCCAGGGCGAAAGCCAATGGCCGGTCCACATCGTTGGTCGCGGCCACTGCGTCATCGCAGCATCTGCCGCTGGGGGCTCTGGCGCTGCTGATCGGTGAGGTCGGTGGCGACCCGAGGTGGATGCTCCAGCGCGCGGCGGACGCGCTGCTCGCCGTTGCGGGCAACCATCAACCGGTGATCGTCGTCGATGACGCGCACCTCCTCGATGACTTGTCCGCATCCCTCGTGCAGCAGCTGATCACCCAGCAGAAGGCCACCGTCGTGGTGACGGTGCGCGGCGGCGAGCCCGCTCCGCACGCGGTGGAATCGCTGTGGAAGGACGACTATCTGGACCGGATCGAGGTTCAGGCACTGTCCTTCGAGGAGACCACCGCCCTGGTATCGGCCGTGCTCGGTGGGAGGCTCGATCACGCAAGCGCTCACCGGATGTACGACCTGTCGGACGGCAACGTGCTGTTTCTGCGCCACATCGTCGCGGGCGAGCTGGCCGCGGGTCGCCTCGGCGAGCACACCGGCGAGTGGCGCTGGGACGGCGGCTTCGCCGTCTCGCCGGAGCTGGCCGAGCTCGTCGGCCGGAGGCTCGTCGGGCTACCCGAGAAAGTCTCCGACCTGCTCGACGTGCTCGCCCTCGCCGGTCCACTCGACGAGCAAGCCGTCGAGCAGCTGGCGCCGCGGCCGATCGTCGAGGATGCCGAAGCCATGGGACTGGTCAGGGTCGGCATCGAAGCCGACCGGGCCGTGGTCCGGCTCGATCACCCGTTGTACGGCGAGGTACGGCTCGCCCGGCTCGGAACGCTACGAGCCCGCCGGCTCCGGGGCGCCATCGCCACCGCGTTCTCGGAGCTCCCCGCCGACTCGCCCACGACCATCCTGCGTCGGGCGCTCCTCAGGCTGGATTCCGATCTTCCCCCCGACGCCGAGCTCCTCACCGCGGCCGCCCAGGTGGCCCTTCGAGCGCTCGACTGGCAGCTCGCTCAGCGGCTGGCAAGTGCAGCGATCCAGGCCGGCGGCGGGTTCGAAGCGTCGCTGGCGCTGTCGTACGCGCTCGGCTTCGGTTTAGACCCGGTGGCCGCGGACCGGACGCTCGAGAAGTTGGTCGACGCGGCCGGCGACGACTTGCAGTTGCTCCAAGCGAGCGCACCCCGGGCTGGGCACTTGTACTACATGCAAGGCCGGGTATCCGACGCGCTGCAAGTCCTGGAACAGGCGCGGTTGGCCTTGCACGACGAGGCCTTGCGGCCATTGCTGGACGGTCTGCGCGCGATGTTCGCGGCCATGTCCGGCGACGCGGACACGGCCTTGCGGCTGGCCGCCGAGGTACTCGGGGTGGACCCGTTACCCGCGCAGGTGGAATTGTGTGCGCGCTGGGCGCGGGTCACCTCTCTGGGGGCGATCGGACGCACCGACGAGTTCGGCGAACCCGAGGACCGCCAGCATCGGACGGCCTCCACGTCGTACGACTCCAGCCTGCCAAGAATCGGCTATGGAGAGCAGCACGTCAGGGCGCTGTGCGTCGCAGGCCGGGTTCACGAGGCCGCGGACCTGGCTCGCACCTTGAGGCCCGATGTCCGCGACACGGCCGACGTCTACAGCCTGATGGCCGAGAGCGTCGTCGGTCGAGCCGACCTGGCTAACGGACGGGTACGCGCGGCCCGCGAGGTCGCCGCCCGTTGCCTCGACGGCCTGCGTGGACGCGACACCTCCGGCTGGCTCTACGTGACCGCCATGACGATGGCCAACGCCTGCGCGATGGCGGGCGACGGCGCCACCGCCCGGGCCGCCGCCGCGGAGATGGAACGCGAACGCCATCCGGGCTTCACCGTTCTTGAGACCGAACGGCTACTCACCTGGGCCTGGGTCGAGGCAGCCGAAGGCTCGACCACGGGCGCAGTCCAGCAAGCACATCAAGCTGCCACCCGTGCTGCCGAGCACGGCGAGTGGGGATTCGAGACCTTCGCGCTCGCAACCGCGGTGAGGTTCGGCGACCCCACCAGTGCCGGTCGACTGGTCGAGCTCGATCAGTACGTCCAGGGCCCGCTCGTCACCGCCGCAGCCAGGCAGGCCGTCGCTCTCGCCGCTTCCGACGGTGACGGCCTGCTCGAGGCATCAAAATCCTTTGAGGACATGGGCGACCTGCTCAGTGCAGCGGATGCGGCTGCGCAGGCAGCGGCGTGTTACCTCGCCCAGGGGTACCGGGCCGCGCACCAGCAGACATGCTCGCGGGCGCGTCGCCTGCAAGCCGAATGCGAGGGCGCCTTGACCCCGGCCCTGGCGGCCACCCTGCATCCGCTGCCCATCACCGACCGCGAGCGCGAGATCGTCGCCCTGGCCGCGACCGGACTCAGCAACCGCGACATCGCCCAGCGCCTGGTCATATCGCTGCGCACCGTCGAAGGTCACCTCTACCGAGCCGGCGCGAAACTGGGCACTTCCGACCGCAGCCACTTCGCCGCCCTGCTCCGCGGAGACTGACGGGCGCCCCAGAGTCAGCACCGCAGAGTCAGCACCGCAGTATCAGCCCCGGAGGCCCGGCGCGGTGCTCGGCGGCGAAACAGGTAGTCGACTACTCGCGACATCGCAGGCGGGTGCCAGCAACCTACCGTCAGGGCCCTCTACCGGGGTCCTGACTCCGCTTTGACCGGACCGTCGGACCGTCGCCGGATCAAGGCGTACTGCGAGGGGGAACGATGTCGAGGTTGCGGAAGGCTGCTCGAGGACTGCGGGTGCTGTTCGTGCCGATGTTCGTGGCCGTGCTGAGCCTGCCGTCGCTGCCGGTGGTGGCGGTGGCGGCCGACGCCGACGTCGGCGCCACGACGCAGGGGCTGCGCCGGTTCGGCACGTTCGCCGCAGGGCTGGCCGACGCCGGGTTGTTCGGCAAACCCCTGCCGTACATCAAGATCGCACCCGGATCGCCGGACGGGGTTGGCCTCGGCGACATCTTCGACCGCCTGATCGTGGATCGGATCCCCGCAGACGCCACCCACTTCGCCGACCTGGAGGACCTGCGCACCAGCAGCAACCTCGATCTCGGAGACGGCCGCACCGGCGGCGTCACCGCGCACACCACCGCGCCTTCGGCCGGCTCTACCGTCGAGACACTCGAACTGCAGTTACGCGTGTTCCGGACGATCGACGCACCCCTGACGATCGATCGCGCGGCACCGAGGGTGTCGTTCCGGCTGGCCAAGGGCGTGCACACCAACCTCGCGTTCGACGCCTCGTTCACCTTCGCCTACGACACCGCCGCCCAGGCGTTCTCGCTGGTGCGCGACGCGACCACGCCCACTATGACCATCGCAGCGGTGGGCGAGATCCCACCGTCACCCACCGACGACGGTGCAATCGGCCTGCTCAAGGTCGGCGTACACGGCTCGTCGTTCCAGTACGCCGCCAACTTGGTGGGGAGGTTCGACGACCCGAACGGAGACGGCCGACTCGCCTTCACCGAACCGACCGCAGCGGGGCCGGTCAACGGCGAGCTCACCACTCTGTTGCCTGGCGAGGTGGTCCGCACCGGCTACGACACCGCGAAGCCCAGCACCGCGAAGGGCACGATCACGGTCGGCGCGTCGACCCACCCCGGACTCGACATTCCGGTCGCCGACGCCACGATCACTGTCGACGACGACCTCACCACCGCGGTCGACGACGCCACCGCCGTGACCACGAGCGGTATCGACGACACGATGGCCAAGTTCCAGAACCTGACCGCCGACGACCTCGACACCGCGATCGCCCGGCTGGCTGCAGCGGTCCGAGCGGTCCAGCAGCAACGTTCGGCCGCACCGGGCCACGGCGATGTCGCCCTCCCCTGGCTGAACGGCACCCTGTCCGACGCAGTACGCGCCAACGAGACGCTGCTCGCGTTCGTCACCGCCAACACCGACGCCAACGGCCACGCGACGTTCCTTACCCTGCAAGACTTTCTGGACAAGCTCAACGCGACCACGGTCGGCGACCGGGCCGGCCTCAGCATTGGCGGCGTGCACTGGGACGACACGACCTCACAGTTCTCGTTCACCCTCAACGCGTTCGACCACGCCGACACACCCGTCGATCTCGCCGACGCCACCGTCCAGTTCGGCGACACGTTCAAGCCGGCCGGGCTGGCCGGCGCCAACGCGGCGAAGGACTCCCAGTCCTTTACCAAGGTGATCCCGCGCTACGACCTTTCCATCCCGGTGGTTCTCGACCTGCGCCCGCCGGTGCTCGGCGACGACTGCAAGACCTATCCGGACACGAGCGAGCCCAAGGTCAACCCGGACAGCCTCGCCTGCCCGTACACGCTCGCCGTTCACCCGCCCGGTGACACGACGACGGTACTGGCACGAAACCCCGTGGACAGCCTGCCCACTCCGGCCGACCGGATCCTGGTCGGCACCGGTGGCGACCTGCTCGTCGCCAACCCGCTCATCGCCAGCCCGGTGAAGGACGTAGCCGGCACCGCAGGGTTCCTGCAGGTGGCCCTGAACGGGGGCCAGGTCAGGATCCAGCAGAGCACCACCGACCCGATGATCCGGATCAGCCTCAAGGACCAGGGCCTGATCCGTCTCACCACGCTGGTGACCCAGCTATCAACCAACTCGACGACACTGCTGGACTACGTCACCCAGGGCAAGGCGTCAGCCACCGGCATGCACGCCTCCGTCCCCGGCGCACCGGACTTCTTCACCGGCACCACCGACGGGGTCAGCGCGAGCCAGTCCGACATCACCCAGCCGTCCACGGCCGTCGTCGATTCCGCAGGTCTGGCCGAGCGGGTCAAACCGTTCCTCTTCGACCCGGGCAACCCTGCCGCCCTCCGCGGCAAGATCGCTAACTCGCTGTCCACGCTGGCCACGGCCCTGGATCAGTTGCCTGCGAACGCGACCGGCGCCTCCGCTCAGCTGACCAAGCCGATACAGGTCATCGGCCAACCGTTCGCCCGGTTCGCGCAGTCACCCGAGCTCAAGGCCGCGCTGGCCGACATTGTGGCCTCCCCACCCGACAATCTGCAGGCCCTGGTCGCCGCCCTGACCAACCGGCTCGGCAAAGACAACGTCAGCTTCGCGGTCGACGGCGACACCCTGGTGCTGCACCTGACCGATGTTCACGACCTCAACGGCACCAAGAGCCCGCTCGGCCTGGAGTTCACCGACGACGGCGCCACGCAGCGGCTCACCGGCACCGGCGACGACGGCCAGCTGCCGGTCACCGGCACCAGCACCGCCGATGTCGACCTGGTCGTGACGTTGGACGCCAGCAACGCCAGTACGCCGGCCACAGTCAAGGTCCGCGCCGGCTCCACCGTCGCGATCAAGCCGCAGGTCACCGTGGATGCCGGTCGCTACCCCGCCACTGCGGGTGCCTTGGCCCTCACCCTCGGGCCGAGCCAGAACGCAACCATCGACGCCAAGCCGACCCTCAGCCTCGCCAACTCCGCCGACGGCACCGTGTCGCTGGCCGACTGGGTCAAGGGCCTCACCGGCACGTTGGGTGCCGGTACCACCAGCTGCGGCAACGCGGTCTGCGCGCACCTGCCGGCCGCGAAGTCCGACGGCACCGCACTGGATGGGGCGTTCGACACCGACCTGGCCGCCGACAAGTCCCTCATGGGCACCCCTGGCTCGCCGGGCTCCGCACCGAGCGACTTCGGCGCCGCGCAGGCCGCCACCACCCTTCCGCTGGGCACCATGTCCGCCGCGGTCGACCCGCTTGCGGGCAATCTCAAGGCAGGGCTGAAGACCGCCAGCCTCGACGGCAAGCTCCCGCTGGTCGGCAACGACCTGCAGGAAGGCACCAAGTTCCTCGACACCCTGCAGACACAGCTCCGCGGCGCGCTCCAAGCGCTGCCCGACACCAAGGCCGGCACCGTCGGCAGTGTCAAGACCGCACTCAACGGCGTCCAGGCGAAGGTGCCGAGCGCCACCGCGATCGTCCCCAAGGTCATGTGCGGCGGTACGACGGAATGCACCGACGACTCGGCCGAGGCCACCACCATCACCGGAGTCAAGCTGCTGATGGATTTCGGGCAAGGTACTGTCGACAGCGCCTCGGGCTGCGAGCCGTGCGCGCCCGCACCGACGGACAAGCCGAAGTTCTCCATCGGCATCCCGGCACTGCAACTGTCTGCCACGTCACCACCCGACGCACGGGTCGGGTGGAAGCTGCACCTGGCGCTGAGCTTCGACAAGGTGAGTGGACTCACTCTTGCGACCGGCGGCCCCGACTCGACGGGCCCGGAGTTCCAGGTCGGTATCGGCGTCACAGTGCCCGACTTCGACGGCAACCTCGCCTTCGTCAAGGTGCACGCCAGCGACGCCGACGCCGGCGCCGGCCCCGAGTTCGCCGGCGCGTTCAGCCTCGATCTGAAGGCCCCGAGCGGTGACCGCCTGACCCTCGACCAACTCACCGCGGCCGCCGACCCGGGCGCGCTGTTCGACGTCAAGCTGACCGGCCAGGTCAACATCAACTGGAAACTCGAGGCGACGGCCGACTCCAACCTGCCCGGCATCTTCGCCACCCTCGGAGTGCACTGGACCTTGACCGGAGCCGGCCCGGGCAACGCCGGCCTGCCGATCATTACCTTCAGCAACGTCGGTCTCGATCTGCAGCCGCTGTTCGACGGAGTGCTGCAACCGATCTACGACAACGTCAAGAAGGTCACGGGCCCGCTCAAGCCGGTCGTGGACGCGATCAACGCGCCGATCCCGGGCCTGTCCGACGTGAGCCGACTGGTCGGCGGCGGCGACTTCTCCACGCTCACCCTGATGCAGCTCTACGGCACCTTCGGAAACAACGATTTCAACGCGCTCGCACGCATCCTGCGCCTGGCCGGGTCCGGTGTGACGTTCGCCGGTACGGGCCAGGTGCAACTCGGCGGGTTCTCCATCGACCCGCAGAAGGCGCTGGGCACGGTGCCGACCCCGGACCACATCCAGGAACTGGCCGTCGGCACCCTGGCCAACGCGCAGGACAAGATCCGGCAGGCGTGCTCGGCGTGTGGCAAGCAACTGGACGACCTGCGCGCCCTGGGTGTGGACAACGGCAGCTACGGCTTCCACCTGCCGATCATCGAGGACCCGAAGAGCATGATCGGCCTGCTGCTCGGCCAAGACGTCCCGCTGGCCAGCTACGACAGTGGCCCGTTCAGCAAAGGCTTCCAGTTCTCGGTGCCGATCGGCCCGATCCCGATCGGGCCGATCCCGGTGCTGATCCAGATCGGCGCGGGCGGCTCGGTGTCGCTGCGCTTCCGGGCCGGGTTCGACACCGCGGGCATCCGCAAGGCGCTGCAGGCCGGTGAGCAGGCGCCCCGATTCGCCGACGGCTTCTACCTGCAGGACTGGGACGACAACGGCGCCGAGCGGCCGGAGATCACCATCGACGGCGGACCCTTCGTCAAGGCCGGCGTGACCCTCGGCGTGATCAGCGCAGGCGTGGGCGCGGACATCAAGCTCACCGTCGGCCTCGACCTGCACGACACCGACAGCCCAGGCAAGCCCGACCAGGCCGGCACCGGGAACGGCGACGGCAAGGTCCGGCTGGCCGAGGTCGGCCGCGACGCAGCCGGCAACTTCGATGTCGCCTGCCTGTTCGACGCCAACGGCGGCATCTCGGCCGACGTGTTCGCGTTCTTCAGCATCGACGTCCCACTGGTGGGCGGCACCTGGGCCTTCAAGCTCCTCGAGGCCACGCTGCTGGATCTGAGCCACAGCTGCAAGCCGCGGCCCGATCCGATCCTGGCCGACTTGCGCACCAACGGTGACCTGATCGTGCACGTCGGGGCCTTCGGCAAGGAGACGTACCGCAAGGGCGGCTGGGGCAACGACCTCGCCCCACAGAAAGACGCCGACGAGTCGGTGACAGTGCGGGTACTGCGCGATGCGGGCGGCAAGCCTACCGGCGCGGGCGTCGACCTGCTGCGCTACCACCACGACTTCCCCGGCGCCAAGCGGGTGGTCGTGGACGCGCGCGGCTACAGCGGCAAGGAGACAGTGAACCTGCTCGGCGACGGCAGCGGCGTCGAACCCGGCCAGAAGGCGGTCGTGCACCAGTTCGACCTGCCCGCAGTGGTGCTGGGCGGCAACGGTGACGACCAGATCAAGGTCGACGCCAAGGCCGGCATACCGGTCGCCGCCGACGGCGGTCCGGGTGTCGACTCGATCACCACCGGTGGTGGCGACGACCTGGTCAGCGGCGGCGCCAACGCGGACAGAATCAGCACGCTGACCGGCAACGACAAGGCCTGGGGCGACGCGTCGCTGCAAGTCAGCGCCAGCTACAGCGCGACGCCGCCCGCGGCACACGACGACGCGATCAGCAGCGACGGCCGGGATGCGATCGATGTCGGCCCCGGCACCGACCATGCCTTCGGAAACGGCAACGACGACACGATCAGCGGCGGCTCCGGGGAGAACACGCTGGTCGGCGGCCTCGGCGGCGATCAGGTCGCCGGCGGTCCGGACACAGACACCATCTACGGCGACGAGCAGGTCAGCCTCGGCGCCGACGACGCGGGCGACGAGAAGGGTGGCCCCGACACCATCGACACCGGCACCGGTGAGGACACCGTGTACGCCGGCAACGGCAACGACAACGTCGGCGGCCATTCCGTCAAGGGCGTCAGCCACGATCACCTGTACGGCAATGGCGGCGCCGACGAGTTGTCCGGCGGCGACGGCGACGACTTCGTCTACGGCGGCCCCGGCAACGACGGGTTCACCGACGCCCGTGGGCTGCACGCGGTCCGCGGCGGAGGGGGTGACGACTGGGTCTACGGCGGCGACGGCAACGACATCGTGCTCGGTGACCGGGACACACCGGGCAACACGTCCGGACTGCGCGCCGCGTCCAGCGAGCCAGGCTCGCCCGCCGACGGCAAGGACCACGTGTACGGCGGCCACGGCGACGACACCGTGTACGGCGCGGGCGGTGACGACACGATGTTCGGCGACACCGGCGCCGCGAACTGCGCCGCCCCGAAACCTGAGCAGCCGCGGTCGACCCCGCCGACGGAGGACTCGGACTCCCTCGACGGCAACGACCGAGTCGTTGGCGGCTCCGGCACCGACACCATCAGTGGCGAGGGCGCCGCCGACTCGCTCGAGGGCGGCACCGGTGACGACATGTTGTGCGGCCACAGCGGCGCCGACGTGATCAGCGGCCAGGACGGCGCCGACACCGCGTTCGGCGGTTCCGGTCCCGACCAGGTGTACGGCGACTACGGCGATGACCACCTCTACGGAGACACGGGAACCGACGTACTGCACGGCGGCCCCGGAAACGAAGTTGCCGAGGGCAACGCCGACGACGACCAGGTGTACGGCGATGCCGGAGACGACCACCTGGAGGGCAATGCCGGCGCCGACCGCGTGTATGGCATGTCCGGCCAGGACGACCTCGCCGGCGGCACAACTCCGGACGCGGTGGCCGGCGGGTCGACCTCGTCCTCGGGCGACATCGGCGACCCAGTGCTCTCCGGCGGCGACGGCGCCGACGTGATCCTGGGCGACAACGGCAGCATCGTCCGCACCGACACCACCAGCACCGCGGACGGGCGCATCCAACGGGTGGTCGCGCTGCTCGACGCAGACACCATCGGCGGCGCCGACCATCTCTACGGGGACGACGGCAACGACGATCTGTACGCGGGCATGGACGCCGACGCCGCCGACGGTGGTCTCGGTGACGACCACATCGAGGGCAACGGCGGCAGCGACATCCTGACCGGTCTCGCCCTCGACGCGGTCGGCACCGGCGCGGACCAGGACGACCTGATCGGCGGCAGTTCGACGGTGCACCCGGGCGACGTCAAGCCGGACGAGGGCGACATCGTCCAAGGCAATGTCGGCGAGGACGTCATGATCGGCGACAACGGCGCGGTCGACCGGCCGACCGACGCTGACGGGCGTTGGCGCACCGACACCGACACCGGTGGCGTTCTGCGCGCCGTCACCCTGTTCGACCGCACTCGGACCGGCTCCACACTGGCGCAGGTCAGCGGTCCGGACCGGATGTACGGCAACGACGCAAGCGATCGGATCTTCGGCCAGGGCGGAGACGACGTACTCAAGGGCAACGCCGCGGACGACTTCGTCCAGGGCAACCAGGGCGGCGACCTGATCGAGGGCAACGGCGGCGAGGACGACCTCATCGGCGGCAGCGCCCTTGAGTCCGCACCCGGCATCGGCGACCCCGACGGCGACGACTTCGTCTACGGCGGCGACGGCGCCGACAGCGTGCTCGGCGACAACGGCGTCATCACCCGGGTGCCGCCCGAACCGGCGACTCCCGGCGACTACCGAACCCTGCAGCTCGGCATCACCCACCAGCGTTCGCTACGCCTACTGGACAAGGAAGCCCCACCGGCACCGGCCAACTACGGCGGCGATCAGATCTCCGGTGGCAGCGGCGTGGACGTACTGTTCGGCCAAGACGGCACCGACTACATCTCCGGCGGCAGCGGCGACGACTACATGGAGGGCAACGGCGCCGGAGACTACGAATGGGGCGACACCCTGCTTTCCGCGGTGACCCCATCCGAAAAGCTGCCGCAGGGCGTGCCCGGCATGCCGGCCGTGCTGGCGGGCGCGCGCAGCCCCGCCGACCAGCTCGAAGGCGCGCAGGGCGCGCCGGGGCAGGACGACCAGCTCGGCGGCAGCTCACTGCGCGGATTCCGCGACGCGAACGACGTGATCTTCGGTGACGGCGCGGCCGACTTCCAGCTCGCCGACAACGGCCAGCTACTGCGCACCCTCGCCAACGGCGCCTACACCACGTACGTCGAGGCCAACCCCACCACGATCGTCCGCCAGGCCAACCGGTTCGACGTCGCCGGCCCGCCCGGTACCCACGGCGACGACTACCTGTCCGGCAACGATGGCGACGACTACCAATGGGGCCAAGACGGCAACGACGAACTGCACGGCGGCAATGGCAACGACGACATGTACGGCGAACTAGGCGACGACCGGATGTTCGGCGAGGCCGACGAGGACGCCATGATCGGCGACCGCGGCGTGATCGTCGACCGGCGGATCGACGGCAGCCCGGGCGACCCCGCGTCGTACACCGTCGACCTCAAACAGCCGCCCGCCGTGAAGTACACGGCGTTCCAGCCCGGCAGCCTGGACCGACGGGTCGACCTGCTCGCAGACGGCGACGGCGACATGAACGGCGACGGCAACCCGGTCGAGGCGCCCGGCCTCACGGTCGGCGGCAACGACTTCCTGCGCGGCGGCGCCGGCCACGACACGATGCACGGAGCCTACGGCGACGACCTCATGAACGGCGACTCAGGCGGCGACATCGTGTACGGCGACGACGGCGCAGACGTCATGTGGGGCGGCAAGGGCAGCGACGACCCGGCCAACCCCAACGACCGCGGCACCGGCGACGCGTACGTCGACTACCTGTTCGGCGGCCACGGCGGCACCGGCACCTCGGCCAACGGCATCGTCACCGGAGGCGCCGACGTGCTCGACTACCGGCCGCGGCCGGGCATCGACCCGCAGAGCTGGTTCGACGCCACCGACACCAACTCGTCCGGGCCCCACCAACACCACCAGGGCATCGACTGGATCTACGGTGGCTGGGATCGCGACGTGCTGCAGGCCGACGTCGCCGACAACGGCCCCAACCCAGGTGACCGGCTGCTCGACTGGACCGGCGCGTACAACCTGTACACCCACTGCAACTCGGCGTACGGCGGGTTCAACGACGTCCGCCAGCACAGCCCGGCGATGCAAGACTTCCTCCAGCGACTCGCCTACGGGACCGGCGTCGGCGCCTCGCTCGACGCAGTCAAGGACCCGACGACGTCCGCCTTCCGCGAACTGGCACTGGTCTACCCCAAGGACGCCGGTGCCAACGCCGGGAGTGCCTATCCCACAACCCCAGGCCACTTCGACGACGTGTCATGCCTGCCATAGCCAAACCGACCCGGCAGTTCCTACTCAAGACCCTGACCCTCCCGGTACAGCGCCTGGACTTCAGCACCACCCTGAACGACGACGGCCGCCGGCGCGGGGGGAGGACTCGCATTGGCCCCTAGATGATGCAGATTGCCATGCCGCACCGCGGTAGCCGCCGCGATGGGCTACGCGATCGGTCAGCCACCCGGGGTCGACGTGAACGAACTCGCCATCCGTCCAACAGCCCAAGGCCGACCTGGCGCTGCTGATCGAGGCGGTTATGTGTCAGCGGCGACACTGCGGTACCCGACGTGGCTGTGGCCGTCCCGAACGTCGGTGGGGTTTGTAATGCTGCCGCGGTGGTGACTCCGGTCTGCGACAGGCCATCGACTGCACGCCGCGGACCAGTCGGCATGGATTGGCTCTGGGCCGATCGGGGTACCTGAACCTGTTCACCGACCGGGCATCGAGGCGAGGTGACCAGTGGTGCGGTCGACCGATCCACAGCCTCGCGACGCAAGCCGGCATGACCGATCCAGGCGGCATGACCAGCTGCAAGTCGCGGCAGCCGCCATCGTCTTCGTCGTCCTCCTCGCGGCCGCGGTGTTCCTCGCCCTCATCGACTCACCACAGATCCTGCTGGTCATCGTGTCCCTCTGCACGGCGGCAGCCCTGGTCGAGGTCGCGGCCGTCCTCACCACCCGGGCGAGACACTGACTCCGAACTAGGTCGCCGCATTGCTGGACCCCCGGTGATCGACTCAGGTTTGGCACGGAGGAGTGGTGGACAGCCGGGCGTCGGCTGCCTTGAAGGCATTGATGTTCTTTGGTGCGGCGGTCCAGGCAGCCACCCACAGCGTCTGTGCATGCGCCGCGTCGAAATCACCGGCCTTGTGGGCGGCCATGGCGGCCTGGTGCGATCGCCAATCGCCCATCGCCGCCCGGCCCGTTGCCAGCGCGTCGCCGACGACCTGCGCCCGCCGCTTGCACACGCTGAGTTCGCTCGAGGTTGCAGTGACCGCGGAGCACACTCCGCTCAGAGTCGCCAGGACCTTGGCGTCGTCGTCGTACCGCTGGAGGTCGGCGGGCCCGGCCAGCCGGGTGCCCTTCCAGATCGCTGACACCTTCGGCTTGATACCGGCCAGCAGCTCGGTGCGAGCCTGTACGTGTTCGGCCCAGTGCCCGATCCCGACCCTGGCGGCGGCGAGCACGTTCTCGGCTGCGGCCAACTCGCGGGCGCATCCGGACATGGCATCTTCACCGGCGGAGACCGACCTCGCCGAGCCCAGCGGGCCGATCGGCAAAGGGGCCAAGCTGCTCACGGTCGCCTCGCCTGGCGTGTTCTCGGTCATCACGACCTCTCTCCCCCCGAGAGAGCCGAACGCTCTGCATACTGCCAATCGATCAAGCGTTTGGGAACCAGAACGCGCGAAGCTGCAGGTATTTGCAGCGACACCTGTCAATGAGTCACGAGCTTGCTACGAAGAGCATCAGCAAGGTTCGTCGGTGGAACTGGTCGGCATGGGGCGCCGACCGTGTTGGCGCCGGCGTTGTGTTTATGACGTTGCCGCAGACGGGTCCTCGTGGGGTCGCCTGGAACTTGATGCCGCCGTCGGCGTTGCAGGTGATGAGGTTGCCGTAGGCATCGTTCAGTGTTCCGTCGGTGGGAGTGTCGCCGCCGAACCGGATGCCCGCGAGCTGGTCCGGCCCTCTGGTCGCGGCTTCGCCGGCCGGGTGACGGCGCCTGGTGCCTTCAAGCCGGTCTCACCGGGGGCAGACTGCGGTTATGGACACATGGATAACAGTTGTCGGATCTGGCCAGGCCAGTGCGCCTCCCGACGTACTGCGGATGTCACGCCAGCTCGGGCGGATCGATGCGAAGCTGCCCGGACTCGAACGCGAGCCGTGCGCACGCAGCTGTGCTCAGGTGTCGCACCCGCGGATGGGCGGGTTCTTGCCGTGGGCAACTTTGACTGGTCGGACGTTGTCTTCGTGCAGAGAGAGGAGGGTGTGCGGCCCGAGCCGATCAAGCCAGAACTGCCACCTCCAGGGTCAATAGAGGCTCGGTGGGCGATTGATGGGGTTGTCAGCTGGCGTGGTCTTGTCTATCGTGGCGCCTGGTTGGGAGAACAGCCGGGCGGCCAAGGGTGCCGCCGGTTGTCGACGGAGATCGAGGATCCCACCGCCTCCAGGTCATCTGTGGTACTGCGCTGTGCCGCGCTCGGCCTGATCAGTCGTGGTCCCGACTCGCCACACCGTGCAGATCCCGCCGCCGAGCCAGCACATGCGAACGCTCAGGGGTGAGAACAGTGGCGTGGACGATTCATTACTGCGGTGATCGGCGTAGAGGCAACGAGGAGCTGATCGGCGGGGCGGGCTGACGGGCACAGTGGTGCTGGCGCCGCGAACGAGACTCACGTACGTCGACAGGCACGGGCACCCGATCAATCGCAGTACTTGGCTCGCCTTGTCTGCCAGGCGTGAATACGTGGTGATCGAGTCCGACCGCGTGGGCGGGGGTCGTCACCGCATTCAGATCATGACGATCTGGGTGGGTTTGAGACCGCCGATCTTCGAGACGCTGGTCCACTGCGCAGGGAGCAGCCGGCCGCGTCGATGGATCTGGGCAAGCCTGGTGGAGGCACAAGCCGGCCATGTGCAGATCGTCGGCGAGCTGACCACTCGCGGTGGCGTGTTCGCGGAGGAGGAAGCACCTGGGAACTCGTGACCGGGCAGGGGCGAGAGTCTCAGACGCTCCGTTTGTGTGCGGCCAGGAGGGCGGCCCGGGTCAGTCCTGGCGTTTCTCTCCGGGGCGTGCCTCGAGTGCGGGTCAGTCGCCGAATGAACCGTTGGAATCGTCGTCCGGAGCGAATGTGCGGCTGTCGACCGGCGCTTGTCCGGTCAGTTTGGTGATGAGGTCGGCGGCGACGTCCCGCAGCTTGCGGTTGGTGTTCTGCGAATGGCGCCGCAGCAGTTCGAAGGCCGTCCTGGCATCGCATTTCTGCTGGCCCATCAGCAGGCCGAGCGCCTGGTCGATCACCGATCGCGAGGCCAATGCCCGCTCCAGTTGCTCGCTCAGATGTAAATGTTGCACCGCTCGTGCCGCGAACGCCAAGGTGGTAGCGGCCTGGTCGGCGACGGCGGCGGCCCGTTCCCGATCCGCCTCGCTGAACGAGTTCGGCTGGTCATACCCGTAGAGATTCAAGGCGCCGATGATCTGGTCGTCGACGACCAGCGGGAAGCTGAGCGACGCGGTTACCCCGAGTTCGAGTGCAGAATCGCGGTAGCGGCGCCACCGGTACTCGCTCGCCTGGTCCGCGACGTCGACCACCTCGCCGTTCTCCAAGGCGTCCAGGCAGGGCCCTTCACCGAGGCTGTACTGCTGCTCGTCGATCAACGCGGCCCGTGAATCACTGGTCACGATCGTGTGAGGCTGCCCGTCGTACCGAGCGGTCATGCCGCACGAGGCCTGCGGCTGCACCACCTTGGCCGCCATGCCCGCCAGCTTGACGAGCAAGTCCTCCAGTCCGGGACCGTTGAGCAGCAACGAATGCACTGAGCCCAGCACATCCACAAGAGGCTCGTCACTTCGACCATCTGTAGCCACGGCGCCACCCGTTCGTGCCTTGACCGACCTGCTCCCCGCCGCAGACTGGGCCCTGGGGCGGAGGGTGGACAGCAACAGATGAACAGTGACGGCAATTCAAACGCTACGCCGCTTGGCGGCGAGAACGACGTCGTACGTCGCGATCACCCAACCCCTTGGTCGGCTGGTCGGGTCTTTGAGCGAAGGCATCGACAGAAAAGACCTGCGAGACGGTTTCCCTTCGCCGGCATTGTCCGGATCAGGTACTTGGGGTCGCCCAATGGTCCTAAGATCGTCAGGCCTCTCAGCCTTTCGGCTCCCTCGCCCGCCTCGCAGGCCAATTCAATCTTGACTCCGGGAGCAGTCGGCGTCAACAGGGATGAACCCCCGACTTCACTGGGCGGCACGCCGTCGCGGATGTCGGCCCGGCCACGCACCTCGTCGGCCTTGCTCGAGGCGCACAATGACGGAGTGGGTACTGCGATCGAGGTCGAAGGGCTCGTCAAGCGGTACGGCGGCAAGTTGGCCGTGGACGAAGCGTCGCTGTCGGTGGCAGACGGCGAGGCCTTCGGCTACGTCGGTCCCAACGGAGCCGGCAAGACGACCACGATCAGGTGCATGCTCGGCTTCGTCCGGCCGTCGGCCGGCCAGATCCGCATCCTCGGGCAGGATGTGGCGTCCGATCTCAACGCAGTGCTCGCCGATGTCGGGCACCTGCCGGGTGAGTTCGGGTTGTGGCCGCAGATGACCGGGGACGAGTGCCTCGACTACCTCGGTGCGTTGCAGCGGCGCCCACTCGTCCGGCGGCGGGAGCTGTGCGACCGGCTGGAGCTGTCGCAGGCCGACCTGAGGCGCCAGATCCGGATGTACTCGCGGGGTATGAAGCAGAAGATCGGCATCATCCAGGCGTTCCAGCACGAACCACACGTGCTGGTGCTCGACGAGCCGACGGAGGGTCTCGATCCGGTCATGAAGGAGCGGTTCGTCGGGCTGCTCGCCGAGCACCGCCAGGCGGGTGGAACCGTATTCCTCTCATCGCACATCCTCTCTGAGGTGGAGGAAACGACCGAGCGGGTCGCCGTGCTCAAGGCAGGTCGGATCGTGCGGACCGGCGCGACCGCGGACCTCACCGGTGAACGCGTGCGCCACTGCACCCTTGTGCTCAAGCATCCGCTCGCCGCCGGCGGGCTGGACCTCGACGGTGTCTCGGAACTGCAGAGCGACGGCCTGCTCCATCGATTCGAGTTCCGTGGGGACATGGAGCCGCTGATGCGACGGCTCGGCGCGCTCGCGGTGCAGGAGTTCGTCTGCGAGCCGGAGCACCTCGCCGAGACGTTCTTTGAGATCTACGGCGACTCCGGTCAGGGTCGGGCGTCATGAGCTCGGTCGTGCTCCGCCATACCTTGCGGCAAGTACGCCGTACGCTCGGTGTGCTGTCCCTCGGCGTCGGCGCCTTCTTCTACCTGGTCCTCCTCGCCTCATCATCGTTCACGAGCGAGGCGCCGAACCTGCCCTTCTTCCAGTCGCCGCCCAAGGCCATGACCGCGTTCCTCGGTGGATCAGCCGACTTCTTCCACGCCGACGGATGGCTGAGTGCCGGGATGACCCATCCTGTCATTCTGTCGTTGCTGACTTCTGCGGCGTTGCTGGTCGCCGCCGGGTCGGTGGCTACGGAGGTCGAGCGGGGGACCATCGACCTCGTGCTCGTTCGGCCTGTCGGCCGCGTGCCATTCCTGCTGGCCAAGGCGCTCGCCTCGATCGTGGCTGTCTCCGCCGCGGAGGCGGGAGGCCTGGCCGGCGTACTCGTCGCCAGGCAGACGATCAGCGGGGTCCGGGACCTGTCGATCGGCTCTGTGCTCCGCGCCTTCGCCGGTTCGTGGCTGCTGTTCGTGGGCGTCGCCATGGTCGGCGTCCTCGTATCGGCCCGGTCGAGCCTGCGCGGACGCGCGATCGGCGTCACCGTCGGCATCGTGGTCGCCTGGTTCTTCATGAACTTCATTGCACTGCTCATCGACGGCATCAGTGGCCTGCGGTTCGCTTCTCCGTTCCACTACTTCCGGCCCATCGACCTGGTCGCCGGCACTCTGCCCGGAAGTGACCTACTGGTTCTCGCAACGATCCCGCTGGTCGCCCTGCTGTGGGCTGTCGCCGAGTTCACCCACCGCGACCTCACCCGCTGATCATTGCCGCTGGCAACCTTCTGAGTCGCAGGGTCAGGTGAGCCGGGTGTCGGCGGTGGGACCGGCGCCCTCGAGGCTGCGGAGTCCCTCCAGCGCGACGGTGAGCATGGGGATGTCGACCTCAGGTGCCGCGTGGAGCTGCTCGCCGATGAGCGCGAAGATGCCGGTCAGGAATGCGAGGTCCGCGCCGGTCACTTCCGTGGCCTGCACCACGCCAAGCGAGAGGGTGAGTGGTCGATCCCAGACCCCGACATCATCAGGGCCAATTAGCGGCAGCGCGACGGCAAGCCGGGGACGACCATCTCACCGGGTGCGCGTGCGCTGACGCCGGATGACGCCGACGCATGACCCAGCCGGCGGCTTGTTCGCTCTTCAGCCGGCCCAGGGGAGTAGCCGACGGTGACGCTCTGGGTCGCGCAGGTCGGCCAATGATTGCTTCTCGAGTTGCCGGACCCGTTCCCTGGTGAGGCCGAGCCGATCGGCGACCTCGGCCGTGGTCCGCGGTCGACCGTCGTGCAGGCCGTAGCGCAGCGTCAGGATCAGTGCCGCGGGCGCGGAAAGCGTGTCGACAACGTCGCGCAGTTCCTGGCGGAGTGCCTGTGACTCGATCAGCTCGGTCGCCTGCTCGCCGCTCAGCGGATCGACGATGAGATCGCCGATCTGGGTGTCCGCATCGGCTCCCACCGGCGTCTCCAGGCTCATCGTGGCCCGGACGTGCTGCCTGAGCTCCGTCACCCTGCCTGGGGTGAGCCCCGCATCGGCAGCGATCTCGCCCGCGGTGGGACTCCGGCCGAGGCTCACCTCCAGCCGGCCTTCGGCCCGCCGTACCCTGTTCAGCTCGTCGACGACGTGAACAGGCAGCCGCACAGTCCGTTCCGTGTCGGCGATGCCGCGATGGATCGCCTGCCGGATCCACCACATCGCGTAGGTGGAGAATTTGTTGCCCCGGGTGTAGTCGAACTTCTCCACCGCGCGGATCAGGCCGAGGTTGCCCTCTTGGACCAGATCAAGGAAAGCCAGTTCGCTCCACGAGAAGCGCTTGGCCACGGCAACGACCAGCCGCAGGTTCGCGCGGATCATCTGGTCCTTGGCCAGTCGACCGTCGTACGAGATCGCCTCCAGGACACTGACACGGTCCGGATCCAGCTTACTGTTCGCCCGGGTGAGCAGCTGACCGGCGTACAGGCCGGCCTCGATCCGCTTCGCCAACTCCACCTCGTCGGCGGCGGTCAGCAGCATTGTCCTGGCCACCTGGTCGAGGTAGCGGCCGACCAGATCGACCTCGTCATGCGGTTGGAGCGGCTCCATCCGCCCGTTGGCGTGCATCGCGATCCTCCATCACCACGGTACCTCTGTGTGGCCGACGGAAGCAGCTGCGACGGCTCCAGCCCGGAACGGCTGCGGTGTTCCTTGCCTCGCCAACTCTCGCGCCTTCTCAAGTTCACAATCTCCGGCTTACGCTGCAAATGCTCGGGGATCCAGGAACTCGCGACTGCGAGCCGAAGGATTTGGGGGAGCTATGCGTCCGACCCGTGCCACTTCGTTGTTGACCGTCCTTGCTTGGGGGGGTGTCCTCGGCGCGGCGCCGGTCCTCGGGGCCTCGGTGGCCGGCGCGAGCACCGGTCCGACCGGAATCGGTGCCGCTCAGCATGCGCTGCTGTTCTCCTCCGACGGGATGCGACCGGACTTGATGGAGAAGGTCTTGTCATGAGGACCACCACGGACCCCCTCCCGACCGCGAGCCAGGCATTGGTCGCCGTACGGGCGTTCTCCGTCAACCGCGGTGAGCTGGCACTCCTGGCCGCCCGAACCGAGGGCTGGCGACCAGGCCAAGACATCGCCGGCGTAGTGGTCGAACCAGCCGCCGATGGAACTGGACCCGGCGCCGGCGCAAGAGTCGTAGCTCTGGCAGAGGACAGCGGCTGGGCCGAACTCGCCGCGGTGCCGACCTCTCGACTGGCCGAACTGCCCGACGAGGTCGACATCGAGCACGCGGCGGCGTTGCCGCTGGCCGGACGAACCGCACTGAACACGATCCGTCTCGGCGGCCGAGCACAGGGGCTTTCTGCTCACACTCGTTACCGAGGAGACGATCAACGATGTCAAGCAGATGACGCCCGGACATGCGCTCGAAGAAGCACAGAATCTGAACGACGCGAAACCACCGCGGACGCGGGAGGACTTCGACGCCATGCGGAAGGTGGCAGAGCGTGGCTAGACCGCCGCTGCCGGTCGGCACCTTCGGCGACATCGACTACACGACCATGGCTCCCAAGAGGATCAGGGCACGAGCGCGGGTCCGCGACTACGACGGCCGCGCCCGTCCGGTGACCCGGTACGGCGCGACCAAGGCAGAGGCTGGGCGCCGGCTGAAAGAGGCGCTGCGGGACCGGATCGGCCCCAACGATGGCGACATCACCGCAGACACGAAGATCCGTGTGCTGGCCGAGCTCTGGCGCAAGGAGATCAAGGCGTCAGACCTCGCGGACGGCAGCAAGGAGCTCTACGAGCGAGACCTGGACTAGCAGGTGCTCCCGGAGATGGGTGAGCTCACGATCCGTGAGGCGCGTGTCCCCCGCTGCGACGCGTTCCTGAGTTCGGTCCGGACGAACAGCGGACCGAGCAAGGCCAAGACATACAGGACCGTGCTCAGCCTCCTGATGGCACTGGCTGTACGGCACGGAGCGATCGACGCCAACCCGGTGCGCGAGACCGGGAAGATCCCCCGCGGCCACAAACAGCCGAAGGCGCTCACAGTCGACGACGAGACCAAGATCCTGACCGAGGTGAGGAGCGACGAGCAGGCCCGCGCTGGCAAGGATGATGTAGCCGATCTGATGGAGTTCCTGGACGGGACCGGCATGCGAGTCGGCGAGGCACTCGCTGTACGCGCCGACGTGATCGACCTCGAGGCGGGCGTGATCGAGGTCAACGCGACCGTTGTACGCCTCAAGGGCAAGGGGTCCGTGATCCAGCTACGGCCGAAGACGGCCGCCGGTTGGCGGATCATCGCCGTCCCGCCGCACATCGTCGCGCTGTGCCGCCGGCGCCTGACCCTGACGTGGCCGCGGAATCCGCTCGGTCTGCTCTTCCCGCCCCAGCTGGGCGAGGCGCGGAACCCGTCGAACGCGAACCGGGACATGAAGGCGGCCCTGGTCCGGATCGATGCGGCGCTCGCCTGGGTCACGTCACACGTCTGGCGGAAGACCGTCGCGACCAGGCTGGACGAGGCCGGCCTGACGGCCCGCGAGATCGCCGACCACCTCGGGCACGCGAAGCCGTCGATGACCCAGGATGTCTATATGGGCCGGGGTGTGGCATCGGCCGCCGCAGCCAGCGCACTCAAGCCGAAGGTGGCGGCATAAAGTGGTCGTTAAGTGGTCGTGGACAGCAGAACGCCCAGGTCAGATGTGCTCTGACCTGGGCGTTCGCAAGGGGTGGAGGTGGCGGGAATCGAACCCGCGTCCTTCGGCGTCGCTTCAAGACTTCTCCGGGCGCAGTCTGAATAGCGCTTTTCTCGGCCCCAGCGTTTGTACAGACATCTCGCTGACAGGCTCAGTCACTGTAAATGTCCCGTGCTGACCCCGTGACCGGGCCAGCAAAGCAAGCTCTCTAAATGAGGCCAGGGGCCGGGGCGAGAGCATCCCCGGGCTGACCGCTACTTTAAGTGCTCAGCCGTCAGGCGGCGAGAGCGTAGCTAGTGCGCTGTGTATTGGCACTTATTGGTTTCCAGAGATCGTTTACGAGATAACCCTGGATCCTCGGCCCGCTTCTCTTGCAACGTACGTCCAAAGTCGAAACCGTTCACCCCCTGTTGAGTTGTCAAACTCCCACCCGTACAGCGGTGGAAGATCCACACTACCAAGTCCAACAGGCTGCCCGCACCTGACATTCCCCGAGGACCTACTTGATCAGCCGCAGGGTGAACGGGTAGCGGAACTTGTTGCCGGCCGCTGTGGCCAGGCCGCCGACGCCGGTCAGCAGAAACCAGAGGATGCCGAGGATCGGGAACAGGAACCCCAGGAACCCGTCGGTGATGCCGGTCGCGATCCCCAGCAGCGCGAACGCCCCGAACGCGGTCAGCTGGAAGTTCAGCGCCTCGACCGCGTGCCGGCGTACGGCGGGGTTCTTCTGGCCGGCGGTCGCGACGACCAGGGCCGGGCCGACGAACGACGTCGGGTACCCGAGCCAGTGCGCGATCGTGCCCATCCCGCGTCCGTCGCCGCGGTAGGTCTGCACCGGCGCCGGCCGGGTGAAGGCGGCCGGGGCGAACGTCGGGACCGGCCGGGAGACCAGCCCGTCGAACGAGCTGTTCAGCTCGGCCCGGGTGCGGGCCTTCAGGGCCTTCTCGAGCCGGAGGTCGAACTCCATGTGGTCCAGCCGACCGTCGGCGTACATTTCTTTCAGGATCTCGACGGCCCGGTCCCGTTGGGCCGGCGTCACCAGCAGCTCTGATGTGGACATGTTTCCACTGTGCGCGCCGCCGGCCGCTCACCCCATCGGGTTCGCCCCGGAGGCACCCCTGACCGGACCCGGAAGGACCGGATCAACTCACTTGTCGGCCGTAGTCGGACAGAACGAACGGCGGGATCAGGTCGACGACACCGCTCAGGACCGGCAGGACCGTCAGCGTCTGCGGCACGGTCCAGGGCTTGGCCGCGTACGCGACGAGCAGGTTGCCGGACAGCCGGAAGTTCACCGGCGGCTGGTCGAGCAGCCACTCCATCATCCGCGGATGCAGCACGGCCGAAACGTAGCGGGCATCCACCCCGGCTGCCCGGAACCGCTGGTTGAAGGCCTCGCTCTCGACCTCGACCCGCTCCATACCCGGCTCGACGGCCGCTCCGTCGCCGACAACGGGTCCGGGACCGATGACCAGGTCGGGACCGACGGCCAGGTCCGGTAGCCGCACGGACAGCTCGATCGCGACGAGATGGTTGACCCAGGTGGTCGGCAGGTAGCGGCCCCTGGTCGTGTGGACGAACTCGGCCATGCGGATCGGGCGGCCCTGGTATTCGCCGACCAGGATCCGGCGCAGGTGCCCGTCCGGTGCGAAGATCCGGCAGCCGGCCACGTGCAGTTGGCCGTCGGCGTCCGTCCCCGGGTGCCAGCCGTACCGCTCGGCGCCTGCCTGCTCCCTGGTGAGCTTGGCCTGCGCCCGGTCCACCCACGGACCGCCGATCCGTGCGATCAGCCAGCCGACCAGAGCGGCGAAGCCGATGAACAGGCCGAACCCCGTGAGAAGTCCAACCACGGCGTCGAGCCAGCCAGGCAACGCGAGAGGGAGCACGGCCGCAAGATAGCGGACGCCAAGGTCTGCGCGGGGGTTACTGCCGCCTGCGGTCCGACAGGGCGCGTTGGGCCTCGCGGTTCGCCTGGCGTTCGGCGAGGGCGTGGCGCTTGTCGTAGTCCTTCTTACCGCGTCCGATGGCCAGCTCGACCTTCGCGTAGCCGTCCTTGAAATACAGCGACAGCGGGATCAGCGATACCCCTTGCTGCTCGACCTCGCGGATCAGTTTCTGTACTTCGTCCTTGTGCAGCAGCAACTTCCGCGTACGGCGGGGCTCGTGGTTCGTCCACGTGCCGTGCTTGTACTCCGGGATGTGCATGCCCTGCAGCCAGAGCTCGTTCCCGCGGACGGCGGCGAACGCGTCGACGAGGGAGGCCCGGCCCTGCCGGAGGGACTTGACCTCGGTCCCCGTCAGCACCAGCCCGGCCTCCACCACGTCCTCGATGTGGTAGTCGTGTCGCGCCTTACGGTTCTGCGCGATCGGCTTCTCCCGGCCGGACTGTTTCACCATCCGACCAGTATCTCAGACCGTCTACAACCACTTCATGGGATTAACCACGCGGCCGTCCTGGTAGACCATGAAGTGCAGGTGGCAGCCGGTGGAGTAGCCCGTCGTACCGGCGTACCCGATGATCTCGCCCTTCTGGACGCGTTCACCGACGCTCGCCCTGTATCGCGACAAGTGGTTGTAGACCGTTGTGATCGACGACCCGCCGATCACACCGTGTGAAACGAACAGCCGGTTTCCGTAGCCGCCGTTGTAGTACTTGTCCGACACGACACCGCTCGCCGCGGCGCGGATCGGCGTACCGCAAGGGGCGCGGAAATCCGTTCCGTCGTGCAGCTTCCAGTAGTGCAGGACTGGGTGAAAACGCATTCCGTACGGCGACGTGATGTAACTGCTGACCGGGTAGCTCAGCCGGCCGTCGCCGGAGGACGGCGGATCGTCCGGGATCTCGCGCGGCTTGCGGTTCTCCTTGCGCGCTTTCTCCCGCTCGGCCTTCTCAGCAGCCGCTTTCCGGCGCGCGGCGGCCGCCTTCTCCGCCTTCGCCCGCGCGATCAGGAGCTGTTCGACCCGGTTCCGCTCCCGCAGCAGCGAGTTGTACTGCGCCAGCTCGGTGTTCTTCTCCTTCTCGGCGGCCTTGAACGCGGTCAGCTTGACCTTCGCGATCGCCGCGGCCTCGGCCCGGTCGGCCGCGACCTGCTTGGTCAGCTCGGTGACCCGCTTGACCGTTGCGGCGGCCTCGGCGCGCGCGGCCTCGGACTCCTTCTCCGCGGCCGCGACCTTGACCCGCTTGCTGGCCAGCTGCGCCTGCGCGTTGTTCAGGTTGGTGATCGCGTTGCTCTGGATACCGAAGACGTTCCGCTGGACCTGCATCCCGGTCGCGATATCGGCCGGCGCGGCACCCCGCAGCGCGATCGACAGGCCCACCAGGCCGTTCTGCTGCTGGTACGCCGACCGTACGGCGCGACCCGCGACGGACCGCTTCTCCGCGATCAGCTTCTCGCCGGCCTCGACGTCGGACACCGCCGTACGCAACGCCGCCTCGGCCGCGGCGAGCTTGCCCGCGGCAACCGCATCGGCGGCCTTCGCAGCGGCGAGTTGCCCCTGCGCGGCGGCGTACCGGACCTGGACGGCCTGGTATTTCACGACGGCTTGGTTGTACGCGGCAACGGACTTGCCGAGCTGGTCGGACGCGTCGTCGAGATCGGCCTTCTGCTGACCGAGCTGCGCGTCGAGTTGCTTCTTCTTGGCGACTGGATCCGGCGGTTTCGCCTCTGCCGAGGGGGCAGACGGAACCGCCGCCAGGACTCCGGCGGACAGGGACAGGACAAGGCAGCAAGCGGCAACCACCGTCTGCCGGCCCGGCGGTCGCGTGCGTGATCGCGGGTACGGCGTGGTGGCGGTGCCGGTGCTGTCGTCTCGCTTGATGCTCCCCCGCTCACGCGGGTTCGCACCGGGGAAGTGCGGGACCACAGGTCGACCCCTTGCTCTGGATGCAATTGTGCGGTACAGGAGTGACTGTTGTTACTCCTGTTACTGCACGATAGGTCACCCGGGTCAGACTTTGAGGTATTTCCGCGTTGTCAGGAATGTCGGGATCACGGCCAGGATCAGGCCGACGACGACCATGATCAGCGTGGCGCGGAAGGTTTCGGTCGCGCCGACCCACTGCCAGACGCGGAACGTCTCCTGGGCCCGCTGCATGACCACGAAGTACACGCCGACCCACAAGGTGCCGCAGGCAAGGACCGCGCCGATCAGCGCCGCCAGCACCGCTTCCAGCAGGAACGGCAGCTGGATATAGAAGTTCGAGGCGCCCACCAGGCGCATGATGCCGATCTCCCGTCTCCGGGCGTACGCCGCCAGCCGGATCGTGTTGGAGATCTGCATCAGGGCCGCGACCAGCAGCAAGCCGGCCGAGATCAGCGCGCCGACTTGCAAGCCGTTGAGGGCCTTGAAGAGCGGATCGAGGTACTGGCGGAGGTCCTGGACGGTGTCGACGCCGGGAAGGCCGGCGACGGCGCTGACCAGGTTCTGATATCGCTGTGGATCTCGCAGCTTGACCCGGAAGGACTCCTGCATCTGGTCCTCGGTGACCGTGCTGACGATCGGGGAGTCCTTGTACAGCTTCTTGAACGACTCGAACGCTTCCTTCTTCGACTCCGAGAACACGCCGTCGGGCGCGGTGTCCGGGTTCGTTTGGATGACCTGCTGGATCCGGTTCTTCTGCTCCTGGGTCACCTCGGCGCCGGAGCAGCCGCGGCCGCCGGAGTCCTTGGTGCACAGGAACACCGAGATCTGGATCTTGTCGTACCAGTTCCCCTTCATCAGGTCGACCTGCTCGCGGGCGAGCAGCGCACTGCCGAACAGCGACAGCGAGACCCAGATGGTGACGACGACCGCGATCGTCATCGAGAGGTTCCGCTTCAGGCCGATCCCGAGGTCGGAGAGGATGTAGTTCAAGCGCATCAGTCAGTCAGTCCCCTGGTCAGTGCTGGTAGCCGTAGACGCCGCGCGACTCGTCGCGGACGACATGGCCGTTCTCCAGCTCGATCACGCGCTTGCGCATCTGGTCGACGATCGAGACGTCGTGGGTGGCCATCACCACGGTCGTCCCGGTCCGGTTGATCCGGTCCAGCAGCTTCATGATGCCGACCGACGTACCGGGGTCGAGGTTTCCGGTGGGCTCGTCGGCAATCAGGATCATCGGCCGGTTCACGAACGCGCGGGCGATCGCGACGCGCTGCTGCTCACCGCCGGACAGCTCGTCCGGCATCCGGTCCTCCTTGCCGTCCAGACCGACCAGCTCGAGGACCTCGGGCACCGTCTTGCGGATATGCGCGCGGGGCTTGCCGATCACCTGCAGCGCGAACGCCACGTTCTCGGCGACGGTCTTGTTCGGCAGCAGCCGGAAGTCCTGGAACACGGTGCCGATCTGGCGCCGCATCTGCGGGATCCGCCAGCTGGCCAGCCGGTTCAGGTCCTTGCCGGCGACCATGATGTGACCCCGGGTCGTCCGGTGCTCACGCAGAACCAGACGAAGGAACGTCGACTTGCCGGACCCGGAGGTACCGACCAGGAAGACGAACTCGCCTTTCTCGATCTCGACGTTGACGTTCAGCAGAGCGGCCTTGGACTGGCCCTCGTACGTCTTGGACACATTCTCGAAGCGGATCACGGGTTCATCCGGCCGTGGTCGGGAACAGGGAGCGACGCGACGGTAACCACGAAGTGCACCGTACGCCACCGGAGCGGCCGGCGATCAGTCTAGGCGCTCCACGGCGTGCCGCCGACCAGACGTGCCGGTCCGTACACCCGCGTCCGATACCCGGTGCGTTTCAAACAGGCGTATGTCAGGCCGGGGCCGGCGAAGGCGTGCCGTTGCCGTTGTCCGGGCGGGCGTCGGCGATCCGGGCGACGCCGGCGTCGGGCTTGCGGCCGGCGCGGCGGGCGGCTTCGACGTGCAACCGGGCCAGCTCGACAGCCTGGCGGGAGACCTTCACGGTCTTCTTCTCAGCCATGGTCACTGTCTCCCTCGACGACCTCGATGTCGGTGTCCGCGATATCAGCGTACGCGGACGCGCCGACGCGGTCGATCGCTACGGCGGCCGTCAGCGCGGCGACCAGATCGTAGTCCTCAGGTTGTAACAGCTCGGATCTCATCAGTGAACGCAGCGTCACCACACCGGCATCCGTCCCGGCGTCCTCACCTTCGAGAATCTGCTCCACGGCCCACCGGACCATCCGCATGGTCTCCTCGCGGTGCCGCCAGACATCGAGCTCGCGATCGGACTTCCGCGTCAGGTACGACCCCAGGAACACGCCGCCGAGCGCGAGCACCGGACTCATGACCGTCATCACGACCCCCACGATCGAGATCCAGGTAGGGATCACGGACACACCCCAGCACTCATGCTCGTCCTCCCAATTCCGTGGTCTTGACCGGTCGATGATGCTACGAAGGAGCATCCCATCCAGCACCGACAAACCAGGATGACAAGGAGTCGTGTCACCGTGACGGACGAGCAGGACCGCTACGACGTGTTCGTACAGGGGACGGTGTTCCTCGACATCGTCATGACCGGTCTGGCGTCCGCCCCGACCACCGGTACGGAGATCTTCGCCGAGGGTATGGGGTCGTGCCCGGGCGGTGTCGCGAACTTCGCGATCGCGGCCGCGCGGCTCGGGCTGAAGACCGGGCTCGCCTCGGTGTTCGGTGACGATGCGTACGCCGACTTCTGCTGGCGGACCCTCGCGGACCAGGAGGGCGTGGACCTGTCGCACTCGCGGCGGATCGGCCACTGGCACTCGCCCGTCACGGTGTCGATGTCGATCGACCGGGACCGCGCGATGGTGACGCACGCGCACGAGGCGCCGGGCGATCCGAGCAAGCTGGTGGGGCCCGGCCTGAACACGCGGTCCGCGATCGTTCCGGTGGCGGAGGAGCTGCCGGGCTGGACGGTCGAGGCGCGGCAGTCCGGTGCGCTGTTGTTCGGTGACGTCGGCTGGGATCCGACCGACGAGTGGTCGCCGGCGGTGCTCGACGTACTGGAAGGGTTCCACGCGTTCACGCCGAACGCGGGTGAGGCGATGGCCTACACCCGCACCGACACCCCGAAGGCCGCGCTGCACAAGCTGGCCGACCGGGTGCCGCTCGCGGTGGTGACGAACGGTGCCGACGGCGTACTGGCGATCGACTCGGAGACCGGCGAGGAGGAGCAGGTGCCGGCGCTGCCGGTGCGTTCGTACGACCCGACCGGCGCCGGCGACGTGTTCCTCGCCTCGCTCGTGCTGGGCACCCTCCGCGGCTGGCCGCTCGCCCACCGCCTGGCCTTCAGCAACCTCTGCGCCGGCCTCTCGGTCCAGCACTTCGGCGGCTCCCTCGCGGCGCCCGGCTGGGGCGACATCATCGACTGGGTCCGCGACCACAGCCGGCACCGCCCCGGCGACGTCGACCCCGCCGTACTCGAGCACTACGCCTTCATCGGCGACGTCCTCCCGGCCGGTCCGGTCCCGATCGTCCGACGCGCCTCAGCCACGATCGCGCGCCTGTCGGACGCCTGACGCTTGGACGGTCAGCGCGACCAGGACGAGCAGTACGCCGCCGCCCAGGAAGCCCCAGGACGGCGCGGCATGTTCGAGCGCCAGCCCGGCGGTCGCTGATCCGGCGGCCGAACCGAGGTTGTTGGCGGTGTTGATCCAGGTGCTCGCCTCGGTCCGTTGGTACGGCGGCGTGACGTCGTCGGCGGCCAGGTACGAGACCACAAACAGCGGCGCGACGGCTGCACCGGCGATGCCCAGCACGCCTCCGAGCACGATCAGGTCGGTCACGAATGACGCCGCGAGCAGTCCGGCGGCGAGTACGGCGATCAGCCCGCCGAGGTGGGTCGACCAGGAGCGGGTATGACGCCGGCGCGCCCAGAGCGTCCCGCCGACCACACTGCCCGCCGCGATCGCCGCCTCGACGTACCCGGCCGCTCCGGGGCGTCCCGCATGCTGCGCGACGCCCGCCACGCAGACGTACGCCGCGCTGATCCCGGACGCGGTGACCATGATGACGACCAGGATCCGTCGTAGGCCGGGGATCACCAACGGCCCCAACGGATGCCGAGCCGGTGCCGACGCTGACGTCGACGTCGTCACCGGGCTGGTCACCATCGCGAAGGTGCCGACGACCATCAACGCGGCCGAGCAGCCGAGCGCGGCCGGCGCGGACACGAGACTGATCAGGGTGCCTGCGATCAGCGGCCCGCCGAGGAAGAGGCACTCCTCGGAGACCGCGTCGAGGGCGTACGCGCGTTCCTTCAGCGTGGAGCCTTCTGTGAGCAGTCGCCAGTTCGACCGCATCGACGGCCCCAGGGGCGGCGCGAGCAGCCCGGTCATGCCGACGAGGAGCAGTACGGCGCTTTCCGCCGTACCGAATGCTGCGATGGCAACCAGGCCGGCGGATGCGCCGAGTGCGAGGGGCGGGAGGACGCGGCGCTGGCTGTAGCGGTCGACGAGCCGCGCTTTGTACGGCATCGACAACGACGCGAAGCCGAACACCGCGACCGCGGCGCCTGCCGTCGCGAAGGAATGGGTGGATTGCTGGACGGTGAAGAGCAGAGACAACGGGAGCAGGCCGTACGACAGCCGGCCGAGCAGCGCAGGCACGAACGTGCGCAGCGCCGACGGCAACAGCAGGACGTCACGGTAGCTCCCGGCACGAGTTGTGCCGGACACGAGAACGCTCCTAGAGAGACGGAATGGGCTCGAGACCACGCAAGGCGTGGGAGCCGTCTCTAGTCACGTGGGGAGAACATGCGGACCAGCCTACATCGTAGGGTCTGGGGTGGTGCGCGGGCTGTGGGACCGCGCTGGACGGAGAGGTGCAGGCGATGACGATCAGTCGGCGGCAGGTACTCGGGCTCGGGACTGGACTGGCCGCGATGGCCGTGGCGGGATGCGGGTCGAACTCCGGGCGGCCGTCGTCCGGCGGATCGGACGGGTCGAAGCCGGCGCTCCAGCAGTGGTACCACCAGTACGGCGAGGCGGGCACGCAGCAGGCGGTGGAGAAGTACGCGAAGGCGTACCCGGATGCGACCGTAACGATCCAGTGGTCGCCGGGCGACTACGAGAAGAAGGCCGCGACGGCGCTGCTCACCGACCAGGGCCCGGACGTGTTCGAGTACCCGAACGGGCCGACGATCGACATGATCAAGGGCAATCAGGTCGTCGAGCTGACCGATCTGCTGGGTGACGCGAAGAGCGACTTCAACGCGGCGCTGCTCGAGCGGATGTCGTACCAGGGCAAGCTGTACGCGATCCCGCAGGTGATCGACATGCAGCTGCTCGTGTACCGCAAGAGCCTGCTGAGCGCGGCCGGCGTACAGCCGCCGCAGACCGTCGACGAGCTGCTGGCCGCCGCGAAGAAGCTCACCAACAACAAGACCAAGGGCCTGTTCGTCGGCAACGACGGCGGCGTCGGCGTGCTCGGCGGACCGGCGCTCTGGTCGGCCGGCGTCGACTACCTGACCAAGGACAACCAGTTCGGCTTCGACGACCCGGCCGCGTTCGAGTCGCTACGCAAACTGCGGGAGTTCTGGACCTCGAAGGTGTTGTTGCTCGGGGCACCGACCGACTGGTCCGACCCGGCCGCGTTCACGCAGGGCCTGACCGCGATGCAGTTCACCGGCCTGTGGACGCTCCCTGTGATCGAGAAGGCGCTCCCCGGCGATTACGGCGTACTCCCCTGGCCGAAGCTGAACGCGACCACGGGCGCGCCGAGTGTCCCGGTCGGGGCGTACGGCGCGTGCGTGAACGCGAAGTCGAAGAACCTCGACGCCGCGAAGAAGTTCGTCAAGTGGCTGTGGGTGGATCAGACCGACGACCAGCTCGACTTCGCGCAGTCGTACGGCTTCCACGTCCCGGCCCGCAAGACCCTGTCGGCGAAAGCGGAGAAACTGAAGTCCGGCCCGGCCGCGGACGCTGTCAAGCTGCTGAACGAGAACGGCCACCCGCAGAACCCGATGCTCTGGTCACCGAAGGCCAGCTCGGCGTACTCCGACGCGCTGAACAAGATCATCCGCGGCGGCGCCGACCCAGCCGCCGAGATCAAGACCGTCAAGTCGGTCACCGAGGCCGAACTGAAGAGGATCACCGGTTGACAACCGGACGCGGCCCCCCACCGTCAGGTGAGGGGCCGCGTCCGTGCCGACCTGGAATCAGACGACGTTGACGTTCTCCGCCTGCTGCCCCTTCGGGCCCTGGACGACGTCGAACTCGACGCGCTGGTTCTCGTCGAGGCTACGGAAGCCGTCGGTCTGGATGGTGGAGTAGTGGACGAACACGTCCGCTCCGCCCCCGTCGACGGTGATGAAGCCGAAGCCCTTCTCGGCGTTGAACCATTTCACAGTTCCCTGTGCCATGTTGTTGCTCCTTCGTGGAGATGGGGCGCACCGCGGTCGCGGTAGACCCGGCCGTTGTCGCACCGGCGGCACACCATCTCTCACAAGGAAAGATCGGGATAAACCACAGCTACTGAAAATCGACCTACCCCATACAACCACGAATCCGCACGATTCATTCCCATCGGCCGCGCCGGGCGTGGCAGGGTGGGGCGCATGGTGACCCTGCAACCGCTGACCGACGACGACCGCGAGCTGATCGAGCTGGCCCGCCGTACGGTCGACGCCAACACCGACGGACCCGACGGCGTCTACACGATGGGCGCCGCGGTCCGCGGGGTCGACGGCCGCATGTACGCCGGTATCAACCTGTACCACTTCACCGGCGGCCCCTGCGCCGAACTGGTCGCCCTCGGCCGCGCCCGCGCCGAAGGAGCCCGCGAGCTCACCACAATCGTAGCCGTAGGCAACGAAGGCCGCGGCGTCGTCGGCCCGTGCGGCCGCGACCGCCAGGTCCTCGTCGACTACCACCCCACGATCCGCGTCATCCTGCCGTCAACGGACGGGCCAGGCTCGGTCCTCGCCACGGACCTGCTCCCCGGCGCGTACCGCTGGACGCCCTAGACGTTGGGGATGATGTCCTTCCCGTACGACGCCAGGGTTTCCTCCTTGGCGTCGTGCTGGAGGTACAGGGCGAACTGGTCGACGCCGAGGTCCTTCAGCTCGGCCAGCCGGGCGAGGTGGTTCTCGACCGGTCCGAGGATGCAGAACCGGTCCACGACCTCGTCCGGCACGAAGTCGGTGTGGGTGTTTCCGGCCCGCCCGTGCTCGGCGTAGTCGTACCCCTTGCGCCCCTCGATGTAGTCGGTCAGCGCCTGCGGCACCGCACCCGACGTCCCGTAGCGGGAGACGATGTCCGCGACATGGTTCCCGACCATCCCGCCGAACCAACGGGTCTGTTCACGCTGGTGATCCAGGTCGTCCCCGACGTACGCCGGTGCCGCGACGCAGAACTTGATCGCCATCGGATCCCGGCCGGCCTGCTCCGCGGAACGGCGTACCGCGGTGATCATCCACTCCGCGATGTCCGGATCCGCCAACTGCAGGATGTACCCGTCGCCGACCTCGCCGGTCGCCTTCAGCGCACGAGGGCCGTACGCCGCGACCCACACGTCGAGCGCGCCGTTCTCGACCCACGCGAACTTCAACTGCTGGCCGCGATAGGAAACGGTCTCGCCGCGCGCGAGGGATCGCACCACTTCCACGCACTGCTTCATCTCTGCGATCGTTCCCGGCTTCGCGCCGAGCGTCCGCAGCGCCGAGTCGCCGCGCCCGATCCCGCAGATCGTCCGGTTGCCGAACATCTCGTTCAACGTCGCGAACTGGGACGCGATCACGGTCCAGTCCCGCGTCCCCGGATTCGTCACCATCGGCCCGACGACCACACGGCTCGTGGCCGCGAGGATCTGGCTGTAGATCACGAAGGGCTCTTGCCAGAGCAGGTGCGAGTCGAACGTCCACACGTACGAGAACCCGGCATCCTCCGCCTTCCGGGCCAGCTCCACGACCGTGGACGCGGGCGGATCACACTGGAACACCACACCGAAGTCCACGATTCCCCCTTACATGAGATACGACGACAGGCCGCGCTTCAGGAACTTCCCCCGGCCCTTCCGGCCATGGTAGTTGCCGTCAGCCACGATCACCTCGCCGCGGGACACGACGGTGCCCACCCGGCCCGTGATCTCGACCCCTTCGTACGCCGAGTGGTCCATGTTCATGTGGTGCGTCGCGACCCCGATCCGCGTCGTACCGTTCGGGTCGTAGATCACCAGGTCGGCGTCCGATCCGGGCTGCACGATCCCCTTCTGCGGATACAGCCCGAACATCCGGGCCGGCGTGGTCGCGATCGTCTCCACCCAGCGTTCCAGCGACAGCTTCCCGTCGACGACGCCCTGGTAGACCAGGTCGACGCGGTGCTCGACGCCGCCGATCCCGTTGGGGATCTTGGAGAAGTCGCCGAGGCCGAGTTCCTTCTGGTCCTTCATGCAGAACGGGCAGTGGTCGGTCGACACGATCGCCAGCTCATTGTTCCGCAGGCCCTTCCACAGGTCCCGCTGGTGCGACTCGTGCTTGCTGCGCAGCGGTGTCGAGCAGACCCACTTCGCGCCCTCGAACCCCGGCGCGCCGAGCTGGTCCTCGAGCGTCAGGTACAGATACTGCGGGCAGGTCTCGGCGAACACGTTGCGGCCCTCGTGCCGCGCCTCGGCGACCTTCTCGAGCGCCTGGCTGGCGGACAGGTGGACGATGTACAGCGGGCAGTCCTGCGCGACCTCGGCGAGCGCGATCGCGCGGTTGGTCGCCTCCGCCTCGAGCGCGGCCGGGCGGGTGATGCCGTGGTAGATCGGGTCGGTCTGGCCTTTCGCGATCGCCTGCTGCACGAGGACGTCGATCGCGATGCCGTTCTCCGCGTGCATCATGATCATCGCGCCGTTCTCCCGCGCGGTCTGCATGGCGCGGAGGATCTGCCCGTCGTCGGAGTAGAAGACGCCCGGGTAGGCCATGAACAGCTTGAAACTCGTGATGCCCTCGTCGGCGACCAGCTGGTCCATCGCCTTCAGCGCGTCGGCGTCGACACCGCCGAGGATCATGTGGAACGCGTAGTCGACGTGGCACTCGCCCTCGGCCTTCGCGTGCCACGCGGCGAGCCCGTCCTGCACGACCTCGCCGGTGCGCTGGACGGCGAAGTCGATGATCGTCGTGGTCCCGCCGTACGCCGCCGCCCGCGTGCCGGTGTCGAACGTGTCGCTGGCCGCGGTACCGCCGAACGGCAGCTCCATGTGGGTGTGCGCGTCGATCCCGCCCGGGATCACGTACTTGCCCGAGGCATCTAGTACTTCGTCGACCGCGATCGTCGGGCTGAACGCCGGGTCCAGGACCGCGACGATCTTCTCGCCCTCGACCAGCACGTCCGCTGTTCTGGTTCCGGTCGGTCCGACGACGGTTCCACCCTTGACGAGCAAAGACATCTAGGCCACTCCCCTTTGAGCGGTTGGAGTACTTACGGTTTCGTCAGGTCTCCGTACGCGTCGGGGCGGCGGTCGCGGTAGAACTGCCAGCGGTCCCGGACGGTGTCGAGCAGACCGAGGTCCAGATCGCGGACGATCAGTTCCGGATCGTGGTCGTGCCCGACGTCGCCGACGAATTTCCCCTCCGGGTCGACGAAGTACGACGTACCGTAGAAGTCGTTGTCGCCGAACTCGGACTCGATGCCGACCCGGTTGATGGCGCCGATGAAGTACTCGTTCGCGACCGCGGAGGCCGGCTGCTCGAGCTTCCACAGGTACGCCGACAGTCCGCGGCTGGTCGCCGACGGGTTGAAGACGATCTTCGCGCCGGCCAGGCCGAGCGCCCGCCAGCCCTCGGGAAAGTGCCGGTCGTAGCAGATGTAGACGCCGATCCGGCCGACCGCGGTGTCGAAGATCGGGTACCCGAGGTTGCCCGGCCGGAAGTAGAACTTCTCCCAGAAGCCCTTGACCTGCGGGATGTGGTTCTTCCGGTACTTACCCAGATAGGTGCCGTCGGCATCGATGACCGCAGCGGTGTTGTACAGCACGCCCGGCTGCTCCTGCTCGTACATCGGCAGCACCATCACCATCCCGAGCTCCCGCGCCAGCGCGGCGAACCGCTCGGTGGTCGGGCCCGGCACGGATTCGGCGTACTCGTAGTACTCGGCGTCCTGCTTCTGGCAGAAGTACGGCCCGTAGAACAGCTCCTGGAAACAGATCACCTTCGCACCCGCAGCAGCAGCCTGCCGCGCGTAGTCCTCGTGCGCCTTGATCATGGACTCCTTGTCACCCGTCCACGACGTCTGAACAAGCGCAGCCCTGACAACATCCGCCACAGGAACCTCCCCAAGTATCCGAGACCCCATGCTCCATCTGAGCCGGGTCACCCGTCAACGGATGCTGGAGAACGCGGTCAGAACGTGAAGGTGCGCGGCGCGGCGGGGAGGACTTGGCCGCCTACGGTGGCGTGGGTTGGTGGGTGCCAGGTGGTTCGGAGGTGGGAGCCCTTGCCTTGGATGACCAGGAGGTCTCGGGCTAGTTGGGCGGTTAGTTGGGTTACGGCGGAGCCGGTGGCTTCGTCTTCCTTGACGTTCATGGCGGGGGCGAAGGCTCGGGCTCGGATGATGCCGGCTGGTTCGTCCTGCCAGGACCAGAGGAACGTGTGGCCGGCGGTGTAGGTCGTGGGGTCGGCGGACAGGACCTCCTCGGGTGAGGAGAGTTGGCGCCAGTCCCAGGGGCTGCCCCAGGTCGTGTCGGCTCGGACGGCGAAGAGGTTGCCGGAGCGGGTGACGGGGATCGGGCCGGCGGGGACGTGCAGGGTGTCGACCGGGTGGCCGTGGGTGTGGAGCCAGGCGGCGGCGCCGACGGTGGGATGGCCGGCGAAGGCCATCTCGCCTGTGGCGGTGTAGATACGGAGCGTGCCGGTGGCGGCGTCATCGACGTACACGGTCTCGCTGTAGCCGAGTTCGGCGGCTACGCGCTGCCGGTCGCTCTCACCGACGAGGCGGCCGTCGACGATGCCCAGAGGGTTGCCGAACCGGCCGTCCGGGTCCGTGAAGACCCTGACGACCTCGACCTTCAGGTCGGTCAACTCAGAGAACGGCGATGGCGGCGATGATCGCGATCAGCAGCACCGCGCCGCCGACGATCGCGAGGACCCGGCCGTTGACCTTCGGTTCGCTGGTCGCCTCGGTCTGGCCCTCGTTGACGAAGGCGCGGAACATCTGGGTGTTCGCGCCCGGGTCCTGTTCGTTCTCCACGTTCTGCGGGACGTTCTGGTCAGCCATGGCCCAAGACCCTACCTGCCGCCGGTGGTCGGCCAGCAGACCGCCCGCCGAGACCTGACACAGACCTGATGTACCATTTGGTACATGCGCTTCGATCATTCCAGCACGATCCAGGCCCCGGCCGACCGGGTCTGGGAGGTTTTCAGCGACGTCGAGCGGTGGCCCGACTGGACCCCGACCGTCGATTCCGTCGAGCGGCTGGACGCGGGCCGGATCCACGTCGGCGCCCGCACCCGGATCCGCCAGCCCAAGCTCCCGGTCGCCGTCTGGGAGGTGACCGAACTCAAGGAGGGCGAGTACTTCGAGTGGGTCTCGAAGGCCCCCGGGATCAAGACCACCGGCGGCCACCGCGTGGTCAGCACCCCGGAAGGCACCGTCGCGACCGCGACCATCATCCAGGAGGGCCCGCTCGGCTGGCTCTTCGGAAGGCTGTACGCCAAGCTCACCCGGGACTACATCGCCACCGAGACCGCCAAGCTGAAGGAAGTCAGTGAGTCGAGCAAGTCTGCTGGGTGACGCCGTCGAGCATTTCGCGAAGAACGGGATCGGGGACGCGAGCCTGCGCAGTATCGCGACCTCGATCGGCACCAGTCACCGGATGCTGATCTACCACTTCGGTTCCCGCGAGGGCCTGCTCGCCGAGGTGGTCCGCACGGTCGAGCAGCAGCAACGCGACCTCCTCGCCACATTGTCAGACCTGCCGGTAGAGCAGCAGGCCGAGGAGTTCTGGCGCCGCGTCACCGAGGCCGCGCTGATCTACGGCCCGCTGTTCTTCGAGCTCAGCGCCCACGCGATGCAGGACCTGCCGCACACCGAGTCCCTCAAGGCCGACCTGATCAACGTCTGGCTACCGCCGTTGATCGAGCTCTGCGTACGCGCGGGCATCCCGCCGGCCGAGGCCCCGGCGTACGCGCGTCTCGGCCTGGCCGCCTCGCGGGGCCTGCTGTTCGACCTGCTGCTGACCGGCGATCGCGCGGGCGTCGACGAGGCGTCCGCGCTGCTCAATCGGCTGTTCACGCTCCCGGTTCAGTAGGCCTCTCGACCCGGCCCGCCACGATCGGCAGCCGCGAGTCCCGCAGTACGGCGGTGAACGCGAAGGGCCGGTCCAGCGTGAGCTCCAGGCGACGCTCCTGCCGGGTCACCATCGCGGCCCGCGTCATCGCGATCGCGGTGACCGCCGCAGCCTCGAACCCGGCCGCGAAGAACCGCGCGAGCACCTTCTGCTTCGCCTGCCCGACCTGGAGCGGCGTCGGACTGAGCGCACTGAAGTGCCCGTGCGCCCCCGGATCCGACGTCACCGCGGTCAACCCGAACAGCTCACGAGCCGCGAGCAGATCATGCTCGACCTCGATGCTGAACGACGGCAACGACACCTTCACATCAGGCCGCGACGCAGTGTTCCGCCCGATCGACAGCCCCGGCCCAGGCTCGTCCTCGGCAATGAGCTGACTTCCCGGTACGCCGTCGTTCGGCCGGCCGGCCGCGTCGAGCAGAGCCGGAAGGGCATCGTCGCCGATCCCCAGCAGTACGTCGACATCCGCGTCGCCGCGCACCGTGACGACGGTCAGGTCGTCGTACCGCCGTACCGAATCCAGGTCGAAGTCCGTGCGCTCGAGCCAGTGCCACGAACCGGCCCACGCACCGGTGGAGACTCGACGGACCTGCTCGGTGAACGGGCGGACCCACGTGGTGCGCAGGAGCAACGCCGAGGCGAGGACCATCATCACGTCGCCGTCGAGGTTGACCGGCATCTCGCGGATCAGGTCGTCGGTGTGTTCCGCGGCCCAGGCGTCGAGTTTTGCCTTGTCGACGGCCGGGTTGCCGGTCAGCAGGCCGACGAGCGGCGCGGGCATCACGCTGTCGAACGATTCGGCGAGCTTGAGCTGCTCGCTGACCCACACGCCGAGCGCGGCGTTCAGGTCGGCGGAGGCTTCGATCGCCTCGATCAGCCGGATCGCGTCGGTCGACCCGGTCGCCGGATCCACCCCGGTGGCCGCGGCCAATTCGGCGCGTCCGGGCTCGTCCGCACCGGTCGCGAGGAGCGCCAGCAGCGGCCAGAGACCGAGCCCGGCCACGACAGTGTTCTCCGCCGGCAACGTCCGGGCCCAGCGGGTGGTGAGGTCGTTGACTGCGCGCACCACGTCGGCATCCATGCCTCCAGACTGCCACACGCGAGAATTTGCCGGAATGACGCTGATTTTCATTTCAGAGGCGCTGTGGGTGGTCGTCCGGGCGCACTCTGTTGTGTCAGGATGCGCACCGTGAGTACGCCAACCGAGGTCGAGAAATTGCCCGAGACGACGGAGAAAGAACCGTCCGGGTCCTCGATCGCGTTCACCGCAACGCTCGTGCTGCTGGTCGGACTCGCGCTGTTCGGGCGGCGGCTGTTCAACGCGTGGTTCACCGACGACGGGATCCGGACCTGGGCGACCATGTTCGTCGGCGTGACTGTGCAGGCGCTGCCGTTCCTGGTGCTCGGCGTACTGCTCTCGGCCGCCCTCACCGCGTTCGTCCCGGCGTCGTTCTTCGCGAAGGCGCTCCCGAAGCATCCCGCCCTCGCCGTACCGGTCGCCAGCGCCTCCGGGGTCGTGCTGCCGGGCTGCGAGTGCGCGTCGGTCCCGGTGTCGGCGGCGTTGATGAACCGCGGCGTCACCCCGGCCGCGGCGATCGCGTTCCTGCTGTCCGCGCCAGCGATCAACCCGGTCGTACTGGCGTCGACTGCGGTCGCGTTCCCGGGGCAGCCGAAGGTCGTGGTCGCCCGCGCGGTGACCTCGCTCGCGGTGTCGATGATCCTCGGCTGGTTGTGGTTGCTGACCGGCAAGGGCGGTTCGTGGCTGAAGATGCCGAAGAACCGGCACGCGCACGACGACTCCAAGTTCGACGTGTTCCGGTCCGCGATGCTGCACGACTTCCTGCACGCCGGCGGGTTCCTGGTGGTCGGCGCGGCGGCCGCGGCCACGTTGAACGTCGTCGTCCCGCGGGCCTGGCTCGACCACGTGGCGGGGAACCTCCTGCTGTCGGTGCTGATCCTCGGGCTGCTCGCCGTACTGCTGGCGATCTGCTCCGAGGCCGACGCGTTCGTCGCGGCGAGCCTGACTCAGTTCTCGCTGACCGCGCGACTCGCGTTCATGGTGGTCGGCCCGATCGTCGACGTGAAGCTGATCGCCTTGCAGACCGGGACGTTCGGCCCGAAGTTCGCCGTCCGTTTCGCACCGGCCACCTTCGTGGTCGCGATCCTGACCAGTCTCCTCGTGGGGTGGTGGTTGTTGTGAAGCGCAACGTTGCCGGGTTGGTGATTGTGTTCGTCGGGGCTGCGATGGTGCAGCTCGCGACGTCCGGGGTCTACCTGCGGTATGTGAAACCCGGGATGCGGTGGATGCTGCTCGCGGCCGGTGTCGTGCTGATCGCGCTCGCGGTGACCGATGTGGTCGTGCGGTCCCGCCAGGCCCATGACCACGGTCTGCCGCGTGCCGCCTGGCTGCTCCTGATCCCGATCTTCGCGCTGCTCGTCGTGGATCCGCCCGCGCTCGGTGCGGACGCCGCGCAACGGCAGTCACCGGTCGCCGCGAAACCGGCCAAACCAGCCGAGCCGCAGGGCAACGCGTATTGGGGCGACGAGTCGCACGGCCCGAAGCCCATCGCGGTCCGCGATTACTCGGTCTGGGCGGTGTGGGAGAAGGAGACGATGCAGGGCCGGTCGTTCCAGCTGACCGGTTTCGTCACGCCGGCGAAGAACGGCGTCTGGTATGTGACGCGCATCGGCCTGACCTGCTGTGTCGCGGACGGTACGGCGTTCATGGTCGAGGCTCGCGGTCAGGCCGCGCCGCCGAAGAACCAATGGATCACGGTGACCGGCAAGTGGGCCGAGCCGACCAAGCGCGCCGACGGCGACGTCGCAGCGCTCACAGTCGAGACGGTCAAGCCGGTGGCCGCGCCCGTCAATCCCTACGAGTAGTTCACCCAGCCCGCGACGACGGGGACCCCGGTCGGCCGGTGTACGGCGATGAAGCCGAACGGCCGGTCGAGACTCACGTACAGCGCCTTCGCGCCCAGTGCCGCGCCCGCGGCCATAGCCATCGCGGTGACCGCAGCCGCCTCGAACCCGGTCGCCGAGAACCGCGCCATCACGGCCTGCCGCGCCTGGCCGATCGCCAGCGGCTGCGGGCTCAACCCCGGGAAGTGCCCGGTGTTCGCGTCCGACGCGGACACCAGCCCGAACACCTCGGGATGCTCCAGCAGGTCATGCTCCGCTTCGATCTCGAAGTACGGCATCGACAGTACGACGGTCGGCTGCATGGACTCGATCACCTCGACGCCGGGCGCCGACCGCTTCGCCGCCAGCACCTCAGCGCCGCTCACGCCCTCCCCGTCGAGCCCCAGCGCCGCGGACAGCACGGCCGCACGCCCACCGTCACCGACCACGAGCTGTACGTCGAACTCGCCGGTTCCCCGCACCGTCACCACGGTCAACCGCCCCGCCGTGCTGTCGTACACCTGCAAGCTGTCGAGGTCGGTATCCGCCCGGTTCAACCACCGCCGCTCGTTCCGCGGGTACTCCTCGAACGGCAGCGCCCACTCCGTCTTCAGCACCAACGCCGACGCGAGCACCAGCAACACCTGAGGCGTGAGTTGGACGGGCATCCGTTGCAGCAACCCGTCCGTCTGCTCGACCACCCACGCGTCGAGCGCGGCGCGATCGGTCAGCGTCCCACGCACCTCCGGCGGCAGGAACCGATCCACGCCGGGCTGCAGCTCGATTTCGGGTCGCGTCCACAGTCCCAGCGCCATCCGCAGTTCGGGCGCCTGCAGCAGACCGCCGTACCGTCCGCCCGCTGCCTCGGCCAGCTCGGTGTGAGCAGGCTCGTCAGCGACCTCGGCCAGCATCGCCAGCAACGGCTGTACGCCGAGCCCGGAGATCACGGTGCTGTCCTCGCCGGGCAGTTCGGCGATCCATCGAGCGGTCAGGCGACCGACTTGAGATGCGTCCACTCACACATCCTGGCGCATCACCGTTTCATTCGCATGAAGCGCACAGTCGAGCCCAAGGTCCTGTACTTCGGTACACCGGTCGTCCTGATCAGCTCCGCCAACCCCGACGGCAGCACGAACCTCGCCCCGATGTCGTCCGCCTGGTGGCTCGGATACACCGCGATGCTCGGGATGGGGACGAGCGCGCAGACCGTGAAGAACCTCGTCGAGCGGCCGGAGATCGTGCTGAACCTGGTCGACCCGGAGATGGTCGCGGCGCTCGACCGGATCGCGCTGCTGACCGGATCGGAGGAGATGTCCGCGTCGAAGCGGGCGCGCGGGTACCGGTACGTGCCGGACAAGTTCGCCGCCGGCGGCCTGACCCGCGAGCCGAGCGAGCTGTCCGGCCTGGATTCCGTCCAGGAGAGCCCGATCAACCTCGAAGGCCGGATCGCGGCGATCACCGAGATCGGCGGGCCTGGTTCGCACCTGTGCGCGCTGGAGATGAAGGTCGAGCGGGTCCGGGTACGCGAAGACCTGCTGATGAGCAACGACCGCTACATCGACCCGTTGCGCTGGGATCCGCTGATCATGAAGTTCACCGAGTACTTCGCGGGCGGCGCTCCGGCGTACCCCTCGTCACTGGCGCGCGGGTGGCAGATGCCACCGCTCAAGCAGCTGACTTGACCAGCTCGCCGGGCTCCGTTGTCCGCGGGGCCCGGCGCCGGATGATCGTGCAGGCCATGCCGCCGATCACCAGCGCCGCCGCGATCGCCTGCTGCAGTCCGACCGCCTCACCGCGCAGGACCCACGCGGCGGACATGCCGACGACCGGCACCAGCAGCGAGAACGGTGCGACCGTGCTGGCGTCGTACTGCCGGAGCAGGTAACCCCAGACGCCGAACCCGAACAGGGTTGCCGCGAAGGCGAGGTACGCGATCGCGCCGATGCCGCTCAGGTCGATCGCACGGATCGCGTCGACGTCTTCCTGCGGCCCCTCGGTGAGGAGCGAGAGGATCAGCAGCGGTACGACGGCGACGGCGCTGACCCAGACCATGAACCGCAACGTGTCCGGCGGCTTCGCGTACCGGGTGATCGTGTTGGCCACACCCCAGAACCCGGCCGCGACGATCACCAGTGCTAGCGCTGCCAGCGGCGCCGACAGCTTGCGATCGAGGACGATCAGCAGGATCCCGACGCACGCGATGACGATGCCGATGATCTGTGCGCGCCGCGGACGCTCCCGCAGTACGGCGATCGCGAACAGGACCGTGAAGATCACCTGGCTCTGCAGCACGAGCGACGACAGGCCGGCCGGTACGCCGTGGTCCATCGCGATGAACAGCAACCCGAACTTCGCGACACCGAGTGCGAGTCCGACGCCCGCGACGTACCGCCAGGCGACGCGTGGTTTGCCGAGCAGGAAGATCGCGGGGACGGCGGCGAAGAAGAACCGCAGCGCGGAGAGCAGGAGTGGCGGCATGCCTTCGAGACCGACCTCGATCACGACGAAGTTGATGCCCCAGACAACGACGACGGCGAGGGCGAGGAGCAGGTCACGAGGCTTCATACGGTCCAGTGTCGGCCGGAGTACACTTAAGGACCAGCACCGATTGCTACCGCTAACAATGTAGGAGTGCTTCATGATCGATCTCGGGCGGCTCCGGGCGCTGCACGCGGTGGCGCAGTATGGATCGGTCAATCGGGCGGCCGAGGTGCTCGGCTACACGCCATCCGCGGTCTCGCAACAACTGGCGAAGCTCGAGCGCGAGACCCGGACGACGCTGATCGAGCGGCAGGGGCGCGGGATCGTGCTGACCGACGCGGCCCAGCAGTTGGCGTCGACGGCGGCGCGGATTCTCGAGCTGGTCGAGGACGCCGAGCTGACGCTGGAAGAGCAACGTGGTCAGGCGATCGGGACGCTCAGCATCGCCGCGTTCCCGACCGCAGCGCGCGGGCTGTTGCCGCCTGCGCTCGCGCGCTTGGTCGACGAGCACGACCAGCTGGACGTCCGGGTGCTCGAGACGGACCCGTTCGAGGCGGTGGCCGCGGTCAACCGCGGCGAGATCGACGTCGCGATCGTCCACGACTGGCACAACACCCCGCTCGGTCTGCCCGAGGGGTTGTCGCGGGTGAAACTCGGCTCTGATCCTGCCGACGTACTGGTGCCGGCGACGCATCGCCTGGCGGGCAAGGAGTTCGTTCGCGCGGAGGATCTCGTCGGTGAACGGTGGATCTGCCAGCCGGTCGGGTCGATCTGCCACGAGTGGCTGATCCGGACGATGCGCCGCGCGGGCGTGGAGCCGGAGGTCGCGTACTCCGTCGCGGAGTACCAGACCCAGCTGGCGATGCTCGCCCGCGGCCTGGGCATCGGCCTGCTCCCCCGGCTCGGCCGCGGGCCGGTCCCCGACGGTGTGATCGTCGTACCGCTGCAACCCGCGCCGAGCCGCCGCCTGTACGCCGTGTGGCGCACGACGACATCCCGCCGACCGGCGATCAGCGTCACGCTCGCGACCCTCAAAGCAGCCTGGCCGGACAGAGACACGGCCTGATCACTAATGATCACCTTGCGCGACCAATTGACAGCGTTCCGCACCTGCCGTTAGGTTCACCTGAACTATTAGGAAACCTTCCTAATCATCGTCCTCCCCGACGCCCCCTCGGAGGAAGTTCATGATCCACTCTCTTCTGGCCGGAGCTTTGCTGGCCGCCTCGGCACTCTTACCTGTTTCCGCTCAAGCCGCCGAACAGGCCGACGACACCCCGGTCGGCCGCAACGGTCAGCTGCACGTCTGCGGCACCAAGCTCTGCAACGAGCGCAACGAGCCCGTCCAGCTGCGCGGCATGAGCACGCACGGCCTGCAGTGGTACGCGAACTGCGTCAAGACCGCCTCGCTGGACGCCCTGGCGAACGACTGGAAAGCCGACATCCTGCGCATCTCGATGTACGTGCAGGAGGACGGTTACGAGACCGACCCGGAGAAGTTCACCAACCTGGTGAACAACTACATCGAGGAAGCGACTTCGCGCGGTATGTACGCCCTGGTCGACTGGCACCAGCTCGACCCGGGCGACCCGAATGCGAACCTCGGCCTGGCGAAGACGTTCTTCACCGAGATCGCCGAACGGCACAAGGACAAGAAGAACATCATCTACGACATCGCCAACGAGCCGAACGGTGTCAGTTGGGCCGGCATCAAGTCGTACGCCGAGCAGATGGTGCCGGTGATCCGGGCCAAGGACCCCGACGGCGTGATCTTCGTCGGCACCCACGGGTGGGCGTCGCTCGGCGTCTCCGACGGCGGCAGTGAGGCCGACGTCATCGACAATCCGGTGAACGCGACGAACCTGATGTACACGTTCCACTTCTACGCCGCGTCGCACAAGCAGGAGTACTTCGACGCCCTGTCGCGCGCCGCGGACCGGATCCCCTTGTTCGTCACGGAGTTCGGCACCCAGACGTATACCGGTGATGGCGGCAACGACTTCACCTGGTCACAGAAGTACCTGGACTTCCTGGAGAGCAAGCAGATCGGCTGGACGAACTGGAACTTCTCCGACGACTTCCGTTCCGGCGCGGTCTTCAAGGAAGGCACCTGCGCCGGCAACGACTTCACCGGGACGTCGATGCTCAAACCGGCCGGCGTGTGGATCCGCGACCACATCCGCAACCGCACCGCGTCCACAGTCACCACCGACGTCAGCACGTCCGCCGAGCTCAAGGCCGCGCTGACGGATGCCAAGCCCGGTGACACGATCAAGCTTGCCGACGGCACCTACACCGGCAACTTCAAGACCACCGTCGACGGCACCTCCTCGGCACCGATCACACTGACCGGCTCCGCGAACGCCGTGCTGAAGGCCGGTGGCGGGTACGGCCTGCACCTGAACGGCGCGTCGTACTGGAACGTACGTGGGATCACGGTGACCGGCGGGCAGAAGGGCATCATGATCGACAGCGCCACCCGCGTCACGGTCGACGGCGTGACGGTGCACGGGCTGGACATGGAAGGCGTGCATTTCCGCAACAGCAGCGCGTACGGCGTGATCAAGAACTCGCGCATCTACGACACCGGCAACGACGGTCGCGGGATGGGTGAGGGCGTGTACGTCGGCAGTGCGGGCGGCACCTCGGACAAGTCCGACCACGTGCAGATCCTCGGCAACACGATCGGCCCGGACGTCGGCGGCGAGGCGGTCGACCTCAAGGAGGGGACGACCGGCGGGCTCGTGTCCGGTAACAGCTTCGACGGTCGCGGTCTCACCGGCGCGAACTACGACGACAGCTGGATCGATGTCAAGGGCAACAACTACGTGGTCGAGAACAACACCGGTAAGAACACCACGAACAACGGGTACGAGACGCACACCCAGCAGTCCGGCTGGGGGTGCGGGACGGTGTTCCGCGGGAACAAGTCCGATCTGACCGGCGCGACCGGGAGCGGGCGGTACGCGTTCAACATCACCAACTACAACGCCTCCAGCTGCAAGGTCACCATCGACCGCAGCAACACGCTGACCGGCGGGAAGGCACTGACCAACCCAGGTATCCCGGTCACCTGACAAACTCCCCGGCCGCCCTGCCCGGGGCGGCCGGGGTCTCGACGATCTGGCGGAGTTTGCGCTCGGTCTCGTCGTCGAGCGCGGTGTACACGGTCGCCCGGGTCGGCCCGAGTTGCGACAGCCACAGGTTGACCGGCTCGATCCGGAGGATGCCGTACCCGTCGATCTCCAGCATCTTCGTCCGCGTGCTCGGCGCCGCCACGTCGTACCGCTCCCAGAGCTCCGCGAAGTACGGCGAGCTGTTCAGCAGGCTCTGGATCAGGTCCTGCCAGAGCACTTCGCCGACGTGCTCCCCGGACGCTGCGCGGAACGCCGCGACCATGTGGTGCTTGGTCATCTCCGCATCGACGAAGCTGCACATCCAGTCGTCGGAGACGAAATTCAGCCAGAGCATGTTCCGCTCCTCGACCGGCACTTCGTTCAGGTCGAGGACCACTTTGCAGTACGCGTCGTTGAACGCGAGGATGTCGTACCGCGTGTTCAGCACCAGCGCCGGGTACGGCGAGACCGCGTCGAGCGTCTTCTGAACCGACGAGGGCAGCGCCGTACACACGCCCTGGGACGGGCTGAGCCGGAGACCGGCCAGCCGGTACAGGTGATTGCGCTCCTGCCGGTCGAACCGCAGCGCCGTCGCGATCGCGTCCAGGACCTGCGCGGACACGTTGATGTCGCGGCCTTGCTCGAGCCACGTGTACCAGGTGACGCCGACGCCCGCGAGTAGTGCGACCTCCTCGCGCCGCAGTCCCGGCGTACGGCGTCGGCCGCCCGGGGCGAATCCGACCTCGTCCGGCCGGATGCGCTCCCGCCGGCTGCGCAGGAACACCCCGAGCTCCCGCCGCTGCGCCGTGACGGTTCTGTCGGTGGCTACTGGGACAGTGGTCATGGTTCCATCATGGACACTGGCGCAACCTGGTGCCAGGTGCTGCGAGTAATAGGATAAGTAGGCTCTCACCACCAGGCTCTGAGCGCGCGCAGGCTGGACCCATGACAGACCAGCTCCAGGCTGCCACCACTCCGGTCACCTCCCGGCCGCAGGCCGCTGCGGTGCCGCTGAAGCCGGTGGCGCTCACGACACTCATCTTCGGCGCCTTCCTGCCGATGCTCTCCTTCTTCGTCATCAACGTCGCCCTGCCCGCGATCGGCTCCGACCTGCGCGCCACCTCCGGTGAACTGCAACTCGTCGTCGGCAGCTACGGGATCGCCGTGGCGACCTTGCTCGTGGTCGGCGGTCGCCTCGGTGACACGTTCGGCCGCAAGCGCCTCTTCCTGATCGGCCTGATCGGCTTCACGGTCATGTCGCTCATCTGCGCCATCGCTCCGAGCATCGGCGTACTCCTCGTCGCACGGGTGGTGCAAGGCGCAGCAGGTGCCGCTGTCACGCCACAGGTGCTGGCAACGATCACCAGCCTGCTGACGGGCCAGCACCGCGCCCGCGCGATGGCCATGTACGGCGTGGCGGGCGGGGCAGCGGCAGCGTTCGGTCAGATCCTCGGTGGCGTACTCGTCGAGGCCAACGTGTTCGACCTCGGCTGGCGGGCAGTGTTCCTCGTCAACGTGCCGGTCGGCATCGTGGGCGTGGCCGCGGCGATCCGGCTGATCCCGGAAACCAAGGCAGACAAGGCACAGCGCGTCGACCTCGTGGGAGCCGCGCTGCTCGCGCTGACACTCGTACTGCTGCTCCTGCCGCTCACCGAGGGCCGTCCGCTCGGCTGGCCGCTCTGGACGTGGCTCTGCCTCGCAGCAACGATTCCGGCCGTGGTGCTGCTCGGCGTGCACCAGCACCGGTCTGAGCGGTCCGGTGCGGCTCCACTGATCCCACCGACGGTACTGCGACTGAAGGCGATGCGGATCGGGCTCCTGCTGGCAGTGGCGTTCTTCACCACGTTCGGTGGCTTCATGTTCGTTTTCGCGCTCGCCACCCAGGGCGAGGCACACATGTCCCCACTGGAAGGCGGTCTGAGCCTGCTGCCGATGGCTGTCGGCTTCCTGATCACCTCGATCTACGGCCCCCGGCTACAGGTGAAGTACGGCGCGGGTCTCATTGTGCGCGGCTGGATCATCCAGGGCGTCGGGTACGCCGTACTCGCGGTCCTCGCCCTCACGCTGTGGCCGCACGTCAGCCCGTTGAAGCTCGCCGTACCGATGTTGATCGCCGGCTTCGGCTCCGGCCTCGTCATGGTGCCGCTGATGGGCGTAGTGCTCAGTCAGGTCCCACCGGCCCAAGCAGGCCTCGGCAGCGGCATCCTGCTCACCAGCCAGCAGACCTGCCTGGCACTGGGAGCCGCCACAGTCGGTACGGCGTACCTAGCGCTAGCCGGCACCTCCTGGGACCAGGGCGGAGCACTAGCCGCAGTAGCCCTGGCAATCACCGCAATCTCGCTGCTGATGACGCCGGTCACGCACCAGTTGCGGACCAGTGGGAAGGGCGCGTAACCGCCTTCGGGAGTCTCGTGGTGTGGTCGCCTCGGGCGGCGTTGATCTGGGACTGGGTGAGGAACAGAGCGCCCGTCAGATCAGCGCCGCTCAAGTCGGCGTCGCGGAGGTCTGCGCCGATGAAGTCCGCCTGCCGAAGGTCCGCGCCGCGAAGGTCCGCACCGATCAGATAGGCGCCGCGGAGGTTGGCCTTCGCGAGGTCGGCGTTGCGGAGGCGAGCTCCGACCAGGTCGGCGCCGCGGCGTTCCTTCTTCTTGCTCTGCTTGCCACGGACGCGCCGGCTGGTCTCGAGCAGCAGTTCGTTGACGACGGCCCGCTCAGCCGCCACGTCGACGGTCGTGAGGTCCGCCGTACGGCTCACCGCCTCCACCCGGTCGATCGCCGGCTGCAGATTCTTGTTGTATTCAAGGGCTTCGGTGAGATACCAGAGCAGCTCGTGCAACTGGCGGAGAATCGGCAGCGCGGCGAACATCTCCGGCCCCGGCTTCCCCATCCGCTGCGAGATCGCCTGGCCGGCGCCGAAGCAGTCGTAGACGGTGCAGCCCGCGAAACCCTTGGCCCGCAAGGTGCTGTGGATCGTGCAGCGGTAGTCGTCGCTCAGGTTCGGGCAGGCCTCGCCGGCGGACTTGTCGATGGCGAAGTCCGCCGACTTGGTGAAGGTCAGCGCGATACAGCAGAGGCCGAAGCAACTACTGCAGTCGGCCCTGAGATCTGCGCGGAGATCAGTTCTGTTCGGCAACCGTCTGGCCGGTGCGGCGCCAGCGGATGCCGGCCTCGATGAACTCGTCGATCTCACCGTCGAACACACCGGACGTGTTCCCCGACTCGAACTGCGTCCGCAGGTCCTTCACCATCTGGTACGGGTGCAGGACGTAGGACCGCATCTGGTCGCCCCACGAGCCCTGCACGTCCCCGCGCAGCGCGTCGATCTCGGCCCGCTCCTCCGCCTTCTTCAGCGCGAGCAGCTTGGCCTTCAGGATGACCATCGCGCTGGCCTTGTTCTGCAGCTGCGACTTCTCGTTCTGGCAGGAGACCACGGTGCCGGTCGGGATGTGCGTGATCCGGACCGCGGAGTCGGTGGTGTTGACGCTCTGACCACCCGGACCGGACGACCGGTACACGTCGATCCGCAGCTCTTCTTCCGGTACGTCGATCTCGTCGGTCTGCTCGAGCACCGGGACCACCTCGACCGCGGCGAACGAGGTCTGCCGGCGGCCCTGGTTGTCGAACGGCGAGATCCGCACCAGCCGGTGCGTCCCCGTCTCGACGCTCAGCGTGCCGTACGCGTACGGCGCCTTGACCCCGAACGTGGTCGACTTGAGCCCGGCCTCTTCGGCGTACGACGTGTCGTAGACCTCGGTCGGGTAGCCGTGCCGCTCGGCGTACCGCAGGTACATCCGCTGCAGCATCTCGGCGAAGTCGGCCGCGTCCACACCGCCCGCGCCGGAGCGGATCGTCACCAGCGCCTCGCGCTCGTCGTACTCACCGGACAGCAGCGTGCGGACCTCGAGGGACTGGATCGCCTTGGCGACCGAGCCGATCTCCTTCTCGGCCTCGGCCATGCTGTCCGCGTCGTTCTCCTCGCGGCCCAGCTCGACCAGTGCGCCGATGTCGTCGAGCCGGCTGCGCAGGTTCGTCACCCGCTCGACGTCGGACTGCAGGCTGGACAACCGCGAGGTGACCTTCTGCGCGTTCGCCTGGTCGTCCCAGAGATCGGGCGCAGCGACCTGCTCGCCGAGCTCGTCGATCTCCTTGCGCAACGCAGGAAGATCGAGCACTTTCTCGATCGAGGTCATCGTCGCGTCGAGCTGTTTCAGCTCCGCGTCAAAATCCAGTCCAGCCACAACTAAGCAGCTTAGCTCAGGCGAGGCCGCGACGAAGAACGGCGAAAACTTCGGCGATCGCCTGCTCCAGCTTTGCGTGCGCGCTTTCGAGCTCCTCGGCTGACGGGTCGTCGGGCAGCTTGTGCATCAACTGCTCCTCGAGGACCTTCTGCGCGGCGGCGTACAGGGCCGCGATCAGCCGGTTGCGCAGGTGGTCCGGCGACCGCTCGTCGAGGGCCTGCGTGAGCGATGTCTCCAGCTCGTCGGCGGCCAGGCGGCGTCGGGCGAGCAGTGCGGGACTGCTCTCGATCGTGCGCACGAACTGCTTCCAGGTGGCCAAATGACCGACTTCGAGCCGCTCCCGGGTCCCTTTGAGGTATTCGGCCTCCAGCACGTCCACAGGATCTGCCTCCAGCGGCGCCTCGCGAACCGCCCGCGCCGGCCCGGTCCACCACCCTGGCTCGTCGAAGAACAGGTCCTCCTTCGCCGGGAAGTGGTTGAACACCGTCTGTACGGCGACATCCGCGGCCCGCGCCACCTCGGCGACGGTGACCGCGTCGAAGCCGCGCTCGAGGAACAGCGTGGTGGCCACGTCCGAAATGGCCTGCCGCGTCTGCTTCTTCTTGCGTTCCCGCCGCCCGAGCTCCATTGCACCGACCCTAGCGGATCTGCTTTACTGATTCCATTGTTGTAGTCACTCTAATTTTGGAGCACCACCAATGACTGTTCTCGTCACCGGCGGTCGCGGCGCGATCGCCCGCGCCGTCGCCGCCGGTCTGATCGCGGCCGGACACGACGTCCGCGTCGCCAGCCGCGAGCCCTCCGCCCTCCCGTCGGCCGTCGCCTACGACCCGGCCGACCCGTCCGACGCGCTCCGCGACATCAGCCAGGTCTTCCTGTATTCCTCCCCGTCGACCGCGCCCGCTTTCGTGGCCGCAGCCGAAGCAGCCGGCGTGAAGCAGGTCGTCCTGCTCTCGTCGTTGTCGTCGCTGGGCGGTCCCGAGGATCCCCACGCGAAGACCGAGCAGGTGATCGCCAACGCGTCGTACGCGACCACCCGGCTGCAGCCGGGCGCGTTCATGAGCAACGCGAAGTACTGGGCTCACCAGGTTCGGGCGACCGGTCAGATCCGGCTGCCCTATCTGGAGGCCGAGGAAGCGCCGATTCACGAGCAGGACATCGCCGACGCGGCGGTGCGCGTGCTGCTCGACGGGCCGGGCAACGGGCACGACGGTCGCGGGTACCCGATGACCGGACCGGAGTCGATGACGCGCCGGCACCAGATCGGGCTCGTCACCGAGATCACCGGCGTACCGATCGAGGCCGTCGACCTCACTCCCGACCAGGCCCGCGCCGAGATGCAGATGCGCGACGAAGGCCAGCGCGAGACCTTGCTGGCCTACTGGGCGTCCCGCGTCGGTACGCCGGCCACCATCGAACCCGGCATCGAACTCCTCACCGGCCACACCGGCCGAACCTTCACCACCTGGCTCACCGACAACCCCGGTCTCTTCAGCTAGGAGGGTTCTGCGCGGATAGCGCCAACCTCCACCGACGTGCGGAGAACGGCTCTCCGGTCCGATGTGAGGGTGTCGGTGGGGCACCCGAGGACATATGACAGGCCGTGGCGGGCTGGAACCCGACATTCCCTGTCTCCGCCCACCAGCTCCTGTCTTCAGCCCCCACCGCACCACACCACCGCACCACACCACCGCACCACACCACCGCACCACCGCACCACCGCTTGCACGCACGCACCGCACCACCGTCCGGCGTGCACCGTCCCGAACACGAGGGGATATCCGACGGTGTTGTGCCTTCTCCGTTGGTATGCGAGGGGAGAACCCACAACACCAGGGGATACCCGGTTCTATTGCCGGAGGTGTGGGGGTTGTGGTGGCGGCACGGCTGCTCGTGGGCCGTGGGATGTGCAAGCTCGACAGGTAGAGCACCGGTGAGACGCTGTACGCACGGACACGTTCACGCTCAGGTGCACTACCCAGCCGACCGACACATCCTGTCGAGCTGCAGATCACACCAAACCTGGCACCCGTCGACCACCCACACATCAGTCACAAGAGCCGGAAACCCTCATGTCAGCGGATCGGGACGATGGCGGCGGCCTCGGAGGCGACGTCCGCCGTCCCCGGGAAGCCGGGCGGCTGGAACGGGAGGTCGGCGGTGGAGGTGAGCCGCACCGTCACCGTCGTACCGTCGACGTCCACGGACCAGTCGAGGTTGTCGAACCTGTTGCCTGCGGCAACGTCGTCGAGATAGTCCGCGGTCAGCCGGCGCGCCTGGTCGGGGTCGATCACGGCGTTGCCGCCCGCTCCGGGCTGGGCGTAGACCGCGGCGAGCCCGTTCGCGGCCGCGAGGACGGCGCCGTCCGCGATGGCATCGAGGTCACGGCGGACCAGGAACGCCTTCGAGATGTCGGTCACCACGACGACCATCAGCAGGATCACCACCGTGAACCCGACGATCAGGACGGTCATCTGTCCTTCTTCGCCGCGCCTGCGCCGGGTCATCCGGTGCCCTTGGCCTGGCGGTAGTCGCCGAACGCCTCGGTGTGCGAGGAGCTGATCCGGATCGCCGGCGGTTCGCCGCCGAGCGCATCCGGGATCAGCGGCAGCCGGACCTTCGTCTCCAGGGTGACCGTGACGGTCGAGCCCGGCTGCAGACAGGCAGGATCGCAGCTGATCGTGAGCTCGTCCGGGCTGAGCTCCATCCCCTGGTCCTTCATCGCCAGCTTCGCAGCGTCGAACGCGCGCGCCCGCGCCTCGTCCTCGGACACCCCGTCCGGCACGATCACGAACGCCCGCCCGGCGGCACGGGTCGCCGCGGTCGCGCCGTACGACGCTCGCTGTACGTCGAACACGCCGAGCATCATGTACACCAGCGGAACCATCAGCAGGATCGCCAGCCAGGAGAACTCCACGACGGCGCTCCCCCGCTCGTCCCGGCGGCGCCTCACTCGCCGGTCTCCTTCACCGCATGTCCCTCGACGGTGAACGAAATCCCGGGTCCCCACAGCCCGAGCGGCGGCATGTGCGCGTGGACGGACACCTCGACGCCGGGCTGCCCGTCGATGTCGGTCTCCTCCGCGGACACGGAGTCGATGAGGCCGTCCGTCACCACGCCGCTGATCAGCTCCCGAGTGCGTGCCGCACCGTCGGCCGGCGCCCGGTTGAGCACGGCCGCGTAGTGCGCACCTTCGGAGGCCGCTGCCGTCACGGTGTTGCGCACGTACAAGAACAGGCCGACCTGGAGGATGCCGAGGAACAACGGCACCAGGATCGTCGAGACCAGCACGAAGTCGACGACCGCAGACCCCCGCTCGCCGCGCGCCCTCGGCATTACTTGTTGCTGACCGACGACAACGCGCTCCTGAGCATGTCGGCGAGTTGGTCGCCGGCCAGTTTCCAGATCGCGACGACCAGGCCGGCCGTCATCACGGTGATCAGCACCCAGCCGGGTACGTCGCCGCGCTCCTTCCGCGCCGGACGTGGCTTCAGCAGCAACGTCAGGAACAGCCTCGTCAGGTGTAGGGACATGACCTCTCCTCAGTTCATCCGGCGATCAGCCGGATTCCGACAGCGCCCGGGTAGAAGGCGAACGCGATGGTCACCGGAAGGACCAGGAAGATCACCGGGACCATCATCGCGACCTCGCGCCGGGCGCCGGACTCGATCAGTTCGCGGCGCCCGGCTTCCCGGATGTCACCGGCCTGCGCCCGCAGTACGTCGGCCAGCGGGGTGCCGCGCTCGAGCGCCACCGCCAGCCCGTCCGCGAAGCGCGAGAGCGCCAGCAACCCGGTGCGGTCCGCGAGCGCGTCGAGCGCGCGGACCAATGTCTCTCCCGCCCTGGTCTCCGCCAGGACGCGTTTCAGTTCGTTGGCCAGCTCACCCCGGGACGACCGCGCGACGCGGTCGAGGGCAGCGGCCGGACCTTCACCAGCTGCGACCGACAACGCGAGCAGCTCGGCCACGGTCGGCAGCTCGGCCAGCAGGCGCCGCTCACGCCGCCGTACCTGGGCTGTCAGGTACGTGTCGCGGCCGAGGAGCGCGGTGATCCCGAGCACCAGGCAGAACACCAGCAGCGCCACCGGATCCCCGAGACCGACCGCGACGGCGACCACCGAGATCACGATCCCGGCGCCGAAGGCGATCACGCCCCAGAGCAACTGCTCGATCCGGAACTCTTCGACCGTCCGGTCCAGCCCGGCCCGTTGCAACCGCCGGCGGATCGTGTTCGCGCCGCCGAGGATCCGCTCCAGCCGCTTCGCCGCGGACCGCAGCGACGGACCGAACAACCGCAGGATCGCGTAGAACGGCGACCCCGAGTCGATCACGCCGACGAAGACGTCGGGCACCCCGAGATCCCGCAGGTACGGCGAGATCCGCTCGTCCACCGTGGGTTTGCGCAGGAACGGCAACCGCAGGACGACGATCAGCAACCCGGCGCCGAACACCGCGCCGAGGAAACCGCCGAGCAGCATCGGGCTCATCGCAGCACCCGCTCGGGCTCGGGCAGCCGGCCGATCCGCAGCATCACCCGGTACGCGATCACGCAGATCACGGCGCCCACGGCGATGATCAGCGCGCCGACCGGCGAGTTGTACCGCTGGATGACGTCGCCCTGGAAGGACAGCAACAGCAGCACCAGCCACGGCGCCGCGACCGCGACCCGTGCGCCGTTGACCGACCACGACTGCCGGGACTCGAGCTCGGACCGGGTCCGCGCGTCGTCGCGCAGGAACGACGACAGCGACCGCAGCAATCGGCCGAGGTCGCCGCCGCCGACCTCGCGCGCGATCCGCAGCGCTTCGACCACGCGGTCCCCGACCGGGTCGGCCAGGCGTGCCTTCAAACGGTCCAGCGACTCGGCGAACCGGCCGGTCGAGGCGTAGTCCGCACCGAACCGCCGGAACGGCTCGCGCAACGGCAACGGCCCGCGCTCGCCCACCTGAGACAGCGCCTCCGACAACGACAGCCCGGCGCGGACAGCCGAAGCGATGTTGTCCACCACATCCGGCCACAGCTCGCGGAACTCGGCCAGCCGCTTCCGCGCCCGCGACCGCACCAGTGCGATCGGCAGCCACCCGGCCATCAGCCCGAACACCACACCGATCGGCAACGTCTTGGACACCGCGAACATCAGCAGGAACGCGACGAGCGCCATGATCACGCAGGCGCCGATGAACGCACCGGGCGTCAGGCCTTCGATCCCCGCGCTCGCGAGCAGGTCCCGGCTCTTGCCGCGCAGCCGCCCGTCGGAGCCGGGCACGGACTCCATCGGCGCCACGAACGCCGCGATGATCAGCAGCAGCCCGACACCGAAGAACAGCCCGATCACGAGCCCCATCAGCTCGCCGCCCCACGCGGCAACTCGGTCAGCAGCCCGGCCACGTTGTACCCCGCCTGCTGAAACCGCTCCGGATGCGGCAACTGCCCCTCGGCGCGCCGCAGGTACCCGTCGTGCGTACTGAACAGGGTCTCGGTCTCGATCGCCTGCTCCTCCAGCCGCCCGGTGACCGCGACGATCTCGCGCACCCGCCGGCGCCCGTCCGCCGCGATCCCGAGATGTACGACGAGATCGACGCAGCCGGCCACCGTCGGCAGCACGAAGCGGGAGCCGATGTTCTCGCCGGCCAGCAGCGGCAGCGTGCACATCTTGGTGAGCGCCTCACGCGCCGAGTTCGCATGGATCGTGCACATGCCGGGGAGGCCGCTGTTCAGCGCAAGCAGCAGGTCGAGGCATTCCTCGCCGCGCACCTCGCCGACGATCACCCGGGAGGGCCGCATCCGCAGCGACTCCTTCACCAGGTCGCGCAGCCGCACCTCACCGGTGCCTTCGAGACCGGCCTGCCGGGTCTGCATCGACACCCAGTCGGGGATCGGCAGCTTGATCTCGAAGACCTCCTCGCAGCTGATCACCCGCTCGCTACCGGGGATCGAACCGGCCAGCGCGTTCAGCATCGTGGTCTTGCCGGCCTGTGTGCCGCCGGAGACCAGCACATTGAGGCCGACGGCAACCGACGCCTCCAGCACCGCGGCCGCGTGCGGTGTCAGCGAGCCGAGCTGGACCAGGTCGGTCAGCCGGGTCGCGCGGACCGTGAACTTGCGGATGTTGATCGCCGCATACCGCTGGGTGATGCCGCCGAGGACGATGTGGACGCGGCTTCCGTCCGGCAGCCGGGCGTCGGTGAACGGCTGCGACACGTCGATCCGGCGACCGGTGGTCTTCAGCATCCGCTCGACCAGGTCGCTGACCTCTTCCTCGGTCAGCACGGTCGTGGTCAATTCGTGCCGGCCCTCGCGGGCGATGAACACCCGGCTGGGCTCGTTGATCCAGATCTCCTCGACCGACGGGTCGTCCAGGTAGCGCTGCAGCGGCCCGAAGCCGGCAACCCGGTCGTGGACCTCGCGGCTGACCGCCTCCAGGTCGCCGATCGGCGGCACCACACCGCTCAGACTGCGCTCGTCGTACTCCCGGACGACGGTGGCGACGATCGAGTTCACCGCGCCCGGGTCGCGGAGCGGGTCGATCCCTTCGCGGCGCACCACGTCGCGCACCTGCGCGTCGATCAGCTCGATGGCACCGTTCCAGCTCGAGCGGTGCGCGTCGAGCCTGTCCGCAGTCATCGATCTCCCCGTGTGAGTCCCGTCTGGCGACCACGCTCGGTCACCATGCGGGACCATCCTTTCAACCGTGGGGCGTCCGGCGCCACCTGTGTCTGCTGCCCTGTGGACAACCGTGACACGCCGCTGGCTCACTCACCGTATCGATCGGGTCACGGCCAGGTCCAGAAAATTGCAGCTTGTTGCAATTCCGTAGGTAACAGAACCGCCACTCACGGCGTCGAACCGGGTGACAGGGGACCTCGGGAGGGTGGCTTTGACACGGTCGACGCAGGATTTCGAGGAGTTCGCCAAGGCGCGGACGCCGCAGCTGTACCGGTCGGCGTGGCTGCTGGCCGGTGAGCACCACCTGGCCGAAGACCTGGTCCAGGAGACGTTGGCCAAGCTGTACCGGGCCTGGCGACGGGTCGAGCAGACCGACAACCCGGCGGCGTACGCGCAGACCGTTCTGGCGCGGACGTACATCTCCCAGCGGCGCCGACGGAGCTCGACAGAGCGACCTGTGGAGCGGACACCTGACCGGGCGGACCGGACCGGCGACCACGAGCTCCGCCTGTCCTTGCTGCAGGCAATGGCCGAGCTGTCCCCGCTCGGCCGAGCAGTGCTGGGCGACGAAGCCGTCCATCTCTGATGCGCCGGGCGACCGAGGACCTGCAGCCCGCCACGCCCGAGCTGGTTGCCCCTTGGCGACGCTGACTGGTCTCCTCCCGCACGGACTCACCCTGACCAACTCCACGAAGTCCGGTGGCTACGGCCTCGGTACGAACGAAGCCAGCGTCCTTCTGAACGACGGCGCCGGCGCCTCGCTGCTCACGCTGAGCATCACCACCGCGGACGCAATCACCGACTGCAACCCGTTCCCGCCCGGCACGTGCACCATTCACGCAGGCGGCAGCGTGCACGTCGTGTACGACGACCAACCGCTGTACACGGACGGCCCGAACCCAGGCGGCGTCCGGGAGACCGTCGTGGAGCTCTTCCGACCCAACGGCACCCAGATCAGCCTGACGAACTACAACGCCCCCAAGGAGAAGAGCGAGCACACCCGGCCCCGTCCCCTGCTGACAGCCGCTCAGTTGGCTCAGATCGCTCGCAGCACGCAGTGGGTCTTCCCGCCCCGCCAGGCGGACGACTTCCAGCCGGGGTCTTAGCGGTGTACGAGCGTGTGCTCGAAGGAGTAGCGGCTCGCGCGGTACAGGTGGGAGCCGTACTCGACCGGCTGACCGTGGTCGTCGTACGTGATCCGGGTGGTCGCCAGAAGCGGTGCGCCCGGCTCCTCCGACAGCAGCTTCGCCTGCTCGGGTGTTGCCGGTATGGCGGAGATGGTCTGGTGCGCCACCTTCAACCGGACCCCCTCAGCCCGCAGCAGCTGGTAGAGACCACGCTCGGCCAGTGTGGCCGGGTCGGTCTCCAGGATCTCCGGCGGCAGCCAGTTGCGCATCAGAGCGAGTGGCTCGCCGTCTGCTCGCCGCAGCCGCTCCAGCCGCAGTACCCGGTCGCCGAGCTCGCATTGCAGTGCAGTGGCGACCTCTGCGGTCGCGGGTGAGATTCCGAAGCGCAGTACGTCGGTTTCGGGCTTGCGGTGCGCTGAGGTGAGGTCGTCGTACAGGCTGGTCAGTTCGAGCGAACGACGTACCTGTCCGGAGTTGCCGACCACCTGCGTGCCGACACCGCGCTTGCGGACCAGGAGGCCCTGGTCGACCAGGCGGGCGATCGCCTGGCGGACGGTCGGCCGGCTCAGTCCGTACGCCTCGGCCAGGTCCACCTCGTTGCTCAGCCGGGACCCGACGGGCAGTTCGCCGCCCTGGATGGCCGCCTCCAGCTGCTGCGCCAGCTGCACGTGCAACGGCGTACGGCTGTTCCGATCGACCTGGACCTGGACGGTACTCATGGGCTCATCCTGAAGGCTGGACCGGAATCCGTCGAGCCACCACCCGAATTTGATCAGACCTCCGCGGTCCGCTGCCGGAGCCGTCACCCGCTGAACGCCGGGTGAACTTTCCGGTCGCGGCGGTCCGGATCGCGGGCAGTGGGTTTGGAGCCTGGGTGCGGTGGGGCAGGATGACGGCTTCGTCTGTCGATGAGCCATGTAGTGACGAACTAGGCTTCCTACAGGATTCACCGCTCTCGAGGACTCGCCCCCGCCGCCCCATCGCTGTCAGCAAGGGAGAACGCATGGAACCGCTTCGCATCGGCATCCTCGGTGCCGCCCGGATCGCCGACCGGGCCATCGTCGAGCCCGCCAAGCTGACCGGCGCCCGGTTGGTCGCGGTCGCTGCACGCGACACCGGCCGGGCCGAGGCCTTCGCCGCCGAGCACGGTGTCGAACGGGTCCATGCGTCGTACCAGCAACTGCTGGACGATCCCGAGATCGAAGCGATCTACAACCCGCTGGCGAACGGCCTGCACGGACCGTGGAACCTTCGGGCCTTTGCCGCAGGCAAGCATGTACTGACCGAGAAACCGTCGGCCAGCAACGCCACCGAGGCGCTGGAGGTCCGGGACGCCGTCCGCTCGTCCGGTCTGGTGTTCATGGAGGCGTTCCACTACGCGTACCACCCGGTGATGCGGCGGCTGCAGGAGCTGGTCTCCAAGGGTGAGCTCGGCGACCTCCAGCAGGTCGAGACGACGATGGTGATGCCCCCGCCGGCGGAGGACAACCCACGCTGGTCGCTGCCGCTTGCCGGCGGTGCCGTGATGGACGTCGGCTGCTACGCGCTGCACGCACAGCGGATGTTCGCGCCGTACGCCGGTGGCGCGCCGAAGCTGATCAGTGCCCGGGCCGGTGAGCGCAAACGGCTGCCAGGTGTGGACGAGTGGCTGAACGCCGACCTGGAGTTCCCGAACGGCGCGACCGGTGTGGTGCGGACCAGTATGGCCGCCGAGGCGGTCGACTTCAGTCTCAAGGTCGTCGGCAGCCGCGGCGAGGCGTTCGCCCCGTTCTACGTGCTTCCGCAGAAGGACGACCGGGTGATCGTGACGACCAAGGAAGACACCTGGGTCGAGCACCTCGGTACGCGGACGTCGTACACGTACCAACTGGAGGCGTTCGCCGGAGCGGTTCGCAACGGCGCTCCAATCCTCACCGACGCCGACGACGCGCTCGCCACCATGGAGCTCATCGACGCCTGCTACGTCGCCGCAGGCATGGCCCCGCGGCCGGTCTCCGCGATCTGATCGCTGCGGCCGGCGACCGCGTGCGCGAACGCCTGGATGAACGGGTGTGGGCGTCTGCCGTCGCCGGCCAGCTCCGGCTGGAACAGACTGGCCAGGTAGAACGGGTGTCCCGGCAGCTCCGCGATGCGTGGTTCACCTGCGTCGTCGTACCCGCTGAAGACCATGCCGTGCTCGCGCAGTAGGTCGAGTTTGCTGCTGTCCAGGCCGTAGGAGCAGTGGTACCGCTCCATGGAGCGCTCTACACCGAGTAGCTCGGCCGCACGGGTTCCTGCCCGCACCTGCACTCCGCCCTCGTGTCCGTCGAGTGAACACTGCAACGGCACGATCAGGAGCTCGTCGGCGTCCGGCGTACTCTCACCATGCTGTACGCCGGTTGCGCCGCAGACGTTGCGCGCGAACTCGAGCATGGCGTGCTGGAACCCGCCACACGTCCCGAGGAACGGGATCCCGTGCTCGCGGGCGATCCGGACCGCGGTGACCGCACCGGCCTCGCTCCGGTACGGGCTGCCCGGCAGCAGCCAGATCCCGTCGAAGCCTTCGAGCGCATCGTCCACGTCGTCGCTCGGGACCCAGTAGACGTCGAGGTCCAGGTGATCGCGCTTTTCGAGCTCCTTGAGCAGACCGGGGATCCGGGTGTGCGAGCGGACATGCGGTGAGCGGTCCCCGACCAGGGCGAGGCGTCCGGAGTAGGCGTTCATAGGTCCATCCTCGGGCCAAGGCGAGCATCAGCGCCAACGATGATCTCTGCATGGTCGATCAGAGATACTGATACCCGTGGATCCTCACCTGCTGCGGACGTTCGTCACGGTCGCCGACTGCGGGTCGTTCTCTGCGGCCGCGTCGCGACTCGGCTACACCCAGTCGGCGGTGTCCCAGCACATCGCCACCCTGGAGAGCGACCTCGGTACGCCGCTACTCCGCCGACGGCCCGTCGTACCGACACCGGCGGGCGAGCGCCTGCTCGAACACGCCGGCCCGATCCTGCTCCGGCTGGACGCGGCCCGCGCCGACGTACGCCGTACCGTCGCGGACCCGCCCAGCACCCTCGCGCTCGCCGCGTCTCCCCTGCCGGCCCGGTCACTCGCAACCGCGCTGGCCGAGGTACGGCGTACCTATCCCGGCACCGAGACGTCACTGACCGTCTGCGGGCGCGATCAGGTCGTCGCCGGTGTCGCCGCCGGCACCTTCACCCTCGGTCTCGTGGACGGCATCGCGACCCCCACCGACCCTCTCCACCTGACCAACGCCGTGCAGCTCCGCACCACCTCCGTAGCCCACGACACCCTCGTCGTAGCCCTCCCCACAACCCACCCACTGGCCAGGCGTGATCGTGGTCTCGCGCTCGGCGATCTAGCAGACGCGCGGTGGATCGACGCCCCCGACCTCGCCGCCCCACTCGCGACGTTGCGCGCCGCTGCCGGCTCCGACGCGCTACGCCCGGCCTTCACCTACAACGGCACCGACCTCCACACGCTCCTCACCCTGATCGAGTCCGGTCACGGCCTCGCCGTCCTCCCCCGCTCAGCAGTCGTGCAGGAGCTCGCGGCGGTCCCGCTGACCAGGCCACGCCTGGTACACCGAACGGAACTCCTGCACGGCCACCTGTCCGAACCAGCAGCCGCGGCTCTGGCCGCCGCGCTCTCAGACCGCGAGTAGTTGCTCCAGGCCACCACGCGTCATCGGCCGATCCAGGACACCTACGGCTTCCCGCTCGGCAAAGAGCGCACGATCGGCATCCTCAGGGTTGATCGCCTCGCAGATCGCGTTGTACGTCCAGTTGAGCCATCCCGTGATCGCCACCGCGAACGACGCCAGCTCGAGCTTCGGCCATTCCCGCACCTCGCCGTACCCGTCCCGAAACGCCACCACTCCCTGACGATTGAGCTCCGGCCGCAACAGCCAGTGCGTCAACATGTACCCAAGCTCGAGTTCGGCCGTGAGCGGCCCGGCGAAATCCCACTCCATCACGATCAGCTGACCGTCACGCCCCTGCCGCACGTGGGTCGGAATCAGGTTCTGGTGGCACAACACCAGCTCGTCAGGCAGCTCGAACTCGATCGCCCGCAGCTCGCGGACCGCCGGCAGCCACGCGTCCAGTCGCTCGGCCCACGGCTTGCCCGCTGCCCGCGCCCGACCGAGCAACTCTTGCCAGTCGGCCTCGGGTCGGCGATAGGTCAGATACCCGTGGACAGGCGCATCGCTAGGGGTAGCCAACGCATGCAGCGTCCCCGCCAACGCACCCGCGCGCCGCGCAACCGCCGCCGAAACCGGCAGCGCCAGCGACGGCCCGACCTCGAGCCACTCGTGGACCCGCCAGTTCTCACCGTGCACACGCTCGACCAGCCGCCCTTGTGAACTCCGCGCGGCAACCGCAGCCGCCACGCCCGCCGCACTCGCGGCGTCTCGAAGCCGCGCACCGAGCTCCGCCTGCTCGTTCGTGATCCAGTTGTAGACCGTCACCGCCAACCAGCGCCCGCGGTCGGTCGTCAGCTCCCAGCAACGCCCCATATCCGTAAACATCACGGGTTTCGCCGGAGCCGTCACAGTCCCCAGACCGAAGACGTCGGCCAGCTCCTCAGCGAGTCCTTGAGGTGCGGTGGGTGTGTCCGCGACCCGGCGCTCGACCTCGGTCTTCAACGCCGGCCAGTCGCGTACGCCGTACTCCGCGGCCAGCGCGCGTTGCGCTTCCGCGAGTGAAGCGTCCGGCTTGGACTCCCGCAGTACCGCGAGGAGATCCTTGGCTTCCTTGCGCAGGTACTCGATGCTGGGCCGATCAGGCAGCAGTTTCACAATGCGTCCTCTCGCACCCGGACTCGCACGGGTCTCAAGAGAGCGTCATCAACCGCACTCGGCTTCGGAAATCGAGGTGGCTTCCAGCCTTCCGGCGAGTCTCGGCGCGCCCTCGAACGCACCGATGACGCTACCCAACCGCACCCCACCGGTCAACGGTCGCTGTCACGATGCCGATCGTCGAGGCGCTGAAGCCGGAGGTCCGGCGCCGGGGGCCGCAGTCCCCCGGAGGCAGGTCACTCTGGGGGCTGCGGCCCGGCCGCTACTTCCGCCCCTGCTTGGTCGGCGGGATGATCGAGCCGTCGCTGGGGTTGGGTTTCGGCTGTTTAGGTTGCTTCGGCTTGCGGACTTCACGCCCGCCTTTGTTCTTCGACATGAGACGCTCCGGGGCTGAGGTGATCGCGGACTTCGGACGGGCCGGCAGGCCCTGCTGCGCCGCGGTACTCCTCTTGCCCCGGGGGTCACATTCGACGCTACACCCTCGGCCGAGCTTTCAGTCGTGGGTCGGGAAGCCGAGGTTGATCCCGCCGTGGGACGGGTCCAGCCACCGCGACGTGACGACCTTGCCGCGGGTGAAGAAGTGCACGCCTTCGGTCCCGTGGGCGTGGGTGTCGCCGAACAGCGAGTTCTTCCAGCCGCCGAACGAGTAGTACGCCATCGGCACCGGAATCGGCACGTTGATCCCGACCATCCCGACCTCCACCTCGTTCTGGAACCGGCGCGCCGCCCCGCCGTCGTTGGTGAAGATCGCGGTCCCGTTCCCGTACGGGTTGGAGTTCACGAGCTCGAGCGCCTCGTCGTACGACGGCGTACGCAGCACCGAGAGCACCGGGCCGAAGATCTCGTCGGTGTAGATCGACATCTCCGGCGTCACCTTGTCGAACAGCGTCGGACCGAGCCAGAACCCGTCGGCCGCCCCGTCGAAGTCACCTGCACGCCCGTCGACCACCAGCTCCGCGCCGGCCTCGACCCCGGCCGCGACGTACCCGGCGACCTTGTCCCGGTGCTCGCCGGTCACCAACGGACCCATGTCGCACGCGCGGGTCCCGTCGCCGGTCTTCAGCTTGCCCATCCGCTCCTTGATCTTGCCGATCAGCTCATCCGCGATCGGCTCGACCGCCACCAGCGCGGAGATCGCCATGCAGCGCTCACCGGCCGATCCGAACCCGGCGTTCACGGCGGCGTCCGCGGCGAGGTCCAGGTCCGCGTCCGGCAGCACGATCATGTGGTTCTTCGCGCCGCCGAGAGCCTGCACGCGCTTGCCGTTCTTGGTGCCGTTCTCATAGACATAGCGAGCGATCGGCGTCGACCCGACGAACGACACCGATTTGATGTCCGGGTGCTCGAGCAGCCGGTCGACGGCCTCCTTGTCACCGTGCACGACGTTCACCACGCCGTCCGGCAGGCCGGCCTCCTTCCATAGCCCGGCCATGGCGTTCGCCGCGGACGGGTCCTTCTCGGACGGCTTGATCACCACGCTGTTGCCACAGGCAACCGCGATCGGAACGAACCACATCGGCACCATGGCCGGGAAGTTGAACGGCGAGATCACCGCGCTGACGCCGAGCGGCTGTCGGATCGAGTACACGTCGACCTTGGTCGAGACGCCCTCGCTGAACCCGCCCTTGAGCAGGTGCGGGATGCCGCAGGCGAACTCGATCACCTCGAGGCCGCGGGTCACCTCGCCGAGCGCGTCGGACAGCACCTTGCCGTGCTCGGCGGTGATCAGCTGCGCGATCCGGTCCTTGTCGCGGTTCACCAGCTCGCGGTACGCGAACAGGACCTGCGCGCGCTTCGTCAGCGAGGTCTGCGCCCAGGTCTTCGACGCCTCGTGAGCGACCTTGACGACCTCGTCGACCGTGGCCGCCGACGCCAGGTCCAGCTCGCCCGTGACCTGACCGGTCGCCGGGTTGTAGACCTTGCTGGTCCGCTCGGCCACGCCGGTCCACGAGCTGCCGCCGACGAGGTGGGTGATGCGCTTGCTGTCAGTACTCACGATGTTTCCTCACTGCCGGATTGCTGAAGGTGTTTCATCCGAGGACCTTGCTGCGGTCGGCCAGGGTGACGTCGACCGGTCTACCAGAGCTGAGCGACTCGAGGCCTGCCTCGCAGACGGCGGCCGCCGCGTAGCCGTCCCAGGCGCTCGGCCCGTCGATCTCACCGCGCACGGTGGCGTCGACCCAGCGCTGCACCTCGATGTCGTACGCCTGCTCGAACCGGATCCGGAAGTCGGCCGGCATCGTGCCGCCCCACTGCCCGCCGGCCCGGGTGAAGACGCCCGACCCGAGGCCGATGGTCGCGCTCCCGCGCTCGGCCACCGCCTCACAGCGGACCTCGTACCCGACCTGGAAGTTCACGAACACCTCGACGTCGGCCATCGCCCCGTTCGCCAGCTCGAACACGGCCAGCTGCGGATCGAGTACGCCGTCCCCGACGAGACTCGTCGGCGTCGGGGTGTGCACGGTGATCCGGGTGATCTCCTCGCCGAACAGCCACCGGGCGACGTCGACCTCGTGCACCATCGAGTCCCGGACGATCATCTCGCTCCGGAACGTCGGCGGGGCCGACTTGTTCCGGTGCACGTTGTGCAGCAGCAGCGTCCGTCCGAGGTCGCCCGAGTCGAGCAGTTGCTTCAAAGCGGCGTACTCCGGGTCGAACCGCCGCATGAACCCGACCTGGATCAGCTGCCGTCCGAGCTTGTGTTCGGCTTCGACCACCCGCAACGCCGACGCCGCGTCCATCGTCAGCGGCTTCTCGCAGAGCACCGGCTTACCGTGCTCCAGGCAGGCGAACAGCTGCTCCGCGTGCGCGAACCCCGGCGAGGCCAGGATCACCGCGTCGACGTCGTCGGCCGCGATCAGATCCATCGGATCCTCGACCACGCGAACAGTCTCCACGTACGCCGTACCGCCCGAGTGTCTCGCCGTACTGGCGGACCCGCCGCCTGTTGACCTCTCCGACAGGCGGCCGGCGAGCTCCTCGGCCCGGACCTGATCTGCATCGGAGACGGCGACCAGGCGTGCACCCGCCGTCCTCCGCACAACGCGTTCGGCGTGGTCGGCGCCCATCACTCCGACGCCGACGATCCCGACCCGCAGATCGGTCATGTCCCCTCCTGCCCCTTCTGCACATCATCCACGACCACCTCGGGATTGATCTCCCTCAGCTCGTGGGACAGCGCTTCCAACTCGGACCCGCCGGCCATCTCGGTCGTCAGCTCCTCCAGCGTGATCTCCGACCGGTGCGTGTCGAGCGCCACCCGGCCGAGCTTCAGCACGACGAAATGGTTGCCGACCAGGTACGCGTGGTGCGGGTTGTGGGTGATGAAGATGACCCCGATCCCCGCGTCCCGCGCCTTCACGACGTACTTCAGCACCACGCCCGACTGGTTCACGCCGAGCGCCGCCGTCGGCTCGTCGAGGATCAGCACCTTGGCGCCGAAGTGGATCGCCCGCGCGATCGCCACACACTGCCGCTGACCGCCCGACAGCTTGCCGACCGGCTGCTCGAGATTGGGGATCGAGATCCCCATCTTGGTCAGCTCCTCCTGCGCGATCCGCTTCATCCTGGTCGCGTCCAGCTGCCGGAACGGTCCCTTGGTGATCTCGTTACCGAGGAAGAAGTTCCGCCAGACCGACATCAGCGGCGCCAGCGCGAGGTCCTGGTAGACGGTCGCGATGCCCCTGTCGAGCGACTCGCGCGGCGAGGCGAAGTGCCGCTCCTCGCCGTTCACCGACATCCGGCCGGACGTGTAGTCGTGCAGGCCGGCGATGATCTTGATCAGTGTCGACTTGCCCGCGCCGTTGTCACCGAGCACGCAGGTGATCTCACCCTGCCGGACCGACAGCGACACCCCGCGCAGCGCCTGGATGTTGCCGTAGCTCTTGCCGATGTCCTCGAGCATCACGATCGGCCCGTTCGGGCTCGCCGCCGCCTCCTCCGCGAACGACTTCGTGGTGGTCATCGTGCCTCCGCCTTGTTCCTGACGACAAGGTTGACGATCGTTGCGAGAAGCAACATCGCTCCCAAGAATGCCTTGAACCAGTCCGGGTTCCAGTGCGCGTAGACGACGCCGACCTGAACCATCCCGAAGATCAGCGCACCCACGGCCGCACCGACGACCGAGCCGTAGCCGCCCGTGAGCAGGCAGCCGCCGACAACCGCAGCGATGATGTAAAGGAACTCCTTGCCGACCCCCTCGCCCGATTGCACCACGCCGTTCTGCACGAACAGCAGGAACATACCGGTGAACCAGGCAAAGAAGCCGACTGCCATGAACAGCCCGATCTTGACCTTCTTCACCGGTACGCCGACCGCCCGCGCGGCCGCCGCGTCACCGCCGGCCGCAAAGATCCAGTTGCCGATCTGTGTCTTCAGCAGCACCCAGGCGGCGATCGCGACGAACACGATCCACCAGACGATGATGATCTTGATCGTCATACCGCCGAGCTTGAACTCCGACGCGAACACCGCCTTCGCCGCGCCGAAACCGTCCATGTCGCTGATCGAGTTCGACGCGACCGCGCCGGAGGTGAGTCGGGTGACGGCGATGTTCAAACCCTGGAGGATGAAGAAAGTGCCCAGCGTCACCAGGAAACTGGGCAGGCCGGTCCGCATCAAGAGCCAGCCGTTGAACGCTCCGATCGCCAGCGAGAGCGCCAGGGCGACGACCAGGCCGACCCAGACGTTCAAGCTGAACTGGTAGGCGAAGATGCCCGCGGTCAGGCCGGACGTCGTCACCGCGACCCCGGCCGAGAGGTCGAACTCGCCGCCGATCATCAGCAGCGACACCGGCACCGCCATCACACCGATCAGGGCTGCCTGGTACAGGATCGTGCCGGTGTTGTTGATGTTGCGGAACGGTGGCGCCGCGATCAGGAAGAAGACCAGGATGACGGCCGCGCCGACGAGCGATCCGATCTCCGGCCGGCTGAGCAACCGGGCGCCGAGGGACCGGGCGGAGACGCGGTCGTCCGCCGAGACGGGTGAGGTGATGGTCGATGCCATGGCGCTACCTCAGCGCGTCCCGGCTTCGGCGTACTTCTGGACCGCCGCGATGTTCGACTTGTCGATGAACGCCGGTCCCGTCAGGGTCGCCTCGCCGCCGCCGATGGTGTCGCCGTTGGTCCGGTACAGCCAGATCGCGTCGATCGCCAGGTATCCCTGCAGGTACGGCTGCTGATCGACGGCGAACTGCACCGTCCCGTCCTTGACCGCTTTCGCCATCTCCTTGCTCATGTCGAAGCTGCCGACCTTCGCCGACGACCCGGCGTCCTTGGCCGCCTGCACCGCGGTCAGCGCGATCCCCGCGTTCAGCGCGACCACGTAGTCGGCGTTCTTGTCCTGCTGCAGCTTGGAGGTGAGTGTCGCCTGCGTCCCCGGCTGGTCCGTGCCGTTGACGTTGACGTTCTCGACGTTGCCGAACTTATCCTTGATGCCTTGGCAGCGCGCCTCCAGGCTCACGTTGCCCTGCTCGTGGATGACGCAGATGACCTTCTTCGCGCCGAGTTGCTTGAGCTTCTCGCCGGTCGCCTGGCCGGCGATCCGCTCGTCCTGACCGAAGTACCCGAGCGCGCCGGTGGTCTTCCACTGGTCGAGCCCGCCGTTGAGGATCGTCACCGGGATCCCGGCCGCGATCGCCTTCTTGACGTTGGGGATCACCGCGTCCGGCTTGTTCAGCGTGACCGCGATGCCGCCGACCTTGGAGTCGATCGCGGTCTGCACGAGGTTCGCCTGGGCGGCGCCGTCCGGGTCGGCGGAGTACTGCAGCTCGATGTTGTCCTTCTTCGCGGCCGCCTCGGCGCCGCGCCGGACGATGTCCCAGAAGGTGTCGCTCGGGCCCGAGTGGGTGATCATGGCAACCTTCATCCGCGGGGTGTCGGCGACGTTGCCGCCGCTCCCGCTGGAGCTCTCCTCCTTCTGCTTGCCGCCGGAGGAGCTGCACGCGGCCAGAGCCACCGCGAGCACGCCGGCCGCGACCGCGGCCCCCGCCTTCTTCTGCCACCGAACCATGACTTGCTACCAGCCTTTCAGGTGTTCCGCGGCACTCCGCGGACTGCGTGGGACCCGAGAGTTTCACACTCCCGTGGCCGTCATCTCGATGTAGCACCCCCAGAAGCAGTGAGATACGCCAATGTCCGCGCCGCGATCGGCAGCGGTACGTCGGGCGCACACGGGTACATGTCCTGCTCGACGATCGCGAACACGTCGGCGTCGAGCGCGGCCAGCGCGTCAAGAACCGGAGGCAGTTCGGGTACGCCGTTGGGCGGCTCGCACATCACGCCCCGCCGTACGGCTTCGTCGACGCTCAGGCCCTCGGCGTCGACCTCCGCGAGGATCTTCGGATCGACCTGCTTGAGGTGGACGTAGCCGATCCGGTCCGGGTACTTGCGGATCAGCTCCAGGTTGTCGCCGCCGCAGTAGCTGATGTGGCCGGTGTCGAGGCACAGGTTCACAGAGGCGCTGTCGGTCTCCTCGAGGAAGCGCTCGACGGTGTCCTGCGTGTCGACATGTCCATCCGCGTGCGGGTGGTACTGCGTCAGCAGCCCGAACTCCTCTGCCAGCCGGCGACCCAGCTCGGTCACCGCCTGCCCGTGCCGCGCCTGACCCTCGTGGTCCAGCCGCTCCTCGACGACCTCGCCGTTGTCACCGCGCCACATCGACGGCATCACGACCAGGTGCTTCGCGCCCATCGCGGCCGTCAGCTCGGCTGTCTTGACGACGTCGCGCCACGTCGCCTCCCACCCGTCGGGGCGATGCAGCTGCTCGAACGTCGTACCGGCGGTCATCGTCAGACCGCGCTGGTCGAGCTCGTCCTTCAACCTCACCGGGTCGGTCGGAAGGTAGCCGTACGGACCGAGCTCGATCCGCGTGTACCCGGCCGCGGCCGCCTCGTCGAGGAACCGCGTCCATGGCGTCTGCTGCGGGTCGTCGGCGAACCAGACTCCCCACGAGTCCGGCGCCGTACCGATGTCGACTCTTCCCATCAGCGATCCCCTTCCGCCGGAGTCAGGTACGGACGCTGGGCCTTCTTGCTCTCCTCGTACGTCGCCGCCGCGGCCTGTGTGGACTGCAGCTCCGACACCTCGCTGACCGGGACGTCCCACCAGGCGTCGCTGTCCGGCCCGCCGACCAACGGGTCGGTCGTGACATGGATCGCGATCGGCCCGGTGGCCGCCTTCGCGGTCTGGATCGCCTTCTCCAGCTCGGGGCGGCTGTGGACGTCGATCACGTCGACACCGAAACTGCGCACGTTCGCCGCGAGATCGATCGGCAGATAGTCGCCGTCGAGCCGGCCGTCGCCGGTGCGCTTGCGGTACGCCGTCCCGAACCGCTGGGAACCGAGGGACTCCGAGAGCGCGCCGATCGACGCGAAGCCGTGGTTCTGCACCAGGACCACGATGATCTTGAGATTCTCCTGGACCGCGGTGGCCAGCTCGCTGGACATCATCAGGTACGACCCGTCGCCGACCATGACGAACACGTCGCGATCCGGTGCGCCGAGCCGGACGCCGAGTCCGCCGGCGATCTCGTATCCCATGCAGGAGAAGCCATATTCGACGTGGTATCCCTTCGGGTCGCGCGGCCGCCACAGTTTGTGGAGGTCACCCGGCATCGAGCCGGCTGCGCAGACAACCACATCAGACGCCGCCGACAATTCGTTGACGGCGCCGATCACCTCGCCCTGGGTGAGCAGTCCTTCGGCCAGTTTCGCCGTCACCTCGGCGGAGGGCCGGAAAACTGCGTCAACAGTTCCGTTCCAGTTCCTGGTGAGTTCCTGGGCCTCCGCGGTGTACTTGTCGTCCACGGACCAATCGCCGAGCGCAGATCCCAACGAAACAAGGGCTTCCCGCGCATCGGCCACCACCGGGAGGCCGGCATGCTTACCACTGTCGAAACGCGCCACGTTGATGTTCAGGAACCGGACCTGCGGATTCTGGAACGCGGTCCGCGACGCCGTCGTGAAGTCGCTGTAGCGGGTGCCGATCCCGATCACCAGGTCCGCATCCCGGGCCAGCGCGTTGGCTGCCGTGGTCCCGGTCGACCCGACCGCGCCCACCGCCTGCGGGTGATCGTAGGCCAGAGATCCCTTACCTGCTTGGGTTTCCGACACCGGTACGCCGGTTCGCTCGGCGAACTCGCGCAGCGCTTCCTCTGCTCCCGAGTAGTGCACACCGCCGCCGGCGACGATCAGCGGTCGCTGCGCGGACCGTAGGAGATCTGCCGCCTTGTCGACAATTGATGCCTCCGGCAAGGGGCGTGCGACGTACCAGGTGCGCTCGACGAAGAGCTCCTCCGGCCAGTCGTACGCCTCGGCCTGGACGTCCTGCGGCAGGGCCAGCGTCACCGCGCCGGTCTCGACCGGATCGGTCAGCACGCGCATCGCGTTCATCAGTGCCGAGGGCAACTGTTCGGGACGCCAGACGCGGTCGAAGTACTTCGACACCGGGCGGAAGGCGTCGTTGACGGACACGTCACCGGCGCCGAAGCTCTCCAGCTCCTGCAGCACGGGTGTCGCCACCCGGGTCGCGAACACATCCGAAGGGAGGATCAGCACCGGCAACCGGTTGATCGTCGCCAGGGCCGCACCGGTCACCATGTTGGTCGAGCCCGGTCCCACGCTTGCCGTGCAGGCGTAGGTCTGGAGCCGATCACGGGTACGCGCGAAGGCCGCCGCGGTGTGCACCATGGCCTGCTCGTTGCGGGCCAGGATGTACGGCAACGCCTTCGGGTCCTCGAGTTCGGACTGCAGCAGCGCCTGGCCGAGCCCGGCCACGTTGCCGTGGCCGAAGATGCCCAGTGACCCGGCGATCAGCCGCTGCCGAAGACCGTCACGCTCCGAGTACTGGACGCTCAGGAATCGCACCAAGGCCTGCGCGACCGTGAGACGCACCGTCATGACTCTTCTCCTGTTTGTCCGAAAGGTAGGCGCGGATCGAGATGTTGGGAGTTCCACAGTTCCCGAACCCAGGCGTGCTGCGGGTCGTCAGTGATCAGCCATTGGCGCTCGGTGCCGGGTCCGGCCATCACATTGAGGTAGTACATGTCGTAGCCGGGCGGTGCCATCGCCGGGCCGTGCCAGCCGTGCGGGACCAGCACTACGTCACCGCTACGGACCTCGGCCAGTACGTCGATCGGGCGGTCCTCTGTTCCGTAGACCCGCTGGTAACCGATCGGATCGTTGCCCTTGACACCTTCCGGGACGTCGTCGGACAGCTGCAGCTCGAAGTAGTAGATCTCCTCGAGCTCGCTCTCCTTCCCCGGCTTGTGCTCGTCGTGCTTGTGCGGCGGGTAGGACGACCAGTTGCCGGCCGGCGTGATGACCTCGCACGCGATGATCGAGTCCGCCTCGAGAACTCCCGGCGTACCGAAGTTGCGGACCTGACGGGACGCGACGCCGGCGCCACGGAGCTCGGTCTCGACCTCGTCGGCGCCGATCCGCCGGAATGGATGGTCCGTCGCGGCCTTGGCGTGCGGGAACGCGATCCGCGCGCCACCGGCGCTGACCACCGCGAAGGTCGAGTTCCGGGGCACGTAGGCCAGATCGGTCGGACCTGCGAACACATCCGCCCGTCCGCCGAGCGGGACCGCTTCACCGTCGACGATCACCTCGGCCGACCCACTCAGCGGAAGGACGATGTACTCACAGTCCCCGGTGTCGATCTCCACCGACTGACCAGGAAGCAAGGTCCGAACCAGCAAGCCAGTGTGATGCCACTCCGCCTCATCCGGCCGCACCGCGAGCTCGAACCCATCGCTCGCCGCGGTCCCGGCCGGCCGAACCCATTCAGTCATCCCAACTGTCCTTCCTCAGAACCTCAGCGGTCCGGATCATGCGGTGTCGCCGTGGACGAGGGCCGCGGCGCGGTCGACAGCCGCTGCCACGTCGCCGTCGGGTGGGAACAGCAGCGCCCGCCCGACCACCAGTCCGCGGACCGAGGGCAGCTCGAGCGCCTTGCCCCACGAGGCGTAGGTCGCTTCCGGCTCCGCGGTCGGATCGCCGCCGAGCAGCAGTGTCGGCAGCGTCGTTGCCTCCATCACCCGATCGAGCTCGTCCACGACCGGCAGCTTGAGCCACGTGTACGCACTCGTCGCGCCGAGACCGGACGCGATCTGGATCGACTTGATCACCGAGTCGGGATCGAGCAGGTTCGCGACCCGCCCGTCCTCGCCGCGTGTCGACCAGAACGGCTCGACCATTGCCATCAGCTTGTGCTCGGCCAACCCGGTCACCGCCGCGGCGCTGCTTTCCAACGTCGTCACTGTGCCGGGGTCGTCGAGGTCGATGCGTGTCAGCATCTTCCCGCCGTCGAGCCGCCGCGCGGCGATCTCGTCAGCCGTCCGGTACGCCGTGAAGCGGTCGTCCAACTCGAACGCCGAGCCCTGCAGCCCGCCTCGGTTCATCGAGCCGATGACGACCTTGCCTTCCAGCGCACCGAGCAGCAGCAGGTCCTCCAACACGTCCGGGGTGGCCAGTACGCCGTCCACCCCCGGCCGCTGCAACGCGATCATCAACCGAGCAATCAGATCGGCCCGGCTCCCCATCGCCATCCGATCGCCCCGCACCCCCAACGCACCACGCGCCGGGTGATCAGCAGCCACGATCAACAGCCGCCCGTCATCCCCCACCAACGCCCGAGTACGCCGCTGCAACCACCCCTCAGCCACCCGCTCCGGATGCCGAACCCGAACCTCAGTCAACTCCCCCAACCGCTCCGCAATCCCCGCCCACCCCTCCCCCCGAACCAACCCCACCCGCACCACGCCAGCCGCACCAGCACCGGCGGCTTCCACCTCAACACCAAATGCTGCACCGGCTCCGGTAGCAACCTCAACAGCCTGCTCCGGTGTGTGCTCGCTGGCTGGTGGTGTGGTCTGGCTCGCTGATGGTGTGGTCGTTTGTGGTTGGTCTGCGATGGTGGGTGCCTGCTCGGTTGAGCTCGGCGTACTGCTTGATGGGGCCTCGGCGACGGGCGATTCGTTGCCTGCGTCGGCGGCCTGTGCCGGAGCTGCTGGCAGAGTCGCACGCTGCTCTCCACGGACCGTTTGACCGCTCACCTGATGCCCCGGTGAAGCCTCCGCCCTGCCCACGGCCTGCTCGCCCGTCGCCTGCTGGGGTGTGGGGAGGTTCAGGTTTCCGATGACGGTTGTTTGGCCGTCGGGGGTTACGGCGGGCGTCTCCTGGGAGGCGTCCAGCATCACCGTCACGTCGTCGGGGCCGGGCGCGTCTGGCCGACGTACAACAACCGTCGGGTCGTTGGGGCCGGGTGTGAGGACGGTGGAGTCGTTGGCCCAGTCGGTCTGATCCGCAGCCGGCACGTTGGGCCGGCGGGCTACGACGGTTGGGTCGTTGGGTCCGGGAGTGAGGGTGGTCGGGTCGGGGTCTTCGTGGGGGTGCTGGATGGGGATGGGGCGGGCGTGTTCGGAGTACTGGTCTTCGTCGTGGGGGGTCATGCTTCGGCTCCCAGGTGGGAGAGGACTTCTTCGGTCGTGGGCATGGCGGTGGAGCATTCGAGGCGGGAGGCGACGATCGCGCCGGCGGTGTTCGCGAACCGGATGATCTTCTCGAGCGGCCAGCCGGACAGGAGCCCGTGGCAGAGCGCGCCGCCGAACCCGTCGCCGGCGCCGAGGCCGTTGACGACGTCGACCGGGTACGGCGGGACCTCGACGCGTTCGTCCCGGGTCCGGGCGAGCGTGCCGCGGGGACCCTGTTTCACGACGGCCAGGTCGAGACCGCGGTCGAGGAGCGCCTGCGCGGCCTTGTCGGGATCGGTCTCGCCGACGGCCACCTCGCACTCCTCACGGTTGCCGACAGCAACCGTGCAGTACTCGAGCGCCCGCGACACCTGCGAGTGCGCCTCGCTGGGGTCGGCCCAGAACATCGGCCGGTAGTCCAGGTCGAGCACCGTGATCCCCTCGCCAGTGCCGCGCCGCCCGCGAGCCTCCCAGGCGGCGAAGTGCGCGGACCGCGACGGCTCGGCGGACAGGCCGGTCACCGTGGACCAGTAGATGCGCGCGTCGCGGATCGCGTCCAGGTCGAGCTCCGACGGGTTGATGACCAGGTCGGGCGCCTTCGGGAAGCGGTAGAAGTAGAGCGGGAAGCTGTCCGGCGGGAAGATCTCGCAGAAGGTGATCGGCGTCGGCAGGCCGTCGACGCCGGAGACGAAGCGGTCGTCGACCCCGAGTTCGCCGAGCGTGCGGTGGATGAACACGCCGAACGGGTCGTTCCCGGTCCGGCTGATCACCGCCGACTTGCGCCCGTGCCGCGCCGCCGCCACCGCTACGTTCGTCGCGCTCCCACCGAGGAACTTGCCGAACGAGGTGACATCCTCCAGATGCGTCCCGATCTGCAGCGGGTACAGGTCGACCCCGATGCGCCCGATCGTCAGTACGTCGTCCACCATCAGACCATCCCATCCCCACGGGTCCCGGAGGCGGTCATGCGAGCCCCGCCGCGATCGACTGCAGGTGCGCGATACTCGCCCGTACGTCGGCCACGGGCCCGTCGTCGACCGGGCGCGCCTGCAGGATCGTGTCTTGTTCGAGGACGTACCACCCGTCGTACCCGGACTTCTCCAGCGTGCTGACGATTGTCGCGATGTCGATGTCGCCCAAGCCCAGCGGCCGGTACATCCCGGAGCGTACGGCGTCCGTGTAGCCGACCTCACCGGACTGCACCCGTGCGGCCCACGCGGCGTCGACATCCTTCAGGTGCGTGTGGCGGATGCGAGACGTGTGCTCGACCGCCAGCGCCACCGGATCGACCCCGCCGATCAGCAGGTGACCGGTGTCGAGGGTCAACCCGATCGAAGAGCCCTGAAGCACCCGCTCGACGTCGTCGGCGTTCTCGACCATGGTGCCGACATGCGGGTGGACGGTCGCCAGCACGCCCCGGGAAGCCGCCAGCTCGGCCAGCTTGTCCAGGTTGGCGAGCAAGGTGCTCCAGCCGGCGGAGTCCAGCGCCGGTCGGTCGTCGTACCCGTCCTGGCCGGTCGCTGCGGCGAGGACCAGGGTCCCGGCGCCGGCCGCGACGAAGCTCTCCAAAGCCACCGCGACCTCGGCCGCCGGATCGTGCGAGGGATCATGCAGCACGACAGGAACGAATCCGCCGACGGCGCGAAGGCCGACGTCCGCCAGGGTTTTCGCCTTGTCGCCCGGTTCGTCCGGCAGGAACCCGTCGGGACCGAACTCGGTCGCCGCCAGCCCGACCGCGCGCATCTCGGCGAGCACCGTCGCGGCGTCGTACTGCCAACCCCAGTCCGGCACCTCGGACACGCCCCACGAGATCGGAGCACCGGCGATCCGGGCAGCAAGTTCAGTCATCTCAAACCCTTCAGAGCGTGACGATGCGGTTCTCGTGGCGGGACAGTTCGCAGGCGTCGGCGATCCGGAACGCCGCGAGCGCGTCCCGGACCGTGCACGGCACCTCGCGGGTCCCGGCGACGACCTCGGTGAAAGCGGTCAGTTCAGCGACGTACGCGGGCTGGAACCGATCCATGAACGTCATATGCGGTGGCCCCTCCGGGAAGCTGACGCCCGGCTCGGCCGAGCGCAGCGCGGTGTGCGAGTCCAGGCCGACCGCGATCGAGCCGAGGCTGCCGTGCAGCTCCATACGTACGTCGTGGCCGGCGCCGTTGTACCGCGTCCCGCTGACCGCGACGAACGTGCCGTCGTCGAGCGTGAGCAGCGCGGCCGCCGAGTCCACGTCGCCGTACTCGCCGAAGAAGGTCTCGCCGCGGTTCGCTCCGGTGGCGTAGACGCTGACGACCTCGCGGCCGGTGACGTAGCGGATGATGTCGAAGTCGTGCACCGTGCAGTCGCGGAAGAATCCGCCGCTCTGCGGGATGTACTCGCGGTGCGGCGGGAAGGCGTCGTTGGTGTTCGCCCGGATGTGGTGCACGAACCCGAGCTCACCCGACTCCACGGCCGCCCGCGCCGCCTGGTACCCGGCGTCGAACCGGCGCTGGAAACCGATGTGTACCGGGACGGTCGCCGCCTCCACCAACGCCAGTACCCGCTCGGTCTCCGCCAGGTCGAGCGCGACCGGCTTCTCACAGAACGTCGGTACGCCGGCCGCGAGTCCCGCCTCGATCAACGAGGCGTGCGCGGACGTCGCCGCCGCGATGACGAAACCGTCCAGGCCGGACGCGAGCAGTGCCGGTACGTCGGGGACCGACGCGACGCCCAACTCCTTCGCGACCGCCTGGGCCCGGGCGGGGTCCGCGTCGGCGACGACCACCTGATCCACCGCCGGCAACTCCTTCAGCGTCGCGGCGTGGAACGCCCCGATCCGCCCGACCCCGACCAACCCGATCCGCATCCGCGCTGCCTCTCTCGAAGAACGGGCGCGCCACAGCCTCTGCGGCGCGCTGGTTGCTCGTCAGCTTTCCGGGCCCGTGCCGGGGGTGTCAATACTTTGTTAACACATTCTCACGTACGGACATAAGCGGGTAACATCCGCCCCATGAACGCTGCCCTGCCGATCCAGCTCGATCGGAGCAGCCCGGTGCCGCTGTACCACCAGCTGGCCGAGCAGCTGACTGCCGCCATCACGGACGGCCGGCTGCGTCCGGGCGACCCGTTCGAGAACGAGATCGGCATGTCCGACCGGCTGAACCTGTCCCGCCCGACGGTCCGGCGGGCGATCTCCGAGCTGGTCAACCAGGGCCTGCTGGTCCGCCGCCGCGGCATCGGCACCACGGTCGCGAACCAGATGGTGCACCGCAAGGCCGAACTGACCAGCCTGTACGACGACCTCGCCCGCGAGGGCCGGACGCCGCGGACCGAGGTGCTCGCACTGGACTGCGCGGCGCAGGACGACCGCGCCGCCGCCGTACTCGAGGTCCCGCCCGGCACCCCCCTGGTCGCGATCGTCCGCCTCCGGTACGCCGACGACCTGCCGCTCGCGATCATGCGCAACTGGCTGCCGCCGGCCCTCAACGACCTCACGTTGGACGAGCTCACGAGCGACGGCCTGTACGCCGTACTCCGGGCTCGCGGTATCCGGCCGACGGTCGCGCGGCAGCGGATCGGCGCCCGCAACGCGACCGCCGACGAACGCCGTACCTTGCACATGTCGAAGGCGGAGCCGCTCATCACCATGACCCGCTCCGCCTACGCCGCCGACGGAACACCGGTCGAGTACGGCAGCCACTGCTACCGAGCCGACCAGTACTCCGTCGACGTCGTGGTGTCCGAACGCTAGGCCTGATTGGCGATCAGAGTCCGGACCAGGCGCAGGCCAACGGACAGGTGGGCCAGTTCGGGGCCTTCGGTCTCGACGATTTCCTCCAGCATGGTGGCGGCTCGGGCCAGTGCCGTGGCGTTCTGGTCCTGCCAGGTGATGACGCGGTCCTCGGGATCGGCCGACGGGTCGGTCGTGGCGAGGACCTGGCGGGTGAGGCGGGCGTGCACGGCGTGCAGGTCGTCGCGCAGGGCGGCGCGCGCCATGGTCTGCCAGCGGTCGGTGCGCGGCAGGCCGATGATCCGCTCGAGGAAGCGGCCCAGCTGCAGGCGCTCGCCGAGGGCGAAGTGGACTTTGGCGACCTCGAGGATGTCGATGTCCTCGCGCGACGCGGTCTCGACGATCCCGAGCCCGGCGTACGCCGGCGGCAGCACCGCGATCCGGGTCGCGAAGTCGTCCGCAACACCCTTCTGTACCAGGGCTTCGCGCCGCTGCTCGAACAGCGCCAGCTCACGACCACGCAGTACGTCGGGCAACGCCGCCGTCAGCTTCGCGATCCCCGGGCCGAAGAACTCGATCAGCTCCTCGATGTCGACCGGGGGCCGCCGGTTGCTGACCAGCCAACGGGTGGCCCGCTCGACCAGCGTCCGGGTCTCCAGCCGCATGTGCGTCTGCGTCCCGGCGTCGACCACGTTGTCGAGCTCGGAGTTGCGGGACAGCAGTTCGGGCTGCGCGAAGATCCGGGACGCCGCGAGGTTGCCGCGGACGACGTCCTCGACCGACCCGCCGGTCTCCAGCGAGAGCCGGTGGTACGCCGTGATACCGGAGGTGTTGATGAACTCGTTCACCACCTGGGTGGTGATGATCTCGCGGCGCAGCTGGTGGTTCTGGATCTGGTCGGCGAACCGCTCGCGGATCGCCTTCGGGAAGTAGCTGGTCAGCTTGTGTTTCAGGAACGGGTCGTCCGGCAGCGACGTCTTCAGCAGCTCCGCGTCGAGCACGATCTTGGTGTAGGCGATCAGCACCGACAGCTCCGGCGAGGTCAGGCCCTTGCCCTCGGCCTTGCGCTTCTTGAACTCGGTGACGCTCGGCAGGAACTCCAGCTGCCGGTCCAGCAGCCCTTGCTTCTCGAGCCGCCGGACCCAGTCCTGGTGGACGTGCATCAGCGCCGGCGCCTGCTCGGACGCGTTCGCGAGGGCGATGTTCTGCCGGTAGTTGCTCTTCAGCACCAGCGCCCCGACCTCGTCGGTCATCGACGCGATGATGTCGTTGCGCTGCTTCTCGGTCAGGTCGCCGTCCGCGACGACCGTGTCCAGCAGGATCTTGATGTTCACCTCGTGGTCGGAGGTGTCCACACCGGCCACGTTGTCGATGAAGTCGGTGTTGATCCGGCCGCCGGCCGCGGCGTACTCGATCCGGCCGAGCTGGGTGAAGCCGAGGTTGCCGCCCTCGCCGACCGCGCGGGCGCGCAGTTCGGACCCGTTGATCCGGATCGCGTCGTTCGCCTTGTCGCCGACGTCCCCGTTCGACTCGCCGGACGACTTCACGTACGTGCCGATACCGCCGTTCCAGAACAGGTCGACGGGCGCCTTCAGGATCGCGTTCATCAACTCGGCCGGCGTCAGGGTGCCAGAACTCGCCCCAGCAGTACTCTCGATCCCGAGCGCCGCACGGACCTCGGCGGAGATCGGGATCGCCTTGTCGGTCCGCGGGAACACCCCGCCGCCGGTCGAGATCAGCGACGCGTCGTAGTCCGCCCACGACGACCGCGGCAGCTCGAACAGCCGCCGCCGTTCCGCGAACGACGACGCCGCGTCGGGCGTCGGGTCGAGGAAGATGTGCCGGTGGTCGAACGCCGCGACCAGCCGGATGTGCTCGGACAGCAGCATCCCGTTGCCGAACACGTCACCGGACATGTCGCCGACGCCGACGACCGTGAAGTCCTCGCTCTGGCAGTCGTGGCCCATCTCGCGGAAGTGCCGCTTGACCGACTCCCACGCGCCGCGGGCGGTGATGCCCATCGCCTTGTGGTCGTACCCGACCGAGCCGCCGGACGCGAACGCGTCACCGAGCCAGAACCCGTACTCCTTGGCGACGCCGTTCGCGATGTCCGAGAACGTCGCCGTACCCTTGTCCGCGGCAACGACCAGGTAGGCGTCGTCGCCGTCGTAGCGAACCACCTGAGCAGGCGGAACGATGTCACCGGCAACGATGTTGTCGGTGATGTCCAGCAGCCCGGAGATAAAGGTCTTGTACGACGCGATGCCTTCGGCCAGCCAGGCGTCCCGATCCGCGGCCGGGTCGGGCAGCTGCTTGGCGTAGAACCCGCCCTTCGCGCCGACCGGCACGATCACCGAGTTCTTCACCATCTGCGCCTTCACCAGGCCGAGCACCTCGGTGCGGAAGTCCTCCCGCCGGTCCGACCAGCGCAGACCGCCGCGCGCGACCGCGCCGAACCGCAGGTGCACACCTTCGACCCGCGGCGAGTACACGAAGATCTCGTACTTCGGCCGCGGCTGCGGCAGCTCCGGGATCGCCTTCGGCTCGAGCTTCAGCGAGATGTACGTCCGCGGCTTCCCGTCGGCGCCCGGCTGGAAGTAGTTGGTCCGCAGTGTCGCCTTCATGACGGTCAGGTACGAGCGCAGGATGCGGTCCTCGTCCAGGCTCTGCACCGTGTCCAGCGCGGCCAGGATCTCCTTCTCCAGCTGGTCCGTGCGCATCGTCCGGTCCGGGTCGTCGGCCGGTCCGCGCGCCGGGTCGAAGCTGGTCTCGAACAGCTGCACCAGCAGGCCCGCGACGTCCACATGGTGCAGGAAGGTGTTCTCGATGTAGTCCTGGCTGAACGGCGTACCGCCCTGGCGGATGTAGCGCTGGTACGCGCGCAGAATCGACACCTGCCGCCAACTGAGGCTGCCGCGCAGGACAAGTGCGTTCAGCTTGTCGGACTCGGCCCGGCCCTCCCAGACCGCCTGGAACGTGTCAGAGAACAGGGTGCGCAGTTCCTCGCGCTCCTCGGTGTCCTCCGGCGCCCGCAGGCCGAAGTCGTAGATGTAGGCCATCGTCCCGTCGTCGCAGCGGATCTCGTACGGGCGTTCGTCGACGACCTCGACGCCCATCGCACTCAGGTGCGGCAGCACCTGCGACAGGGACAGCGACGACCCGGTGCGGAACACCTTGAAGCGCCGTTCGCCCTCCCACTCCTCGTCGAGCGGGGTGTAGAGCGACATGGCCAGCCCGTTGTCGGACGGCAGCCCCTCCAGGACGTGTACGTCGTTGACCGCGACGCGCGCGTCGAAGTCCTCCTTGTACGCCTCCGGGAACGCGTTGGCGTACCGGCGCGCCAGCTTGGTGACCGCACCGTCGCCGCCCTTCGCGTGCAGCGCCGCGGTGAAGTCGTCCTGCCACGCCCGGGTCGCCTCGATGACCTGCTGCTCCAGCAGATCCGCGTCGTACTCGCCGACCGTCTCGCCCTGCTTCATCCGCACCACGAAGTGCACGCGGGCCAGCACGGACTCGGTGACGTAGGCGGCGTACGTGACGGTCTCGGCGCCGATCGCGTCCTTGAGGATCTGCTGCATCTTCAGCCGGACCGCAGTGGTGTAGCGGTCGCGCGGCAGGTACACCAGGCAGGACAGGTACCGGTTGTAGACGTCACGCCGTACGAACAGCTTGACCGCGCGCCGCTCCTGCAGGTGCAGCACCGACTGCACGATCGGCAGCAGGTCCTCCACAGGTGCCTGCAGCAGCTCGTCGCGCGGGTAGGTCTCCAGTACGTCGAGCAGACCCTTACCGCTGTGGCTGTTCGGGTCGAAGCCGGTCAGACGGAACAGCTCCAGCGCCTTGCGTCGCAGCACCGGCACCTGCATGACGCTCTCGGTGTACGCCGTCGACGACAGCAGACCGATGAACCGGCACTCGCGGACCGGGTTACCGCTCTCGTCGAACTGCTTGATGCCGACGTAGTCCAGGAACGTCGACCTGTGCACCGTGGAGCGGGAGTTCGCCTTGGTGAGGATCAGCAGCTTCCGCTCCTGCGCCTTGGCGCTCACCTCCGGCGGCAGCTTGCCGGAACCCGGCTTCGGGTCCGGCCGGAGGATGCCCAGCCCGGTCCCGGGGCTGCCACGCAGGATGCCCTGCTCGCCCTCCATGGTGAAGTCGTACTCGCGGTAGCCCAGGAAGGTGAAGTGCTCGTCGGCCAGCCACTCCAGGAGCTCGCGGGCCTCCTCCACCTCGCTCTCGGAGACCGGCAGGTCGGCGGCCTTCAGGCCGGCGGCGATGCTGACCGCCTTCTCGTGCATCTTCGGCCAGTCCTCGACCGACTCGCGGACGTCGTTCAGCACCTTCTGCAGGTCCCGCTCGAGCGCGCGGTGCTCGGCGACGTCCGCGATCCGCTCGATCTCCAGGTGCATCCAGCTCTCGCGGACCAGGTCGTGCCCGTCCGCGGTCGCGCTGTCGTCGAGGACCTCCTGCAGTGTGCCGGCGACGTCGCGGCGGACCACGAACTGCGGGTGGATCAGGAGCTGGAGCTCGAGGTTGCGTTCGGTGATCGCCATCGAGGCGCTGTCCACCAGGAACGGCATGTCGTCGATGACGATCTCGACCACGGTCCGGCCGCTCGCGGCCCAGCCGTGCTCCTCGAGCGTCGGCGTGAAGACGTGCACCTTCGCCGTCCCCTGCGGGCGGGACATCGCGGACTTGTAGTGGTGCCGCGCGGCGCCCAGGCAGTCGTTCGGCTGACGCTCGGCGACGTCCTCGGCGGCGACGTGCCGGTAGTACTGCTCGAGGAACGTCTTCAGCTTGCCCGGGTCGGCCGACTTGTCGTGACTATGTGTCCCCGCGGCCACCGCCTTGGCGAGCACATCCGCCTTCTGGACGTCCAGCTTGCTCTGCATTCCCCACCGTCTCCACACGTGACTTCGGCGTCGCTCGCGCCGGACCACACGACATTGTGCGGTCACTCAGAGATTAGTCCACCTTTGTCACTGGTGTGGTCTCGGGACGGGCCTGTCATCGATTGTTGAGACGGAGTGCAAGGGCCGGACAGGCGAGGACTGCGCGGCGTGCGTCCGGGAGCTCACCGGCGGTGATTTCGCGGCCCCGGAGAACCGGGAATCCCCACTCGTCGAGGAGGACGTCGTCAGGCATCAGACCGGCACACAAGCCGTGCCCGTCGCACCGCGTCCAGTCGATCTCCAGCTTGTTCATCGGGTACCTCCAAGAACTCCCAGGACCGGTCGCCCACACCCCTGACCAGACAGGTGCAGCTGTACGTCGTCGTCGAACACCTCGAGCGCCGATGTGAGGAACCTCGCAACCCCGTCCGGGTGCGCGCAGGCTCCCCGCCCCGGGACCAGACCGAGATGCCGATAGGCGTCGTGCCACCCCTGCGGGTCGCCGATGGTCAGCCTGGCGAAGTCGTCGACGAGTGACGCGAGGCCGAAGACGCACGGCCCGCATTGACCGGCTGATTGACTCTTCAGCCACTCGGCAACCCTGGTGACCTCACCGAGCGGACAGGTACTGGAGCCGAGCGCCAGGATGATCCCGGCGGACACCTCTGGTCGCTGCAGCGTCACGCCGTCGGTCTGCGGCAGCCAGCGGCCGTGGTACCCACCCAGTAGGACAGGGCCCGGCTCTGCACCGGCGTACCGCAGGACTGTGTCCAGTGGGACACCTGTCGGCGTCTCGATCACGCCGGGCCGTTGGACCGCGCCGTCGATAGTCAGCAGTTGTGTACCCGGTTCGCTGATCAGACCGGTGCTGCTGAACCCGCGGGACCCGAGTCGCGCGAGTACGGCGAGCTGGGCGAAGGTCTCCACATTCGACAGGAACGTCGGGCGCTGGTGATAGCCCTTCCGCGTCGGCAGCTTTCGCCGACCCGGTGGGACAGCTCTACCGCCTTCGAGCGCGCTCAGCACCGCACGGGCCTCACCTGCGACGAACCGGCCCGGGGTTTCACGCACCTCGATCGCCAGCTGGTCATCACGCTCCATCAGCGCCTGTCGGAGGGAGGTGGCCGCGGCGGCGTCGTGTACGGCGATCAGCACGTGCGGAGCGCCTAGTGCGTGCGCGAGACCGACTGCGCCGTCCAGAACGAGGTGTGGTGCCCGGGTGAGGAGCAGACGGTCCTTCCGGCTGACGGGCTCGCTCTCGGAGCCGTTGACCACCACAGCTTCCACACCGCGAGCTGGGAGGTCCTGCAGCTTCAGTGCAACCGGAAACGCCGCACCACCGCGCCCCCTGAGCCCTACGACTTCGCAGAGCTGCATATAGTCATCGCGGGTGAGCTCGGGTAGCGGACCGTGCGTCAGAAGGTGTTGCTGAAGGTCCTGGTCGAGTCCGGCCAGCACTCTGGCCTCACCGATCACCCTGGTGTCGTCGAGCGTGATCATTGGGTTCTCCAGACTCTCGCGGGGCTTGCATTGAGGCGGTAGGCACCTGCGGTGGCGACTGCGGCCAGGCAGCCGAGTGTGATGCCGAGCATCCACGGCGTACTGCGGTCGGTGCCTGCCAGCAGTGCGTGACCGATGGACAGCAGCCACCCGGCCGACGCGGCGATGTGCAGCTTGCGCCAGTGCTTCGTGAACGATGCGGATGCGGCCAATCGACCACGGGCTGCTCCGACGAGGGACGCCAGTACCAGGCTGTAGAGAGCAAGCGCACCGACGACCATGGCGAACGGCCGGTAGCCGGAGCCGAAGGGCCACACCAGAACGGTCGGACTGATGTCCACGTAGCTGTCGGCGATCACTGCGACCACATGGGTCGCCAGCAAGACCAGTCCGGTCACAGCGGCCGAGCGGTGCACGTACTGGAGCCAGAACCGCCGCTCCGGTCGACGTACGCCGGGCATGACCATTCCGAGCACGGCCGACAGCGTGAACATGACCATCGTGACCACGCCGGCCGCACGGGCCAGGTACCAGAGGGTCATCAGGCGGCCCTGCTCGCCGTCGGCCACCCGCACAGCTCGGTGACCTCACCATCGTCGGCAATCAGCCGTGCCGGGTGACCGGACAGCTTCAGCCGTCCGACAGCTGCCTCACCAGTCGCGATGAGCGCCGTACTGAAGGTGTTCGCCCGTACGGCGGTCGGCGCCCAGACGGACGCGGTCCGGTACAGACCCTCCGCGGGACGACCCGTCCGCGGGTCGATGACGTGGTGGCCATAGCCGGTCGGCGTCTGCCAACGCCGTACGGTCCGCGTCGATGTGGTCAGACCGCCGTGCGCGAGCGTCACGAGGACACCTTCGTCACCGGCGCGCTCGGCGACGGTGATGACCCACGGCTTCTTCGGCGTACCCGCTGCCCGCAGGTCGCCGCCGATCTCGACCAGGACCGCGCAGCCGTAGCGCTTGCTGATCACGTTGGCCGCCCGGTCCGCGGTCCAGGCCTTGGCGGTCGCGCCGAGGTCGAGAGCGCAGTCCTTCGGTACCCCTAGCAGCGCTAGCTTCCGGTTGAGGCGGACCTCCTGCCAGCCGGCGATCTGCGTCGGGTCCTCGGGTGCCTGCGGGAAGCGCCGCCGTACCGCTTCGATGTCGGCGTCGTACCCGGCCGCGATCACCGCCGGGCCGACAGTCGGGTCGACCGCCCCGCCACTCATCTGGGCCGCGACCAGGCTGACGTCGACCAGATCGACGAGCAGACGGGACACCGGTACGAGGGCGCCGGCGCGGGTGTTGGCGACCGACAGCTCGGAGTCCGGGCGGAACCGGCTCGCGGCCTTGTCGACGCGGTCCATCAACGCCTTGAGCTCACCGCACGCCGCCCCCAGTACGACGGGGTCGTCGACGGTCAGCCGGACCGTACAACTCCACGCGTTCCACGTGCGGGAGGCGGTCATGACCCGTTGCTCCCGCCCTGCGAGGTGGAGCCGGAGTCGGCCGATCCGACGCCGCTCGAGCTGCTGCTGCTGTCGTCCGAGCTCGAGCTGGAGCTCGAGCTGGAGGAGGAGTCGGAGCTGCTGGACGTCGAGGTCGTACCGGTGCCGGTGCTGTCCGAGTGTTTCGACGACACGACCGCGACCGAGATCCCGGTCGCGCCGACACCGAGGACGGCAGTGGCTATCGCGGCCGCGGACGCGCGGTGCAGCCAGCGCCGGCGGTTGGGCTGGGATTCGTCTGTGGTGACCATGCCGTAAGCCTCGTTCGAGGCCCGTCAGCCGCACTCCAAGAGAAGATCAAGCCACCGTCAAGTTCTCCTGAAAGCTCTCTGAGAGCAGTTCTCAGGAGCGTGCCTCCAGCGGGCAGTCGGTCTCGCAGTGCTTGCCGATCGTGCCGACGATCTCGTCGGCGACCTCACCGAGCACGGCGAGCCGGTCGGGGCCGAACACGTCGACGAAGAACTCCCGCACCCGCGCGGCATGCACCGGCGCGCAGTCCTTGATCGCGGCCAGGCCCTCCTCGGTAATCACGATCTCCGGGTACCGCGAGTCGCAGGCCTCCTTGCGGATCAGGCCGCGTTTCTCCATCCGGGTCAGGTGATGGGACAGCCGGCTCTTCTCCCACTGCGTCGCCCGGCCGAGCTCGAACGCGCGCATCCGCCCGGACTCCGATTCGGACAGATTGACCAGGATCTCGAAGTCCGACTTGGACAGGCCGAAGTCCCGCTGGAGGTGCCGTTCCAGGTGCGTCTCCAGCGTGCGGTTCATCAACAGATAGCTGCGCCACGCCTTCTGCTCGTCGTCGTCGAGCCACGGTCCCTTGCTCACGAGAACCATCCTACCCGCTCGGGTTGACACATCAACCAATCGCGCTACGATCAGTTGAGTTGACACATCAACCTAACTCTTGGGAGTGAACGGATATGAGCAAGCTGATCGCCGTTGTCGGAGCCACCGGAGCCCAGGGCGGCGCGCTGGTCCGCGCGATCCTGGCCGACCCGTCCGGCGAGTTCACCGTCCGCGCGCTGACCCGGAACCCGGACTCCGGCGCGGCGAAGGACCTCGCCGTCGCGGGCGCCGAGGTGGTCGCCGCCGATCTCGACGACGAGGCGAGCATCCGGGCCGCGTTCGACGGCGCGTACGGCGCGTTCGTGGTGACGAACTACTGGGCGCCCCTGACCGCGGACGAGGAGGCGGCCCGGACACGCGCCGAGATGGAGCTCGAGCAGGCCGAGATCGCGGCGCGGGCCGCCCGCGACGCCGGCGTACAACATCTGATCTGGTCGACGCTCGAGGACACCCGCCTGTTCTTCGGCGAGCGCGACGACGTACCGAGCCTGGACGACGGGCGCTACAAGGTCCCGCACTTCGACGCGAAGGGCGAGGCCGACGAGCTGTTCACGAAGTACGGCGTACCGACGACGTTCCTGCGGACCACGTTCTACTTCGACGCGTTCGTCACCGCCATGCCGCCGACGCGCAACGCCGACGGCACGCTGACGATCACGCTCCCGATGGGCGACCAGCGCCTGTCCGGTATCGCCACCGACGACATCGGCCGCAGCGCCTTCGCCATCCTCAAGCGCCCCGACCTCATCGGCCAAACCATCAGCGTGGCAGGCGACCACCTAACCGGCCACGAGTACGCCGCCGCCCTCACCAAAGCCCTAGGCGAAAAGGTCACCTACCACTCCCCGACCCTCGACGAGTACCGCGAATACCCCTTCCCGATGGCCGTCGAGATGGCCAACATGTTTCAGTTCTACGCCGAGAACCACAATGAGTTCACCGGCGACCGCGACCTCGACAAGGTCCGCGAACTGAACCCGGCGCTGGAGTCATTCGAAACCTGGCTCAACCTGCACAAAGCCGACCTACTGGCAGCCACCAAGTAACCCACGACCTTGGGCGACTCACCCTCGAGCCGCCCAAGGTCGATGCCCAAGATCTCCCGATCTTGGCCATCGTTTGCCGCCCTCTCACGGAACAGTGACGGAACAGAACGGACGTACCAAACCACCGGCTCTCGCCGCACTACGCCGCCGACCGACAGCGCGGTTCGGGAAGATCTCCTCCGAGCTGACCACGCAGCCGATGCAACGCGACCGGCCGGTCGCGTTCGACCTGTCCGATATCGACGAAGGACAGTTCGACCTGCAGGCGGCCGCGCTGCTGGCGTGCTGGTCGACCGGGTTCGCGACCGTTAACGTCGCCCAGGTGCTGGCCGACGCCGGCCTGGAACCACGGCGCAACTACTTCGTCGTCCTCGACGAGCTGTGGCGCGCGTTGCGGTCCGGGCGCGGCATCGTCGACCGGATCGACGCCCTCACCCGGCTGAACCGGCGGCGCGGTGTCGGGCAGGTGATGGTGTCGCACACCATGTCCGACCTGCTCGCGCTGCCGACCGAGGAAGACCGGATGAAGGCCCGCGGGTTCGTCGAACGCGCCGGCATGGTCATCTGCGGGGGCCTGCCCCGCGCCGAGATGAGCCTGCTGTCCGAGGCCGTGCGCGTCACCGACTCCGAGGTCGAGATGATCACCGGCTGGCAGGACCCGCCAGCGTGGTCGTCCGAAGACGAAGACCCCACCCCGCCCGGGCTCGGGAACTTCCTGATCAAGGTCGGCGGCCGTACCGGCATCCCGATCCACGTCGACCTCACCCCGGTCGAGCACGCCCTCAACGACACCAACAAGCGCTGGCGCGACGCCGACCTGGCCGTCGTCCCCGATCAGGTCCTCGGGGACGCGGTTCGTGGCCGGGCTGCTGGAGGAGCGCTCGAGGAGGTCTCCTAGCCATGGTCCAGCGCGAACGCGACCCCAACCATCCACTGGCCGGCCCCAACGGCGCCGTGGCGGTCCTGGTCGGCATCGTCATCGTGATCGCCGCCATCGTGTGGGGTGCGCTGCGGCTCGGGACGGCCTGGGCCGGTACGACGACCTACGTCACCACCAACCCGGTCGGGTTGCTGGTCGGCGGCGACACCGTCGCCTGACCACGGGCAAGCCGCCTACGCCCTCGTCCTGATCCTCGCCGCGGTCGCCGCGCTGGCCGGAGCCGTGGCGTTCGCCGTACGGCGGATCCGCGGTGGCCGCCGGACCCGGGTCGACCCGGCCGCGCAGCATCTCGGCCGTGGCCGAGACATCGCGGCCACCTCGCGGTCCGCGGTCGCCGCGACCGCGCAGCGGCTCGGCGTGATCGCCGACAGCCCCGGGGTGTTCCTCGGCCGCACCGTCGCCGGTGGCGCCGACGTGTACGGGTCGTACGAGGACATGATCGTCGGCATCGCCGGGCCGCGGACCGGGAAGACGACCTCGGTCGCCGTACCGGTCATCGCCGAAGCGCCCGGCGCGGTGATCGTCACCTCGAACAAGCGCGACATCCTCGACGCCACCCGCGGTCTGCGCGAAGCCGGCGACTACGGCAAGGACGGGGTGTGGGTGTTCGACCCGCAGCAGGTTGCCGGCGAGGAGCCCAGCTGGTGGTGGAACCCGCTCAGCTACGTCGTCGACGACGACACCGCCCGCGAGCTCGCCCAGGATTTCGCGTACGCCTCCCGGCCGTCGACGCGCGCGCCGACGGCCCTCTTCGACAGCTCCGGCCTGCAGTTGCTGGCTTGTCTGCTGCTCGCCGCCGCACGCAGCGGCAAGCCGATCCGCCAGGTCTATTCGTGGCTGACCAGCGTCAACTCCACCGAACCCGAGGAACTGCTGCGCGATTCCGCCAAGAGCACCGGTGATTCCGGCGACATCACCATGGCCGAAGCCCTCGAAGCGATCCGCTCCGCTCCGGAACGGCAGCGTGGCGGCGTGTTCGGCACGGCGCAGCAAATGGCCAGCTGCCTGGGATCCAGCCGGGTCGCGGCCTGGGTGAACCCCGGCCCTACACCGCGGCCGGAGTTCAACCAGCACCAGTTCGTACGGCGCGGCGGCACCCTCTACAGCCTGTCGCGCGAAGGTGCGGCCAACGCCGGGCCGCTCGTCACCGCGCTCACCGCGGCCGTCGTCAAAGCCGCCGAGGACTACGCCACCACCTGCCCCGGCGGCCGGCTCCCCGTACCGATGATCGGCGTCCTCGACGAAGCCGCGAACGTCTGCCGCTGGAAAGACCTCCCCGACCTGTACTCGCACTACGGGTCGCGCGGGATCGTGCTCATCACGATCCTGCAGTCCTGGGCCCAAGGCGTCGGAGCCTGGGGCGACCGCGGCATGGAGAAACTCTGGTCGGCCGCGAACCGCCGGATCTACGGCGGCGGCGTCGACGACGCCGCCTTCCTCGACCGGCTCGTCAAGATCATCGGCGACCGCGAACTGCTCCGCAGCTCGACGTCGACCAGCAAAGAAGCCACCTCGGTCAACCGGTCGCTGCAGCGCGAACAGATCCTCGACGTCTCCGATCTCGCCGCCCTGCCCGCCGGGCGCGCGATCGTGCTGTCGTCGGGGTCGCGGCCTACCCTGGTCCGGGCCATCCCCTGGATGGAACGCCCGTACGCCGACCAGATCCGCGCCTCCCTCGCACGGTTCGACCCCGGCGCCCGCCGTACCGCCGTACCGCCGATCGCACCGACCGCGCCGACAGGAGAGCCCACGTGATGCTGGCCGACACCGAATGGGAAGACGACTGTGACGACAGCCTCGACCAGGCCGAGCAGCTCGAGGCCGCGGCCGCCGCGGCCGGCGACCGACTCGAAGCTGCCGCAGAGACCGAGCCGGAGACGTACTTCAAGACCCTGCCCGAATTCGTCGACCAGTTCCTCGTGAAGGCGTACCGGCGCCCCGTAACCCCGGCGCAGGCCTGGTGTCGCGAGTGGTGGAAACACGGCGAAGCCGTCTGCGTCCTGTCCGCGCTCTGGCGCGCCTGGGAAGCGCTGCGTCTCGAACCAGGCACCGGCATGAGCGTGTGGTGGCGCGACCACTGCTACCCCCACATGAACAGCCTGATGAACCCCCAAGGCACCTTCAGCAAGTGCACCCTCGAAGGCCACCACCACAACGGCAAAGGCCTCGAACCGTTGCCCTGGGCCACACCCCCGGCCGAGCTGTACGACCCGCTCACGTACGGAGCCTGGAGCCCCAGGGCCCCTTGCTTGTTGGCGCAAGGGGCCCTGACTACCTGTCGCCTAGATGAGATGTGAGAGCGGGATTTGCGAGAGGTAGTGGGCTACGACGAACCCGCCGTAGCCGCCGCAGGCGTAGCGCAACGCCAGCTGGACGAGGTGAAACGCGTCCTGACGGCGCAGTGGATCGGGATTGGTGACCACGACGTACGACGCGGCCGCGACGATCGTCACTACCACTAGGCTCAAAAGCCCTGAGATTGAGAGTTCCACTCCTCGGCTCCTTTCGACCGGAGAGTGCTGGTCGGAGGGAGCTGCACGACGGCAGGGCCTCAGTTCGACCAGCAAAGTTCGCTGATGAACTGAGGTCCGCGCGGCGGTCGCTGGAACTCAGTAAGTGCTTACGCTTAAGGGCTATCAGGCCCTGGAGGCTTATTGAGCCGGCAGTTCAGTGCTGGCTCAAGCCGGGGAAAAATGCTCCGCCGTATCAAGATTCCCCGGCTGAATGGGCCTCGTTGCGGGCGACAGTGTGTCGACCTCGGCAACATCCGTGCAGGGGGCGCAAATCAGGTACCTTCGCACGACGGTCGTCAATCGTCCCGCCGCTTAAGCGTCAGAGCATCGATGCAGCGCATCAGGCCCTCGCCTCTACTTGCCCACCAGCATACCCAGGACGCCTGCGGCTCACCAGACGCTCGATGCGACGTCGCAAGCGTCGGCCCTCCAGCTCGGAAGGCGTTGAGATTGGTCGGTTCTTGCCGGTGTCGGCGCAGCACGGATTCTAGTTCGCCGCCAAGCAGCCGGGCGTGGCCCCTCTCATCTGAGCAACCTGCTCGCACGCCGACGGGGATGACCGCTGGAAACTGGCAGGAACGGGAGATGAAGATCGCTGCGCGGCAGCCCGAGGCCAGGCCGACGTGCGCCGACCTCACGATGTGGATCGACGCACGTCACAGACCCTCTAAACGTCCGGGGACTGGTGCGGCCGAAGGAGATGCGTTCGCCGAGAAGGCAGGCTTCGACCCCCGCCCGTTGGCCGGCTATCTCTACTTCCGCATCACGCCGACAAAGATCCAGGCCTGGCGCGAAGTCAACGAACTAAGGACCGTGTCCTCCTCCGCGCCGGGACCTGGCTCGTCTAGCCCACTGGATCCTCAGTTGGCTGGAGTCACGAAAACGGTGGCGCTGCCATCACCGTGGAAATGCAGGACGCCCAGGTCCGGATCGGTGAACGTGTCGTCGAGTGTGACTGTGCAGTCGGTGGACGTGCCACGATCCTTGGTCGAGTTGCCCTTCGCGATCGCCGGATCGGTGAACTCCTCGACAACGTTGCCGGCAGCATCGGTGACGACGCCGTGGAACGGCCCGAGCGCCGTCGGGATGATGTTGGAGTTGCTGGCACTGTCGTGACCGACGGAGAACGCACCGTTCCCGTTCAGGATGAGCTGGTACGTCGCCCCGTTGTCACAGACGGCCGAAACCTGGAACGACCCCGGCGCCCCGCCCGGATCCGCCCCCGCAACAGTCGCCACCCCCAACGCCGATCCCGCCCCGAACCCCAGTACGACGCCAAGCCGCACAATGTTCCTGATCATGACCATCCCCCTCCCGGCCAGCGCCTCCCTGCGCCGGCACCGCCTTCCACGCTAAACCGGTCACCCACCCAGAGCGATAACCCCGCAGTACCCACCCGATCGCCCTAGGCGTTCCTTCACCGCTACGTGTCCGACGGCGCCGTACCCGTGACCGCAGCGAGGTCGTCAGGGGTGGCGCTGCCTGCTAGACGGGCAGTCCGAGCGCGCCACCCTCGTTGATCGCGTAGTACTCGTTGCGGCTGACGCCGCTGGTCGCGCCGTCGACCACGTTCCGCACCGTCTCGACCGAATCGGACCTGAACACGCAGACGCCGCGGGCGCCGTCCGCGCTAGGCGCCACGATCGGCAGCTCGGTGCCCTCCGGCAGGTCGAGCTGTCCGCTCCAGAACGCCTGCGGGTCCGAGATCGTGTGAATCGTGAAGATGTACATGAGCGGTTCCTTTCGCCTGGCCCGGCCGTGTGCCTTGCCTGTTTCGATGGCATCGCCGACGGGGTCGCGGATCAACTGCAGAATCTGCAGTTGCCGGTGGTCCTGGGCGCGAGGAGATTGGACACATGCCCGGTTATGGCCAGTTCTGTCCCATCGCCCAGGCCTCCGAAGTGATCACCGAGCGCTGGACCCCACTGGTCCTGCGTGAACTGGCGCTGACCGGGAGCCGTCGCTTCAACGACATCCAGCGCGGCGTACCGCTGATGTCCTCGTCGCTGCTGAGCAAACGCCTCCGCGAACTCGAACGCGCGGGCATCATCGAGCGGCGACCGCTGCCGAACGCCCGCGGCAACGAGTACCACCTGACTCCCGCGGGACAGGAACTCGGGCCGGTCCTCGCCCAGATCGGCATCTGGAGCGAACGCTGGCTCCGCCGCCCCATCTTCGAGGAGTCACCCGACACCGGCCTGCTCATGTGGTGGGTACGCACAACCGTCAAAGCGGACGCCTTGCCGACCGGCCGCACCGTGATCCACTTCCGCTTCGCCGACGCCCCCGAGAAGCTGCGCTACTTCTGGCTGGTCCTCCCCGACGCAGACTTGTGCCTGACGGACCCAGGCTTCGGCGTCGACGTAACGATCACCACCGACGCGAAGACGTTGACCGCGGTCTGGATGGGGGACCTCCCGCTGGCATCAGCCGTGAAGAGTCACGCGGTCGAACTGGAGGGCGGGCGGTCTCTCACCCGCACCTTCGCCAATTGGTTCGGCCTGCACCCGCTCTTCTCCGCGGTCGACCACCCGGCCAACCGGCCCAGGGTGAGCGCCTAAATGGATTGCTGCAGATAGCCCGCGCTGGAATGCTCGGCCCAGCAGGAACGGAGAGGAAACCGCAAGTGGCCGCCACCGCATCCAGCAAGGATTCCGAGCCGGAAGTCCGTACGGCGGCCAGCGTCCTCGGCGGCGGCCGGGAGGCGGGCCTGGCGGTCTTCCGCGGCATCCCGTTCGCCGAGCCGCCGGTCGGCGCTCTCCGTTTCGCCGCGCCCCTGCCGGTGCGCAGCTGGGACGGTGTTCGCCCGGCGGTCGCGTACGGTCCGCCGCCCCCGCAGTCCGGCGTACTCGGGGTGTCCCAGGACACCGCCGGCGACGACGAACTCGCTGCGTGTTCGATGCTACCGGCACGCCATTGAGGGTGTCGAGAAACGATCGTTTCCCGACACCCAGGCAAAGACGGGGCCAGCCGTCGCCACCCCGTACACGTAACTGTCGAAGAAACGTGTTGTGAAGTCGAAGTGTCCAACAACTTTGCAACGAGCGTTTGCTGAACAGCTGTCCGCGCTAGCGCCTCCGCTGTGGCGGCGCACGCGGAGCCGACTCGTGCCGGCGGCTTCCTAAACCGTGCGTCGCAGGTTCGAATCCTGCCGGGGGCACCCAACAAACGTGCAGGTCAGACGCTGGTCTCATCAGACGACATACGGACTCCGTCGTTCCCGTGGGGCTATCCGTGGTGCGAACTCGAGACTAGGCCAGTCAACTGGAGCGATAGGCCTCGTATCAGCGGAGCCGCGTCCCGCGCCTGGGCAAGCTAACCGGACCGCGACGCCCCGTGCGTCTGGATCATGCGGCCCGGTCTGGAAGTCGATTCCAATCCACGGTGGATGGCGACCCGACGGTAAGCTGTAGTCTTCGCCTCGCGGCGGAGTCACCCTCTGGGGAACACATGGCCCAAACTCACACCACCGGCCGCTTTCCCGTCACCGACCCCGACCGGCGGTCCAAGGGCCAGCAGAAGATGCATGGGCTCGCCCTGTACATCAACCACGTCTGGGAAGCCGCCGCATCCACCGACACCACGCTGTGCCGCGACCACGGTATGGAGGTCGACTCCGAACGCATCGCCCTGGAGATCGCGCCTGCCCTCGCGGCCATCCGCACCCTCGACCTAGAGGTGTTCCGGAACAGCTTGGGTAGCGCCGACGCGCAGCGCTACATGAAATTCCAGAAGAGCGAGCCACAGGGACAGGTCGTGCTCGGCTTGGTGCTGGCGCGCAACGCGGACATCCACCTCCCAGCTACTCTCGACCTCCAGGTCGACCGCGTTGTCGGCGAAGGCGACAGGTTCCGGGTGATGCCCATCTGGCAGCCCCACGACAGCCTGCCTGCCGTCGTACGCGACAGCGTGCGAACCAGGAACAAGCCCAATGGCACGAGCCGGAGCTCCCACGATGCCTACCGGGATGTGGTCGGTGGCCAGCTCGTGATCGAGACCCTCCTGGACGCATTCGCGTTCTTCGTGCGCTGCGACCCCAGCCTAGCCCGCCGCATCTCAGGCACGAACGACCTGGCGTACTTCCCTCTGGCCGCGTACACCGTCCACGAGTACGAGCGCCACCATCCCGATCAGCCCAACTGGGCCGACGCCGGCGCGGAGGTCCGTCGGCTTGCCGGGACCGCCCCGCCCACGGGTGCCGGCCGAGAGATCTCGTTCCGCCTCACCAGCAACGACACGGCCGTGTACTGCGGGCACACCGTCATGCCGTTCGGCCTTCGTTGGGCGTTCACCGAAGCCGCACCCCAGATCGTGCGCGACATCCGGGCTGGTTACCCGTACGTAGCCGTGGCAGCCGACGGTGCGCGGCACATCGTCAGTGCTGGTGCCGACGGGCGCCTAGCCGTCGATGGTGTTGCGCTCGGGGACTATCCGTTCCCCCAGCCCGAACAGCATCCGCCTCCCGAACCTTGGCTGGCGTGGTGGCAGCTCGCAACCGAAGATCCGCACTACTACCGGGACCAGAGGCAGTCGCAGTGACAGCGGGGGCCGAACGTAGGAACCGTCGCGCCAGCTAACGGACGTCGTTCTCATTACGAGGAGGAACGACGCTGCCTCATGCAGCCCCTACCAGCGCCTTTCAATCGGCATGCGCCACGCCCCGCCCATCACCACTGTTTTCACCGCTTCGCACCACAAGTGGCACCACGGCACTGGCCGGCGAGCAGCTGGCTGGTCGCTGCCCTGCAGCGAAGGTAGCGTGCCGCCCGGCGAGCGGCTTCAATCGGACCATGACGATGATCGATGCCCGCCTAAGCGATCGGGTTCGTGTGTCCGCAGAGGTAGGCGCCGGCGCATCGATCGCCGACCTCGAATCAGTGTTGGGCTGGTTCGCAAGCATCGAGCGAATCGCTCGCGCCGCCGTCGACAGAGCTCCATACGCACAGCTCCTGAATTTGGCTCCGGACTCATCCGATGCCGAGATCGAGACAGCCGTCCGAAACCGGCGACACCACTGGCTCCAGCGGGCCAACGCCGAACGGACCGTGCGGAGGCGAGCCGAGGCACGCATTCGCGACATAGACCAGGCAGAGCGGGCCCTGCTGCATCCCATGCGGGTCGAGCGCTTGAGCTTCGAGAACCCACTTGAGGCAGTGCTAGGCGGAGCGCTTTGTGTGCTGGTATACCGAATCATCATCGTTGTCCGAGACTGGAAGACTGAGCAACGACGGCGAAACGCTCGCGCAGAAGGGCTCGCGGCTGCCGCACTCCAAGCCCACCAGCTCGCAGAGCGGCACCGCTTGGAGAACCGACTCATCGACGAACTGATCACGCAGCTTTCTCCCGACGACCCCCAGAAGCGCGCGATCGCGGAGCAGCTGCTCACGCAGAGCATTCGGAAGGAAATCGACGTTCTGGCGGCTCCTCCGCAGGACGTCGACGCAGAGATCGTTCCGGGCTGAGCACCCACAATCCCCGGGAAACCGCGGATTTTAAGTCTGAGGGCTGTCTCAGACTGGCTTGTCTGAGCCTGGCACTAGAGACAACTTGGCTTTTCGGTGGCATGTGGTTCACGACCGCCTGGCCGACCCAGTCGATCGACAGACGTTGCCACGCGTCATCGGCTCCTGCTTGGGTAGTCCCCTTGAGTAACACCTCAGTGATTCCGGCGATGTACGAAGAGTTGACGTCAGACTCACAACCTACGGCCACCAGTTTGTGCGCCAGAGCTGGGCTTGGTGGTCGGAACCAGATCAAGTCGGGGAGGCACGTCCAGGTGGGTGACAAGGATGAAGCAACGGCGGAGGGGCTTGGGCTGGCAGATGCCATCGCTCTGTTGCGAGACGAGCTGCTGCCCGCGCGGGCTGCAGGCGGCGGGTCCGATATCCAGTTGCCGGTCGAGTCGATGACCGTGGAGTTAAAGGTCACGGCAACCAAGTCGATCGATGGCAAGGCTGGATTCAAGGTGCCCTTCGTCAACGTCGAGGTGGGCGGCGGTGGAAGCCGCGAGCGCGGCTCGGATCAAACGGTCACAGTAGTTTTTGGGGGCCCGGTCGACCGCGAAGGCAAGCCGGTGAAGGTGGCACAGGCGACTAGCGAGTTGAAGGGATAGCTCAGTGGCGCCGGCAGAGTCGGTGGCGCTTAGAGCCCGAGTGGTGGAGGTGATCGCCGACCTGGGCGAATCGGCGGCACAGCGGTACCGGTACGGGTCTGGCTGCATCGTGCTGGGTCGAACGGTGTTGACTGCGGCGCACGTGGTGACTGGGGCCATTGCAGTGCAGGTCCGGGACCCAGACAAGCGGTTGCTCTCAGCAACGGTCGACCTGCGGTTTGTCGGTGATGTGGATGGCCCAGGTCCCGACCTTGCGCTGGTCGAGATCGACGACGTGTCCTTGGATCTTCCGCCGATCGGATTGGCGCGTGTCGATCGGGAGAGTCCGACGGGCGATCCGGTGGAGAGGTGTCACGCGGTGGGTTATCCATGGTTCGCAGAGACTCCATCGCCGCAGACGGTACGAGATACAGTCGACGCTCTCGGCGTCGTCCCGGTGTTGTCGAAGCTGGCCCGTGGCGTCTTGAGCATGGACGTATCTGCTTCGCAGCAGCGTTTGCCGCCCGAGCAAGTAGCCCTCGGCGAATCAGAGTGGTCGGGAATGTCCGGCGCTCCAGTGGTCTCGGACGGATGGCTGCTCGGCGTGGTGACCGAGCACGCGCCCAGAGAAGGCGCTTCGACCATCACGGCGATCCCGCTGACCGCGGTCGAGTCAGACCCACTTCACCCAGGCTGGGGCGCCGGCGTGGCTGATCCAGCCTCTTGGTGGTCACGGCTAGGCGTTACAGGCCTCGACCAACTCCGGAGCCTCCCAACTCGCCAACTGCGCCAGAAGCCCCCGTATTGGGAAACGTTGCGCGAATTCGGTTTAACTCTGCACCACGGAATGCCGCAACTCCTCGGTCGGGAGCGGGAGCTAGCCGACATTACGTCGTTTGCCAGCGGGCCTCCCGGCTATTGCTGGTTGGTCGGCGGGGCATACGCAGGGAAGTCTGCGCTGTTGTACGAGGCCGTTGCAGCCGGGCTGCCTGCCGAGGTCGATGTAGTCTGCTACTTCCTGTCCCGGCGGGCCTCGGACGCAGACAGCCACCGTTTCCTCGCGGCGGTGGTGCCCCAGCTGGCATATCTGTGCGGCGTGGATCCCCCGATGCCGGATCGGGACCAGTTCGCCACGTTATGGCGGCAGGCGGCCGAACGCGCGAACCAACATGGCCGGCATCTGCTGCTCGTGGTCGACGGCTTAGACGAGGACCGCCGCCCAACCGGGTCGGCGAGCGTTGCCAGCCTGCTTCCCACCCTGATAGGCGCCTCCGCGCATGTCTTGGTGGCTAGCCGTCCCTACCCGGAACTGCCGGACGACGTGCCGAGCGGGCATCCCCTTCGTGCGACGCGGCCCCAGCAGCTCAGGCCGTTCGAAGGCGCTGAGGAACTCGCTGACCTGGCTCGCCAGGAGATCTACCACCTGACACACGGAGACGATGCCGATCTGGCAGTGAGCGTCTTGGGGTTAATGACCGCCGCCGCCGGCCCGCTCACGGTCACGGACCTGGCTACGCTCTCAAATGACTTAGACGCACCATCGGCCGTACACAAACTGCACGTGCGTCGCCTCGTTGCCGAGCAGGCGGCCCGCAGCCTCGAGCAGATCGGGTCCGTTGGGCAGCCGCGCTACCAGTTCGCGCACTACTCGTTGCTCGAGTACGCCCAGATGACTGACGACCTGGGCGAGCCCGAATATCGAGAAAAGATCCACGAGTGGGCCGACCATTGGCGCACTGCAGACTGGCCAACTGGCATTGGCGGCACTCCGGCCTATCTGCTCGACAGCGCCCCGAGGCTCTGGCCTCCGAGCCGGACCGGTTAGCGGCACTAGTCAGCGACGCCGGATGGGTCAACGCCGCGATCCAATCAAGCGGCGCGGATGTCACAGCCGCCCTTCGACAAGCCGCAGCCGCCCAGCCAACCGACCCCGATGTCCACGCGATGCTTACCACGGTCACGCGTCAGGCTTATCACCTGAAGCCGTTGGATCCGCTCGCCCAACGCGGCTACGTGCTCCGGCAACTCTGGCTTCAGGCGGCCGAACTGACCGAAGTGAGCCTTGTCGGCGCCCTGCACGCACGGCTACAGGCCGATCCCGGGGGATTATTCCCGCTGTGGACCACCCGCCGCACAAGCAGAAACCTAACGGCCGAACTCGGCCACGCAGACGGCTCAGTGTTAGCGGTGGCGGTGCTGCCGGACGGCCGGGTCGTCACTGGCGGGTGGGATCACCGTGTGCTGCTGTGGGATCCCACCGCTCCCGACGCCGCACCGATCGAACTCGGACACCACGATAACCACGTGTCGGCCGTGGCGGTGCTGCCGGACGGCCGGGTCGTCACCTGCGGGTGGGATCACCGTGTGCTGCTGTGGGATCCCACCGCTCCCGACGCCGCACCGATCGAACTCGGCCGCCGCACAACGGCGGTGTTGGCGGTAGCCGCGTTGCCTGGCGGGAAGGTCGTCACCGGCGGATTGGTCGACGATGTCCTGCTGTGGAACCCGTCCACTCCCGGCGCCGAGCCGGTCAAACTCGGAACGCATGACATGACGGTATCGGCGATAACCGCACTGCCGGACGACGCGGTCGCAACCGATTGCGACGATGGCCGTGTGCTGCTGTGGAAGGTGGCCACTCCTGGCGCCGAGCCGGTCAACCTCGGACGCTACGGCGACAAGGTGTCCGCATTGGCAGCGGTTCCGGGGGGACTTATCACCGGTAGCGAAGATGGCCGTGTGCTGCTGTGGAACCGAGCGATGCCGGGCATCGAACCGCTCGAGCTCGGCCGCCATGACCGGGGAATGGCCGCGGTGGCGGCGATGCCTGGCGGCCTCGCCGTCACCGGCGGTACGGACAGCCGCTTGCTGCAGTGGGACGCCGCCACTGTCGACCCCTCTTGGGTCTACGACCGCCGCGCCGACGCGGTATGGACGGTGGCAGCATTACCGGGCGGTCAGATCGTGACCGGAGGGAGCGACGGCCAGTTGCGACTGTGGGACCCGATCACTCCCGGCGGTGAACCGGTCAAACTCGGTCGCCAAAACGGCAAGGTATGGACGGTGGCGGCATTGCCGAGCGACCAAATTGTGACCGGAGGTGACGATGGGCAGGTGCTGCTGTGGAACCTAGTCACGCAGGACAGCGATCCGATCGAACTCGGCCGCCACGAAGGCACAGTATGGACGGCGGCGGCGCTGCCAGACGGACAGGTTGTCACCACCGGGTACGACCACCGGTTGCTGCTTTGGGATCCAGCCGCGCCGGCCAGCGAACCGGTCCAGGTCGGCCACCCCGACCACACGATCTGGACGATAGCGGCATTGCAGGACGGGCAGATCGCTACCGGAGGCGATGATGGTCGGCTGCTGCTGTGGAATCCAATTACGCCAGGCAGCGAGCCAGTCGAGTGCGGCCATCACAGCGAAGAGGTCACATCGATGGCGGTGCTGCCAAGCGGGCGGATCGTCACCGGCGGAAAGGACAGCCGTATATTGATATGGGACCCAGCCACGCCGGGCAGCAAGCCGATCGAGCTCGGTCGCCATGACGGCGCGGTGTGGCTGGTAGCTGCGTTGCAGGACAAGTTCGTCGTCACCGCCGGCAGCGACGAACACGTGGTGCTGTGGGACTTGACGACGCGACGCGAGGTCGCTCAGCTCGGCACCCTGGCAAACGGCCTGGCGACATGGGTTGACCCCAATGGCGATCCCTTCCTTGCCATCGCACACTCAGGCGCAGGACTCTCATGCTGGTCGATCACCGCGCAACCACCGGACTGAGCAACCGCCGGCGTGGCCAATTTCCAGGATTCCCGGACGCCCCAGCCTCATCGAGCATGCCGACGCGGCCTTGCACTACCCGCGGATCGGTCTGGAGAAGATCCGATCAGAGCAGATCCTCGAAGTGGAGCTGCCGAGCAGGCCCTCTCCGTGCCTGCTCGTCGCGGCAGGATCGCTGACTCGAACTGGTGACCTTCTCGTTACGAGGAGCAACGACAGCACCCCATCTGGCCTCTACCAGCAACTTTGCTCCCATCCTGTTCGCACCACGACCTCATATCCCGCATGGGTTGACGCCACTTCGCACCACGAACCGCACCACGAACGCGACCGGGTCAGCGGAGGTACCCAACCTTGATTCAACGATCGCCCACGTTTCTAACTGGCCATCGGGTCAGTTGGCGGCGTCGAAAGCCTCTCTGATGTCGCCCCGGACTCGTCCACGATCGTTGACCTCGTAGGCAGACGACATCCGCAGCGTTGATCCCGCCCAACATGTCGAATACTCGGGTCACGTGGGAGCCAGGAGAGTTGGACGCCTGGCTCTGCGACGGCGGGCAACGGCTCGGACGAGTCCGTACCCACGAAGGCAACGTCGCATGGATCCCACAGCGGGCCCACGCGTACGCCGGCGCAGCACCTACGCGTCTTGCGCCGACCCGCACGTAAGGCACCGGAGTCGAGTGAGCGTGCAATCGTTCCCGCATGGGCTCCAATCTCGGCACCGGTGGCATTCCTCTCCGTCATGATCCTTAGTGGCCACCGTCCAGCACGTGTTGCAGATCCAGACTCCGTCGCTTCGCCTGCGAGCCCGGTCCATGTCGTTCCATCGCAAGTGGAATGCGCCGCTGACGCGATATCCGCCGCCCGCTATGCGGGCGCCGCCCGGATGCAGCACGCGCCGCTGGTAGTCGGCCGTCCGTTGCGCCTGCCGGGCTCTCTCCTCGCTCACGGCGGCCAGGGCAACATTTAGATCGGCTTCCTCCACCATCCATTTCTGACCCTCCTTGACCACAGGAACGGGGCTGCCGTGGATCCAGACTTGGTTGTATCGCTGGGCGGAGCGGCGGTACCAGTCGTACGCGTTGCTGTGCGCATCGGGATCCTGCTTGTATCGCTCGATCGCCTCGGTCAAGGGAATACGCATGGCATGACCGTAGACCCGAGCAGGCGGAGTTGACGCACTTAACGCTGGTTGCCGGGGTCGGCCCTGTGGGCCGCCCGGCTCGGACCGCTGGAACTGCCGACTCCAACTAGCAGGAGCGGTCTGGGCGACGCATTTGCGGTGTCTGGGTGGCTGTGGGGCCACTTGTCGCCGCTCCGCTCCACGGAAACAGCGACATCCGCGAGATCCTCACCCCGGCCGAACGAGCCCAAGTCGCCGAATTCGTCAGCCAGATGCTCGATCATCCACCCGTTGCCGACTAGGGCAGTCCGCGCTCTCGCGTCCTCCGTCGTACGCTCTGCTGGCGTGCACCGGCCCTTCAGTCCCAGTCTTCGCGCCAGTCTGGATCGTTGTTGAAAGCGGTCGCTAGGTCGCGCAGTTGCTCCCGCAAGCACGGTGCCTCGGGAGCATCCGCGTCTCGGGCTTCGCCGTACCGGGCGAGGACGAGTCGCAGCGCGGCGCAGTGTCGGCGGATGTTCAGCGCCCAGCGGAGGAACGCAGCACCGTGGGGACCCTTGCTGTACTCGCGCGCCTCGGTAGCCACCTCGCTCTCCCACCGCATGACGTTGTGTGAGAGGAACTCGAGCAGCCTGTCGCCGTTGGCGTGGGGCAAACCCGGGGCCGGTCGGGTGAAGTTCTGGTCGATCCAGCCCTGCGGTTGCCCCATGACGCGTCTTACGTCGCCGATCCCCTTACTCGTCATGCCAATATTAGAACATATGTTCGGCACTTCGTCTCTCGGGGTTTGATCCGTCGGTCGGTGTGCAGCAACGTCACTGGACGATCGTCGGCCTAGCGCTCGGATCGGGGATCGTCGCCTCACGATGTTTCCTGCCGCGTCCGGTCACTCTTCACGACTTGGACACTTGCCTCGACATCGCCGACCGGCGCCCTGCTCGTCGGCCAGGAACCACTCACAAGCCGGGGTCGAGTTCTCGGTCCTCCGCGTCGAGAGGCATCGGCTCAGTTCTGACCTTGCCAGGTAGCAAATGCGGCGTTGGCAAGTGCCTGTCCGTGGCTCCGATCAGACGTCCCGCAGTAGCGACAACTCGACCGCCCAGTGTCTCGACAAGCCGGACCGATGGGTTTCGGCCGATCATTCCGGCAGCGCTGGACATCTGGTGCGCTGGTACAACACCGAATCTCGTGAGCATCGTGTACGCAACCGACTCAGCCTCCAGCCTGGCGAGACCATGGCAGCCTGAGTCACGAGACAGCTTGTGCATGCGGAGATGCGCCAGCTCATGAGCGAGTCTCATCGCGGCGACAGAGCCATCGAGCTCGTCACTCACGATGACTCGCCGCCGTCCGCGGTCTGTGATCGCACCAGTCGGTTCGTCCGGCAACGGCTGCCGATGGACGTCGTATCCCGCATCGAGCGCAACTCGCGCCAACGCGACGTACACATCCTCTGGCCGCAGGCCCGCGACCGTCCTGACCGGAGGCATCGGGCTGCCCTCTGTCTGGCTGACGTCCCAGACCGTCCCAACTCCGTGTCCCTGTACCGGCCCCGCAGCGCGATCGACGTCCCGCGCTGACGCAGCGATCCTGATGCCGGACGCACCACGGGCGACGCGACGTCCCTCGCGTTGCCATCCGGACCGATCGGCAACACGCACGGCACCAGGCATCTGCAACTTGATCAGGACGACGTTCCTGAACGACTGACCATGTAGAACCGCTGCCGCATCAAGCCAACGCATCCACTGACGATCGGACCAGTTCCGCCGTACCTCCGCATCGACAGCTCTGCGGAGATCATCAACGGTCACCCGAAGCGGTTCCCTGCTCCCCCATGGCTGCTACCCATGACACGAGGGTCATCAGCAGCGGACGCCTCTTGAACCCGGCAGTGAGAATCCAGGACTTAGTCGAACGCGAGCAACGGGACGTTGTACAGGTCCGGTCGGCGCGGGCGCGAGAAGGCCGGAGCCTTCACCTCGACCAGGTACATCTCGGTGAGAAACTGGATCTTCGCGCTCAGCAGATGGCTGGTGTGAGCAGTGGCCGAATGGGCCTTCAGGCCGACAGACACGTGGATGTGGGGCAGGACGGTTCCGGACTCCTCGTCGTACGCGAGCGAGCCGCCGCCGACCGCCTCCACGTTCTCCAGGTGTACGGCGCTCCACACCGGCGCGTCCGGATCCTCGAGCTTCTCGCACGTGCCGACGAGTTGCACGTCGCGCATTCCCGCGATGAACATCGGGATGAAGCCCTGCCGTACGCCGTACTGCGCGCAGAACTCGGCCAGTGCCGGGTAGAAGTCGTCACCATGGTCGAAATGGACCGCGAACGTCCGGCCCATTGTCAGTTCAGCGGCTCGCAAGCTCAGCTCCTCAGATGTCGTTGATGTAAGCAACGTACCGAATCGCGGTGTTCAGGCCCTGCGTCGACAGAAGGCGGCTACGTGGGTGAGCGATGTCGTCCACGCCGACGGTGGCCAATTCCTCGCAACGCCTGCGGAACCAGGACCATGGAACGTTCAGGTAGCCGGCGAGCGCCCGCAACCGTCCCTCCGCTGTGGCCTCACCCACGAGCGACTCCGCGGACACCTGGCCGGCGATCGCGCGGAACATCGATCGGCGTGACGGCGGCGCGCTCGCGTCGACGTACCAAAGCCCAGAACCGCCCAACCAATTCGCGACAATCGCCTCCTCGCCGAGCACGAAACCTTCGAACTCCGCGTGCTCAGGCTCGGCACTCAGCTCGACGGTGATCCCGAAGGCCTCCATCAGCGCCGCGGCGAGCAGCAGTAGGACTCGCTCGTACATTGGAGACTCGGCGACGTCTGTTTCTGAGATGCAGAAGCCCCGACGCATGCGCGGGAACCAACGCGACGTGCGGCGAAGGTAGTCGAACTTGTGCCGCCACAGCAGCCACGACGCAGCCTCCTCGCCGCGCCTCTCCCGTGTCCAGAAGAACGGCTGACCCGACAACCGATCAAGGTTGCGCGTGATATGCCGAGCACAGAACCTGGACCCCAGCCACTGGCTCGCGACCGCATTCAGTGTCGGGACCTCGCTCAGCGGCACATCCGACGTATGGCGTCCTTCGTGGTGCGCCAGCCGAGCTTGGCTACTCATCAACTGCGCGTCATCCGCCAATAGCGCGACGTCGGTGTTCGTCGTCGCCCAGATGATGCCCACCGTCAGATCGTCGAGAATCGCCGCTGACGGGATCGGTCGCGGCCCCGTACGGCGACCTGCGCGGTCAACGAACCGTCGTCCGTCGGAGACGTAGTACCGGCGTTCATGGTCGGCGACGACCACCAGTGATCGACGATCAGGTCGGTTCAGAGCGGCATCCTTGGGATCGACCATCAACCAACCCTCCCCCGGCAGCTCTGCCTGGCAGTAGTGCGCACCAACTTCCACACCGGCGTACGACCTGCCGGCTGGAAGACGCAGAGTCGTGGACCGCACAGAGGGCGGGCCGGTGATCAACTCGAGAAGCGAGATGGGGTCCGAGTCCTGCCTCGCAGAGACTCGTCGCTTGTAGAAGCCGAGGTCCGCAGGCTCCGGCTTCTCAAGCACCCGACACAGCGCCTGACGTACATCGGCCGACGGCCATGTGTACCAGCCACACTCCCAGTCGGAGATCGCCTTGGCCGTGATGAGAGCTTCCTTGCCGGTGGCGTGGTAGATCTCGGCGCTGACCATGTCAGCGAGCCTGCCTTGGGACATCCGGCCCCGCGCTTGCCGGAGCAGCTTGTTGGGCTGACGCGTCCGGTCAGCCATGGGTCCGACTCATCCTTGCCGTCATGACGGCAAGGATGATCGTTGGGACCGGGACAGCGTCACGGCACCATCGGACATCTCCAGGATGTCTCGCTTCGCCTCAAAATGTCCTGAAATGTCTTAGGTTAGGTTCCGTGCCTAACGAACGACTGCGAGCAGCGATGGTGGAACAGGGCCTGACCCATCATGCACTCGCGGAGGAGCTGGAAGTCAACGTCAAGACCGTTGAGCGCTGGGTCGTGGGGGACAAGCTCCCGTTCCCGCGCAACCGGCACCGGCTGGCAACTCGGCTGGGCAGGGACGAGACGTATCTCTGGCCGGATGCACTCTCCCGCGACCGAGCAGCGGCCGTGGCAGAGAGCGAAGTCGTCCGCGTCTACCCTCACCGCTCCGACGTCTCGATGGACGAGTGGCGGCAGCTCTTCGAGTCGGGTGAAGAGGAGATCGGCGTACTCGTCTACGCAGGACTGTTCCTCGCGGAGGACGCCGGGCTCCAGCGAGTCCTCCGCAAGCGGGCCAAGGCCGGAACGCGCGTCCGGATCCTTATCGGCGATCCGGATGATCCGCGGATCGCCGAACGGGGCGAGGAAGAAGGCATAGGTACGGCCCTGGCCGCCAAGATTCGCAATGCCATCGTCCTGTACCGCGACCTGTCCGAAGTCTCGAACGTCGAGTTCCGTGTGCATCGAACCGTCCTGTACAACTCGATCTTCCGCGCCGACGACCGGCTGTTCGTGAACACGCACATCTACGGACTTCCTGCGGCACAGGCGCCCGTGTGGCATTTCCGGAAGATCCCTGGCGGCGAACTCGCACGGCACTATCTCAACAGCTTCGAGCGCGTGTGGGACGACGCAGCACCGATGATGGAGTCCTGATGGCCAAGCGCATCGACTACTACGACGATCCGAACGCGCCTGCCGCCAACAGCATGGTTCCGTCCGTGAACGTCGTCATCGAGAACGATGCCGGCGAGATCCTGATGATCGAGCGTTCCGACAACGGCAACTGGGCACTCCCCGGCGGAGCAATCGATCTCGGAGAGTCCATGTCGCAGGCTGGTGTCCGCGAGACCAAGGAAGAGACCGGCATCGACTGCGAGATCCTCGACGTCCTCGGCATCTACACGGACCCCAAGCACATCATCCTGTACACGAGCAACGGCGAGGCCCGTCAGGAGTTCTCCATCCTGCTCTCCGGCCGGGCCACGGGTGGCACTCCGACTCCCAGCAGCGAAAGCACCCAAGTCCGCTGGATTCCACAATCCGTGCTCAACAGCCTGCAGATGAACGACACGATGCGCCGCCGCATCGACCACTATCTGGATCCCAGCGCAACTCTGTACTTCGACTAACCCATCTCGACCCGGCGTCCGCGCGATGTTGTGTTCCGCCCGACCGGGCCGCCGTGTCCTGCGAATGGTTCAGCCGACGCAACGCCACAGATCGCCTTGAATTGCAGCTTGTTGCAATGACTTGCCCGTCGACTGTGAGCAGTTGGACTGGTACGCCTGAATGAAGAGACTGCCCGGGCTTTGGATGTTGATGCACGGCCGCTGCGAACAGCGTGGCCGCGCTGGGGGAATTCTTGGTTCACAGCAGTGAGGGGGAAGTCATGCATTTTTCGCTGAAACGATTGATCGCGGGCTTGGTTCTCGGCGCCGCGATCACGGCTGGATTGGCATTGCCCGAGGCGGGTGCCGCTGGCGGCACGCGTAACGACGGGACCCCAGGAGTGGCACAGGTCAAGGACAGTACTGGTGACCCGTGCGTCGCGCTGGCGACGTCGAAGGCGAGAGGATCGTGGACCTGCTACGGCGACACGTTGGCCTACGAAGTGATCTCGTCAACCGGTGCATCAAGCTGGGCCACCGAGTCCGTACCTCAAACAAACGTCCCGGCCGCGCCAGTCACGCCGTTGGCCACCGACAATGACGACACCGACTGTGAGTACGCGGGCGCGACTATCTGCAACGTGGTCACCTCCACCTATTGCGCATGGGTAAAGGGCAACCTGAGCTACGGCGAGAGCCTGGTCGTCTGGGGTCGGTTCGACGTTGTATGGCGGCAGTGTTTCAACGGCCCCTGGCCTCGGTGGCGGCTGCATCTGATCTGGGACACAGGCCCTGCCGTCGACCCCGACTACTTTTCGGGGGTCGCTCGCAAGGAGGTCAGCGCAGCTCCCGATCCGATCGTGAGCAGGGGCAATCTCTATCCGGCCGCGATCGATTCGGTGCACTGGGAGGCCTGGTATCCCAGCTCGACCGGTTGGCAGTACGGGAGCGCGAAGATCAACGAGTCGGGCAACTTCCACGACGACCTGTTCGGCTATTTCATGGCCAACGGGCACCGGTTCTACGCCCCGACGCTCCACACCGGGCACTGGCGCTCAACCTGGAACAGCACAACCAAGATCTACGACCAGAAATACACCGGCAAGTGGTACTGAGTAGCAGGTCGGTCATGATCCGGAGAGCAGCGGGCCTAGCCGCTTAGCGAGGTCACGGGCATAGCCCTCGTCGATCTCCGGGTCGTGGTCGAGTGACACGGTCCATCGAGCATCGCCGCCGCGAGCCAGAGCGGCGTGCGTGCCTTCGTACGGTAGGGCCGATCGCGCACGGCGATCAACAAGCATCTCGGCGTCGCCGTGCGCGGTCGGAATCACCATCAGCGCAGCAACCGTTCCGTCACCGTCCCAGGCACACAACTGCAGCGAGATCGCATCAGGAACCGCCGAACGGATCCGTCGCAGCAGGCCATCGGCGTCAGCAGGTGTGGGGGCGAGCGGGACGTGGAGACGCTGACTCAGCAGATCGTGCTCCACCGGATACGGCCCCGTCGACCCAACTCTCAGCTCGGTGACCTCAGCAAAGGTCTCGGGGGGTAAGTCTCCAGTCGTCTCTGGCGAGAACCGCAGCAGAATGGGGAGTTCGGCGTCGAACCACATTCGCGTCGTGCCGCCCTCTGCTGCCAGGGCCACCCGCCAGCAGGGCCTGCCTGCGACTGCCTCGGCAGCCGGCGCTTCGGCAACAACGAGTCCCAGCCACTGGTCTACGGTGATACCTCTCAGCGGCAGGCGGAGCAGCCAAATCGCCGCTTCTGCATTCCATCCGGCACCGACAGCGTTCCTTCGAGGAACACCGTCTCGACCAACGCCCACTTCTCGCCGGTCATCGCCCACGGCACGAATGGTCCCTGGAGGACGGTCCAGTCGCCACCTGCTCGGCGGTTCGAAGGTGAACGCGAACTCCCCGGCCGACCACTCGTCATCGGCATCCTGCCTACCAAGACCCCGGCCGTGGAACGCGAACGCCGGTCGCTGCTCGAACACGCGCCGGATCAGGGTCTCGAAACTCGGCGCAGCCGTGGATGGTGCAGACATCACGAGTAATCCCCTTTGCTCCGCACCGGGAGCCTGATGGCCAACGTACAAATCCTGTCACGACATGTCGGCTGATGCACGACCTGCGCAGACTTCCACCGCACACGATGAGCTCCATCGTGGCCTCAGTTGTCCAGCCGAAGGTTGCCGCCTGGCGCGGCATCAGGCGCTCAGTCGTCGCTCGACATTCGTGGCCGCCTGCCGAAGAGACGGACCTGACCTCACAATGGAGCGATGAACGACATGGTCGCGTGGGTAGCGGCCAAGGATCTCGCTGAGGCGTTCCTCATAATCTACGGGGCATCCGTTCACGTCTGCGGTCAAGTCGCAGTACGTCAACGCCTCGAGTAGGTCTTGATCGGGTAGCGCGAACTCCCGCGTGAACCTGTCGATCCCCCGTTCATCTGCCTCAACGAGGGCGCCAGTGTGATGTGCCACCAGTCGGCAGATCACCAGGTCGGCTCCGAGCACATCTCGCAGGTATCGGGCCCCGTCGAGCGGATGGAATCCTGTCGACCGCACCGCGGAGGAGTAGCCGATGTCGTGTAGGAAGGCTGCTGCCTCGATGAGTTCAGATCGGTCGCCGAGGATGGGTGCCAATTCGCGCGCGCGACCAGCGACGCCCTGAGTGTGCGCCCAGCGCCGGGGCAGCTCGTCAGCGAGCAGCCGGCGAGCGACCGACCTTGCTTCCACCACTGTCATCATCAGCCAGAGCGTACGACGGGCACGCGCAATCGGAACAGTCACCTCAGCTCGCGAAAGACTGCACCTGCCCCTTCGCCCAGACTGCTTCGAAGCTCGCGACGTAGGAGTCGAACATCTCGCTGTCGTCCGAGTGCCGGTAGTGATAGACCGGCGACTGTGCGGCCGGGATCCCGTAGGCGTGCTGATTGACGAGCAACTGGCCGTCCGAGCGGAACATCGAGTTGTACAGGACAGTGTCGTGCAGCCGCAGCTCGACACAGCCCGTTTCAAACAACGGCCCGAGCAGAGTGAGCGAGTTGCGGATCTTGGCGCCCATCGCCTCGCCGATCTCCTCCTCGGCGCCGCGCTCGACAACCTTCGTCCCATCCGGCGCCCCCAGCGCGATCCGGATCCGAACGCCGTCGCCCTTCTCGCGCAGCAGGCGCACGATCCGGGCGTCCTCGGCGAGGAAGAGCGCGCTGTACGCGAGGATGCCGATCTCCGACTTCGCTGACTCGAAGAACGACAGCCAGCTCAGCGGGCTGATCGACGTACGCCGCGGGTAGATGCCGGCGATCTCTGCGGGCCGTCGATCCTCCGCGCTGCCTGGCCGCAGCTCAGGCCACACGACATCCTCGTCGACGCCGAGGAGCCGGCTCACAGCCTGGCGCGTCCGCCGATGCGGCACTTGGCCATGCATCCAGTTCCGCACGGTCTTCGGGTCGACGGCGAGCTCCGTCGACAGATCCAGATCGGTGAGGTTCGCGTCGTACATCGCGCGCCGAAGCACGTCGTTCACTCGGATCGCCCACCCTTACTCATGGGTAGATGTCTGTAAATGTCTACATGGACCGTAACACGAAATGTCCGTAAATGTCCGCAGACGGGGTTCTGGTGTCCAGCCATCGAACGCCAGGCTTAAGGCACGTTCGGCGCCGTCGTCGGGCCGTCATAGAACTAAGCGAGGAGACGGAATTGATGCGCCGCGGGGAGTTGTATCGGTATCGCGATCCATCAGGAGTCAGTGGCACCGGCGTGGTCGCCTTGCTGGTTGAGTTCCCACCGAACGAGGACGGTCAGCAGTGGGTGGCAGCCAAATGGCTGGGCCCGAACCCGAGCATGACTTTCTGGCCAGGCATCGCCCATCTGCTGGAGGTCCACGGCCACCTGGGCGCATCGGAGATCCGCTGGCTTGATCCGGATCCGTTCGACTCCGACGAATGCCCGGCACCCGCCAATACGGCCGCCCACCCCATCTAGACCGGCGAGGCCGGCGTGTGAGCCTCACCTCCGCGTCGGTCGCGCCTCCAAACCCCGTTGCGCGTGCCGGTGCGCAACGGGCTGCAGGGCCCTGCCGTCGCCTCCCCTGTCGATGGCAGGGCCCCACAACGTCACTCCGGTTGAACGCGACATGACGCACGAATGGTCAGCCTGGAAGGTGCGATGACGAACCATGACTCTCGGACGCCAACGGGTGCACTCTCGAGGCAGAGACGAGTGACCGGCAGCCAGTCCGGCTCCCATGCGTGGCATTCGTACCTTTGTAGCTGTGGACCCGAGCAGCGTCGCAAGCCGGTTGAACTCCCGCGGGCCTACGCCTACCTGTGCGAGGAGCTCCTGGTCTGCAGATCCGAAGTCAACCGCGCCAAGGAACGTCTTGCCCGATTCGCCACCAGCTCCGACCTCGAGCTAGCGGCTGTCTTCGTCGGGCAAGACACACGATCGACGGCTGGCTTCGGTCGACTGCTCGAGGCCGTAATTCGCGACCAGGTCAAAGTGGTGCTTGTGCCGAGCGTGCTTCACCTGATGGTTCTTGGATCTCCGAGGCGAATCAAGGAGTACTTCGAGGCCGCAACCGAGGCTCAGGTCATCACCATGCCATGACGGCCTCGCCGTTCCCGAAGCCAGCGATGCTACGGCAGCGGGCCGTCCAGATCATCCGCTTGACGGTGACCGGTGGTGTCGCGGTACGGCGCCCGGTCGGCTCCGGAGTTCTGATTCTTTCCCGCGCTGTGCGTCGACGTACCTTCAACGAGCCGGTCGCCGACCTCACGCCAGTGCCGGAGCCGCTCCTCGAGGTCGATCCGCCGGACAAGTATCCGGATTGCCCACAGGTCCGTGGACGTTGAGGTCTCGGCTCCGGCGGCGACGGTTTGGAAGTGCTGCTCGAGCAGGCGATCAACCTTGCTGAGTTTCCCTTCCAGATGCAGGACCTGCTGACCGACCCACTTGAGCGCGGACTGCCGTTGGGTTTGCGCGTCGTCGATCCGGAGCACGACCTCGAAGCCTGCCGCCTGGAGTGCTGCCGCTGCCTCGTCCACGTGCAAGATGCTCACTGCCTGGTACCGCGAACCCGGGAGGTGCCAAGCAGCCAAGTGATGCGACCAGCACCAGTCGGCGGCCTGCAGAACTGCGGCTAGCTCGTCGTCCTTCGGCACTCCCCAGACCACGGTGCCCTCATCGGAAGTGTGGGTAATCTCGATCATCAGTCCCACCTCTCGTCGAGAACCTGGTCGCTCAGGTCCGCGAACCAGGCGATCACGTCGCTCGCGCGGTACCGCAGATGCCGGCCGACTCTCTTGCCCCGAGGCCCGTACCCCAGCGTCCGCCACCGGTACAGGGTTCGCTTCGGCACGTTCAAGTAGGTGGCGACCTGATCGATGTCCCAGAGCGGATCCGAGTCAAGCGTCGGCATCATGACCTCCCGCAAGCGGTTCATCGGCAGCGGTACGTCGTTCTCGGTCTGACTTCACGACGCGACGGAGCTCGCGGACCGACCAGCCGAGAATCTCGGCTGCGGCATCGGCGGATCGGCAGACGCGGGCGAGCTCGGCTGTCTCAGCTGCGCACGCGGCTTCAGCGTCGGCGACGCGCTCGTCGTACCGCTCGATGGCGACTTGCCTGGCGACGATCGTGCGGTTGAGTGAATCTCGAGCCTTGACCGTGCGGGCGGTCGCGGATTCGATCCGCGCCTGACGTTCCCGTGCTCGCCGCAGCGCTGCGACCCTCTCGCCGGCTCCCATGTCTGGGCCGCCTCACAACGCGGGGCCGTCGAAGTCAGGGGCCGAGTCGAGCGGTCGTGTCTGAACCGGAGCAAGCGGGGCCCGATGAGCGTTCAGATACTTATCCGTCGAGTCGATCAGCTGCCTAGCGGTAGTGACGACGCGGGCCCCGGTCGCCTTGATCACGGTGCCAGGCTCGTTCGGATCCACCTGCCGCGCCCAACCCGCGATGTAGTCGAAGGACTCTGCGTCAATGCTCAGCCCGTGGTGTGCCAACAAGACGTACGCGACCGACTCGGCCTCCACCTCACGTGTCCCCCTGCATGTAGCACTCGCGTCCGGACCGGACGGCGAATGCATCCGGACGTGCCCCATCTCATGTGCCAGACGCGCGACTGCACGGAAATCATCGAGATGATCGGCGATCACGATCCGGTTGGCGCCGTAGTCGGTGAAGCCTTCCGACGCATCACCGGTGGGCCGTACATCGACCGCGAACCCATCGGCAGCGGCATCCTGCGCCAGCCCGTCCCACAGATCTCTGGCCACAGTCGCGTCGGGGGTTACCGGCGGGCGTGGAAGATGAATGGGCGGGCCGACCGTGGCAGTGACGTCGTACACGACACCAACCCGGAAGCCGATCACCTGATCCTCGACCGAACCCTCAACGCCATGGTGCCCGCCGGCCTCTGCCATAGCTTTCTGCACACGTATGGGTTTGAGAATTCTGATTCCCTGCGCTGTCTTCACCCGCCGGCCGAGCTGCTCCCACTGCTGCGCGCGTGCGACCCAGCTCGCCTGCGGCATCTGAAGATTGATCAGCACGAGATTCCCGAACCCGTACGTCGGGAACAACGCCGCCACGTCCAGCCACCTACTCCACTCGGACGCCGTCTGCAGCTTGCTCACTTCCGCATCGAGCACGCGATGGAGATCCTCCGCCCGCACCTCTTCTTTGCCCACAGCAACCTCCTGATTAGTCGGCTGCCCAGATCAACGGCCGAGACCGGACAACTCCTGTCCTGGATCCGCGATCCCGGAGGCGATGTCGACGTACGGCTGCGGTGTCCTCACCAGTGGATCTGCAGTACGGCGCAACAACGCTGAGGTCCCCGCGAGCCGACGAGCAACCTCCGCCGCACGCGTCAGATGATCGCCGGCGTCAGCCAGCCGACCCGTCAGCTCGCTGAAACAACTCGCGAGGTCTGTGCGCACCCATTTCGCCTGCAATGGACGCGTCCCTCCACCGGGTCGTCGCAGATAGGAGATCTCTACTCGCGCCGCCTCTTGGCGCGGGACGAAGAGACGCCCGGCAGCGATCAGAACACTCACCGCGTGCTGTTGCCATCGAGCGACCTGATCTGCAGACCAGAGCAGCTCGTCCACCGCATCAATCAGCCCAGCCGCAGCCCGATGGTTGCCCACCAGAGCCGCAGCGGAACGAATGCCGCGATCACCCTGCAGATTCGAGTCCACCGCACTCTTCAGGTCCAAGAAGGCCACCTCGGTCTCCGGGCTCCCCAGGCCGCTCAGATCCGACAGACGGCCCCGCCAGGCGAGTTCGACATCCCGAGCCGGTGCATCAAACCTCTGGAGCCCGCGACGGAGGATCTGTAGATCCATCCGCTGATCGGGCTGAAGACGAGCAGATGCCGCGGCCAGCAGATGCGTCGTGAGGTGCCAGACCTGCCCGCAGACAGTCCGCAGCTGCACTGTCGTCGAACGCAGATCCCGCGTCAGCATGCTCTGCGGCGGCATCGCGGCGTGTGCACGCCTCCACCTGTCAGCCTGCGGCGCGATCGTCGACACGTCGTTCGCCAAGGTCGCGGGACCGCCGGCAGCGAGCATCGCTATACCGCCAAGTCCACGTCGGCGTACATCGGAGGCTGCGATCTCCGCCAGCTCCCGCATCGCACGTCCAAGCTGGAGGCGCCCCGGTGTTCGACGACGAGTATTGCGTGCGACAACCCCCGCACCGATCAACGCGATGGCCGCGACTTCCGCGCGCGCCGCGGTGAGATCCTCGCGCACATCAAGGGCAGTTGCGGAGGCCGAGTCCTGTACGGCGAGGAGGTCCGCACCCGCACCAATCGCCTGTGCCAGCCGTCCCAGCGAGTTGTCTGAACGCACGTCGAATCTCGACTCACCGGTCGCAGACTTCAGACGTCCGCGCAACCACTGGAGGTGATGGCTCGTCGCGGCAAGAACGGCGCCCCAATCAGCCATCACCTCAGCCTCGTCCGGATATACCCCACGCTGCGCGCTCACTGCGGTGCGCCGCGCAGTACGAAGCAAGTCCTCATACGTCGCGCGCATCCTGAACCCTCCGAATGTCGGCCGCGGCCGACCGCAGGGCATCACCCAACGCGAGCCTCCAACTGAGATCCTCGATCGGTACGTCGATCTGCGCCGCAACCCGCGCAGCCTCATCCAGCAGCTCCACCGGATCCCCATCCGGTTCACCGTCGTACCGTACGTACGGCATGATCTCGAGCAACTCGCACAGCCGATACCGACTGAACGCCGTCATCGCCCAACGCCCATCAGCGGCTCCCACCTCGAGCGCTTCAACAATCGCCTCAGCCCGAGTAACCAGCTCCACCACACGCCGCCGTGCATCGTCGTCCTGCCGCCGCTTCCCGTCCATCTGCAGCCTCCATCCGAGTCCTGGTCCTACAACCCGGGGACGTCTGCCCCAGGCCACAGCGACTCAACGGATGCCGCAGACAACTTTTGCGTTGGATCCATGGATCCGAACAGCCAGACTGCCCGCATCCCCCGAGGCCGACATGCTCACGAATGCTTGAGGATGGTCAGACTCACTCAAATCCGAAGATGGTGTCGATCTTCTGCAGCGGCACGCGCGCCTCCCCTGGATTGATGAACATGCGGCCTGACCTGCGACTTTGTCTGTCGTGGATGATCACCCGGGGGGCCATACTTTGTCGACGTTTCACGGAGCGGTGACGGAGCAGGAATTTGCCAGCGGCAACATCTCGCAGGTGTCGAGCTTGTACACAAGGGGTGAACGACTGATCCCCTCAGAGCGGGCGCATCATGTCGCGGCTATGTGACGGGAGTGGTGACCGCACGTTGGACGACGTTGGCTGGAGTATCAGCCGCGGCTCCAAGCCACCCGGCGGGGTGAACGGGAGCGGAATCGAAGCGGCGTTGGCCGCAATCGTCGATACGTCGACTCGTCGGGATAGATTCCCCGCTGCGCGCTCAGATCGCGCCTCGCCATACGAAGCAAATCCTCATACGTCGCACGCATCTCGCACCCGCCGGATGTCAGCCGCCGCGGTCCGGAGCGTATCGCCCAGCGCCAGCCGCCAACTCAGATCCTCGATCGGTACGTCGATCTGCTCGGCCACCCGCACAGCTTCGTCCAGCAACGCGGCCGGATCACCATCAACCTCGCCGTCGTACCGCACGTACGGCTTGATCTCGAGCAACTCGCACAGCCGATACCGGCTGAAGGCCGTCATCGCCCACCGCCGGTCAGCAGTCGTTGCCTCAAGCACCTCAACGATCGCCTCAGCGCGGGTCATCAACTCAACCACGTGCCGCGCACACCTATTGCGTCCCCGACAAGGTTGAGGTCCCTGGGGCCGAGCAGGCACCTGCCCAGAGCACCCTGTCCGGAACAGTACGGCTCACACCTTCGAGGCGCGACGCAATCCACGGCGTGCAATCACCAGCAATTCAATTGAGCATTTGATGCGCGATTTTCAGTTGTGCAGGGACGCTTGAAGAATCGATCTGACTATTCCCTCTGGTCCCCTTGGGCGCTAGCCTCATAGATGCGGCCCCGAACCGCTGGACCGAGGTTTCAGCTTGCGGGGCGTACTGGCGTGGCATTGCCATTGCTGGTACAGGGGGGAGGACGGGTGTGAATGGTCTGAGTTGGATTGAGCGGACGAGGACCTTTATCGGCAGCAACAGGTAGTGAAACCTGACCGCTGACCAACGCGTCTGGACCGCGTGTTCCGACGTCGCTGGCCGCATGACTCCAGCCCAAGCCTGGCTCGGAAGAATCGTGCGCTTGAATTTCTGGTCATGGGTGGGAGCGGGTCATGACGAACTGGTTTGCAGACACATTTTCATCGGACGCAAGCCCTGAGGACCTCGTCAAGGCGAGATCGCTCAACATCACGAGGATCACTGGGGTGGTGGTCCCGGTTATTGCCGGAATCTCAGTGGCCATCGGAGAACTGGCAGACGAGCCGCCTTTCAATGACGCCGGTTTCCAGCGGCAGATTGTGCTGGCGCTGGTCGCATTGATCGGGGTGGTGGCAACGGCCGACATAATCGGTCGGTCGATCGCAAGTCGCGACTCTTCTGTCGGCACGATCCTTCCACGGGCGCTGCCTGCAAAGCTGGTCATACCTCCAGCCCCTGGCACCCATGCGAACAAGATCGTCGTCGGGCGCGTTGTCGGGTTCCGCAGTACCAACGGCTCGAACCCCGGGCAATGGGGGGAGTACCTATTCGTTCCGGATGACTCGGATGAGAACCCGAGCTGGCAGCTCGTGACCGCACTCACCCTCGATTGACGGCCTTGCCCGTCGATGTTCGGCAACAGACTTATCCGGGTCTCCCATCGAATCAACCGCACTCGGGAAGGTAATCCTCATGGGCGGGATACCAGGCCAAACTCCGGCAACAGAAGGGTCAGCCACCGGCGACGCCCACAGGAGTAGTGGTGCAGCCGACAGTGGACTCACCGAGCTCGGCACACAGCCGGGTGGATACCTCGCGGACCCGCCTGGCACCCCGGACACGACCGACCACGGGGATCCGCCCGGCGAGGGCAACGACGCGCACGGCGATGCTGACGACGAGACAAGTGCCAGCAGCCTCCTTCCTGAGACGCCCGACCACACCCACGACTTCGGCTGTGGAAAGACCCTGGAGGCCTGGGGCGTCACCCGCCAGTTCTCCTTCGGCCAATTTGTCATTCTTTATGCCCGCGATGACAAGGACATCGGCCGGGCCGAGTCGGTGCCGCTTGTCGTCACACCCGAGGGGACGCTCAACCGCGAGGTCCGAACCACCAAGAGTGAGCATCTCCAAGGCGCGGCGGGCGCGCAGAACAAGGCCGTGATGGTCTCCGCGGCCGACATGGTCGCCCGCGCCAATGGCGCCAACAAGGCAGGTAAGCCCCCGGTCGGCAGCATCGCCGAGGAGGTCGGCGGCCTCCCTCTCGACCTGGCGCTCTCAGCGGACGACCCCATGGCACTGGTCACCCAGCCTCCACCCAGCGCAGTGAAGATCGACAACCTGCGTGACGTCCTGGAGAACAAGGCTGTCGTCACCGATACCGGTCAATTGCGCCCGATCCTCGACGACGCCGCGAAGGTTGCCCTGCTCGAGGGACGCGCCGTCGACGCACTCGCTGAGTACGACGCCGCGGATCCAGCTGGCGGAGCGCAGGTGCGGCGCACCATGGTCCGCCTCAACCCCATCACACAGGAGATCGTGCTGGACGCAGCCGGCGTCGACACGGCCCTGGCCACCGGCGCCGTGCGCCTTCCCGGGAACGCCGAAGACTTGATCCTTGACCGCACCACCCGCGTCGACAACGCACTGCGCTCCGGCTCGGCTGTCACCCTCACCGCATCGCTCAGCGATGGAACGTTGCGCCGGTACCGGGTCTCCGCCTCTCCGCTGCCGACCTCAGAGCCGCTGGCGAAGACGTTCACCATCGAGGACCCCTCGGCGTTCTTGCGAACCCCCTACCTGCCGGCCGTTGACGGCACGCCCCTGCGAGTCAAACTCGACGACGCGATCGTCACCAAGCTACGCACCGCACGGTCCGCCAGCTTCGACGTGAATGGCACTCAGGTGACGCTCCTAGTCGTTGCTGTCCCCGACCAGGCCGCCTCCAGCAAGGTCGCTCCGACTGCGGTGGCGTTCATGCCCGGCGTCGGCAGCGGCGCTGTCGGTCTGGTCGCGCCTCTTTCTGGCGTGTCTCCTGGCCTCCCTCTCCCCGGCGGACCCGCAGTACCCGGAGGCCCCGGAGCACCCTGGCCGGGGTTCCCGCTCCCGAATCCCAACCTCCCTCCACCTGCAGGCCCCGGCGGCCCGGGGACCGGCATCCCAGTCCCCTCAGGGCCATTACCAGGCCCCGCAGGTGGAATCGGCGGAGCGGGTCCGATCGGCCTCACCCCCGACCCCGACGGCGGCTTCGCGCCGGTGATCGACTGGCCGGGAAAGATTGCACAGCTGGACAAGGTGACGCTGCTGCTCGCAAACTACCCATTCTGGGCGAAGCAGGCCCAGATCTTCGATGGCTCCACGAAGGCTCCCCCCGGCAGCGAGCCGTCCGGCGAAGCGATTCCTGGGCCGGTCAAGGGACTGCCCGTCGCGCTCTTCCTGCCCTGGAAGCAGGAGTGGCGCTTCACCGGCCTGTCCCGCGGGAACCTGCTGTCCTCGATCGCGCTCGCCCCGCGCGAGGAGCGCGTCATCCGCACGTACAGCTGGGAACGCCGGTCCAAGGCTCTCGAGCAGTCCACCGAGACCGAGACCGAGATGCAGCAGGACTACACCTCCACCACGCGCGACACGGACGACGTGCTGCGTGAAATGACCTCGAACCAGAAGTTCAACAGCCAGTTCGGTGCGGACTTCGAGGCCTCATACAGCCCTGGCATCGCCTCCATCAAGGTCGGCGCCAACCTCGACCTCAGCCAGGAGCTCGGCCTTCAGCAGGTGACGAAGTCCAGCACACAGCACCTCACCGAGACCGTGCACCGGGCCTCCGCCCGCGTCCGATCTCGCCGGATCACCAAGATCACTGAGTCCTCCGAGTCCGTGACCGGTGAGGATGTGGTTCGTCGCATCGTGAACCACAACGACTGCCGCACGATGACCCTGGACTACTTCGAGCAGCTCGCCCACTACACGATCACCACCAAGTTCGAGAAGGAGCGGCTCCGCGTTGTTGTCATGATCGACAACCCGCTCCGCACGACCCCCTTCACCAACCTGACACTGCGCACCAACGAGACGGCGCTCCGCCAGTCCCTGCTCAACCCCGAGCTAGGCGACGGTTTCACCGCAGCCCGCCTGCTGGCCAGCTACGAGAACGCCTGGCTCGAGGCCGCTCGAGTGGCCGCGGAGTCGAAGAAGGTCGCCGAGCTCGACAAGGAACGCGCCAAGGACGCCACGGCCACGCCGCCCGTCACCAAGCCCGAGAACCCGTACAAGGACCAGGTCCTCAAGGCCGCCAAGGACGTACGCGACGCCGCGAAGAAGCTGCAGGGAACGACCATTGACGCGGCGCTCATCATGATCGGCGCTCATATGAAGCCGTTGCCGTACATGATCACAGCCGGCCAGTACTGGCTGTGGTTCACCCTCGCCGCAGCCAAGCTCGGCGCCGGCGTCACCGACGCGCTCAACACGATTGCCGCGGTCACCGCCGACCCCTCCCTCGACGACGCCCGACGCCTCAACGACGCCTTCGGCGCCGGCCGCGTACAGGAACTCAGCCGCCTCGCGTCGCTGCCTGACAACGAGAAGGAGGACCTCGCGCTCGCCGGCGCCATCCACCGCTTCCAGGCTGCGCCCTGGGACTGGGCGTGGTGGAGCGGATCATGCCGTGACAACGGCCTGTACACCCCGAACGACGGCGGCCTCGTCGGTGCAATGACCCGGATGACTGATGCGCTCGGCAAGTACGAAGCGAAGGAGTCCGAGGGCGACGCGCTTCTGCAGGGACAACAGATGGTGCAGAAGGCCAACGAGGAGCAGGCCGCAGCCAACTGGGTCGACAAGCTGGAGATGAAGTACGGCCTCGATGTCGTCGCCGACGCCCAGGAACGTCAGACTGCTCTCCTCACCCACCTCGAGGACCACAAGGACTACTACCACTACGTCCTTTTCCAGGCCCTGCCACCTGGCGAACAGCTCAAGCTGCTGACCGCCAACGCCGCCGAACTCCGGGTCGGATTCTTCGAGCCGCGCGTGGTCGCGTACAACGGCGACCAACTCGCCATCCCCCTCACTCCCACCGGGCAGAACGAGCTGGCCAAATTCGTCAAGGACGCCCAGGAATCCCTCGCAAAGGCAGCCAAGGAGGCACAGGAGGCCGCCGACAAGATGGTCCCCGAGGAGGTCATCATCCCAACGGCCGGGCTGGTGGTGGAGACCTCAATGGGCAAGTGCAGCGCCTGCGAACCACACCGTGAGCAAATGCACGCGCTGGAGGCCCGCAGCGCCACCGCGCTGGCCCGACAGGCTGGGGCCGAGGCGGACCGTCGCGACAAACTGCTTGCGGCCACGCCCCCGAAGCTCGGCGAGTTCACCGGCGCCGACGGGGGTGGCCGACTGACCGTCCGCCTGGAACACGCCGGGCCGCCCACGTGACCAGCCACGCACGGACGTCACCGTGAGTACTGCGACCCAGGGCACAAAGAAGGCAGACGCCCGCCGCGCCGCCCAGAAAGTCAAGAGCGCCCGAACCAAGGGCGGCCAGGGCGCGGGCACGAACCCTGCCGGAACTCGCCAGCTGCCGCTCAACGACGACCTCGAAGACGTGTTCCGGCATGCTCTGCTCCTCACCGATCTCGAACCCGGACCTGCTGTCTGGGACAACCCTCCTCGGCCGGCTCACAAGGACACTGCCATCGGCTACCGCGGCGCAGTCCGCATCACCCTCACCGACCCCGAGACCAGAACGCGAGCCGAGACCTGGCTCACTGCCGACCTCGATGACCTCAAGATGCACCTGGACTACTGTTACGCCCGGTTCGGGTGGCGGGCCGTTGCCCAGACCCATAAGCAACTCGTCGCCGCAAACGCGCAGGAGCTGCGCCGTCAACACGCGATCGATGAGGCTGCCCAGCGGGGCCTCAGCCCCAATGCGCTGATCGACTCAGAAGGACCGGTTGAGACGCCGGACATCCTCGAGAACTGGCACGCAGTCGCCAGCGAGTTCCCGCGCAAGATCTACCGGCACCTCCTGGCCGTCGAAGGCCGCGCCCGCCAGATCGCCCACCAGGCTCTCGACCGGTCCGAACGGTCCCTGTCGCGCGCCGTCGACGACTACTTCACCCGCGACAACCCGACCGAGGAATCGCCCGATGCTGAGGCCCTGACCAAGATCTACGACTACTTCACCGACATCGACCCTGGCGCGTTGTTTAAGACGCCCAAGAACCAGCTCGCGGTGCGCCAGGACAGCCCGGCCGTCCTCGACCTCCGCCAGCTCCTCGCCGATCTGGAGCGTCTCAACGCCGAAGTCAAGGAGTTCAACCGACGCCTGGGACTGCTGCCGATCGGCACCAGGAACCGGCCAGTCGGGCACGCCGCCAAACAGGATCTGATCGCCGCCAAGGGCCGCCGCGCGCGGCGCATCCAGCAGTCCGCTTCCCGGTTTCCGATGACCTTCCGCCTCCTCGAAGCGCCCTACCGGTACGGAGACTCCGGCCAACCCGTCGTACCCGTCCTGGAATCGGTGGGCAAATCGCTGAGCAACATCGAGATTCAGCACGCGGTCTGCGCCGCATTCGCGCGTACTGCCAAGGCCATCGTGGCCCAACGCGCCGCGGCAGGACCGCTGGAGAAACCATCACTGAATCGGGCACTGGATGCCCTTCCGCTCCCACCACAGCCACGGCTGCGGTCCCCAAGGCCAGCCGGTGAGCTCGGGCTCCCCAACCCGGGTACCCGCATCTTCGGCACTGTCCTCCCGGCGAAGGGCAAACGCGGCGCCTGGGACTTCCCAAACGCGATAGCACGCGCCCTCGACGACCTCGGCTACGGCGACGGGTCGCCAGTTCGCGCAGCCACTCGAGAAGCCATGGAAGGGTTCCCCATCCCGTGGGACCTGAAGCTGTTGTTCGACATCCTCAAGTTCACCATCGGCAAGGGCAGACTTGCTCTGCTCGTCGAAGCATGGGAGTTCAAGGTCAAGGTCGTCGACAAGTACAACGAGATCGACGCCGAGGAGTCGATCCACCAAGCGGTCCTCGACCCGGGCGACGCACTGATCGAACGCCCCGACCGCGAGCAACGATCCCGCGAAGCACTCCTCGATTTCGTTCTCGAAGAGCTCGTCGCATCGAAGCTGGCCGACAAGATCCCGAAGCTCAGCAGCCTTCCTGCGATAACTGGCAGGAACCAGGCACTCGTACCACTGATCGACTACGCGCAGGGCATCGCCGCTGACCAGGCCGCCGACAAGGCGGCAGACATCGCCACCAAAATCCTCTCCGGCGCGAAGGACGAAACGCTGGTGCCAATCCCACTCTTCGCGGCTGCCGTCGCCAGCATCGCCGTCAGCGAGATGCCCGGCCGCGTCACGCTGGGGACTTCCCTGCTGCCCCGGGCCATCGCCGCCGAGCAAAGCGATGTCGCGAACGCGTGGGACCGCTGGGGCCGGTCCTGGTTCGCATGCCAGAACGCCTGGCGGAACCAGGCCGCTCTCTCCTTCGGCCGCGCACACCTCGACGACCTCATCGCCGCCCTGCGAAAGGCACGCGGCCGGTACGGGAAGGAAGTACAGAAGCGGCTCGAGGCCGACCTGGCTGCCCTCCGCGACCGGTCGCAGGTGCTCGCACGCGGCATCGACCAGCTGAAGCCGACCGAGAACGTGCGACGCGACATCCCCGCCCGCCAGATCCAGCACGCGGCCTCTGCCGGGCTCGGCGGTCCCCCTCCCAAGTTGCGCGACCTGGCGCGAATCGAGCACAGCGTCGCTGACACCACCTCGGCCGGGCTGATGGGCTGGGAGCGGGCGCAGATCCTACGCACCTTCGGCCAGTGGCACGAAGCGACCTCGTCCCCGGACCTCGCTGCAACCTTCGACGATGGCAAGCGTCAACCGCTGGCCGCGGTCGGCGACGCGTTGCAAACAGCGCTGAACCGCGCCATGTCCGGGGAGAACCGGACGCCCGGACCACGTGCGCTGGGCCGCAAGACACCTGCCGCGTACCGCCGCGAGGACATCGCCCCGACGGTACGGGCACTCGGTCTACGCGGCCTCCGGCCACCGCTGGACCCATGGAAGCTCCTGGGAACCATCGACGCCGAGATGATGACGCGCCCGTTCACCCAGGAGGCCGCGTACTTCCACGAATGGGTGGTACCGGCCGCAATTCGCGCTCCCGACGCATGGGTACGGTTATGCGCCGCCCTGAGCGACCTTCCGGCCACCAAAGAACCACCCGAGATCGCCGCGGTCGGCGACCGCGCCGAGGGCCTCGCTTCCGAGCTTGTCGCGGTGGGCTCGGCCGTATACCAGTTCACGTGGCGTCGGGCTCTGGCGACCGCTACCGATCTGGCTGAGCGCCTCAACACGCAGGCAGCCGCGCAGGCGAAAGAAGCCGGCGACCCCGCCGCACTGCCAGGACCGTGGAGCGTGGTCGAGCAGCTCGGCCCACCGCCTGGCACAGCTGGAGTCTTCCCTGGCGGAATCATCGCGGTCGCCCGGACGAGGCCGACTCCGACGAACTCCTCAGCCGGGTCTGGCACCGAATCCGGGCCGGGGATTGGCGCGGCGCTTCTAGTGCTGTCCTCGCAGCGCATCGGAGGGTTTGCGGCCCCGCAGTCGCTGCGGGTCGCGGTAAAAGCGCAACAGTTGCTGTTCGCCCGACCACTGCTTCTCGACGGCCGACAAGTAACGATCGACGACAGCCCGGACCTACGCGAGGTCACGCGCATCTTCACCGGCCAGTGGACCGACGGCTTCGCCCAAGAGTGGCCGTCGCGCGTGACGATCAGCCGCACAGGCGATCCCGCCGCAATCGCCCCAGTGACTCGCGCGTCCGGCGACGCCATCTCCCGGTCCGCCTTCGCCCGCCAATTGCTCTCAACCGCAGGAAAGGTCCCCTAGCCGGCCGGGCTCGATTCGGAGGCTGTACAAGCCGGGTGTCGGCATCGCTGCGGACTCGATGCCATCGGGTCCGAGGCGGGATCGAACGTACTTGGCGCGGGAGGTGCGAAGCGGCGACGGTGGTGCGCCGGCCTAGGGTGCGGGGGCGCACTACCCGACTCATATGCCGGAGCTGGCTCGGGCGATACCAGGGTTGGATTTCGCCGGTGCCTTCGACGATGGTGTAGATCTCTTCCAGCAGGGCGGACGCTTGGGCGTGGATTGCCAAAAGTGGAATCTGACCTGCGGTGTTGCCTCTCAACGATGAGAGACCTTGATCATGGCTTTCAGCCTCCCACGGAGCAGGGAAGGAGCAGGCATTTGCCTCCGGCAACGCTCGAATGCGGCTCAGTGTCGAACGTCTGGGGTCGTTTGGGCGTTGGCTGCAGCGGGGTCGGGCCTGTCCCTGAATCGTCCCTCAGTCTGCCGGGCCTGCTGCGCTAGGTCTTGACCCCGGACTTGGGCACGGCCCGCATCTTGCGGAGCGTCTGGCTGCTGTCGTGGGGTGTGTGATGAATGACCAGTTCGCAGGGCGCGATGCACGATCGGAAGGTCGGACCGTTGGCATCGGATCGGGCCGTTGGGCAATATGGCGAGGCTGTTGCTGGGTGGGTACATGTTGTCGGCGGTGCTGGGTGCGCGGGTTCCGGACAGCGTGAACGGCTCGATGTGCTGGGGCTTGCCCGGTTCCCCACCCTTGTCGCTTAGCTGGCAACGGTGGTGGACCCAGCAGCATCCAGCACCCATACGCGCAAACAGGGCCGGTGGCGAGTGCAATCAACATGGCTGTGTCCGCCACGCTGTACTTGACTCCGTGGCATCTGCCGGCTCTGTCGGTCACGAGCGACGCCGCCATGATGGCTCGGCGCCCTGCCGTTCATTTCGTGGGTGCCGCGGGCGCGACGAGTTGCTGGGGCGAAAGTTTGTCGTCGACGAGGTTCTTGAACCAGCCCTCATCGGGAACGGCGTTGATTCCTTGCGTTCCTAGGTGTGAGTGACATGCAACCGCCGTGTCGAGGTATCCCAAACGGATGAGCCTGACCGCAGCGGTCCTGCCAACCGCGCTCAACACTGTCTTGGTGCGAGCAGCTCGATCGGAGTAGACCTTCCACTCATAGTCTCGCAAGACTTCGCGCAGAGCCTCTCGAGTATCGACTGCTCGGATAAATGTGGGATCAGACTGAAGTCGCTTACCAGATATTCGATCGGCAAGCTCGACCGGAGACTCTGAGATGTCTACAACGATCGGCCCGTCTTTCCTGGCCTGATCCTCCATTAGTCGCTGAACGCGCGGCCGCAGCGTATTCTCGTACAGCACCGACATAATGCGCAAAGTTGTTTTGCCGACCAGAAGGCTCGACAGCACAACCTTCTTTGGCGGCGAGGAGGCATTGACAACCAATTGCAAATCGACGCGTGGAATGATCGTCAATGAAGGATCCGGCAGAAAGATCTGCGCACCGGAATTACCTGGGTTGAACGTCTCGGTGCCAAGGTTGTTGAAAACGCCACCGTCGGACAACCACAGATTCCTCGGAGGTTCGTCATCCCGTCCATTGACTAGGCTAAGCCGCTTCGACGAGAGCCGGAACGGCGGGAAGCCAACAGGAAAGGCGGCCGACGCGTAGACGGCCCCTGCCAAACTAATTTTTGGCAGGCCGCGTCCATAAAATGGCGACATGACCATTTCTCGACTCATGTAGAAAGGTTGCCCTGACGTCAATTCAGTCGCGCAGAGTACATGCGCGACTGTGGACGCGGGCAAGTTCGCCATCCGCGGGAATATGAATCCTCGACGACGAGAGACATGAGCGAGAAAGTCGTTATAGACGAAAAATTGCATGACATTGCGGAACATCAAAATCAGGACCATGAAATACGGCGCTAGAGCGAGCACCCATAGAGTGCTCCAACGCCATCCAGCTTGGACGGTTGCGTACACGGAGAACGCAACCAGGAATCCGAGGAGACCCAGTGTGGTTTTAAGCACGCCTGCGAAAAAGAAGATGCCTTTATTAGCCATTCGACGGACGATCCTACCAACGAGTCGACCGAAGGCTTCGGCCTCTGATTCAGAAAAGTCTCCGTTCAGTGCGATCGCCGCGTTCACTATCGATCCCCCGGAGACGGAACTGATGAGACGAACGCGGCAATGCAAGCCCGAGTGCACCAGGTACAAGAGAGCGCCCAGCGCGAAGAACGCCGCTCTTACGCCGCCACCCGAGATAGCGACGCCTATAGACGGTTGAGCCTCGTCTGCTATCCGCGTCAGATTCGGCTCGGGCCTCGATGCCTGATCCTCCCCCACAAGCGGATGGTACGCGACCCGGATCACACAGAGCCATAGCCACCAAATCGCTGCCCCTCAAGTGGCGGCCGCATCAACTCGAGAGCGCGAGTACGATGCCGTTGGCGCAATCGGTCTGTCCGCCGGCCGAGGCGGTCACCCGTGCTTGCCCCTCGACGGAGTCCAAGCATCGCTGGTGCGCGGCAGCGCGCAACAATTGCTCCGCGCTGAGCTGGGCGGGGTGGAGCACGAGGGAGGAGCGGGACGCCGGAGCGACTGCTTAGCTTGGGCGGACCTACCACTCCCTTGTTCAAACAACTACTTGATGCGTATGCCTTGGATGGCTCAGGCGATGACGAGGCGCTGGATTTCTTTGGTGCCTTCGAAGGTGGTGCAGATCTCTTGCGGCCTTCTCGAGATTTGGACGCGGTTGGTCGGACGCGGGCCCTGACCTGCAGATTCAGTTCTCGTTGATGCCCAGTGATTCTCGTTGTTCGCCGAGGTCTCACGGAACAATCACGGAACAGACTGCCTACCGTCTTCGCGATGTCAGCTGGGCGCGGTGGTGCCATTTCCTCTGGAAATCCCACGCGCCAGACCCGGGTCATTTCGGCGGTGCGCCCGTCCGCATAGCTCATCGTACGACCGAGGACCGGATACACAATCGACCAACTGTCGGCGTCGCGCTGGCGCCACTATGACCGCGACTGACCATGAGATGGAGCGGAAGTGTGTTCTGCTGTTTGCTCGAGTGCCCCATCCCGTGACCAACGGCCGCGCCTCGGTGCACGCACGCGGGTCCGCACACAAGCTCTGCAAGGTCGCACCACTGACCAGTCGCCCGCTTGGCAAGGTGATCACGTCGCACATCGTGCTGGTCTGGCTGTCGCGCCGTTGCTGAGAGGCCTACGCCACTGCCGTGAACCGACGCCGGCCCGATCTCGCGCGAGGTTCGCTCTTGCGTCTGGTCGGCCTGCTCTTCACCGCGGCAGTCATCGTGCTGAACCCGCCTTGTACGGAGGTCGCCGCTTCAGCTAGTGCCCAAGAGGTTCTCGAACATCGCGATGCCCGAACTGTTGCACCGAACCTGCGTCGACGCCATCGACATCACTACGGCCGAAGCCTTCGCCTCCTGATGCTGCTTGAGATCGGCCGAGAGGTTGCTGCTAGCAATGATGCACAAGCATTGGTGGAGCGGGGCAGCGGCTGCGAGACTCAGCCAGGTCGAAATGAAGGCCACGTCAGAGGCAGATCGAACGTTTGTCCGCCAGCTTGCCAAGATACCGAATCCGGCTTCGGTGTCAGCCGGCCGGATCCCCTTGCCTCGACCCGTCAATGGGCCAGTTGCCGCGGGCAGCGAGGGTTTCAGGGTGGTCGGCGCCCAGCACCCGCTCCATGTCGGCCAGCAACTGCTCGTACGCTGCCACCGCACCACCAGGATCACCCGCTTCACCCCGCCAATAGGCAAGGTTGTGACGGGTGATCAGAGTGTTGGGGTGGTCCGGGCCGAGCACCCGCAGCATGTCGGGCAGCAACTGCTCGTACGCTGCCACCGCACCACCAGGATCACCCGCTTCACCCCGCCAACGGGCAAGGTTGTGACGGGTGGTCAGGGTGTTGGGGTGGTCCGGGCCGAGCACCCGCAGCATGTCGGGCAGCAACTGCTCGTACGCCACCGCAGCACCAGCCGCATCACCGGCCTCACCCCGCCAGGCGGCTAGGTTCCCACGGACACTCAGGGTGTTGGGGTGGTCCGGGCCGAGCACCCGCAATATGTCGGCCAGCAACTGCTCGTACGCTGCCACCGCACCACCAGGATCACCCGCTTCACCCCGCCAACGGGCAAGGTTGTGACGGGTGATCAGAGTGTCCGGGTGATCCGGGCCGAGCACCCGCAGCATGTCGGCCAGCAACTGCTCGTACGCTGCCACCGCACCACCAGGATCACCCGCTTCACCCCGCCAACGGGCAAGGTTGTGACGGGTGATCAGAGTGTCCGGGTGATCCGGGCCGAGCACCCGCAGCATGTCGGGCAGCAACTGCTCGTACGCCACCGCAGCACCAGCCGCATCACCGGCCTCACCCCGCCAGTGGGCAAGGCTCCCGCGGGTAGTGAGCGTGTCCGGGTGGTCTGGGCCGAGCACCCGCAGCATGTCAGCCAGCAACTGCTCGTACGCCACCGCAGCACCAGCCGCATCACCCGCCTCACCCCGCCAGTAGGCAAGGCTCCCGCGGGCAGCGAGCGTGTCCGGATGATCCGCGCCGAGCCGTCTGTTAGCTTGCTGGTGCAGTTGAATGGCGGCTGTGGTGGCGGAGATCACCAGCCCGGCTTCACCGAGGCTGCGAACTGCGCGAGCCAGCAGCGGGTGCCCACCTGCGGTGGTACTCCACAGTGTCTTCGCATCGGCCCGGTCGGCGATGGTGGCCGCATTGGCGCGCAGCAATGCGGCGAGCGCGGTGTCGCGCTCGACGGCCGGCCAAAGTTCAAGAACCGCATCTGCGGCGGCCTGGATCACCGGGCCAGCATCGGTGTCGGAGAGACTGTCGCGGATCGCGCGTTGCACCAATGCGTGCACAAGTACAACCGAAGATCCTCTGACGGTGATCAGGCTGAATCGGCGCAGGTTGGCCAGCCCAGCAAGAACATCATGCTCGTCGACCCCGACATTCAAGGCCCTATTGGTCCTTTCTGTCAGGAAGGTCAACGCCGACGGCGTTGTGAATACGCTGACGGGAATGCCGTTGGGGTCGAGCATGCTGGCCAGCTCCAGCACCGCCCCTGCCAGTCCCTCCGGATGGAGCCAGTTGGCCTGCTCAATCGATATCGACCACGTGGTAGCCACGGTCGCGGTCGTGTCATCGAACAGCGCCTCGTAGGGCGGGAACAGCTCATCGAGTCGACGCCGCCGATCGGCGAGCAAAGCCCGGTAGCCGGTGCACGGAAGATCGGTGTCGAGCATGAAGGCTGCGGCATGAGCCAGCGCCAACGGCAGCCGGCCGAGATCGGCCGAAACCCCCAGCGTGTCGTCCGCGAGCGCGAGCGGCAGCCGCTCACTTAGGTAGGCGCGGGCTTCGTCGGCGGTGAACACATCAAGGTCGATCAGCTCCCGACCCGCCAGCAGGGTTGCATCCCGGCGCCGAGTTGTCACCAGGGTCCTGCCCGCTGGCCGGTGATCGGGAGGCCATAAGCCCCGCAGATCGTCGGCAAGGGTGAGATCGTCGAAGACGATCAGCCACGGGCGGTCGGTGGTGGCGAGCCAACCAATGAATCGCTCACAGGCAATCTCCGGGTCAGAACCGGACGGGAGCCCAACTAGCTCTGCGGCCCGAGCGTAGCTCGCGACGATCCCGGCTCGGGTGGCAGCAGGCACCCAGACCAGCATGTCCACGGCAGCGGTGTCCAACAGCTGCCGGGCGTAGGCGCCCGCCAACTGAGTCTTACCGACCCCTCCTAGCCCGGACACCACTTTGGCGGGCTGCGTGAGAACCGCCGTAGGATCGGCCGCACTAGATCCGACCAATCTCGCCAATGCCTCGGCCCGTTCCTGGAAGCTGTCCACGCGCGGCGGGATGGGACCCAACACCACAGGCCACCATGGCGGACGAGCACCTTGGTCAACGTTGATCGTGACGTGGCCGATCTGCGACTCCTGGAGATGCTGCAGCCTAATGCCCTCGAGCAACGCAGCAGAGTCCTCCTCGAACGACGGAGCATCTGCCTCTACCTGGAAATACTCAGATATGGTGTGATTTGCCGCTACATCCCCTGTCGTCTGTAGATAGTGCCCGATCGCACCTCCCTGCGCGGATGAGGTGTATTCGGACATGCCGTGTCCCGCCCAGTTCTCGGGCAACGCGACGACAGCCTCGTCAGTGTCCAGAATTTCGCGGATGCGATCCGCCACATCTTCCTTGCCGTGAACGATAAGGTTCCTTAGCGCCTGTTGACTCGTGACGTCGACGCCAAACATTTTCGACGCCTCGATGACAAACTCCGGAGCGACCACGCCAATCTCGGCGGCGAGATCCCGCACAAGTCCAGGGGACGACGTGAGCTGCTTGCGGGTCAGCGCGCGGGCAAGCTGAATGACGTCCTCGCGGAGCTCGAGCGTAGTTCCGGCCTTCGCTAGGCCTTGGCGACGCAGGAGTCGAAGCATGCTCGCGCCGAGGGCGGCCTCTCTTATCACGTCTTTCATTAGCCGGGCCTGCGACTTCGCCTCCGTCAACAGCAGCAACGCATGGCCGTAATCGCCGCTGTCCTCTGCCAGTTGTGCGGCTAGAGTGCGAAAGTGTAGGAGCGCCTCTGTGTCGTTGCGCTCTGCCGCAACGCGCATTGCCTGGGTAGCCAATTCTTGGGCCTGTCCGGACTGGCCGCTGCGTGCATGAGCCTCAACGTGCAGGGCTGCGAGACGCAGATCGAGCGGTTGAAGGCTGCGTCCTTGCAGGACCTGCAGGGCCGCAGCTGGTCTGCCGGCATCCAGGAGTTCACGGGCAGTCTTAGCACTCTGAGAGACCCAGTCTGCGTCGTCCGCTTGCCGCAGAATCTCCTTGTTCACACCCAAGCCCAACTTGGTGGCCAGCCAGGCGTGAATCCGCGGGTCAAGATTCTCGTCGAGGACTGAATGTAGTGACGCTCCAGCCTCATCGTCCCATCGGTTCTCCAGCGTGCGCCGCTTCTGGGCCAAGGCCATGCGGTGATACAGTTCCTCGGCGCGGTCTCGCGTATCACTGCGCGCAGAGTAGAACCGCACCGCACGCCGGTGCACCGACGCCACCAGAGCCGGATCTGCGCGCTCGATGATCGGGAGCACCTGCGCCCGCACGTCCTCGCGATGGACGAGCGCTCCCTCGCGCTCGATAAGCAGGGAGCTCTCCACTCGCAGAACCTGATAGAGGCGCCACGCCTCGTCCGTCGTGATGGAGCCGAGCCCAGCAGACCTGGCCAGCACGTCGCGGACGAGATCGAGCGTGATGCGCCGGAGCACCATTCCGGGGATCGCCAGCAGTTGCGCCTCCGTCGTGTCGACGTGGTCGAGGATCCGTTGGTATAGCACCCCATGGACTTCTGCCTGGGCGAACGCTTCAAGAAACAGGCGCCGGGCCGCCTGGCTGCGTAGGGCCCCTGCTTGGCGGCGCATCAGCTCGGCGGCCAGCCGTAAGGTCAATGGGTTCCCGCGAGCGCGCCTCACCACGGTATCTACCAAGGACCTCGGCACAGCGAGCCCGCCCAGCCGATCCAGCAGTACCGATCGGCCGGCCTCGTCCCCAAGCCCGCGCAGGTCGAGCCGTACGATGTCGGAGTCTGGTACTCCCCCGCGGCCCGCGACAACGACCCGCAGGCCGGTGAGGACTTGCGCGACCTTATTCAGTACGCCAAACAGGCGAGCGACGGGTACCGCTCCCTGCCGTTGCGCCCGCTCGAACGTGTCCATGACGCACAGGAGTGGACCCCCGGTCGCCTCTGTGGTGACCTCCGCGAAGTGCTGCAACAGCAGGTCGATATCGCGCTCCCACCGTCTCCACGCGTCGACGGTGCCGCCAAGGCGGTTTTCGTCATCCCGCTCCTGAGCGCTGATAGTTTCCTGGGTCCCCTCTAGATCGCGAGCTACCTCGGTGCAGCGCACGGCATTGGCTGGGACTTGGATCGCGAGTTGGCGAAGGATCTCTGCTAAGACCGTGAGCGGTTTCTGCGGGGCAAGATCCATCCGGTCGAAGGTGAGATACGCAAAGGGCGCCACCCGTTCCGCGGGTGTCCGCCCCGAGCGCTCCAGAAGGAGAGCGGCCAGCAGCGTGGACTTGCCAATTCCGCCTGGGCCGGATATCACAAGTGGCCGGAACTCCTCGTCTGCCTCAGACGACCGATCTGCGTACTGGCGTATTTGCTGCAGCTCGGATTCCCTGCCTCGGATTGGCGTGTCCAGGACAATCCGCAGAGGCGTGAACAGTGTTGTCAGTCGGACCTGAGTCTCGATGGCAGCCAGAGACGGGAGATCGGCCATGACGCCGACAAGCCATTGCGCTGCCAGCCTCGTGCCGGAGAGTTGGTCCAGAGTCTGCTCGGTCAGCGGTCGCACATCTCCGCGCAGGTACGCCTCCGCCATCGTCCGCCCGACGTCGAGCGGGTCGGCAAACGCGCCGGCGAGCGTCCCGAGTAGCAGGTTGGGGTGGGGGCCGATGTGATTCATGGCGGCGCGGCGTGTCTCGGCCGTAAGGCGCCAGCGCCCACCGTGCGGTGTCCGTACACGCTCGCAGTCCTCACGAATGAACTCGGCCTCGTCGTTGTCCGGTAGGCGGGTCCGACTAGGGCGACTTTCGGCCCGATAGTTACCGGTCAGCTCGGGCAGGGTGAAGAAGCCGCGAAGCACGGCGGCACGCCGGAGCGCCCAGCGCCGTGGTGACACCTCGACAGCAGCGGGCGGCGCAGGCTGATCCGGTACGGCGGCAAGGCGTTCCAGCAACTCCTCGCGGGTCAGGGTACGCAACGTGGGCCTCGTCACCCCCTACCTCCGAAGACCGATGCCGCGATCTCTGCCGCTCGCGGACCCACGGTTGGCAGGACGAGCTCATCGGAGTACGGGGGCGCTCCCAGCACCTTCTCCAGCAGCAGCGGCATGTGCTCTGACGGTACATTCAGTCCCTCGGCGGCAGCCGCCGCGGCGAAGAACTTTTCGAGGTCCGTCAGGCATGCGCCACGCAGGTCCTCTGGCATCGCGTCGCGCGCGAGTTCCGGGGGCAGCCTCGCATCCACTTCCAGGAGTGCCACGCAGACGTCCCCCGCCTCGCCAGCGTTGGCTGCAGCGGCGATGCTCACCACCAGTGCGCGAGCCCAGTCATCGGCGGTGTCCACGGTGTAGGCGTCGAAGACGAGACACGTGCGCCGAGTGAGTGTTCGGCCGAGCCGTTTGAATTGTGTGACCAGCAACCGTACGACTGTGCTCGGCTGTGCTGTCATGTCGAGCGTCGGCAACTCCCAGCCGAGTTGACCGCAGATCTCCGCCATCACGTCTCGAGGCCCCTGAGGGGGGCCACTCCAGTCGGTGAGATCGAAACGGTACGAGTCATAAACCCGCAGCCGTTGCCCGATCTCGTTGATCAGATACCAGCTGTGCGTACGTCCTACGTGGTTGGACTCCTGCTCCTCTCTCACAACGAGCACGCGAGCGCCGTAAGCTTTACCGAATTCCTTGAGATGCCGCCTCAAGTCCGGTCGACCAATGAAGGACCGGGTGGGCGATAGCATCGCCAGCTCGAAGATGTCGAAGTCTGTCGCGTCGGGTGCGCTGGCCCGCAGACGCAGTCGCTCGATGAGTGGACGCAGGACCAAGCTTTGGGAGTCGGCCGCTACTTCGTCGAGCAGCACGACAAGTTTCGCCGACCTGGCAGCCTGGTCCAATGTCTGATGCCAAATGCCTAGCGCATCCTCGTCCAGGTTGACAGTCTGCGGCTTGAGCGCGGCAGCCCGCAGGAAGGTGACGATCGGCTTCTTCTGCCAGTAGATAGTTGCCAGCCCCTCTAGGAGCTCTTTCCCCTCCGGATCGTCGAAGGGATACGACGTCAGGCCAATGCTCATGTCGGTCACATCACCCCGGCGTCTACCAAGCCCTCAACCACGCGCTCGATCCGCCGGCCCTGGTTCCGGATCTCGGTCTGTCGTCCGTTGCGTACCGAGGTCCAGTAGTGGTGTAGGCCGACCACTTGCCATTGCTCGTCAAAAATCGGCGAGCCCGAGGAGCCGTCATCGGTGTCAGTCCAGTAAAGGATCACGTCGTCCGTCACGTCCTTGACCACGTTGTGCACCATGCCGATTTTCTTTACGCCGCCCTGCGGGTGCTGAATGATGTAAACCCGGTCATCGACGGAGACCGTCGCCCCCGTCTGGAGCTCCAGGATTGGGGTGCCGTCTGGAATCTTGCCGTTGATTCGCACAACGGCCCAGTCATGATCGATTGCACCCTGGATGGTGGATACGTCGCCTGGGAGGCTCACGTGCGCTCTTGTCGGGCCTCCGAAGGATCGCTCGTAGCCGAACCAGGCTTCGACCGACGTGGCTGGTTTGCCTTCCTCCCAGAACAGGACGTGGTGGTTCGTCAGGAAGAGGTCCGGTCCAATTCGAAACGCCGTGCCGTAGAACGGCGCGCCGCCGAGCGTGACGAGAAGACGAACCACCGCGGGAGCAAGATCGAATCCTCGCTGCAGGAATGCGATGTCCAGCAGAGTGGAGCGGCCCTGCGTGAATTTCTCGAAGCTGCCATTCCCGTCGAACCACTGCATGCTCGGCGCTGTGGGTGCTGGAGCCGCCGTCACTGGATGGTCTGCGGTCAATTCCTTAATTCGAGTGGCGACCGCTTGGTCATCGCTATTGATCAACAGGTCGAGGAGAGTGCTGAGCTTGCCCTCATTGGCTAGCACGGTACAGACGTCGATCCAGGCGAACTGCATCGGTTGGTCCCAGTTGATCCGGCCGGGCTTGCCGTTGATCTCACGCACCAGCTTGATGACCGGAGCTGGGTGGTAATACACGTCCGAGAGGAGTCCGATGAGTTCACGTACTGCTGTGTCGCTAAGGTCCAACGGAACCTTCGTGAGGAATGGTGCGGTCACATGTCCTCGCTCTCTTGATCGGGAGCGGTGAGCCAAGCTGGTCTGGCTGCACCTAGCTCGGCGTACCGCTTCCGCAGGCGTGCGTTACTTGGGTCCGAAGGGTTGGCGAAGCCGAGGAAGCGCAGGGCGTTCCGTCCCATGAAATCGTCCGCCTGACCGTCGCCGAACTCATTCCGGAACCGGCTGCGATAGGTGGAGGTAAAGCCTTCGGCACGGGGATTGATGGCCAGCATGTACCAGTCCGTGCCGAACAACAGTTGTCGGGCGACAGCAGGACTGGCGTCAACCATCTTGCGGAGCACGCCGAAGTGCGTGTCCATCACTTTCTCGGCATAGGTGGGATGACATCCCACGTCGCCGAACAGCCGGTCGGGAAACTCACTCATAGCACTGGCTATATCCCAAGCCCACGAGTAGTACTTCTCTTCTTCGTGCGCGCCGCCGAAGTGCCCTAGATTGACGCGCAGTCCAGGGTGGCTCCTGAGTACGGGAAACCATTCGCTCGGCGCACCATTTCCAGCTTTTTCGAAAGCCTTATCTGAGTAGTTGGAGTGGTTGCAGTGCGCCGTGATCGGAACCGAGTTCTCGGCGCACCAGCCGAAGAAGTCGTCGAGAACTTTGTTCAGGCGCTTCGCCCGCTCCGCCGTGCCGGCGCCCGCCGCGTTGTTTCCCGAGGGGCGCCACCCCATCTCCGGATACATCTTGACCCCGGCGAAACCGCGGTGAAGCAGCGCGTCCTCGATCACCTCGCGAATCGGTCGGCCGTCGGAGGCTCTATGCCCGTCGATGAGTCGGAAAGGATCGAACGACACGAACGGATGCAGACGAAGGTTCGGGGCCCCCGGAAGCAACCCGTGCATCGATGCTTCGCTCAGCCGATCGAACAACTCAACCTGCTGCTCGAGGCCAGTAATCGCGTCGTCCCGGACCCCGCTCGCTAAGTCCACCAGCATCGGGATCGCCAGCTCTGCCGCCGGAACAAACTGCCTCGCGTAAAGCACGGCGAGGTCAACGCGCGACTGGGAGAAGAGCTTGGCCCATGCTACGAACCGCGTTACCGAGCCGGCCGAGAAACGCTCGGACCCACCGAGCGCAGGTTTCGTATCAGGTTCCACCGCCGCCAGCTCATCTGCTATCAATCGCCGTTCCTCGATGGTGAGTTCGAGCATTGCGTCGGCTACCTGCTCCTGAACGCGCTCCTCCAAGGAGGCGACCGATCCGAACTCGGGCCCGCCGTCGAACAGCGCGTCCATCCGCTTAAGGTCTGCGGCGTGTCCCGGAGCGCCGGCCGTCAAACGGTCCGCGATCACCGCAAGCTGGGCCGACATGAAGCCATTCTTCAACGCGACGTGCCGCGCGAATCCTCGAACCGGGATGTCGGCCGCGTTAAACAGGTGGCAATGGACATCCACGAGTGTGGCCGCACCGCTCATATCGTCTGTTCGCCTCTCATCGCCCTACCTGGATCACTCCGAAGAGTCTTCGGAACCAGCCACTATTGCGGTCCCGCCTTCCAGTCCATCGGCGGCGCGCGCCGTCGGCCGGAGGATGGATCCGCCCGACTCAAGGATTCGAGCGCGATTTGGCGCTGCGCCTCCTTGGCCCGGCAGACGAGCACGAGGACTCCCGCGCAGAGACCGCCAGCCGCCAGCACTACAACGACCGCGGCCCAAGGACCCGAAGTAGCCATCGCGCCAGCAGCCAGCACCTTTTCCTGCCTACCGGCGAGTGTAGGGGGCACGCCCTCTACGTCGTCGGTCCCCCGGCACGGTTGGGTTTCCCCTGGAACCAACCGGGCGGCGACCAGCAGTCCCATCTCACCCCCTCCCCAAGTAACCTCGTCAGAATAGATCGACAAGGGGCATCGGTCACCCATCCACGTCCGGAAACTCGATATCGGCGGCCGGACGGGTATCTTGCATATCCAACTGCTCTGCCCTCTGCCCTATCGAGTTGACCTGGCCTTACGAAGCGGCGATCGAGTCGATGCGCTACGAGGGAGACGCGGGAAGCCAGTACTTCCTCTATCGAGTCGCTCTCCGACCAGACCTCAGAGTCGCCTCGGTACCGCGACGAAGCAGCGAAGATCATTCAATCGCAGATCCGCCAGGCTGGTGTTCCTGCCATTCGATACCTGAACGTCTACGAGGCTCCTGGAATCGATCTCGCTAGCCGTGTGCCGAGGCACCATCGAGAGCGTCCAGGAAATGCAGATCCCTGTGCCCGGCCTCGCTACGGCGGAGCGCGACGACCCAGTGGATGCCCGGGGGACAACGCGGCTTCCGCTTGAGGCAACATCCGCAAGGCCGAGGCTCTGGGCGTCAGCGTCAAACTAGAGCGGGCAGAAGCCAGCTTCGATTCGTCGAACGTGATCCTCGGCGAGACAGTTCCAGAGGTCATCGCGGCGGAAGATGAACGGCCGAGAGCGATCGCGCCCGCATCGGCGCCTGGGGACCCCGACGTCGACCAGTCCCAAACCATTCGTGCTACTGCTCACCTCGAAGGTCAGACGATCGTGGCTGCTGACGCCGACGTCGCACGGGCTATGGGCACGGTCGACAATGCACTGGCTGCAACGGGTTCGGACGAGGTTCGGCCCGAGATCCTCGCCGACCGCGAGCAGATGGAGGAGATCTCTTCCACCGTGACGGGCGCCTCGGCGCTGGTCGGCGAATATGGGCTCTGACCTGCGGTTTTGTCTGTCATCGACAGTCAGCGCTGACCAGGGTTTGTCAGCGTTTCACGGAGCTGTGACGGATGAAGAACTTGCCGCCAAGAACATTTCGAGAACGTAGGGCCGTGTGCTAGTCGCTCGTCGGGCCTATCGCCATCCCGCCAGTCGCGACGATCACCAACGTCGAAGCTGCGAACCCCGCGGCCTGGATGCTGTCGTACGGGGTTGTCACGAAGTCGCCGATCGAATCGCCGGCTCCATCGTCACGACCTCGGCGAACACGATCACGGCACCCCGGAAAAACGAGGTGCAGCTCGCCGGCACCAGCCAGAAGCCCAGTCCGCCGACCTCGCTCGTACTCAAGTCGGCGGCTCCGTGCGACGTCGACGGCGAGCTCCGGCTGCGTCGGCCTTGTCGACCTTAGACATCGAGGACGGCATCGGCTTTGCGACGCCAACTGGCGCGCTCCCGACACCCTGGTTGAGAGATCAAGTACATAGGCACGGCGACCAGACCTGTGCAGATTCAGTACCGGCACACTTCTGGCACTTGAGGAGCTAGTCGGCGTGCGCGACCGATTCAGCCGTCGCACCGCCGTTTCGTTGAGCGGCTATGGAACGTCCGAGGTATCGCGCGAAGAACGCTCCGAGTGATGAGCGGCCATGCTGAGCATCCATCGGTTGACCGCTGGAGATGGCTACAAGTATCTGCTGCGCCACATCGCATCTGGAGACGTCGACCGCCGGCTGGCTACCCCGTTGACAACCTACTACACGGCGTCCGGGTACCCGCCCGGCCGATGGATGGGCAGTGGCCTGAGCGGGCTCGCCGCCGGGCAACTTGTCCCGGGGAGTGAGGTCAGCGAGGAGCAGATGGCTGCGCTTTTCGGCCGCGCCCAAGACCCGCTGACCGGCCACCCGCTGGGTCGTCCATACCCAACTTTCAAGACCCCGTCGGAACGGATTCAGGACCAGATCCGTGCCCTCGACCCACGCCTGAGCGAGACCGAGCGAGAGGTCGAGATCGAGCAAATCCGGAAGCGCGAGATGCGCCGGAAGACGCAACAGGCGGTCGCCGGGTTCGATCTCACTTTCTCCCCCGTCAAGTCCGTTTCTGCCCTCTGGGCGACCACCGATGTCGGCACTCAAGAGCAGATCGTCGCCGCGCACCACGACGCGATCCACGACGTTCTGGAGCTGATCGAGCAGCACGCGGCGTTCACCAGAACAGGCGATCACGGCGTTGTCCAACTCGACGTACGAGGCCTGATCGCCGCCGTGTTCGACCACTGGGACACCCGCAGCGGCGATCCCCAACTCCATACCCACGTCGTGGTCGCCAACCGGGTTCAGGGTCTGGACGGTGATTGGCGCACGCTCGACAGCCGGACTCTGCATCGCTCGATCGTCGCGATGTCAGAGATCCACAACGTCTTCCTCGCCGACAACCTGAGCCGACGACTCGGCGTGAACTGGGAGCTCCGCGAACGAGGAAGCCAGCGAAACCCAGCGTTCGAAATCGACGCCGTACCCGACGAACTGATCCGAGAGTTCTCCGCCAGAACTGAACAGATCGAGAGCAACCTGGCCGCACTTCTGGACGAACGCGGCGACCACATACATCCACCCAACCGCCGCGAGATGTACGTCCTTCGACAGCAAGCCACACTCATGAACCGCCCGCCGAAGCACCTGGCCAGACCGCTCGCAGCACTCATGGCACAGTGGCAGACCCGAGCTGACCACGCCATCGGGTCCGACGCGGTCGTCGCCATCCAGCGCTCACTCGAACAGGCCGGGAACCGTCTGTTGGCCGCCGCAGATCTTAGCCCCGAGGCCATCGAGGCGTACGGCGCCGCAACCGTCCTCACGATTCAGGCCAAGCGCGCGACCTGGAACCGCTGGAACCTCCTGGCGGAAGCCGCGCGACAAACCCGGCTGCTCCGCATCGTCTCGGCCAACGAACGGTTCGCCGTACTCCAATCCATCGTCCAGTGCGCCGAAAACCACTCGATCAGCCTCAAGGCACCCGACCTCGTCTCAGCGCCAGTGACGCGAGCCAACGGCGAGAGCGTCTTCACGATCCAGAACGGCCAGATCTACACCTCGCCCGTCATCCTCGGCGCAGAGTCCCTCCTACTCGAGCTATCTCGAGACTCTGCAGGACCAACCATTCCGGCACCGCACAGCGCCGGCCTGAGCGCCGACAAGGTCCGAGCGCTTCACCGGATCGCGACGAGCGGGCAGAAGCTCGAGGCTCTGGTCGGGCCTGCCGGGACCGGCAAGACCAGCCTCCTTTCTGCCCTCACGACCAGCTGGGAACTCACCCGTGGCGAAGGATCTGTCATCGCGCTGGCCCCGTCCTCGGCTGCGTCGACCATCCTGTCCGACGCGATCGGCATGCCCACCGAGAACATTGCCAAGTGGATCTACGAATCCGCCGGCCTCGGCGCCGAACAACGCCGCGACATCATCCAACAGACCGAGTACGCCGCCAACCTCGCCCACCGCAACCGTCGCAAGCGCCGCCACCAGCGCCTGATGACCCAACTAGCGGCGCTGCACGCAGACCACGACAGGTGGAGCTTCCGCGCCAACCAGCTCGTCATTGTCGACGAAGCCTCCATGGCCAGCACCATGGAACTGGCGACCCTCGCCCGCGCTGCCAACACCGCCGGCGCGAAACTCCTCCTGGTCGGCGACGACGCCCAACTCTCCGCGGCCGATACCGGCGGCGCCTTCCGCCTCATCGCCCAAGACACCCAGGCGGCCGAACTCACCGACGTCTGGCGCTTCACCAACCCCTGGGAACGCGACGCCAGCCTCGCACTGCGCGTCGGCGACCTCACCGCCGTGGACGTGTACGACGACCACCATCGGCTCACCGCAGGCTCATCAGAGGCGATGGAAGACGCTGCCTACAAGGCATGGCTCGCCGACACCCGAGCCGGCCGAACCAGCCTGCTCATCGCCGCCGACAACGCCACCGTCGCCCGGCTCAACGCCCGCGCGCGCCTCGACCGCATCACCACCGGCGAAGTCGAACCCGACGGCATCGAACTTCACAATGGCAACCACGTCGGCCTCGGCGACCGCATCGTCACCCGCCTCAACAACCGCCGTCTCCGCCTCGGCACGGCAGGTTTCGTCAAGAACGGCGACCAGTGGACCGTCATCCACCGCTGGCCCGACGGCTCCCTCACCGTCCAAAACCACACTGGCGAGACCGTGACCCTGCCCAGTGCCTACGCGCAGGAATCCGTCGAACTCGCCTACGCCACAACGGCCCACCGAGCCCAGGGGGCGACCGTCGACACCGCCCACCTCGTCGTCACCGAGCACCTGACCCGAGCCTTGATGTACGTCGGCATGACGCGCGGCCGCGACGCCAACACTGGGTACGTCGCGACCCATCAGACAAGCCCTGACCTCCACGAACCGCACCCCGAACAGACTATGCAAGACGTTCTCGAAGCCGTCTTCAACGATCCAGGCGTCGAACAATCCGCCCACGAGGCCATGCGCCGAGAACTCGACAACGCCACCCGCCTTGATCGCCTCGTCCCGATCCACGAACACCTCTGCCAACTGGATGCCACGATGCGATATCGGCGAGCAATCGCCGCCTCCGGTCTCGGCCCAACTGACCAGGCCGCGCTGCAGGCGTCCCCCGCGTACGGGGCACTCATCGCGCAACTCCGCCGGGCGGAGAACGCCGGCCTAGGTGTCCCTGCGCTACTTCGGCGAGCGGTCACTCAGGCATCGATGGCCGACGCCAATGACCTCGCGGCGGTTCTTCACTCCAGAATCGAGCGTCTCGTGGTGAGGTCTCGGGGCCGCATCGGATCACCAGAGATCGCCAGCCTCATCGTACCGGCAACACACATCGGCGACCCGAGCCTGATCGCCCCACTCCGCGAGCTCGAATCCCAGATCGCCCAACGCGCTGATTGGCTGGCAGCGAAGGCCGCAACCGAGCAACCTCTCTGGTACCAGGAACTGGAGCGATCGTTGCCTGCAGCCACGGGACTCGTGCGGGAGATCGCTGCGTATCGGGAGCGGTACGGCGTGCATGACTCGGCGCCGCTCGGAGCTGCGCCCTCAAGCAACCAGATTTCCGTGCGCCGCCACTACGATCGCCTGCTGCATCAGCTCCGTACCGCGCAGGTTTCGTACGACGAATGGCCACATGAGAGCAATGAACCAACACACCAGGCCGATCGGTGACCGCGTCGACTCGGAACGCCGGCATCCTCTCCTTAGCTGCGGCCGCGGGCGAGCGCGGCTGTGGCCGCCTCAGCGATAGGTTGACCTGTCCGATCCGAGATGGACTGGAACTCTTCTGTGGGTTCACCTCGAGGAAGACGTGACGGCATTCAGGGATGAGGCGCAGGTCGATCGCTCCGCAACGAACTCCGAGCGTCGCGCAGAGTGCTCGCAGCCGATCGGCGATCTCGTCCGGAAGGACGTGTCTGGTGATACTCGCCGACGCGAGACCGGGACGGTAGTCGGTATGGAAGACCGGATCGCTTTGATCGCGGCCGCGAACACCTCGCCGTCCACGATCGTCACGCGAAGGTCCAGTGCTGCGGGCAGGTACTCCTGCAAGATCTCCCCTGTATGTCGCGCTAGGAGTATGTACGGCGTGGGTCGTGTACTGCATCATCGTGATCGGTGTCCTGCGCAGGGCGCATCGGGAGCCGGCGATGGTAGCGAGGGAGTTGCGCCCGGCGAGCGGGAACGCCAGACAGTGCTCTAAGCGGCAAACGGCCCGGACGATCGAGGCGAGACGCACTAGGCCGCGGTGCGGAAGCCAAGGTGATCGCCGTCGAACAGTACGCCGAACGCGTCGCCGGCAATGACGTGGCGTCGGCGGCGGGAACGGCCGAGCTCGACGCACCGCTCTTACGTCAACTCGACGACCTGGCACGAACGGATCTCGCGGGTGACGCCATACGGCACGAGGATCGCGTCCAGCTCTCCGACTGTGCCCATGAGCGCCTGGAGGTAGTCCTCGTGTGAGTCGGTGGCGCTGAACATGTAATGGCCTGGCTTCTGCGGGACGTCGCGCACGCCTGTTCGGGACAGATGAGAGTCAGCTTCCGGGGCAAGGTTGCCCCTCGTGAGGGTGAACTCCACGTTGCAAGACCACTCCTTCATTTCGCTCCGTGGTTGGTGGCAGGCACGGCTGGGCCAAGTGGAACGGTCGGGTCCAGCTCGGCCTGGAGGCGGGATGCGACGGCTACGACTTCGGCGCGGGGGATCATGTCACCGGGCTGCTCGCGAAGCACCATGCGGAGGTCGAGGAGAGCGGTCGCGATGCCATCGTCCCAGCCTTTGCTGTAGCCGCGTCGCCAGGGCGTGATGCGGTCGAGGAAACGCTGCCAGCGCCTCACTTGTCGGCCCTCTCCTCGCGAGCCGCGTCGCGCTGGTAGCCGTCGTGGTAGCCGAGCACACACGGCTCCCCGGTCCCTGATGTGCCGTCGCACGACTCGTTCCACGACGCCCGGAGTTCCGGCCAACGGTGGTCGGCGGTGCTGGGATGCTCTGCGCGGTCCCGGCAACGGAGCTGATCGTTATCTTCAGGGATCGACAACGACGTACCTTCCGGTCGCTTGTTCTGAGTGGTGGACGTCATCGAATCGCCGACGTCCAGGATCAACCTTGGCTATGTCGGTGAGACATCTCGACCCCGTCCGTGGACGTTTGCGGACGTTTGCGCCGGGCCAGCTCAATCCGCGCGGACGGATCGGTGGATCGTCCGTGTGCACCCGAGAAGCGAGGTCCAGTCCCGGAGGCGGCGTACGGCGAGAGTTAGGTCTCGGTGGAAGGCGAGGGGGTCGGAGGGGGCCGCGTCGGGTTGGTAGCTGGATTCCCAGAAGGTGCGGAGGGCGGAGAGTTCTTCGACGATGGCGCCGTGGTGGGGCCAGCAGGGTGGGATGACTTTGTGGTCGAGGTTGTAGCGGGCGGTGGCCCAGGTGACCCAATCAGCGAGGCGGTCTAGTTCTTCGGTGGTGCTGGTGGGGTCGAGGTCGCGCCAGCAGACGACGTACGGGTCTGTGGGTGGGGCGTAGGCCAGTGCGCGGGCGAGGTCGTCGTCGGGGTTCATCGGAGAAGCGCGCGGCCGATGCTGTTGCGGATTCGGTCGGCATCGGGGCGGTCGGTCCACGGTGTCATGGTGAGCAGGATGGGCGGGGCGGTTCGGGCCAGGAGGACACCGGTGCCGAACGGGAGCGTGCGGATGACGTCGGGAGGGAGGATCGGGATTCGACGCGTGCTGGTGGAGGTGGTGCGGCCGCCGTCCGGGCCGCGGCTCCAGTTACGGATCTCTTCGTCGCGTTCGCCGCAGACGGCGGCGAGGTCTTGGAGGTCGCGGGGTTGGGCGGAGCCGCCGAGGATGAGGCGGAGGGTGGCGGCGTCCCACATGGCTGCTGCGGCTTGTTCGCCCCAGCGTTCGCGGGCTTGGGCGAGGGATTGGATGACGACGTGGGTGGAGATGCCGGTGCCGCCGCCGTCGGCCATCAGTCCGGGCAGGGAGGGGACGGCGCAGAGGTTCGCGATCTCGTCGAGGACGAGCGCGAGGGGTGGTTCGAGGCGTCCGCCGAGGTTGTGGGCGGCGAGTTGGCGGGCTGTTTCGGTGATGTCTTCGAGCAGGGCGGCGATGAAGGCCGAGGTGGCGCTGGCGCCCGCTCCGGTGCCGAGGAGGTAGATGGTGCCTCGTTCGCGGATGAACGAGGCGGGGTCCAGGCCCTCCCGGGCTGGTGGGTCGAAGGAACGTCGTACGGCGGGATCCGCGAGCGCCGACAAAGCGGAGCGGACGCCGGCCCAGATGGCGTCGCGGGTGCGGCCGTCCATGCGGACGATGCCGTCGAGGGTGTCGCCCCATCCTTCGGCGGCGTCATCGGAGCGGTTGAGGATCGTGACGGCTTCTGTGGCGGAAGCTGGTTCGAGGCTCCAGCGATAGAGCTGTTCGATGCCGGTGTCGTCGAGGGCGGCGGCGTGGAGGAGTCCGCGGAGGGCCATTTCGGTTTGGCCGTGCCAGAAGGCTCCGTCGGTGACGCCGCCTTTGGTGAACCCGGCGCCGGCGGCGAGGCCACTGGCGCGAACCATGGCCGTCGTCGGGTTCTCGCAGCCACGTACCGGTGACCAGCGGATGCCTTCCGCTCGGCCGAGACCTTGTGGATCGAATACGGCGACGGGTCCGATGTCGCGGCGGAGCTCGAGGGTGGCGGCGAGGTTGTCAGGCCGGGTCGAGGTGGTGACGACAGCGCCGGGTGCGTCGATGATGCCTCCGATGATCTGGTGGAGCCCTTTGCCTGACCGAGGCGGGCCGACATCGATGCGTGAGTCCTCGACGGATGCCCAGCACTCGCGGCCGCGGGAGTGGCCGAGCAGGGTGCCGACCTCGACCGGCGACCTCGTGGGCGCTTGCGGGCGGGCCGAGAGTCCTCGTCGTACGACCTGGCGACGGCCGACCGCGGCCTCGACTTCTGCTCCGGTCGCCAGGCCGGGCCGCGCAGCCAACGCGCGTCGCCGACTCGCCTGGCTTGATCGCCGCGCCTGCCACAGCCGCACCGCTAGCAGGCCAAGAGCGAGGGGAACGGCGACGAGAACCGCGAGGATTGTCCAGTACTTCACGGGCCCAACCTCTGTAGCGGGGAGACCGAAGGCGCGGGCCGGCTCGCCAGGATGTAGGACGACCCATAAGGCGTCGATCCACTGCGACGTGACCCAACGCCCAGCCGACAGCAGACGTGTGAGTCCGCCGGCCAGATAGAAGAAGCCGGCGCAGCAAAGCAGAACTCCAACTCCGACGAAGAGGGTATCGGTGAGGTCTCGTGGTGGCTTTTGCATGTCACATCCGGGCGTCGGTGTCGAAGAGTTCGACTTCGCGGGCGTGGCGGACGAGCTGTACGACGAAGGATCGGTTTGGCAGGCGCCAGAGCGCGCGGCCTTTAGGGAGTTTCGCGATAGTGGCGATCTCGACATCGGTGAGGCCGAGGAGGCTGGCGGTGCGGGAGAGCTGGTCGGGTTCTTGCCGGAGCATGATCCTGGTGGAGCAGTCGGCGAGCAGTCCTTCGGCGAGGGCTCGGGCTTCGGAACCTAGATCGCCGACAGCTGCCAGATCGGACAGGCGGTGGACGATGAGGACGTTCGAGACGCCCCATGCGCGAGACAGCTTCCACTGCTCCTGCATGCGGCGCAGCAGCGCGGCGTCGCGCATGACGCGCCAGCCCTCGTCGTACACGATGTAGCGGTTGCCGCCGGCGGGATCGGCGACCGCGGCTTCGAGCCACGACGACGCGCAGGCCAGAGTCAGGCGAAGGGCTTCATCGTTGCCGCCACTTCCAAGCCAGGAGGAGTCGAGCGTGACCATCGGCAAGGTCGGGTCGAACTCGGTCGTCGATTGACCGTCGAACATTCCGGACAGGTCGCCATGCACGAGACGGCGGATCGCGTGGGCGACCTGGCGGCCGTCGTCGATCAGGCTGGTGGTTCTTAGGCCGGCGCGCTCAGCGAAGACCGGGTCCGGGGTGAAGAGTGCAACGACGACATCAGGAATCGTCGGCGACTCGACCTGACTGGACACCGTGTCGAGAGCCAGGTCGAGTGCCGTGTGTTCGACAGCAGCAAGCGGGCGGCCAAGCGTGGACTCGGCGAGCGTTCCCAGCAGGGCTCGGCGGCGAGACCATGCGATCCGCTGCCACTCGTCGGCCTGGACCGTTGCAGGCTTGCGGCCGGCGTCGAGCGGGTTCAGCCGGGTCGCGAGTCCAGGGCCGAGCTTGATCGTGGCTCCGCCCATCGCCTCGGCGACCGCGGTCCACTCCCCCTTCGGGTCACACGGCACGTACGCCTTGTGGCCGAGGGCAAGGGAACGAGTAATCAATGCTTTCGCCGTTGAGGACTTTCCACTGCCGATGACACCGGCAAGCAGAACGTTCGGGTTGGTGATGACGCGCCCCTGGTACAGCACCCAGGGGTCGTAGACGAACGAGCCGCCACTGAACACATCCGAACCGATGTAGGTGCCGTCAGCACCCAATCCGCCTTCGGCCAAGAACGGGTATGCGACCCGCAGCACCCTCGTCGTGGCTCGATGCGTGTCAACCAGGAGCCGCCGTCCGCGCCCGGTGCCCGACTCACCTTCGATCGCACTGGGCTGCCGCCTCGCAGGTACGTCGTACGTCGAGCGCCTGTTCGCGCGCCTGGTCGCGCGGTCGGCGCCTTCGCTCTCGTAGTACACCGAGTGTCGAGTCATCCGAGCCCCACCCCGAACGGCAGAGCCCCAGCGATGAAGCCCTCCAACTGCTGGCCAACCAGTCGGCGCAAATCGAGAAGCGCCTGCGTGGCCGCGATCTCGATCTCCATGCAGGCGTCGTCGAGCGCCTCCTCGTTGTCGGCTGAGACGACGAGCAGGCCGAGCCAGCGCACGTCCCCGTGGCCAGCTGCTAGGTCGCGCTCGCGTTGCGCCACGTCGGCGTCGAGCTGGCGATCCTGCTCGGTCTCCAGCTGCCCGATTCGTGAGCGCGTGGCTCGATCGCTGACGCGCTCAACCTGGTGGCGTCGTGCGTCCCGTAGCGCTTTCGCCATCGGGATCGGCTGCAGTACCAGCGTGAACGTACGGCGGATGCCTGGCCTCAGCAGCAGCGGGCTGAGGAACGACGGCGTCGCGCGGATCCGCGGCCACTCGGTAATGACGTACACGCGGTGAAGAGAGGAGTCTGTCCTCAGCCGATCCCAGGTCGCGTCGACCGCCAGCGGCCCGGCATCGACCGCGTCGAGGTTCTGCGGGCTCGGGACTGTCCGCGTCGCTGCCGGGTCAAAGGCGGTACGCAGGCTGGAGGCGATGTCCCCAGCGCTCAGCCAGGCACCGGCCACTCCCGCGGCAGCGAGCGACGTCTGGAAGGCGCGTGCCTCGGACTCCAGGACTGCGGCGGCACCGATCAGGCCGCCGCCGTGTTTGCGGACCTCGCGCGACACGGTATCGAGGTTCACAGCAAAGCTGAATAGCGTCTCGTGCTTCGCCGCGGTCGGCGCCGCCTCCGCCAGCAAGTCGGTGTAGATCGCGCCAGCCGGCGTACGCGGATCCAGCTTCCGCGTCTTGGCCCATTGCCCGAGTTCGTCAGCAGGATCGGGGAGAGTGCGTTCCAGGATCTGCGCTCGTGCGATCCGGTTGCCCTGACACAGGCCGGCGATCAGTCGCCCGTACGCCGCAACTCGACGATCCTGCTCGTCCGCGTTCTGCAGAAGATGTGCCGGGCCTTCGATCCGCGCGACCGCGACCAGCCGCCGACGCTGCGGATCGTGCACGACACCGAACCCCGACGCAGTCGTCAGGACGCGCAGCGTGCCGCGCTCCCCCGGCAGCTGCAGGCGACCGTGCTGGCGCGGTTCGAGAACGCGAGCGCGGTATGACTGCTGACCGCGAAGCGATCTCCAGACGTGAACCGCGCGGAGGACCAACCATCGATACACCGGAAGTTCTTCTGCCCGACCAAACGCCACAGCGATGCAGGCAGATGCCGTCAGCAGTCCGCCGAGCCTCGCGATCGCGGACATCTGTGTGACGAAGGACAGAGTGACAACGCCGAGCGCTGTCAGCAACAGTGCGATCTGCACCGGTCGGAGCCCAAGCAGTACGGCGTGCTGCTCAGGCCGGGGGAAGCGGGTCGACAGCATGTCGGGAGTCGTCACCGCGTCTCACCGCCCTGACCATCGGTGTCGCCGGGACGGCGTTGCTCGTCATCCCGGTCCGCTCCTCCAGACCGATCGACCCACTCCTTAGTAGTGGACGCGGCGTCGGCGGGCGCTGTCGCCGGCGACGACTCTGGTCCGATGTCGCTCCCGGGTTGTTCCTGAGTCGAAGGACCATCGCTCGGTGTGTCGCCTGTCTTGTCGTCGTGTGACTCGTTCCCGCCGACGACGAGTCCAGACCCTGGTTGGTTGCGCGAGCCGGTGAAGTCGAACGCGGCCCAACGTTGTGCCTGTTCCATGCGTTCCTTGATCGCCGACGGGCCAGCTGCGCCTTGCTGCACGGCATACAGGGCGCTCTGCCCTTGATCGCCGGCCCAATGAATGAAGGAGTACGTCGCCAGCGGCGCGAAGGCGGCCATCGCGAACAGCAGGCTCCCGGCCAGGAACGTGCCGAGACTCGAATCGCCGGCCTGATCCGTATTGCCGATGGCAGACAACCCCAGAGTGAAGATGACGGCCATGATGATCTTCGAGAACAACAACGCACCGACGACCTCGATCCAGCGACGCAGCCAATGCCTCGTCGCTGTCCAGGTCCAGCTGGCCAGCGCGATGGGTGCCAGTACGACGAAGGCGACAAGAGCCACCTCGCGGATGAGCATCACGAAGTAGAGCGCCATCGTCGCGAGGATCGCGAACTCGATTGCCATGATCAGAAATCCGCCGTTGGTGGCGTGGTAGAGCACCCTCGTGATGTCGACGATCCGCCGAAACCCCGCAGTTGTCGCAGGATTGTGGCCAAGGATCGCGGAGGAGACCTGGTCGACCATACGGCCGCTGGCGACGACCGCCGCGATCGCGAACGGTACGCCGGCCGTCCCTAGGAGGGCTCCGAAGACCGCTGAGCCAAGCCGCGCCGGTTCGCGCCGGATCGCGGCTGCCGCGCACTGCACTACGAACGCGATGACCAGCAGCGGCAACGAGATCGTGACGATGAGATCGAGGTTGTCTCGCCACCACTGCTGGTTGAAGTCGGGCGTCGTACTGGCACTGAACTTGTTGAACACGCTGATCGCGGTGTCCGTGAGGCCCTTGGCCAGCCAGTTGGCGACAAGGTTCCAGGCCGTGCCGTCGACTGCCTCTCTGCCAGCGTCCTGCACGCATGCCACCGGGTTCAGCAGGCAATCCTTCCAAGCCATCAGCCGGTCCCCTCAGCCGATGCTGATGCCGCTGAAGAAGCGGATCAGGGCGTTGGCCGAGCCGATCAGGATCGCCGCGAACAGCGATGCAAGGACACCGGTACGGCCCTTGCTCGCGAAGTGCGCGTTGCCGTTGATGTTGCCCAGGGCCCACGCGGCCGCGGAGATGATCAGCGCGACCACGCACGACACGAGCGCGAACGTGATCGTCGCGCCGGCCAACGACCGTACTGCCGGAAGCCCTGGCAGGCCATCGGTGTTCGGCTTGACGCCCGGGTCCTGCATGATCACAAGCTGCCGAAGCAACGCACTGCCTTGAAACACGTCGATGTCCTTCACGTAGTCGAGTAGATGGGCGGTGCCCAGCCGAGGTATGTGGCTCCCCACTGGGACTCGATGAGTGCGAAGTCGACGAGGTAGACCCCGCCTTCGCCAGGGATGGTGTCGCCGATGTCGTTCGAGACGATGCGGCCGTCGCCGACGTACACCGCGACGTGGCCGTAGGGTCCGCCGGTCTCCCAGAACACGAGCGCTCCGGTGGGCGGCCGGCGGTCGCCTGGGTGCGCGTTGTTGGTGGCAACCATTTGGCGCCACTGTTCGGCGGCCGAGAAATACCCGGCGCGAGGCCGGCCCCAGATGTTCGCCGCCAGCCGGGCGCACAGCTGGTAGTAGCCATGGCCGCCGACCAGACGGAGCGCACGAGCCACCGCCTCGTCTGCTCCCGGAAGGTCACCTCCGGCGCCGGCCGGCGTCTCACAGGTGTCTTCGGTTGGGGTCGCGACGCAGGTGCCTTCCGTGCCGCCCGCGGCGAGCGCGATCGGCGCCACGAGTCCGATCGAGCTCGCCAGCAGAGCGGTCGCCAGTGTCGCTTTGACGATCACGGCGACACCTGTGATGTCGCCGACCAGAACTTGCAGGTTGGCGTACAGACCACGGCTACCGCGGCCTGCCGGTCCAGGAACTTGGTGCCGGTGTCCGTGAGGACGGTCTGCGTCCCGTGGATGACATAGGCGTGCCAGCCGGTTGGTGCCTGGCCGCGGTTGATCATCGCCTCGAGCTCCGGTGTGACCTCCGCCGTGATGCCGTTCACGACGGCGCGGGCCTCGTGCGACTGGAGCTGGTCCCACTCCGCCCATTGCGGCAACAGGCTCTTGGCGACCTGCGGCGCGGCCGACCTCGGATCGGCGAACACACTGACTGCGTTCTGCCAGTCGACATAGCTGTGCCGCGAGGTGTCATAGGTCCAGATCGCCCGGGCATAGGCGATCGCGAAGTCGTGCGGATCGGTCGTCGTCGGTCGCGCCCAGGCCTCGAGCTGCCTCGGCGCCTCGGCGGAGTAGGTCGTGCCGTCCGAGTTCGACGTACCGCGCGTTTCGTCTGGGCTCTGCCAACGCGCGACCAGCATGGCGATCAGCGCAGCCACGCCGACGACAGCCAGGATCGCGACCGCAACCCTGGACCGGCTCGATGACTTCACAGGCTTTCCTCTCGTGGAGATCTCGGTACGGCGTAGCGCCGCGGACCCGACGGCTGCCACCAACTGCGGAACGATCCACGCCGCTACGAAGATGTGGGAGGCGAGTTTGAAGGGCGCCAGGCAGCACTGAACGAACAGGTGATGGCTGGGCGGCCGGAGGTAGATGTTGGTCATGCCGGGTCTCAACGGTTGAGCCCGGGAGACTTTTCGTCAGGCGGCTCGAACCCACTGGACGTCGCCGGCTCGGCGGTGGCCGAGGCGGCGTGGTCCGCCGAAAAACCGCTGGTCACGGCCCGCTGCGGCCCGGATCCATCGCCGTACGCCAGGATCGTTGAAGACCTCGTCGGGAGCCTGGCCAAGAGCCAGTCGCGCGAGAGCTGACGGCCTGCCGGCCCCGCCTCGGAGCAACCAGGCCAGGCCCTCGGCCTGCGCCGCCGTCGCACGGGCTCTCCGAAGGCGCGCGATGATCGCCGCGCGATAGTACGGCGGCCCGTCCGCCGCGACGCGGATGAGCCGGCGACCGATCGCGGCCGGCAGCCCCTCGCTCTCCAGCTCGTACGCGATCTGCTCGAGGTGGGGCCCAAGAGACCAGCGATGCGTCGGGGGTGGCTCGGGCAGCCGGTGCGTCAGCCGGTGCCGCCGGCCATGCAGAACCGTCGCACGGACTACGTCCATCAACCGCCACCGAACCAGGTTGGCCAGGTAACCCCACGACACCCCGTCCGGCGGCGGTGCAGCCGCCAGCTCAAGACACCGCTCCCAAGCGATCACTCGCGCCAGTTGCTCGGCCTCGTCACGCCCCAACGCCGCCCGCAACCGGCTCGACAACGGAACAACGATGTGCGACTCGATCTCCTCGACCAGCCGCCGCGAAGGCTCCGTCGCCCACCCCGAGCGAGCTGCCTCCGTGATCAGTTCCTCCAGGTCAACGTCCATGCCCTCAATCTGCTGTCCGCCGACCCGATCCAGAACCTGGATCCCGGAATCAAGGACTCCTGGAAATCTCCCCAGCGCGACCAGGTCACAGATGTCCTCCGTCCACAGACGCGCGACACTTGTCCACCAGGTGATCTGCGACAGTGCGTAAGCACGAAGGCAGGTCCGCGCGGATGACCAGCGACCCGTCACCGCCTACTTGGCGCCGCGTGAGTTCATGCACGGGGCACGGCAGGAGCGATCACGACACACGGTTCGGTCCGAAATTACGTTCTGCCTGGCAGGATTCGGCTGTGCGCAAATCGGTGTCACCAGGACGCAGCCGTAAGAGTCCGGAGGTACAAGGGACTCGTCAGGCAGTTAGCCGACCGCGATGAGGTGGTTCCGCCGTTGGCATCGCCGCGATGCGCAGGAACCTACGGGGCCGGCTGCGACGATTGAACCTTCGCCCGTGGAGGTCGACGCCGGAGTCGACTACTTGGCCGACAGTCCTATCGAGCAGGCCGAACGAGACCGGTTTGGGCGGCGCGCTTGGGCGGGACGTGTGGCGGAGACGATTGCGGCGCAACGGGATGCGTCGAGCCTGGTGGTGGGAATCTACGGGCCATGGGGTGATGGAAAGACAAGCGTGCTGAACCTCATTCACGGCACGCTTGAGGAGACTGCAGGAGTCGTGCCCGTCAGGTTCAACCCATGGCGGCTAGGCGACGAGACCGAGATGTTCCAGGGATTCTTCGCGACACTCGCGGACGCGCTAGACGAGCAGACGGCGTCAACCGCGGAGCGCGTGGGGCAGACGCTGCGTGACTACGGCGGGCTGCTCGTCGCCGTCCCCGTGGTCGGAGACGCGCTGAAGGAGGGGGCTGGCGCGGCTGGGGCGAAACTGTCAGAGACAAGCCTGGCTAAGCAGCGGAAGAAGATCGAGGATCTGCTCGCAAAACACGGGAAGCGTGTCGTCATCCTCATCGACGACATCGACCGGCTCGACAAGAGCGAGATTCAGGCAATCTTCCGGCTGGTGAAGATTGCGGCAGACTTCAAGCACACGGCGTACGTGCTGGCGTTTGACCACCGCGTGGTAGCGAACGCACTCGCGGAGCGGTATGCCGCCGAGCCGACGCACGGTGCGAGCTTCATGGACAAGATCATTCAGTTGCCGCTGCACCTGCCGCCGGCACCGCCGGATGTGCTGCGCGCCCTTGCTCTGGAGACGGTCGACGCGGCGCTCGCCCAGGCTGAGATCGACCTCCCGAAGGAGGCCGCCGCCGCATTTGTCTCGGCTTTCGATCGCGCCGTCGGCCCTCGACTAACGACTCCGCGGGCGGCCAAGCGGTACGGGAACGCACTGCTCTTCAGTTTGCCGATGATCGGCGGTGAGGTGCATCCCGTTGACCTGATGCTGGTCGAGGCGATGCGTGTTTGCTATCCATCGCTGTACGAGTGGGTCCGATCGCACCCCCACGAGGTTCTCGGCCCCTACTCCGGCAGCGGTGGCCGCGACCATCCGGCGCTCGCTGCCCTCCGCACCGCCGTTGCCGCCGCGACCGAGGGGTTGTCCGCTGATGACACGGCCCGCGCCCTGACGCTGCTGACGACGCTGCTGCCGCGCACGGAGAGCGCGTGGGACAACAAGCAGTGGGGTAGTGACTGGGAAGAATCGTGGGCGCGAGACAAGCGGATTGCGTCCACGTTGTACTTCCGGCGGTACTTCACGTACACGGTCCCGCCGGGTGACGTGCCAGACGCCGACCTGGAAGCGCTCCTCGCAGAAGTCGATAGTGGCGAGTCAGACATCGACCGGCTTGTGTCGATTGCCTCGGCGGTCCTCGACACGGCCGGGGCAGACACGGTGATCCCGAAGCTTGCTGCCCGTATTCCCAGCCTAGGGTCGAGTGCAGCAGTGCGCCTTGCGATGACCGTCGCAAGCCTCAGCGATCGGTTCCCCGATGCCGCCGGCTTCCTCGCCCTGTCGCCCCTGGAGCGGGCAGCGGTCCTAGTCCGCGACCTGCTCGGCCAGGTCGTCATTGACGAGCGCGGTGACCTCGCGGCGGCGCTAATGCGCGACGCGCAACACCTACCGTTCGCCGTTGAACTACTTCGCTGGCTGCGGCCGCAGGCCGAGCGTAAAGACCGTGCGGTCCTCACCATGGAAGCTTGCGAGGCCGCCGGGCGAGTCCTGGCCGACCGGCTCCTCGAAGTCTGGTGCGCTGGTGACCCGTTTACGCGACTTGCGAGGAAGGCGTCCGCATCACTGCACATGTGTGCCGTCTACGGCGACGGCGACGCGCTGCGCGAGTGCCTGCGCCGCCGCATCGACGCCGACATCTCTTTCGCCTTTGCCCTGATGCGCTCGTTCCTCGGCCAATCATGGTCACTGGACACGGGCGCTCCGCTCGTTCCCGACCTGCGCCGCGAGGGTTACGAGGCCATCCGAGACTACGTCGACCCAGATTGGCTGTTCTCCCGCCTTCAGCAGAGCCTTGGCGACGAAATCGGCGCGGGCGAAGAGCACTCACAACAGAGCGTTGATGAGGACCTGCGGCTCGCCCACCAATACGCTCGCCTTCACCGCGCCGACGTCGATAACACAAACGCTGAGGCTGAGGAAAGTACTGACTGACCCGTTGTAGTGCCGACACCTTGGCGTTCTCCGACGCCCGCGCATCGGCGTGTGCGTGCTTAGGCCGGCGCGCCCGGCGGTCGCCGAGGTTCCTAGCCTGTCGTGCCTCAGTTGGCGGACGATCTGTTGGCGGACCACAGCCCGTTACAGATCTCTGTAGCTCTGCGGTAGGTCGATCTCCAGATCTGCGCAGGCCCGACGACCTGCTCGTTGCCGTGGCCGTGCAGGGCTCAGACGGCCGACTGCCGCGACTACCTCGCGCGACACGACGTGTTCGTCCAGGTGCACAGCCTTTGCGAGCCTTGCGACCTCGCATGCAACCCGCTCTGCAGGCAGGCTCGCCACCAGGGGCGCTACAGCCCGGACAGCGTTGACCTGGCCGCTGAGGTGGTCGAGCACGTTGATCCACTTCGCGAGTTCGACCTCGATCACGAAGTCGGTCAAAGGTCGCGCCGATCCGAGCACGTCGTGCAGCAGATCTGGGCGAGCCGCATAGAGCGCAGCTGGGTCCTGTTTGTCAGGCAACCGCGCAAAGAGCACCTCGTCGAACACATCTGACAACACGGGGAGGCTCCGCACAGCGCCAGTCCGCCCTCCCAGATCGCCGTCCAGAGCGACCAGAACCGTGCTTGTCCGGGACTGCGACCTCGCGATCAGGGCCTGCTCACGCGTGATCGCCGTACCGCAGCAAGCCGCACCGGCCCAGTCTGCGCCCGCAAGACTTACCGCCAGCGCGTCCATCGTGCCCTCGACGAACACCGGAACCGCCCCCAAGCGCAGCCGCTCGACCTGAGCATCGAGCCCGACCAGCGTGTGCGCCTTGGCGTAGATCTCGGTGTTCCGCGTGTTCAGGTATCGCAGGCGATCGCCGGCGGCACGGCCGATGAAGCCGACCGAGCGCAGCTCCTTGTCGTGCGCGGGGAACATGATCCGGTCCCGAAACCGGTCCACCAGGTAACCGTTGCTGGTCACGAAGGCCAGACCTGCCCCCACGATCTCCGCATCGTCGAACCGAGCGCGGCGCAGATAGCCAACCAGTTGTGACCAGCCGTCGGGCGCATAGCCCACCGACGATCCGGACCTCGGCGCCAGGACCGCACCTAACCCCCGGTTTCGCAGATGCTCGGCCGCCCACCCACTAGGCCCCTCATGGAGCTGTTGCCGATAGAACGAGGCCGCCGCGACATGAGCGTCGTACAGCCGATCCTTCACAGGCCCGGTCCACGATCCGGTGGCTCTGGATCACCGACGAGCTCCGCGGACGCCGCGCCACCGAACCGGTAGGTCAGGAGCGGCCGAGCCGTGGTCAGCAGATCGTTCATGATCTGCGGGCCGTACTCGGCGTTGACGATGCTGCTCGGGCTGTGCGGCAGAACGACCGCGCGGACACGGTCGTAGTACTGCGCCAGATCGAACAGGTAGCCGGTTGTCAGCTTCTGACGATGCTCGTCGCCGTGGGCAATAACGATCGCTGTGTCGCCGAGGCTGAACTTGCGCAGCATCCTCACCTGCGCCGTAGACAGCCCGTCACCAAAGACCGGAATCCCCGCCCACTGGCCTTCCGTCGCCCGGCTCATACTCGACACGGTGATGGCGTCGACCGGGTTGTCGACGATCACCGGAACCGCGCCGCTCCGCAGAAGATCGATCTGCTCGGCGATTCCAACCAAGACGTTGGACGGCTGATGAATCGCCGTAGCCGGGCTCAGAGACTGAGCCCGGCCGTCTCTGCCAATCCCGATGAACCCTGTCGGATGCAACTGGGCATCCCTGGCGACCAGCACTAGCTGATCGCGAACACGATCCGTGATGTCCGCGTCGCCGGCACGATTGACCAATCCCGCACTTTCCATCGTCGAGTACGCGAAGTTCTCAGCCGCTAGGTGATCGACCAAACCGGTCAAGGTGTCCGGGGCATATCCGACCTTCCAGCCCGAGTCCGCTGACAGCACCTGCTCGATCCGTGCTTCCTTCAAGTACTCCAACGGCCAGCCCGTTGCTCGAAGCAACGCTCCCCGAAAGAACTGCGCCGCGGAGACGACCGCCTCCAGCGACCGTCGCCGCTCCTCCATCGTGATCGCAAACCCAGGATCATTCACCGAAACCTCCGTAAGCCGAACACATCCGGCCTCGAAGATCTCCTCGGATCCGTCACTGCCGAACCCGGATCACGACTTCCAGGAACTCAATCGAGTCAGAGCCCGGGCCCCGGTGCCGGCGGATCCAGATCGGTGCTCCGCAAGGCGACGAACCCGCTGCCGCTGGCCCGGTACGTCATCAGCGGGCGCGACGTCAGCAGTAGGTCGTGCACGCGCTTGGCCCCGAATTCCTGCGCCAAACCAGCGAACGACTCTCCCGGAGGCAACGCGACCGCCCGCACCTTGTCGAAGAAGAACGCAAGATCCAGCAAGTAGCCAGCCGACTGGTTCCGCTCGACCTCACTCCCGGCCAGGACGACGACCACCTTGTCGCTCGTACTGAACTGGCGCAGCATGTTGGCCTGAGCCGTCGACAAGCCAGCACCACACACCGGAATTCCAGCCCACTGTCCACCTGCCCGCAGGCCGGCGTTCGACACAGCGATCGCATCCACGGGCTCATCCACGATCACCGGAACCGCACCACCCGCAAGAAGAGCCCGCTGCTCCACTGCCCCAACCAGGACGTTGGACGGTCGATGAACCGGCGTCACCGAAGTCGCCGACCGTGCCACACCATCAGGCCCGATACCGACAAACCCAACCGCCGACGACCGCCGATCATGAGCGATCAGCATCAACTTGTCCCGGTGCAGATCCACCGCATCGCTGTGCTCGCTCCATGCCAGCAGGCCAGCCCGGGCCAACGTCCCGTACCCGAATCCCTGCCTCTGCAGGTGATCCACCAGATTCGACCAGCTCCGCGGCGCGTACCCAACCTTCCACGGCGAGGCCGTCGACAACACCGACTCCGCACCGTGCGCCTTCAAATACTCCAGCGGCCATCCACTCGTTGCTCGCAGCAACTCCCGCCGGAAGAACTGCGCAGCCGCAGCATTCGCCGCCAACAACCGCCGCCGCTCATCAATCGACAGCCCAAACCCCTGAGAACTCACCAAAAACCTCCGAAGCAGCATCCACAACTGACTGCCTCGAAGCCCACCCCGACCACAACGCCGGCAGAACCCGGAACCCAACATCAAGGACACCGGATCCCGCCCCGATCACGTCGGACTCATGCCGTGCCCCCTGTCCAACTCTTCCGATATCGACTGGGTCGACACCGAACTGCGACGCTTATGTACACGCCGACGATGGCGCTCATCGAACGGAGACGGCGAGTCTGCCCAGAGCCCAGCCGAACGTGCCAACTGAGCTCCAGCCGAATCAATCGCCTCGTCGATCAACTGAACGAGCGTCCGGATACTCCACGTAGCATTGGCCTGGTCCTGCGCCGCACCGTTCCGCGACGTTTGCGGTGCATCAGCCGGGGCGTTCAACTTACCCTGATCCATGCCCCGAAGATCGCCCGCCGAGCTCGACACCAGAACCAGGAACACAGATCCAGGACCTTGCCAGAAGGCATGTGGCGCCGAGGCTGGCGCGATAGTTCGCTCAGTCGCGGGGTTTGCCCCGGCCGTCAGCCGGACCTGTGGTCGCGCGGATCCGGAGATCAGGCTTGAGGACGAGTTCCCGGTCAGGCACGTCAGCACCAGACGTCCGGGCGATGATGCGGTCGACGGCGAGGCGGGCCGCCGTCGAGCTGATCCTCGCCGTTGTACACGACGACGCGAATCTCGGCGCCTAGCCCACGCGACCGCATCGCGTTGACGTAGGCGTCACGACGCGAGACCGCCACCAGCCCTGTCCCGCCCTGGCGATGAATGACTCGCCGGTGGCCGAGCTCGACCAGATGGTCGACGGCCAGGCGATGCTGTGCTCGTCCGACGTACGTACGAGGTTGACGTCGGTCTGGCTCGACTGATCGAGTCCAGACCCGGTTGCCGGTGTTCGGCAACGAGGGATGGTCGCCTTTGACCGGGCTCGGGCATATCCACTGTCGGGACGGGGCGGCAATGTGGCTGTCAGCCGGACGACGGTCAGCGAGGTCTCGCTGTTTGACCACTGGCTAGCCCGCTTGCCCAGCGCGATGCGAGGAGGTCTCGTGACCGAGCCCAGACGTGTGGTCCCGACTGGTGAAAACCACTGTCGATGGGACTTGGACGTTGCGGCTTTCAGGGCGGATCTTGAGCAACACCGGCGGTTTCGGGTCGAGCAGCTCGACGAGCTCACGGCCGATGTGTCGGCAGGATCCAACGAGGTGATGGACGAGGTGACGTCCGCGCTGATGGCAGCCGCGGAGACGGCCCTGACCGATATCGATGCTGCTTTGCATCGCATCGATCAAGGCAGTTTCGGACTCTGTCGGGCGTGCGGCAGCGCGATTGCCCTGGATCGTTTGATGGCGCTGCCGATGGCCAGCCTGTGCATGCTTTGCCAGCACGCACGGGACACCAGCGGCGCATTCCGCGAACAGACACCATGGCGGCGCCGCGGCATGCGACCCATCTCAGCACAGCCGTCGCGGACCGTTCCGCCTCCTTCGGCGCACGCCGAGCCACAACCTCACGACATCGTCGATGTGTGGGGCTATGACTCCTTTCCAGCCAGCGATCCGCCGGCGAACTGGTGAACGGGCCACACGCAGATGCGCGTACGAAGACGTGATGGAGAGCTCGTGGTGAATCTGACCTGTATTACTTCGCGTGGCGCCGGAGCAGGACGATGACCGGGGCCGCTGAACGGGCGACAAGCGTCGCCGCGACGGCAGGCGGCCGGCGCCCACTCGGTCGTGCGCTGGTGCGGGTCCTCACCACCACCGATCACAAGCTGATCGGGCAGATGTACCTGATCACGTCGTTCGCGTTCTTCCTGATCGGCGGCGTGATGGCCCTATTCCTTCGTGCTGAGCTGGCCAAGCCGGGTCTGCAGATCGTGAACGAAGAGGTGTACAACCAGCTCTTCACGATGCACGGAACGATTATGCTGCTGCTGTTCGCGACGCCGCTCTTCGTGGGATTCGCCAACGTCATCATGCCGGTGCAGGTCGGTGCTCCCGACGTGGCGTTCCCGCGGCTGAACATGTTCAGCTTCTGGCTGTTCCTGTTCGGCGGCCTGATCGCGATCAGTGGCTTCTTCACTCCCGGCGGCGCAGCGAGCTTCGGCTGGACCGGCTACGCCCCGCTGTCGAACGCGGTCCGTTCGCCGGGTGTCGGCGGCGACCTGTGGATCATGGGTCTGTGGATGGCCGGTCTGGGCACCATCCTGGGTGCGGTCAACTTCATCACCACGATCATCACCATGCGCGCGCCCGGTATGACGATGTTCCGGATGCCGATCTTCACCTGGAACACTCTCATCACGTCGATCATGGTGCTCGTGGCGTTCCCGATCCTGGCGGCGGCGCTGCTGGTGCTGGAGGCGGACCGGCTCCTCGGGGCTCATGTCTTCGACGCGGCCAACGGCGGACCCATACTCTGGCAACATCTGTTCTGGTTCTTCGGGCATCCCGAGGTGTACATCATCGCGTTGCCGTTCTTCGGCATCGTGACCGAGATCCTGCCGGTGTTCAGCCGGAAGCCGGTCTTCGGCTACATGGGGCTTGTCGGCGCGACGCTGGCGATCGCTGCGCTGTCGTTGACGGTGTGGGCACATCACATGTTTGTCACTGGCGCGGTGAGTTTGCCGTTCTTCTCATTCATGTCGTTCTTGATCGCCGTACCGACGGGGGTGAAGTTCTTCAACTGGATCGGCACGATCTGGGGTGGCTCGGTCTCGTTCGAGACCCCGATGTTGTGGTCGCTCGGGTTCATGACGACGTTCTTGTTCGGCGGTCTGACGGGCGTCATCCTGGCCTCGCCTACCCTGGACTATCAGGTCACCGACACCTACTTCGTGGTCGCGCACTTCCACTACGTCGTGTTCGGCACGGTGGTGTTCGCGATGTTCGCCGGGTTCTACTTCTGGTGGCCGAAGTTCACCGGCCGGATGCTCGACGAGCGGCTCGGCAAGCTGCACTTCTGGCTGCTGTTCATCGGCTTCCACACCACGTTCCTGGTGCAGCACTGGCTCGGCATCGAGGGCATGCCGCGGCGCTACGCCTCGTACGGCGCCAACGAGGGCTTCACCACCCTGAATCAAGTATCCAGCGTCGGTGCCTTCATCCTGGGCGCGTCGACGTTGCCGTTCCTCTACAACATCTACAAGACGTACCGCCGAGCACCATTGGTGGGAGTGGACGACCCGTGGGGCTGGGGGCGCTCGCTGGAGTGGGCGACCAGTTCGCCGCCGCCGCGGCACAACTTCGAGAAGCTGCCCCGCATCCGCTCCGAAAGCCCCGCGTTCGACCGACACCACCCAGAAGTGGCACTCCACGCATCCCCGGACAACCGCATACCCAGGAACAATCTGCTGGATGCCGGTGAAGACCAGAGACGAATGGAGAACGTCGAAGAGAACATCGAACAACAACACTCCGACGGGTCCGGGCGAGACGCTGACCCGTCAGAGTGACCGTCCCTACCGTCCTCCGACGTCTTCCGCTCTGGCTCGACGAGGTGAATCCGTCGCGGGATGACCGCGTCACATGCCCGGCACCGCCAACCGCCACGTCATCCTCTCGCCGATCAGCACCAACGGCACCGGCCCTGTCGGAGAGGCCTACTTCCGAAAGGTCCTGCCCGGCATCGGTGTGACGCTCGACCGGGTCCGAGCCGACCGGATCCTCCAAGAAGCCCCGCCACCGGCGCCGACCCGCTTCACCTGCAACTTGTCTTCAACCTCGACGCGTCCACCGCCACGCGCTACGCGGCCACAGCCCGCCACATCCTCACCACCAAGGCCGAAACCGCCCAACTCGCTATGATCACGCAACAGCAACTGCCCAAACGTGGGTTCGGTCCGTCCTGGCTTCAGAGATCCTGAAACCCGTTAAGCAGACTCATGCTTCAGACAGGGAGGTTGCCCAGTGACTGTCCTGCGAGCCGGCCGCGGCCGACCTGTCACCCTCTTTGTCCCCGGGCAGGGTCGCGGTCCGTCGCCCTCGGCGCCGATGCTCGCCGCTACGCGATGGTTCGCGCAGGACGTGCGAGGCACGCAGCTCTCCTTTTATTACGAGGAGTCCGGCCACTTCGACCGCGTGCCGCCGCTGCGCCGCCAGGCCGAACGGGACGCAGAGGAGGCCCGGGTCGTCGCGGATGCCGTCGGAGCCACCCGGGCACTGGGCATCTCGCGGGGCGCTCGGGCTCTCGCCGGACTGCTCGCCCACGACCCCGGCCGATTTGAGCGCGTTGTCCTCGTCGTGCCACCCGGCGACCGCCTCCAGACGCCCCTCAGCTACCGGGTCTGGCTCGACTCATTGCCGGCTGCCGCGAGTGCGCCTCCTGCCCCCAATACGAGGATCCTGGTGCTGGGCCTGAGGGGAGATCGCGGCCACCCGGCGCGTGCCGCCGAGGAGTGGGCCGGTCGCCTCGGTGCCCGCCTGGAGCTATTCCCCGCGCGCGGCACTGTGCCGCAGCGGGAGCTGATGCCTAGCGCTGCAAGCCGGTCTCCGGAACTCATTTGGGGCGACCTTGTTCCTGGGTACGAGCTGATGCGCAGTGCCGCCACCGAGTTCCTAAACGCGTGAGCGGAGACAGTCGCATCGAGAAGATCGAACCCGCCACGATCCGTCGCCAGCAGGGCCGGGCCACCTTGGGTTCAGCTCGGCACCACTTCAGAAATCGTGAATCCGCGGGGCTCCGGGTGATGACCGATAACCACTTCAGCTACAAACGATCCAACGACGTCCGCGACGCCATCACCACACTCCGCTGGGGCTGGCCAGGATAGCCGGCCAGGGCCGGCGCCGCCTGCTCGGCGAGGGCGGCAGGTTCAACTGCGGCGGGCATGGCTACGTCGTCGAGAGGCATCCGAGGAGTCCTTCTCGCGGGTAGTGCCGGGTGCCGTCGGCAGGGCTGCCACCAGGTTTTTCAGGTTGTCCAGTACGTCTTGGTATGCCTTGTTGAAGCCGGCGATGCCGTTGTCCTCCAGGGTCCGTCCGAGGGCGGTCATATCGATGCCGACCGCTGCCAAGCGCTGCATCAGTTCGGCTGCCTGCGGCACGCCGTTGTCGACGGTGCGAGCCATCGTGCCGTGATCCTCGAAAGCGGCGATGGTTGCTTCAGGCAAGGTCGTGACCGTTTCGCGGCCGATGAGTTCCTCGACGTAGCGGGTGTCGCGGTCTTTCGGGTTCTTGGTGGACGTCGATGCCCAGAGCGGACGCTGGACGTCTGCGCCCAGGCCGGCGAGCCGGTGCCAGCGCTTGGTAGAGAACTGTTCGCTGAACAGCCGATACGCCAGCTTGGCCTGCGCGACCGCGGCCTGACCGCGCAGAGCCAAGGCCCCGTCGGTGCCGAGTGCCTCCAGCCGCCGGTCGACCTCGGAGTCGACCCGGCTGACGAAGAACGAGGCGACGCTACTGACAGTCGAAGGATCGCCGCCGTTCGCGGTGAACTTCTCCAGCCCGGACAGGTAGGCCTCGATGATCTCGGCGTAGCGGGGCAAGGAGAACAACAGCGTGACGTTGATGCTGGCGCCCTCGGCGATCAGCGCTTCGACGGCGGTGACGCCTTCGGCGGTGGCGGGAATCTTGACGAGCAGGTTGGGTTGGGCGATCCTCCCGCGCAGCCACCGCGCGGCGGCGATAGTGGCCGAAGCGTCGTGAGCCAGCTCCGGAGAGACCTCCACCGAGACGAACCCGTCGATGCAGTCACCCCCGTCGAAGACCGGCCGCAGGACTGTCAGGGCCTGGCCGGCGTCGGAGATGACGAGCTCCCAGTAGGCCTCGTCCACCGACTTGCCGGCCGCCATGAGTTCCAAGAACTGTTCGTCGTAGTCGTGGGAGCCGGTGATGCTCCGGGCGAAGATCGTCGGGTTGGCCGTGACGCCGCGGATCCCATCGGCGACCATGCGCGCCAGCGTGCCGTCACGTAGGTAGGCGCGCGTGAGGTTGTCCAGCCATGGGCTTTGTCCGAAGTGGCCGTAGAGGTGTTCCAGCTTGGTCATCGTGTTCTCGGCTCTCCCTGGCATCGGCCAGCTGCGGCTGTCGAGCGCTGGTTGTTCACTTGTCCGTGTCATGGAGCAGGTCGTCCCAGTGAATGGAGGCGCGACCTGCCGCGCCGTCTCCCAGGACGAACCTGCTGGGGTCTCCGGCTGCTCGGGGTCCTGATGCCAGCCAGGCGGCCATGCCGTGGGCGGTACGGCGCTCGATCTCGTCGAGATACGCCCGCCGTTCTTCGACGATCCGCAGGCGGAGCGCCGGCGTACCGGCTCTTTGCAGAGCCGAGAAGCTGGCCCGCCATGCCACGCAGAGGGCTTCGTCGCTCAGGGCGTCCGGCGCGACGTGAGGCTTCGGCTCCTGGTCCGGGTCGGTCCCCAGGATGGCTGCTATCGCCAACATCGTCGAGTCGTCGGCACGATCCGGCTGGGGAGGCTGGGGCGACGAGCTGGCCAGGTGGCCGTGTTCGCTGAGCCAGCGGACGCTGTAGCGAATCACATAAGGGGATCCGCAGATGACGACGGCCAGGAGGAGCACTGCTGTCGCAGCGCCCACCAGGTTGCCCAGGCCGATGAAGGAGACCGTGCCACCCGCGGTGGCGGCTGTCCTGGTGGCCACGATCCGTCGTCGATCCCGTGGACGCCGGCTCGGACCGTCGGGGTCTGCCAAGGCGACCATGGCCACGACCGCGCCGATGAGGGCCGCGAGGATGAGCAGCATGATGGCGTTGGTGAGTGACCAGGTGAAGGCCATGGCTGCACCCAGAGCGCCGAGCACACCGCAGAAGAACAGCCAGAAGACTCGATAGACCTTCATGGCGTGTTCACCGGTTCCGTAGTGCCGGGCGCGTCGAGGCGAGCTGCGACTGATTGATGCACGACAAACCTCCTTGCGGCGGGCCGTTTCCGGGAACCTGCTCGTGCAGCTACGACTGTGCCGCGGCGCGTCGACAACAGGTACGGCAACGATCGGCGAACCTGAGGCCGGGCTGTTGGCCGACGCTCGGCAACGACGGTGCCTTGGAAGTCAGGGCCGGGTCGGTCAGGCGTGGGCCTCTGCGCCGGGTGGAAGGTCACGGGCGGGCCAGTCGAGGAGTCGTGCGCCAAGGACGGCTATGTGCAGGATGAACCGTTGGGCTGGGTCGCCCGGGTCGTGTCCGGTGAGCGTCTTGACCTTGTCCAGCCGATAGGTGACGGTGCGGACCGACATGTTCAGGCGCCGGGCCGCCTCGGTGGCGACCTCGCCGGTCGCGAAGTACGCCTCGAGGGTCTGCAGCAGCGGCTCCGCGCCACCGCGGGCCTGGGTCAGCGGGCCGAGCACGGCCTGGATGAGATCGACGATGGCGGCCTGGTCACGGATCAGAACCCGGTAGACGAGCATGTCGCGGGCATCAACCACCGGGGTGTCGAGTTGCAGCCGCTCGGCCAGCGTCAGCGCCTCACGCGCCTCCTCGTACGAGCGCGCGATGCCGTACGCCCCCGGATAGGGCCTGCCACTCGAGACCCGCCATGCGCGACCGGATCGGTGCCGGATCAACGCGTCGTGGATCAGAGTCCCCACAGCCTGGGTAATGGTCCGCGGTGCGGTGCTGGGGGCGGTCGCGGGGACCAGCACCACGAGGAGTCCGTCCTTGGTGGCGACGAGCACTTCGCGGTCCCCGAAGCGGTCAAGTATGAAGAGTTCCAGCATGTTCGCGCTGGTGTCGCCCTCCGGAAGCCCGTCGGCGGGACGGGCCAGAACCACCTGGTGCGGCCGGCCAAGGTCGAGCCCGAACGGTTCGGCGCGCTCGACTATCCGAGAGACGTCGGGGTCGCCGCGCAGCAGGTCGTCGACCAGCTCGCGGCGCAGCGCTTCCTCCTGCCGGATCAACTGCTGCGTGGCTACCTGATAACTGTCGACGAGGACCGAGATCGCCTCACCGACAGCACGAAGTACCGCCTGCGCCGAGGCACGGACGGTGTCGCGGTCGCGGTACGGCACGACGTCGGGCAGATCCCGCCACATCCGCCAGGCAGCGGAGAGGTAGAGGTCGACGACCCGTCCGGCCGGTATGCCTTGTTCGGCGGCACGACGCCCGAGCTCACGGACGATCGCCAGCTCGTGTTCACCGGGCCGTCTGCCCGAGATGGCGGCGTCGGCGAGCAGGGTGAGGTACTCGACCAGCAGCTCCAGCGGCGCTTGGGACGAGTCTCCAGCCGCCGCCTGCGCGATCGCCGTCAGCCACGCTTCGTCGGCGCTGTTCGCGCCGCCGGAGCCCGGCCATCGCAGCCCCCTGGGCTCGCTCATCCCACTCCCTCTCACACTGATCGACACAGGTGTGTTGGGCGCAGGTCCAGTAGAGCATCGTTGCCGGACGTCGGCCATAACCCCGGTCACAGGTTCGCCGATCGGCGCACTACCTGTCCAACCGCTGGAACGGCACAGTCGGAACCGCAAGGCATCCAGAGCTGAAGCGGAGCGGGCGACATGACCAAGACAACTCCTCTAGACAACCACGGCCGGCAGCCGGTCATGGTCGGTGTCGACGGCTCGGTCTCCGCGCAGGCCGCGCTCGCCTGGGCGGTCGCGGAGGCGTCGTACAGACGGTGCCCGCTGCACATCGTTCACGCCTTCACCTGGCCGATGATCGCAGACCCCTTCGGCCTGAGCCTGACCGAACCGACGAACGACGGACTCCGGGCCGCGGCCGGCTGGATCCTCGCCGAGGCGAAGAACCAGGCCCGGCAGGCTGCGGCCGATATCAGCGTCACCGCCGAACTGTTCGCCGCGGCGGCCGCACCGACGTTGCTGAGCCAGGCACAAGGCGCACAACTGGTCGTCGTCGGCAGCCGAGGCCTCGGCGGGTTCCGCGGCCTGCTGACGGGATCGGTCAGCTCCACGGTGGCCGCGCACGCCCCGTGCCCGGTCATCGTCGTCCACCCGCACCGAGACGGTACGGCGTTCCCCGTGTCGCCGACCGGCCGCGTCGTGGTCGGCGTCGACGGGTCGGACGTCTCGGCCGCGGCGATCCGGTTCGCCTTCCAGGAAGCGGCCCGCCGACGTGTCGGGATCACCGCCGTACATGCCGCGGCGCCGACCCGCCAGCACCCGTCACTGCGTGTCCCCGCGGAGATCGTCGAGCAGGTCGACCGGCAACTGTTCGCCGAGGCGATGGACAGCAAGCGAGTCCTCATCCCGGGCATCGACGTGGAAACGAAGCTGGTGCACAGCCACCCGGTCCAGGCTCTGCTCGACGAAGCCGACGGCGCCGAGCTCGTCGTCGTCGGGTCGCGCGGGCGCGGCGGGTTCACCGGCATGCTGCTGGGATCGGTCAGCCAGGCCGTGCTGCACCACGCTGCCTGCCCGGTCGCGGTCGTCCACCCGCACCGGCCGAAGAGAGTCAACGGCTCGTCTGCACACCGGCCCAAGGTCCAGCTCGCCGCGCCGAACCGCTTCGCGCACCTCAAGGAGCTGTCATGACACCGACGCCGCAAGGCCTGCCAGAAAGCCTGGGACTGCATAGCCAACTGCTCGATCTTGACCCCTCAGAGACCCAGGAATGGCTGGAATCGATCGACCAGGTGGTCGATCATGCCGGCCAGAACCGGGCACGGTACCTGCTGCTCAGCATCCTGCAGCGAGCCCGCGACCGTCGCGTCGGTGTTGCGAACCTGCGCAGTACCGACTACCTCAACACGATCGCCCCCGACGCCGAACCCGAGTTCCCCGGCGACGAGCACATCGAGCGACGGATCCGGGCGTACAACCGCTGGAACGCCGCGGTCATGGTCCATCGCGCGCAGCGGCCCGGCATCGGCGTCGGCGGGCACATCTCCACTTACGCCTCTGCCGCGTCGCTGTTCGAGGTCGGGTTCAACCACTTCTTCCAGGGCCACGACGCCCCCGGCGGAGGCGATCAGATCTACTTCCAGGGCCATGCCTCACCCGGCGTCTACGCGCGGGCGTTCCTGGAAGGCCGGCTGACCGATGACCAGCTCGACGGGTTCCGGCAGGAGTTCTCCCACGCCGGCGCAGGCGGCGGGTTGCCGTCGTACCCGCACCCACGGCTGATGCCGGACTTCTGGGAGTTTCCGACGGTCTCGATGGGGCTGGGCCCGATCAACGCGATCTACCAGGCACGCTTCAACCGCTACCTGCACAACCGCGGCCTAAAGGACACCAGCGGCCAGCGGGTGTGGGCGTTCCTCGGCGACGGCGAAATGGACGAGCCGGAGTCGCTCGGTGCGATCGGCGTCGCCGCGCGCGAAGAGCTCGACAACCTGACCTTCGTCGTCAACTGCAACCTGCAGCGCCTCGACGGCCCGGTCCGCGGCAACGGCAAGATCATCCAGGAACTGGAGTCGTACTTCCGCGGCGCGGGCTGGAACGTCATCAAGGTCATCTGGGGCCGCGAATGGGACCCGCTGCTGGCCGCCGACACCGACGGCGCGCTGCTCAACCTGATGAACACCACACCCGACGGCGACTTCCAGACCTACAAGGCGGAGTCCGGCGCGTTCGTACGCGAGCACTTCTTCGGCCGCGACCCCCGCACCGCGGCCATGGTCGAGCATCTGTCCGACAACGAGATCTGGAACCTCAAGCGCGGCGGACACGACTACCGCAAGCTGTACGCCGCCTATCGGGCGGCCACCGAGCACACCGGGCAGCCGACGGTGATCTTGGCCCAGACGATCAAAGGATGGACGCTCGGCTCTCATTTCGAGGGCCGCAACTCCACCCACCAGATGAAGAAGCTCACCCTCGACGATCTCAAGGGCTTCCGGGACCGGTTGTTCCTCGAGATCCCCGACTCGGCGCTGGATGCGGTGAATCCGCCGTACTACAGGCCGACGAAGGACTCGGCGGAGTTGGAGTATCTGCATGAGCGGCGTCGCGCCCTGGGCGGTTACCTGCCGTCCCGCAGAGTCCGCAGTACGCCTCTCGAGCTGCCCGGCGAGGCGGCATACGAGATCGCGCGGCGCGGCTCTGGCCGTCAGCAGGTCGCGACCACGATGGCGTTCGTCCGGCTGCTCAGGGACCTCATGAAAGATCCCCAGATCGGTCACCGGTTCGTGCCGATCATCCCGGACGAAGCCCGCACCTTCGGCCTGGATTCCCTGTTCCCGTCCAAGAAGATCTATTCCCCACATGGGCAGCACTACCTGTCGGTCGATCGCGGGCAGATGCTGAGCTATCAGGAAGACGTCCGCGGTGTTCTCCTGCACGAGGGCATCACCGAAGCCGGCTCGGCCGCGTCCTGGACTGCCGCGGGTACGTCGTACGCCACCCATGGTGAGCCGATGATCCCGCTGTACATCTTCTACTCGATGTTCGGGTTCCAACGCACCGGCGACCAACTCTGGGCAGCTGCGGACCAGATGACCAGAGGATTCCTGCTCGGCGCCACCGCCGGCCGTACGACCCTCAACGGTGAAGGGTTACAGCACCAGGACGGGCATTCGTTGCTGCTGGCATCGACCAACCCTGCCTGCATCGCCTACGACGCCGCCTATGCCTTCGAACTCGGCCACATCACCGCCGACGCCCTCCGGCGTATGTACGGCGAACCGCGGCCCGGTGAGGACCAGAACGTCTTCTACTACCTGACCCTCTACAACGAGCCGATCCCGCAGCCGGCCGAGCCTGACGACGCCGACGTCGACGGCATCCTCGCCGGGATGCACCGCTACTCCCCCGCTCCCGAGGGCGATGGTCCGAAGGCGCAGATCCTTGCCTCCGGCGTCGCCATGCCGTGGGCTCTGGAAGCTCAACGCCTGCTCGCAGCCGAGTGGGGCGTCCAGGCAGACGTCTGGTCGGTGACGTCCTGGACCCAACTACGCCGCGACGCACTCGCCGCCGAGGAATGGAACCAGTCCCACCCCGACCAGCCGACCCGAATCCCCTATGTCACAAGGCGACTCGCGGAGACCATGGGTCCTGTCCTCGCCGTCTCGGACTGGATGCGCGCGGTCCCCGACCAGATCGCCCCCTTCGTCCGCAGGCCTTGGACGTCGCTGGGCACCGACGGGTTCGGCCACTCCGACACCCGCGCCGCCCTGCGCCGCCACTTCCGCGTCGACGCGCAATCCATCGCCGTGCGGACCCTGCAACTGCTTGCCGACACCGGAGAACTCGACGAGTCGGTCCCGAGGCTGGCCAGGACCACCTACCTGGCTGGGCCAGAGCCGGCGCCCACAGCGCACTAGGTCGCCGGCAGCTGTCCATACTCACCTCCCGGGGTCCACGAGGTGATCGGTGTTGGCAAGGGCAACGTTCCGCTGGATCCGTCTGTTGCCGAGCATCGGCAACCGCAAGGGCTCCAAATCAGCCGACGACAGGCGGTGCCAGTCCGTGGCCGTCGGACAAGCATGGAAGTACATCGACGCTCTAGAAGGAGCAGATTATGAGTACTGAGGGCGCACCGCCCGCACGCCAAGCCGGGAGACACTGTCGGACCCGGCCTACCAAGCCTTCCTGGTCTTGCGAACCGTCTTCACCGTGGCCCCGATCCTGTTCGGGCTCGACAAGTTCGCCAACCTCCTCACCGACTGGCCCGGCTACCTCGCCCCCTGGATCAACGACATCGTCCCCGGCTCCGGACAAGACGCCATGTACATCGTCGGCATCATCGAAATCGCCGCCGGCATCGCCGTCGCCCTCATCCCCCGGTACGGCGCACTCCTCGTCACCGCCTGGCTCGGCGGCATCATCATCAACCTGCTCACCCTCTCAGGCTTCTACGACGTGGCCCTCCGCGACTTCGGCCTCCTCGTCGCTGCCCTCGCACTGGCCCGCCTCGCCACCAAGTACGCCCCGGCCCGGCACAACTCCTGACGAGACCGCGGGCGACGTCCTGACGGAGAAGAAATGCTCATCCTCTACATACTGCTCACAGTGCTGGTCGTCGGCCTGATCGGGGCATCGTCGTGCGTCCGGGTGGTCAAGCAGTTCGAGCGCGGCGTCGTGTTCCGGTTCGGCCGGGTACGTCCCGCGATCCGGCCGCCTGGACTTGCCTTGCTGGTGCCGATCGCGGACCGGTTGCAGAAGGTCAACATGCAGATCATCACGATGCCGGTCCCCGCGCAGGACGGCATCACCCGCGACAACGTGACGGTCCGCGTCGACGCGGTCGTCTATTTCAACGTGATCGATCCGGTCCGGGCGGCCGTCGATGTCGAGGACTACATCTCGGCCATCGGCCAGGTCGCGCAGACATCTCTGCGTTCGATCATCGGCAAGAGCGACCTGGACGACCTGCTGTCGAACCGGGAACGTCTCAACCAGGGTATGGAACTGATGATCGACAGCCCGGCGTTGGACTGGGGAGTCCACATCGAGCGGGTCGAGATCAAGGACGTCGCCCTGCCGGAGACGATGAAGCGGTCGATGTCGCGCCAAGCCGAGGCCGAACGCGAGCGCCGGGCCCGCATCATCACCGCGGACGGCGAACTCCAGGCTTCGGAGAAGCTGGGACAGGCCGCTGAGGTGATGACCAAGCACCCGGCCGCCCTGCAGTTGCGCCTCCTCCAGACCGTCGTCGAGGTCGCCGCCGAAAAGAACTCCACACTGGTGCTGCCGTTCCCCGTCGAACTGCTCCGGTTTCTCGAGCGATCGACACCGGCCGAGAGCCCGCAGCCTGTCACCGCCGACCCCGAGATCCGCACGACCCCGGCCGAGACGAACGGATCCACCACGTCCGATCTGTCGAAGGGCCTCGAGATCGCGCAGTCCCCGCCGGACGCGGGCCACGTGTCTTTGTCGCCTCAGATGCTGACAGCCAGGCCACCCGCTCTTCCTGACGCAGCCGTGACCGCGGCTCTCGGAACGGTCGGGGTTGCACACACCCGGTGGGGCGGACTTCACTCCGGGAGCGCCGACCCGGCCTGGCAGCCGTGAGTCTTGACAGGAAAGCCGGCCGGTGGGCCTGGCATGTACGTGCCAGTAAAGGAAGGGAAGCGTGACATGGCAACGGTCTCGTTCAAGGGAGCCACCCGGGTGTATCCGGGCTCCGACACACCAGCCGTCGACCGGCTGGACCTGGACATCGCCGACGGCGAGTTCATGGTGCTCGTCGGACCGTCGGGTTGCGGCAAGTCCACCTCGCTCCGGATGCTCGCCGGCCTCGAAGAGGTCAACGAGGGCAAGATCTACATCGGCGACCGCGACGTCACGGACTTTCCGCCCAAGGACCGGGACATCGCGATGGTGTTCCAGAACTACGCGCTGTACCCGCACATGACGGTCGCAGACAACATGGGCTTCGCCCTCAAGATGCAGAGCCTGCCCAAGGACGAGCGAACCAAGCGCGTCACCGAGGCGGCCAAACTGCTCGGCATCGAGGAATACCTCGACCGCAAGCCGAAGGCACTGTCCGGTGGCCAGCGCCAGCGCGTCGCGATGGGCCGCGCGATCGTCCGTAACCCACAGGTCTTCCTGATGGACGAGCCACTGTCCAACCTCGACGCCAAGCTCCGCGTCCAGACCCGCACCCAGATCGCCGAACTCCAGCACCGCCTGGACGTCACCACCGTCTACGTCACCCACGACCAGATCGAGGCCATGACGATGGGCGACCGGGTCGCCGTCCTGAAGGACGGCCGGCTGCAGCAGGTCGACACACCACTGCACCTCTACGACCGGCCCCGGAACGTCTTCGTCGCAGGTTTCATGGGATCACCGGCCATGAACCTCATCGAGGCCCAGATCACCGACGGCGGCGCGAAGATCGGCGACTACGTCGTACCGATCGAACGCAGCCTGCTGTCCAAAGCCGGAACCGACCGGACGCTGATACTGGGCATCCGGCCGGAGGCGTTCCGTCTTGCCGATACAGGGCTGGCGGTGAAGGTCGGGGTGATCGAGGAGCTCGGCTCGGACGCATTCCTCTTCGGAGTCACCGAGCACTCCAGCCTGAACCAGCAGATCATCGCGCGGATCGGCACCCGGCTGCACAGCCAGACGGGTGCCGTCGTGCACCTTGTCCCGCAGCCCGACAAACTGCACCTCTTCTCGACCTCCACCGGGCTGCGCCTCACCGCCTGACCGCTTCGTACTCCACCGGGAACGCAGCGCCGTGGTCTTGTTGGTCAGTGGCGGCCGGCCAGCGAACTGATGACGGTGATGATCAGAACGCCGGCGTCACACTCAACGACAAGCCTGTGCCGATCTCGGGGACGTGCAGGGGCTGCGCGTTGTTGACGAACGGGAGGTTGTTCTCGTGCAGCGCGTGCAGGATGAGTTTGACCCCGATGAATCCCAGGATCGCGGCGAGGCCGTAGGACAAGTAGATGAGGCGGTCCAGTAGACCGTCGATGAGGAAGTAGAGCTGCCGCAGCCCCAGCAGGGAGAAGGCGGTGGCGGTGAACACGATGAAGACGCTCTGGGTGAGGCCGAAGATCGCGGGGATGGAGTCCAGCGCGAAAAGGACGTCGGTTCCACCGATGGCCACCATGACGAGCAGCATGGCGTCATCACGCGGCGGCCCTGGTCGATGGTGAACAGTCTGTCGCGATCATAGGCGTCGGAGGTCCGCAGGAACCTCTTGGCAAGACGGACGATGATGTTGTTCGCCGAGCGGCCCTTCGCGGTCCCGGGTTTGAGCATTTGGCCTGCCGTGACAAGCAGTATCAGGCCGAACAGGTAGAACACGAAGGCGTAAGAGTTGACGAGCGCGGCGCCGAGAAAGCTGAAGGCGGTGCGCGCGAGGAGCGAGAAGACGATGCCGAACAGCAGTGCCTTCTGCTGGTCCGCGCGGGGCACCTTGAAGCTGGCCATGATGATGAGGAACACGAAGAGGTTGTCGACCGACAGTGCCTTCTCCGTGAGGTAACTGGCGAAGTATTCGCTGCCGATCGCCGCGCCGCCCACGAGCCAGACACCGACACCGAACAAGACGGCGATCCCAACGTAGATCGCTGACCAGACCGCTGCCTCGCCGAGGGTCGGGATGTGCGCGGTGCGCACATGGAAGAAGAAGTCGAACAGCAGCAGGGCAAGGATCCCTAGGATCGTCAACGCCCAGACAAGCGGAGGAACATGCATCAAGCATCGGTCGCTGTCACAGTCGCCTTGTGATAACGCGCCAACTGTTCGGCGCTGACGCGTTTCAGTTCGGCCGGCGGGAAGGGCGCCAGGAGTCGCCACCCCACCTCGAGGGTGTCAGTCAGAGACCGGCGGGCTGGTCCTTGGTCGAGGTACGTGCGTTCGAAAGCTCCGGCAAAGGCGAGATAGCGCCGGTCCTCTGCGGGCAGGCCGCTCTCGCCGACGATCGACATCAGCCGGCGGACCTCGCGGCCGCGGGCGTAGCAGGCGTACAGCTGGTCGGCCAGGCCGCGATGGTCGTCGCGGGTCTTGCCGGCGCCGATGCCCGCGTTCATCAGCCGGGACAGCGATGGCAGTACGTCGATCGGCGGCTGGATGCCTTGCCTGTCGAGGTCACGCGACAGCACGATCTGGCCTTCGGTGATGTAGCCGGTGAGGTCGGGGATCGGGTGGGTGATGTCGTCGTCGGGCATCGTCAGGATCATCAGTTGGGTCAGCGACCCAGTGCCGCCGCGCACTCGGCCGGCCCGTTCGTACAGTGAAGCCAGATCGGTGTACATGTAGCCGGGGTAGCCGCGGCGGCCCGGCATCTCCTCCCGCGCGGCGGAGATCTCGCGCAGCGCTTCGCAGTACGCCGTCATGTCGGTCATCACGACCAGGACGTGGCGCTGCTGTTCGAAGGCTAGATATTCGGCCATGGTGAGCGCGACCCGGGGGGTCAGCAGCCGTTCGATCGTGGGGTCGTCGGCGAGGTTCAGCAGGAGCACGCTGCGGGCGGCGGCGCCTCCGGTGAGAAACTCGGTGCGGAAGAACTCCGCCTCCCGGCGGGTGACGCCCATCGCGGCGAAGACGACGGCGACATCGGCGTCGTCGCCGGGCACGCCGGCCTGGGCCGCGATCCGCGCGGCCAGGGTGTTCGCGGGCAGGCCGGCGCCGGAGAAGATCGGCAGTTTCTGCCCGCGGACGAGCGTGATGAGTCCGTCGATCGCCGACACACCGGTTTCGATGAACTGGTCGGGGTGCGCGCGGGTGATCGGGTTGAGGGGCAGGCCGTTGACGTGGCGGTAGTCGTCCGGGACGGGTTGTGGGCCGCCGTCGCGTGGCCGGCCGGCTCCGTCGAGGACGCGGCCGAAGTAGTCGGTGCCGACGCCGGTCCGGGCGGCGCGGCTGCGGGTGAGAACTGAGGTTTCCCGGCGTCCGATGCCGACGGTTCCGCCGAAGACCTGGACGATCGCCGTCGATCCATCGAGCTCGAGCACCTGGCCTTCCCGGATCGGGCCGTCGCCGGTTTCGACCTCGACGAGTTCGCCGTACCCGACGCCGTCCATCCCGTCCACGACGATGAGTGGCCCGGCGACTCGGGTCACCGTGCGGTGCCCGACGGTGAAAAGGGCTTGGGTTTGGGGGGTGGTCACAGCGAGCTCATTTCTTCGGCGATCTGCTCGATGAGGCGGGTTGCGGAGTCGTCGACGTTGTCGGGTGGCCAGCGGCGCATCCGGCCGAGCTCGCTCAGGACGCTCGCGGAAGTGATCGCGGTGATGGCGACGCCCCGCTGGTGCGCTGAGCTCATGGCAGCGCCGGCCTCGTGGACGACGCGCAGCATGGCCAGCAGCCGTTGCGGAGGACAGGACGCGTCGATGTCGTCGAACGAGGACTGCTGGAGCAGGTCCTCTCGCAGGGCTTGCCCGATGCGAAGGGTGATCCGTTGCTCGGCTGCCAGCGCTTCGACGCCTAGCAGCGACACCACTTCTTGCAAGGCGCCTTCGTCTTGCAGCGCTGCTGCCGCCCACCGGCGCAACGGCGACCAGTCCGAGCCGATCTCCTGGTCGAACCAATCGTCGAGGCCGTACTGGGAGAAGCTGCGCAGCCAGTTCACGGCGGGGAAGTGTCGTTGCCTGGACAGTGCGGTGTCGAGTGCCCAGAAACAGCCCGCGAGCCGCAGGCTGTTCTGGGTGATCGGCTCGGAGAAGTCACCGCCGGCCGGTGAGACGGCGCCGACGACTGTCACCGAGCCGCTGCGCGCCGGCGTACCGAGGCACGTCACCGCGCCGGCCCGTTCGTAGAACCCGGCCAGGCGCGTGGCCAGGTATGCGGGGTAGCCGTCCTCGGCAGGCATCTCCTCGAGTCGGCTCGACACCTCGCGCAACGCCTCACCCCAGCGGCTGGTCGAGTCGGCCATCATGGCCACGTCGTAGCCCTGGTCGCGGTAGTACTCCGCAATCGTGATCCCGCTGTAGATGCTTGCTTCCCTGGCCGCGACCGGCATATTGGAGGTGTTCGCGATCAGCACGGTGCGCTCCATCAGCGGGGCGCCGGTGCGCGGATCGGTCAGCTCGGGGAACTCCTCGAGCACCTCGGTCAGTTCGTTGCCACGTTCGCCGCAGCCGACGTAGACGACGATATCGGCGGTCGAGAACTTGGCCAGGGCCTGTTCCAGTACGGTTTTGCCGGTCCCGAAGCCGCCGGGGATGATGGCGCTTCCGCCGCGGGCGACCGGGAAGAGCAGGTCGAGGACCCGCTGGCCGGTGATCAGCGGCACGGTGAGCGGCAGCCGATTCGCAACCGGACGGGCCCGGCGTAACGGCCATCGACGCATCATCGCGACGGGGTGCCCATCGATGTCGACAACAGCATCGAGGATGCCGGCCGGTCCGGGACGGACTGCGGTGACGACCCCAGTGACGCCTGTCGGCACAAGGATCCGGTGCTCGACGGCACGTCCTTCGGGGACCGATCCCAGCAGGTCACCGGGTCCGACCCGGTCCCCGATCTCGACGGCGGGCCGGAAGTCCCAACGGCGGTCACGGTCCAGGCGGGGCGGGTCCGCGCCTCTGGCGATGTAGAGACTGCCGTCGGCGCTCAGGTTGCTCAGCGAACGCTGGGTGCCGTCGAGGATGCCGCCGAGGAGTCCGGGGCCGAGTTCGGCGTACAGGGGTTCGCCGGTGGCCTCGACCGGTTCGCCGACCTGCAGTCCGCTGGTGTCCTCGAACACCTGCATCACCACCAAGTCGCCGTCGATCTTGATGACCTCACCGAGCAGCCGTTGAACGCCGACGCGCACCACATCGAACAGGCGGGAGTGGGGCAGGTCTTTGGCGCTGACCACCGGGCCAGAGATCTTGACGACCCGGCCGCTGTCGGTCTGCACCTGCCTGGCCGGTCCGGGACGTCCGGGGTGTGCCGGCTCGGTGCGTGGTTTCGTCGTGGTCATTGCGGGTCTCCGCTAGGGGTGAAGGTGATCTGGTAGCCAATAGCGCGGGCAAGCAGGTCACGTAGCGCTGCGTCCTTGGCCGCGGAGACGTCGCCGTCCTCGTCGGGCAGGGCGAGGACCAGCGGGGAGCTCTGTTTGGTCCAGGCCGCGCGGAGCGACGGTGCGACGAGCGACCAGAGGGCGCCGTGGATCGCGATGACTGCAGCCTGACCGTCGGCGATCGCCTGGCTGACCGCGGCGACGGTCTGCTCCGCGTCGCCGGCGGTGACGGTCCGCGCGCCGCCGAGACGAAAGCCGGTGGCGGTGGCCGGGGTGGCGACAACCAATGCCTCTGTCATGAGCAGATCCCTTCTGGTGGCGTCGGGTTCATGGGACGAGCAGGTCCCGGACGTCGTGAGCGGGAGCAGCACCGACAAGCAGGAGCCGAACGGTGCGGGCCTCGCATTCGGCAGCCAGGACGTAGCCGACAGGCACATCGGCGCCGAGGGGGTCGCCGCGCCGTAGCCCGCGTACCCCTTGGCGCCACACAGCGACGTCCAGGTCCCATTCGAGCCTTGCGAGGTCTCCGTCGCGGACATGCCGTTCGAGAGCTTGCCGCCAGGTGGGACGGGCGGTCACGACGGGTTGCGGATCGCCGCGCCGGGCCGCCAGCAGCGCCGATTCGGGCACCAGCCCGACGGGAAGGAGTCGCGGTGTCTCCAGCACCGGGTCACGCAGTACGGCGAGCAGATTGGCCCGGTCGCATTCGGCCAGGACCAGATCCAGGATCGGGCGAGCGGCCCGGCCGACCCATTCCAGCCGATCGGTCCAGCCGTCGATCGCGGCCGCCGCGACGGTGGTCTCGAACTCGTCCGGGTCGCCGTTCAGTTCGTACCGTTCCCAGGCCCCGGGCAGCGCCCGGGCGGTCAGCGCGTCGGGAAGCCGCTGCGCCACCAGCCGCAGGACAGTCGTCGCGCCGTCAGGTGCTGCTGCGATGTCGGCGGCGGCTCGTCGATCGATCGCACCGACAGCCATCACCGCCGCGACCCGCTCGACGGCGGGCCGCCTGGCGCGGCCGCCGCGGAGCAACGCGAGGACGTCTTGCAGGTCGTGCCGAGCCAGCAGCACCCCGACCGCGGTGTCGGCCATACCGCCGTACAGTCCCCGGACTCCACCCAACAGGTCGCGCAGTCGACGTCCGACCGCGTCGAGGAGCCTCAGGTCGCCCGCTTCGTCGCGGCTCAGATATGGGCGGTAGGTCGACGCCGCGAGCCGTTCGGCGGCCTGCTCACGGGACAGACCGGCGAGCTGGTCGTACTCGAACGGAGCGAGCAGCCCGGGCAGCCGCGCCCGCAGGCGGGTGTTGCCGGCGATGAAATCGGGCCGGGGTGTCATGAGTCCCGATTCCAGGAGCCGCTCAGACCCGCACGGATCTCCGGCCAGGTGTTGGCAAGCCTGGTGAGATAGGTGTTGTCGACGTAGCGACCCTGGTCGTCCTCGGCGATCGCGCCGCTGTGTTCGAGGTCGGCGACGACTCGGACCGTAGCGTCGGGCAGCAGCGCCATTACGTCGGCCGGGTGAACGTGGACGGTCGTGGCCTGGGGCATCGCCGCGAGGGCCTCGGCCAGGCAGGCGGCCGCCATCGCTCGGCCGTCCGGGCTTCCAGGCAGGGCGAGCAGTTCCTCGCGGACCTGACCGAGGACCAGGGCGAGGGCGTCGTCGCGCGCGGTCCGGACTGCCCGGCGGGCCCTGAACCGCGCGGCGATCAACAAGTCCTCCGCCTCTTGCCGGGCTGCGGTTTCGGCTGCCGTCACGACATCCTGACGGATCTTCGCACCGCGCTCGTGCGCATCGGTGAGCAGCTCAGCCGCTTGCCGCCGCCGTTCCTGCTGGGCCTTCTCGTGTTCAGCTGCTCCTTCCTCCTCGAGCGCGGTGAGCAGGTCGCGCAGCGCCATCACTCGCCGCCGAGGAGCAGGATGATCATCGCGGCGACCGCGAAACCGAGGATGACCAGCGTTTCCGGAATGGCGACCAGCAGGATCGCGCGGCCGGTCAGTTCAGGCTTCTCCGCTACTGCGCCCATGGCCGCGGCTCCGATGCGGGCCTGGGCGTAACCAGTGGCCAGGGCAGCGAGTCCGACGGCGAGGCCGGCGGCGAGGGCGATCAGTCCGAGCTCCATGATGTTCGTCCTTTCAGACGGATGACCGAGCCGGGACCGGCTCGGGTGAGTTGATGGCGGCAGCGGACGGCGCAGTGACGCACTCCGACTCGGGGCCTTGGGCAACGGACCCGGCGCCGAGAGGGGCGAAGAGCCGACCGCCGCCCTCGTAGAACTGCCCGAAGAACTCGACGTAGTGCAGCCGGAGTGCCTGGATCGTCGGGCTGAACGCCGCCAAGGCGAGATTCAGCGCATGGAACAAGGTGGCCACGAGAATTCCGAGCAGCAGCGGCCCACGAGCGCCGAGCTGGTTGGCGACCTCAGCCAGGTATGTCGAAGCGAGACCGACCGCCGCCAGCCGCAGGTAGGACAAGACGTTGCCGAAGGCACCGAGCAGGTCGAGCGGGCCGAGCAGCAGCCCGAGCGCGCCCTGGGACACGCAGGCCACGACGACCCCGACGACGAGCGCGGCAACCGCAGGAGTCAGGACCTGCGCCGGGAAGCCTGCGGCGGCGACACCGGCCAACCCGAAGAGCCCGGCCAGCACCAGAAGGGTTCCCAGTTTCGAGGCCAGCGGCCGGCGCTGGTGTCCACGGGCGGCCGTCCAGATGCCCAGCAGCAACCCCAGCACGACATGGGCCAGGCCGATGGCCAAGGCGAACAGCAGCAAGGGTTGCAGCGCGGTCGGGCCGCCTCGGTAGAACCAGAGCGCCGGCATGCCGATGCTGTGGCCCAGGCTGCCGAGTGCTTCGCCGTACAGGAGGCCGAACAGGACCGTCCAAGCGCCGCCGAGCATCATCACCTTGGCGACCTCGCCGAGGGTGCTCTTCGTCGGCCGGTGCGATCTGAGCCACCACGCGGCCGTCAGCAGCAGGGCGCCGTACACGACGTCGCCGACCATGACACCGAAGAAGATCGGCAGCACCAGCGCCGTCAGCCCCGTCGGGTCCAGATCGCCGCGCGCCGGCCAGGACAACAGCCCGACAAGCTGCTGAAACGGCTGCCAGCCGGTCCGGTTCCGCAGCAGAACCGGCTGGTCCTCGACCGATGCTCCGGTGGTGACGTGCTCGACAGCGACGGCCTCGCCTAGCCTCTCGCTCAGTGCTTGCTCGATCTGCGCGGTCCGTTTAGCCGGGACCCAGAGCCTGAGGATGAACGTGCGCGAGGACAGGTCCGCCTGTGTCGCCGCCACAGCTCGCTCAGCGCGAGCCCGCAAAGCAGAGATGGTCGCCTGCAGCGACCCCGCGACCGGATTGACCGTGGCGGCCAACTCGGCCTGGACTCGGTCGCGTTCGGCAGGCAAAGCGGCGAGCCGCTGCCGCATCGCGTCGACAGTCGCGCGCAACGACTTGCCGGCGTAGGCGGCCGGGACACCCATCTCGACGATCCGCTGTGTGCCGAGCAGCGAGTTCACTTCGGGCAGGTCGCCGCGGCGAAGAACCAGCAGGCAGCCGACCGGACTGCCCGGTGCCGCCGACGAGGTGACCAGCAGGTGTCCTCGGCCGAGCAGCTCGGCGAGTTGCCGGGTCAGTTCCGGCACGATCCGTGTGTCCGGGTCGTCGAGGACCAACGCCATACTGGCCAGGCCCAGGTTCGCCAACTGCCGGTCGTTCAGCCGGCCCAGCTCGGGTACGAGTGGCTGGAGTGCGTCGAGGGCGTCGATGGACCGAGGCAGCGCCTCGGCCTCGCCGCGTAGCTCCTCCGCTTCGGTCAGCAGCCGCGCCACCTGGGGTTCGAGGTGCGCGAGCGTGGTTCGCAGCGCAGTGTCGCTCAGCACGGCGCCGACCGCGGACTGGTCGATGAGCTTGAGCATGGCGTCGGTCCGGGCGATGAGGTCTGCCAGGTCGGGCGGGGTCTCGCCGGGATCGGCGACGGTCACGACCTCGGCCAGGCGCAATTCCTGCAAGGCTGTCAAGGCATCGTCCAGGCGCGGCCGAAGCCCGACGACCTCGAGCTGGGTGAGGGGGACCATCATGGTCGGCTCACCACCACGTCTTGCGATGATGACCTCGGTCGCGGCAGCACGGCAGCGACGACAGTTGCGACGTCCTGGTCCCGCCGCCGGGCGGCCGCCGCGGTCAGTGCGGCTGCGCGGCGCACACCGACTTCGATCAGCCGGTCGGCCTCGGCGCGGGCGGCGGTCAGGATCGCGGTTGTCCGTTGCCGCGCCCCCTCCGCCGCCTGCGCTTCGGCCTCGGCGATGAGGTGATCCGCCTGCACTTGAGCTAGTGCCACCTCATCGCCGGCTTGGTTCGCCGCGGCCAGCCGGGCGGCGATCGAGTTCTCGAACTCCCGTACCAGCTCGTGCGCCGCCGCCTTGGCGATCGTGCCGCTGTCATCGTGCGCGCGGCTCATGCCGCGCTCCGAGTGCGGTCACGCCTGTCGCTGGTCGCGTCGCGGGAGGCCCGGCGGCTGCGGGCTCGCCTGAGCCGCGCGTGCTCCTCGCGCTCGCGCTCGTCCAGCGTGAGCGCGATACCACGCGCCTCGTCGTGCAACTGAGGGAGCACGATGTTGTCCAAGGCATTGACCTGCGTGGTGGTGCGCGCAATCTCCGTCGCCAGCCGTCGTACGCTGAGCTCGACCGCGCACAGGTCCAGTAGCCACTCGAGTTGCTCCTCGTAGGCCTGCGCGACGATGTCGATGTGGGCCGAGACGAGGCCGGGGGCCCAGCCGCGCGTGGCGGCGTTGCGCCGGACCGGGGTATGTCGCAGGTCGAACACGTGAACACCGGCCACGGTCCGAGACGTCAGCTCGGCGCCGATCCCGGTCGCGGCGGCCAAGGCTCCCGACGCGAGTTCCTCGGGGCCGCACACCGCGGTGGCCTCGTCGAGGCGTTGCCGGGCTTGGACTGCGAGGATGCGCAGCCGTTCCAATCCGTCCAGGAGCTCTGTCTGGTGATGGCGGAACTCGCGCACCAGCGCGGTTCGTTTGTCCTTGAGCAGATCGCGGCCTTGAGCGACGAAGACCGCCCGCCGCCGGCGGTCGAGCAACTCACTTCGAGTAGCAACAAGGGATTGCATGGCACACTCCCGGATGCGTGATCGGGTATCTCCGAGACTGCCGCTACGCCGCCACTGCAGGTATGGGCACCTTCGGCGAAGGTCGCATCTCCTTGATTGCCGGGAACCGGCAACGGCCCGCGGGTCACGCGGGCTGTGCGACGACCTCGCAGTTATATCGCAACACGATATACTTGGCTTCGTGGCCGGGTTCCCCGGTGCAACCACCGAGGACGTGATCGCATGCAGCCCGAGACGACGCACGACGAGCAGGCGGCAAAGCCGTTGACGAAGGCGGATTTCGAGGCTTTGGCCCGGTTCCGCTTCGGCATCCGCACGTACCTGCGCTTCAGCGAGCAGGCCGTCCGCGGTCATGGCCTCACACCACAGCAGTACCAGTTGCTGCTGGCATTGAAGGGGTTTCCCGGCCGCGAGTGGGCGACGTTGACCGAGTTGGCCGACCGCCTCCAGTTACGTCACCACAGTGTCGTTGAACTCGTGAACCGTGCGCAGGCGAAAGATCTCGTGACCAGGGCGTCAGATCCGACGGATGCCAGAGCTGTCCGGGTGGAGTTGACGCGGCACGGCAAGCGGGCGCTGGCGCGGCTGAGCACACTGCACCGCGACGAGCTTCGACGGTTGGGGACCGCGCTTGCAGTACCCGACTGGAGCGACACTGCCGACGGTGCAGCATGACGCGCCGTTCTGTCCGGGTCCGCAGGATCTACGATCAGCCCGCAGCCGATGACGGCATCAGGGTCTTGGTTGATCGGGTGTGGCCGCGCGGGATCCGCAAGGACGCCTCCGGCATCGACGAATGGGCCAAGGACGTCGCACCGTCCACGGAGCTGCGGAAGTGGTACGGCCATGTACCGGAGAAGTTCGCACAGTTCGAGGCACGCTACCGCGACGAGCTGGCAACACAGACCGGACGGATCGCGCTGGACCACCTGCGTACGCTAGCGAAACGCGATGTCCTCACCTTGGTGACCGCGACCAGGGATGTAGACCACAGCCAGGCGGCTGTCCTGGCCCGGTTACTGAGTGAACCACGTTGACCCTCTACCGGCCCCGACGCGGCGGCTCTCGGGACGCTATCGGCTGGGGCGCATCTTGATCTGCAGCCCGGGGCGGCGTCGATGGACAGTCATGTAGGACAGGCCGTTGTCGCCGGCCCTGAGGTTGCGGGTCGAACCACGAGGCAGCCAGACAATGTTGCCCTCAGCAATATTCTGATCCCCGTCGGGCGCACCGACGATGCCGCAACCGGCGACGACGATCAGTACGACGTCCAGATCCGGTTCAGTGTGGGTATCCACCCGCTGCCCCGCAGGTAGATGGATGAGGTTGGCATCCAGTTGGCGACCTGGCTCGGCGAGTGTCCACCGGGCTCCCGACGGTACGGGTGAAGTCTCGGTGAGTTCGTGTACGTCGGCCAGGACCCGCACCGTCGGCCACTCGGAGCGGAGTTCAGTTGGAACTGCGGGCGACTCCTCAGGCATCAACAGCGACCTTGCCGATCCGGACTCGCCACTCCTCAGGCCCGGCCTGCAGATAGTCCCAACTGAAGGTGTCTCGGTACCTGGCTTCGAACTCGTTGCGCAACGGCTTGGGGTCATGACTGTTGACCAGGATGAACGACCCTCCGGGGGCGAGCCGGGCATAGCGGGCGAAGACACGTGGATGACGCCCGCCACGAGCGATTCGCCGTACGTCGATGACCGTCGGCTCTTCGAGCTGCTCCCCCGCGAGGTAGGCCCTCACGTCTGAGGCCAGCAAGGACGGATCGACGCTAGGAAGGCCCGCGAGCGCGGGGAGCAACACCGACTCCTCGATCTGGAGGTGAGTATCCAGGGTCGCCGCGATCATCACACCGAGCCTCGCCGCATCCACCGGGCCGGCTGCTGCAAGTTCGTCGATCTGCGTGTTGAGTGCAGCGGTCCCGATCCGGAGAGCAACGACCAAGAGCCGGGTCTCATCATCGTCGGAGGCGGGCGCATAGAGGTCCCGATCCGCAGTGACCAGGTAGCGGCGCACTTCATGGAGACAGAAGTCCACCAACTCCTGAGCTACGGGCTGCACTGTGGTCAGCTCCGCCAGCCCGGACAACAGCCGGTCATGCGCCTCACGGACCGCACGTCCGGCGATGACGTCCGGGTCGGTCTCAGTCGCCTGGATGAAGATCTCCGAAGCCGCCATGCTGTCACTCTCCTCACGACACTGTTTCGAATGATTATTACATGTGATATTTGTAGTAATTACAAGCGTCCGGTGAGGAGTCCCCCTGTGACCTACGTGATAGCGCTGCCATGCGTCGATCTGAAGGATCGAGCATGCGTCGATGAGTGCCCGGTCGACTGCATCTATGAGGGCGGGCGCTCCCTGTACATCCACCCCGACGAGTGCATCGACTGCGGCGCGTGTGAACCGGTCTGCCCGGTCGAGGCCATCTTCTACGAGGACGATCTGCCCGAGCAGTGGAAGGACTACCAGGCCGCGAACGCCGGATTCTTCGACGACCTCGGCTCGCCCGGCGGCGCCTTCAAGGTGGGCGCCCTAGCACACGACCACCCCCTCATTGCGGCGCTACCGCCTCAGCAGCAGGCAAGCTGACCTCCATGACCAGGACTGACCAGACGGCCGGCGACCAGCCGCGCCGACAAGCATTGCTCCAACTCCTACGCGGTTCGGATGCTCCGCTGGGTGTCACTGAGCTCGCCGAACAGCTCGGGATCCACCCCAACACGGTCCGCTTCCACCTCGACGCGCTCATCGCGCAAGGATTGGTCGACCGCCGACTCGAGGAGCCGACCGGGCGGGGCCGGCCTCGTACCGTCCACACACCACATCCTGGGATGGACCGTGGCGGGCTGCGTCAGTACCAACTACTGGCCAAGATTCTGCTCGGTCAGCTGGCCACGAAATCCGACGCGGGCGCCGCAGCCGAGGCTGCGGGCCGCGAGTGGGGCGGCTACTTGATCGAGCACATCCCTCCGTCTCATGAGCCCGACGTACCCGAGGCGACTCAGCGACTGAGCTCGATGATGACCGACCTTGGGTTCGCTCCGGAACCCGACGGCGATGCAGCCATGCGCATCAGACTGCGGCACTGCCCCTTCCTGGAACTCGCGGAGGAGTACTCCTCAACCTTGTGCCCGCTGCATCTCGGTCTGATGCAAGGTGCGCTCACGGAGATCCGCGCACCGATCGCGGCGACCCGGCTCGAGCCGTTCGTCGAGCCCGACGCCTGTCTCGTTCATCTCGCGCCCGCCGATAGCACCGGCCTGGGCACTCGTCCGCACCAGCGTCGCAACAGGAGCACCTGATGTACCTCACCAGGATCGGAACCACACCCAGACGCCGCGCCCCGATCTCCGGGGGACCGACGATGGAGGTACTCGTCGCCGCCGAGACCTCCGACCACATCGCCATGGTCCAGGTACGGATCCCGCCCGGCGGCGGCCTGCCGGAACACGACCATGGGGCGTCCGAAATCATCCTGGTTCACATCTCCGGATCGATCGAACTGCGGCAAGGCGACCAGCAGCACAGACTCGCCCCCGGCGCCGTCGCACACCTGGCCACCGGGGAACGCGTCAGCCTGAACAATCCGGGAACCGAGCCCGCCGTCATGATGATCGTCGCCTCGCCCCCGGAATTCGTCGCGCGAATCACAGCCTGGCCCGCCGCCTGAGGGCCACTGACAACCCAGTAGGAGCAGTCTTGAACTCCGCGCCAGCCGCCATAGCAACCGCCGCCGTGTTCATCTGGCTCGGCATGGTGCTCGCGATCTCCTTCCTGGAGGCGCCCCTCAAGTTCCGGGCGCCAGGTGTCGACATCCCCATCGGGCTCGGCATCGGTCGCATCGTCTTCAGGGTCCTCAACCGCGTCGAGATAGCACTGGCGCTGATCGCCTTGGCAGCCATCGCCATAGGACGCCCAACCGGCTCCGTAGCAGGTCTGACGGCGGCGATCCTGATCATCCTGGCCGGGCAGCTCATCGCGATCCGGCCGCAACTCAACCGGCGCACCGACCGCGTCCTCGCCGGTCAGCCGGCGTCCCGGTCGAGTATGCACTTGTATTACGTCGGTCTCGAGGCAGCCAAGGTGCTCACGTTGGTAGCACTCGGAATCTGCCTCCTCGTGGCGCAATGACTGATGCGCCTCATCGCCTACCGTCCGACCGCATGTTCATGGCTCGACGAGTCCGGCGCGGATCGCGTAGCGGGTCAGGTCGAGGCGGTCGCGAAGGCCTAGTTTTTGGAGCATGTTCGAGCGGTGGCGTTCGACCGTCTTGATACTGATCGTCAGCAGTTCGGCGATCTCTTTCGACGAGTTGCCCTCGGCAACGAGCTTGAGGATCTCCTCCTCGCGCGCGGTGAGGATCTGCCCGGGCAGATCGATGCCTTGCCGGACGCGATCCAGGTAGCTGCGGACGAGGGTGGTCACGGCCCCGGCATACAGGAAAGGTTCCCCGCGCATTGTCGCCCGGCAAGCCTCGACGAGGTCGCGGTCGAGCACGGACTTCAGTACGTACCCCGAGGCGCCGGCCTTGAGTGCCTGGAAGAAGTACTGCTCGTTGTCGTACATCGTCAACATCAGCACGCGCACTTCAGGGCGTACGACGGACAGCTCTCGCGCGGCCTGGAGTCCCGTCATGCGCGGCATCGCGATGTCGAGGATCGCCAGATCGACCGGCTCGCTGCGGGCGAGCGACACGGCCTCGTGGCCGTCGGCGGCCTCTGCGATCACCTCCAGATCTGGTTCGCGGTCCAATATCAGGCGGACACCGCGTCGGACCAGGGCATGGTCATCGGCAAGGAGGATCTTGGTAGGCTGCATCGTCAGCCTTTCGTTCCGTGCACGGGCACTGTCAGGCTGACGTCGGCTCCGCCGCTGGGCGCAGTGCTGACCTCGAGTGTCGCTCCGATCAACAGAGCCCGCTCTCGCATGCCACGGATCCCGGCGCCCTCGTGAGCCACGCCGATGCCGCGGCCATTGTCCTGGATCCGCAGTACGACGGACTTGTCGTGACCTGCCAGCGATACGTCGACGTGGGAAGCGTCGGCGTGCCGGGCGACGTTCGTCAGGCTCTCCTGCGCGACCCGGTAGAGGACCAGCTCGGTCTGGTCGTCCAAGCGCGGCAGTCCGGACTCGAACTGACGTCGTACGACCAAGCCTGTGTGATCGGACAGTTCGGTCGTCAGCGCGGTGAGTGCGCTGACCAGGCCGAGGTCCTCCAGCACGCCGGGCCGCAGCCGGTGGGCGAGCCGGCGAACCTCTTCCAGACTTGCCCGCGTGGTTTCCTGAGCCTGCGCCAGTTCGGCACGCAGATCGGGATCCACCGACCGATCGGCAGCCCGGTTCAAGTCCATGAGTACGACGGTCAGACTCTGCCCGACCTCGTCATGAAGCTCCCGGGCGATGCGCCGACGCTCGGACTCTTGCGCAGACAAGGCCCGGGCCGCACTGGTGGCACGCTCGCGCTCCAGCCGGTCGAGCATGTCGTTGAACGCACGGAGCAAAGCCGGGACTCCGCCGTGGCCACTGACCGCAAGGCGCTGGCCAGGGCGCAAGATATCGACCGTCGACATGCGCCGCGTCAGTCGGGCAAGCGGGGCGAGACCGATCCGCAGCAGCGCCGCATTGGCGACCAGCATCACGGCAAGACCGCCGATCAGGACGGCGGCCTCGGTCAGCAGCACCGGCACCGAGACCGTCACCGGCGCCCACAGCAGCAGCGCGGTCGCCGCCCCGAGTACGACGGCGTTCAGCGCGAAGATCCGCCAGAACAACGACACCGCCAGCATCCCTTCTCGTGGCGCAACTCCCGCCACTATCCCCCGCGGTCCACACTCCCTGTGCAAGCGTGCCCGTCCTGCCAGTCGGTGTCGATCCGTGCTGACACCCATGGTGCCGGGCAGCGGCGAAGATGGGTGCTGGTCCCGATAGGCAAGCCGGTGCGGACCGGCGATGGTGGTGCCATGAAGACACCACGGATGACCTCCAGCACGGTCGGTACGGGCGGTCAGCCAGAGCTGCACCGCAACCACGAAATCCTGCAACGCCTGCAGCACGAGCGAAACACCCGGCTCGCCCAGGTGAACGCCATGGAGGCCGACAAGCCCAACGCCAACGAGGACTTGGTGAAGGCCCAGACCACGGCGATCCGCATGGTCCTGGCCGAGATCGAGGCGGCCGTGGGACGCGTGCAGGACGGTTCGTACGGCGTTTGTCACGGCTGCGAGGCGAGGATCCCGGTCGGGCGACTGGAGATCCTGCCCTATGTTCGCTACTGCGTGCGTTGCCAGCAGCAAGCTATGTGACGACTGTCGGACACTGATCGAGGAGAGCCCGTGACAGCCATCACCTTCAATGCCGGACTGCCTCGGCACGAGCTCACGACACTGCGAGCAAGGCTGCTGGAGCAGCGCGCCTTCCGACGTGAGCAGCTCAGGACCATCCGCGGGTCGGCGCCGAAGGACTCGCTCGGCGCCGACCGTTCGGCGCACGCTCAGGTGCAGGACCATCTGACCGTTGCGGCTCGGATCGTCCTGGCCGACGTCGAGGCCGCGCTCGACAGGATGGACACCGGCCACTACGGACAGTGCATCCGGTGCCGCAGGGCTGTTGAGGTGCACCGGCTGCAGATCTGTCCGCAGACCGTGTACTGCGGCGAATGCCACCGCATCCAGGAGTCTGGGCAATGAAGCCTTCGCTCGCAGGCAGGTCGCTGCGTCGCACCACGTCCTCTACGCGGCCTCCGGAAGGTGTCGCCATCGACCTCGGCAGCGCACGCACCAAAGCCTGGACGCCGGGCCACGGCCTCCTCGTCGACGTGCCGACCATGAGCGCCGGCACGGGGAAACGCCCAGTGCGCCGAGGGAAAATCGTCGACCGATCCGCGGCCGCCGCCCTCGTCAGTGAACTCCTAAAATCTCAGGTGATCGCGGAACGACGCCGTACGGTCGTGGCAACGATCCCGATCACCTCCGACGAGACACATCGCCGTCATCTCCTCGCCGTACTCGATGTCCTGGGCCCCGAGACCGTTCTGACGATCGACACCGTCAAGGCGGCCGCCCTGGGCGCCGACGCCGACATCACCGAGCCGCTGCTGGTCGTCGACATCGGCGCTCAACTGACCGAGGTCGCCCTGCTGGCCGGCGGCTGCTTGCGCGGTGCCCGGTGCGCGGAACTGGGAGTGCGCGACCCAGTTTCGTCGGCGCAACTCGTTCAGGAGATCGTGGAGTCAACCATCCAGCTGATGGGTGAATGTGGTCCACAACTGGTCGATGCTCTGGACCGAGGCGTCCTCCTCACCGGTGGCGGCGCGCTCCGTCCCGAGATCACCTACCAACTCTCGACCCAACTCGGCGCCACCGTCCAACCCGCTCAGGCGCCCCAGGCTGCCGCGGTTCGAGGAGCCGCCCTCGTCCTCCAAGCAACCCACCGCCACCCCGGCACCTTCTGACACCAGGCGGGTAACAGCCGGTTAGTAAGGTACCGGATCCGCGCTGCGTCCTTAGGACACCGTCTCAGCTCCACCAGCCGGCTAGATCTGGATACGGGCGAGGATCACGTCGGCGATGGTGTTGGGTAGGGCGTGGCCGAGGACGGTGAAATTCTGTTGCGCCTGGGTCAGACCACATGTCGGGTTCGTCGGTCTCCATCTCTGCTGCGAGTCGCCGTACTGCGGCGTCGTCGGGGGCCTCGACGACCATCTCGCTGTAGTAGGCCTCGTTGGTGTGTGCCTGGCAGTAGTACAAGTTCGCCGGTCTTGTGCTCCCCCCGACGACTGTTCCGAAGCAGCACAACCGCCGATCAGGATGGTGCCAAGGGTCAGCACAACCACTCTGGACTTCATGCCGATCATCAGGCTTCCCCCGTTCCGTGGTGCGCTCCATATCGAGAAGTCTGCGCAGAAAGCGGGAGAGTCTGTATCGGGCGATCGGTGGACGATCGTCAGCCTTCGGCCGACGTGAAGGTCTGCAGTGCGGCCTGTGCGGCGCGAGTCGCTCGGCTATTGGCACCGGCAGACCACCGCATCTCGCGCAAGGCGGGACATAGGTGATGTGTGACAGCGGTACCGTTCGAAGGACTCGTCGGACCGGCGCGGCGCCGGAGCAGAAGGAGACAGACGTCATGCCACCTGGGGACAGCTCGGGAGCCGCAGATGTTGAGCGCTATTGGATGCCTCCTGGCAGCTCGTACTCCCTGACGTCCGCGGGTTGGCTTGCCGACCCGCGCGGTGACCGCTTCTACACTCCGAACCGCGACGCGATCACGACAGCGGACCTGAATGCAAGCCGATGTCTTGTCCTGCTCGGGGAGCCTGGCATGGGGAAGACCACAGCTCTCAAAGCACACGGAGTCCTGGAGCCATCAGACAACGAGGTCGAGGTGCTGCGGGTCGACCTGGGAAGGTTCTCAAGTGAAGATCGGCTCGCGCGTCGGGTCTTCGAAAATCCCAAGATCGCGACATGGCTGGCAGGAACGGGGGTGCTCTGCCTGACACTCGACAGCTTCGACGAGGCTCACGGCCGTATCCAGAACCTCCCTCGGATGCTGGACGAGTACCTCGAAGACTGGGACTGTGCACGGCTCCTGCTCCGTATCGCGTGCCGGACGGCGGACTGGCCAGCATCATTGCGAACAGTCCTCGACAAGCAATTCGGTCATGTCGACATCTTTGAGCTACTCCCCCTGCGTCGCGACGATGCTGCGATCCTGGTCGACAAGGCAGACGTCGACGTCGATTCATTCTTGGTTGCGATAGAGCAGGCACACGTGGTGCCGCTCGCAGCTAGACCTCTCACACTGAACCTGCTCTGCAGCGCAATGCGTCCCGACGGAACCCTGCCAGGCAACGCAGCCGAGCTCTACGAGCGTGGCCTTCTCGCGTTGTCCGACGAGATGAACCCTCAGCGCCGTGACGCGGCGAGTCCATCCTCAGGACCGATCGATCGCCTAGGAGCGGCAATGCGAATCGCCGCGATCTCGACCTTCGGTGGTAGGCCAGCAATCTGGACGGGCCCGATAGCCGAGGCTGAGGCCTCGGACATCCTGATAGATGACTGTGTTCGTTCCGAGGCCACACATTTTTCCGCCATCGGCAGGGAGCTGGTTGACGCTACGTTGCGCACCGCGCTGTTCGCTGGCAGGGGCGATCAACGACTCGGCTGGTCGCACGCCACGTTCGCGGACTATCTCGGCGCACGCTGGATTATCTCCAACGAGCTCGATGAGGCTCAGGTTCGGTCCCTCTTGCTGTCCGATGACAGAAGCATTCCCGCACGAGTTCGGCAGGTTGCCGCGTGGCTCGTCGGCATCGAGCCAGACCGATTCCGGTGGCTGATCCCTTGCGATCCGGAAGCATTCCTCGGGAGCGTCGACCTACCTGATCCCAGTCTGCGGCGAGAGGTTGCTGACGCGCTGTTCACTGATGCCCGAGCGGGTCGCCTGTACCACGACAGCATGCTGGACCTCAGCGATCTCGCCCACCCGGCACTCGAGGCTCAGCTCCGTACTGCCCTGGCCGACACCGACCTACAGGTAATTCGCATCGCTATCGACATCGCGAGGCAATGTCAGCTAGCGGCGGTCATCCCTGAACTGACGGCTCTTGCACTCGACGCTGCTGCTGAGGCGCACATCCGCGTTGAAGCCGCATTGGCGGTTCACGATCTCTCCGTTGACAAGCCAATCCACGACCTCGTCACATTGCTCGCTGCATCCTCGGCGTCACCGGATGATGACAACACGGACCCGCGGGAACTTGAAGCTGCGGCGCTGATGGCCTCGTGGCCGCACGCGATTTCGACTGAAGCGGTCTTCGACATTCTGAACCCGCGGCATCCCCGCAATCATTTCGGCCTCTACTCGATCTTCATAGGCGACTTCGCCCGACGACTCACAGGCGATGACCTGACGGTCGCCTGCGACTGGCTGAGCGCCGACCCCACCCGCCTCAACGACAGCCGGCTGACGCAGTTGGTCGATGCCATCATCCGACTTTGTCTCAAACACCTGTCGGACTCTAAGGCACGAGAGACTGTCAAGCAGATCGCCTTTCATCGCGCCGACGGGTACGAACCACTGTTCCGTGACGAGGCCTTCGAGCACGAGACTGAACTTGAGTCCGCGGACCGACGTGCGCTTGCGTTGCTCCTTTTCGAGGACGCCACCGATCACCAGGTGTGGAGCATCATCGAGTCTGCCAGCGGTCACGGTCTCGCGTTGGTACGAGCAGAAGATCTCGGCTGGCTTCTGGAGCAATACGGCTCAAGCGACGGAACCCTCAAGGAGAACATCGGGACAGCTGCCTCCTACATTCACAACCCCGACAGTGCCGCCCACTCCGAAGTTGTCCTCGGTCTGGCTGAGAACCACCCAGCAGCTGAGTTGTTCAGTTACTGGCGAACATATATCCGGCTCGATTCCCCGGAAGCGACAGCGGCGCGGGACGCACTGCGCAGGCGCGCCGCCGACCAGGAGCGAATGACTCGACGGCGCACGGCCAGCGCTGAGCGAGACGCTTGGATCAACCCCCGCATCATCGCTAACGCAAAGAAGGCCAAGGCAGGCGACACGAGCGCCTTCTGGCAGGCCATACGCCTCGTCACCGTACGCCCGGGGACCCAGCGGTACATGGACGAGTTCCAGCCCGATGTGACAGCACATCCCAGATGGGCAACGCTTCCGGCAGAGACTCACCAGGATCTTCTCGACGCTACGTCCGCCTACCTGCGGAACGGACGCTGCGAACCAGAGAAGTGGCTCAGTCAAGGCGACGCCTACTTCCCCGCGCAGGCCGCGTATCGTGCACTTCTACTTCTACTCAAGGAACGCCCAGACGAGCTCAGTCTCCTGTCCGGTGAGGTATGGCGAGAGTGGGCTCCGATCCTGGTGAGCTGGACAGCCACGGTCAATGGCGCTCGCGCGGAGGACAAGGCGGCGCTATTGAGTTTTGCGATTCCGTCGGCGTATCCGCAGCTCCTCACCACGCTCTTGACACTTCTCGACCGAGCTATCGCCGCCAACGAATACACGTTCTTGCGCGACGACCTCGCATTCCTGGAGTCGGACCAACTCGCGTCCGAACTCGTCGAACGTTTGAGGCGCCCCATGGGCCCGCTTCCGCGCAACGACATACTCGATGCCCTCATGGAGAACCACATCGACCTCGCGCGTCCTGTGCTGTACGAGTGGCTTGCGCCTCAGGCGCGTGCTCAGGACCCGGTACGCGCCCATACCGCAGTCATACGCCTGCTTCAGTGGGACACCGCTGACGCGTGGCCTGTTCTCCACGACCTGATGGACTCCGACCCGGACTTCATGAAGTCGGCCTTCCTGACCATTGGCTACGGCTTCGACCGCCGGCCACCTCATCTGCACGAATCCCAAATGGCCGACCTGTACATCTGGCTCCGGCGACAATTCCCAGCCAGCGAAGACCCACAGTTCGAGGAAGCTCATGTCGTCGACGCCCGCGAGTCAGCTGGGTCTTGGCGAGACTCCCTGCTGAACGCCCTGAGGCGGATTGGAACGCGGCAGGCTGTGCTTGCCGTCGAGCGGATCGTCGCCGCCTTCCCAGACAACAGGTGGCTACTCCGCGCAGTGGTCGATGCGCGTCGCTCCTACCGCGACACGACTTGGGAGGCGCTCAGTCCGAGCGAGCTCGACCGGCTTGCGAGCAGCCGCCGAGCACGACTCGTGCGGAACGATGAGGACCTCCTCGCGGTCACCGTGGACGCTCTCAACGCCGTCCAACAGCGGCTGCAAGGCGACACACCCTCAGCGAGTCTCCTCTGGGATACCCATTCCAAACGGCCCAAATCCGAAGAGGAAGTCTCCGACTACCTCGCGATCGAGCTCAGCAGACGACTTCAAGATCGTGCAGTCATTGTGAATCGCGAGGTGCAGGTACGTCGCACGAAACCCGCTGGACTTGCCGAACGGACAGACCTTCGGCTCGAGGCCGCGCCGCCGCCAGGCCACGCAACAACGACTCAGACACTACGTATCCCGGGCGAGGTCAAGGGCGCCTGGAACCCGGGGATTATCGACTCCATCCAGAGTCAACTAGTCAGCCGGTACATGGCAGACTTCCAGACGAACTACGGCATCTACATAGTTGTCTGGTTCGACCTCGACTCGTGGAGCAACACCGACAGCCGCAAGAGCAAGGCAGCCTCACACGGGAGCCGCGAGAGCCTCCTGTCACGCCTTCAGGAACAGGCGACTGAACAACTAAGCTACGGTCACATGGTCGAGGTCGTCGTACTCGATGCATCCCTGCAACGTCCTGCCTGTCCCTAGCCAAACTACCTGCGGCCCGTTGGAACCTGCCTTTTTGCCAAGTCCGCATGTGACGACCGTCGCACCATTTGACGGCGTCATACTCGCGACTGCGAGTGGATCCGGACTTGACCCCGGTGGCCTGCGGGCCTTTGATGGCCTTGGCGTGCTCAAGACTCCCCACGACTACTGGACGCCCGATGCTGATCGCGAGGATCCATTCCGCCGCTGCAGCGCAGACCCGAGACCCTGGAGTCCCTGCAAGTCGTACTGCGGCTGATTGCCTGCGACCTGCCGAGCAGCGGACACATCAACCTGCAATCCTGAACGAACTGTCGTCAGATCGTCCGAACAGTCAGGGCCTGCAGTGCCGCAGGCGACCCTCCGGCTGTCCACGACCGCCATACGCTGCCGCCCACGTCGCGCGGATTCCAGCGAGGCGGCTGGGTCAGGCGACTGCACGATTTCGGCCTCAGTCAGTCAAGGGGACTCTCAGCCGAACGGCCTCTTGCCGGATGACGGCAAGGTCGGCGGGATCTGCTGTTCTGTTCAGCTCGCTCACGATGCCTGGGAGTTCGTGCAGGCTCCAGCACGGTTCCTGCGTGCCCTTGAGCAGATGAGCGATCAGTTTGCCGAACGCTCGCGGAGCCCGCCGAAGGCGATCGTCGGCGAGACGTTCCAGCACGACGTCATGCTCGACCAGCCTGGCAGGTCTGGATGTTGCGAGTATGACGGCGTCGTCCGCTGAGTCTGTCAAGTAGACGGCCCAGCAGGCCATCGCCGATGCCTCGGACTCTGTCAACGGCAACGGGATGTCGCTGAGCCGATCATGCCAGTACTGTCTGATCCAGCGCTGCCACTGCTGTTCAACGGCAGCCGGCTCCAGCGTGTCGAGCGACCAACTGACGCGGTCTGCCCATTCGCGGCGGTGCTCCGCGCTGGCCCGCCGTACGAAAGCACGCAGCCAGCCAGTCGGCCTGATCCTGCTATACAGGGCAATACTCGCAAGGTGGTCCGCCAGTCGACTGGACAGCTCGGGCGGGAGCGTTTCGAGATGCGAAACAGTGTCGAGGTACCCGTCGAGGAGCCCGCTGCCCAGGAGCTCGTCGGTCCATTGCCCTATGTACAGGAACGACTCCCATATGCGCCGCGCCCTGGCCGGGGCCGACCACGCGAACAGCGGCAACAGCTCTGACTCACACCAACCCCAGTCTGCTTTCGAGAGGAACCGCAGACGCGAAGCCAGTACGACTCCCGCCATCACGCCGCGTGGATCCTCAGCATCGAGCATCGGCTCGAGCTCCTGCCTTGCCGCTTCGGGGATTCCGACCCACTCTTCACCGAGGGCCCGCCAGTCGCCCGCGATCGCTCGCATCCAGAACATAGCCAACCGCCCGTGCGTGCTGGCGATCGATCGTTCCAACCACCTGCCGGCATTCGGCTCTGTGTCATCGATTTCGAGCTCGGGCGGGGAGGTGTTCCAGACTCGGTGAGCGAGCGTCCTGGCCTGCGAGAAACGGTGCCACTGCGTTGGGTTCAGCTCGCTCTGGCCACCGTCTGCCAACATCCGACTCAGATCATCGGCAGCCAGTGTGACGTCATACTCGCTGAGTCGCTGCAGAATCTTCTGCGCCATCGCATCGTCGACATCGGCGATCGACCAACCGCCTACCACAGCGGACACGATCGCGGGCGGCGTCGTCACCTCGGAATCCAGAAGGACGAATCCGTCGCTCGGCCACTCTCGCAGTGTCTGGACAATCAGCTGGAGCGCATCGCTCCAGGTCGGACCGTCGTCGGGAAAGACTCGGTCCTTGTAGCGAAGCAGCTCGGTGACCGCCTCCGCGGCGTCTCCATCGAGTCGCCGGTGGAGTTCTGAGGGGCTCATTGGCAACTGTTGTTCGACGTGACTGAATTCAAACCGGTGCGGCGTAGTGGGCGGCTCGCTCAACGTCAGATCTGGGAACTGTAGCTCCAGCTCCTCGAAAGCGCTCCTGGCGACTGGCATCTCCGGGAACCGGTCGGCGGTCCAGCCCAGCAGAAAGAAGCGGGACTGCCCATCGATCTCGTCCCCCAACGCGACGATCTGCGACACCAGCAACTGCGCCACGTCTGCGGTCACCGACGGCAGCGCTGCCGCGACCAGGCTCATCACCTCTGTCCGAAGATGATGATCCTGAAGACGATTCGCGGACAACAACCACTCCAGTTTTGAGGTGCTATCGACGTCTCCGCGCGCACCCCAGGTATGTACGGCGAGGCGACGAAGGATCGGCACTTCGGAAGCAGCCCACGTTCGAAGCATGTCCTCGCCGTCACCGGCGCTGACACAGGCCGTGAGCGCATCCCGCGCGACATCGATCAGCACATCCATCGGCTCGACGGGCCTCGAAGGTCGGCCGTCCTCAGCGATCGTCGGCCTGCGGAACGACACCGGGTCGAACCGCGGCGGCCCCGAATCGGTCGCCGCAAGTAGGTGGTACGCCCGCTGCAGATGTCGTTCCGCGATCAGCACGAGATCCGGCGCCACCTCCGGGAGCACAGGATCGAACAACATCGTCTGGGCCTCCTTGAGCCAGTAGCCGCTGCCTCGGAAGTTCAGCTCCACGCTGAAGGGGCCACCCAGCCCATACGACCTTCTTGATTGCATGATCGGTTCGGACAGATAGTCGAACAGGAGCAGCGCAGCGGACCGTTCGGCAGGCCAGCTGGATGCCATCAGCGCATACTCGAGCAGCTTGAAGGAAGCGTCAGGCGATGCCGTCTCCATCAGCAACACTGGCCACGGCCGGAGCCACCTCGGGCGAGGACCTCCAGGCCCGCCGGCGCGATGGAGCGCATGCGCCAGAGCGTTCCACAGAACAGGTTCGATCCGGCCGCCGAAGCTCGTGATGACGCGCAACGCGTCCGCGGTGAGATCCTCATCTATCGCAAAGTGCGTCGCGAACCAGTCCGCCAGCGCATACGTGCACCCGTTGACGGGCGATGACGGGTCGAACAGCCGCCGGAACTCGGCATGGGCGGTGATCCAGTCGAGCCACGTCTTCCCCCGGGCAACATCGGTGAACAACCCGACACGCTGCGGGTCCGCAACGACGGCATTGAGGTACGACAGGTCCTCTGGAATCTCGGTCGGCGCCGAGGAGACCAATCGTCGGAGGCGTTGCTGGTGACCGAGGCTGCCCATCGAGGCGTCTTCGGCCCAACCTTCCAGTGCCGCCGGCAGCGCTGCGAAGGTTCGATCAGCGTTGGGGTACTCGAGTGGCGTGATGCCCAACGTCGTCCACTCAGGTGCACTGCCGTCATCGGTGAGTGAGTAGCGTTTCTTCCCAGGCCCGAGCGCTCGTGCCAGATACCGCATCACGACGTCGCTGTGGCTGTAGCCGACGAACAGGACGCTGAAGGTCGCGAACATTCGCTCGAGGAACCTCGCCGCCCAGGCGTCACGGAGATATGCGCGCCCGAAGTCCTCGGCGGTGAGCACGAGCCGACGTGTCGGCCCACCCAATCGCCCATGAAGGTAGACGATGCCGGTGAAGTCGTCGCCCATCGGCAGAGCCGGTCCGACGAACTCGGCGAAATCTGCGCCCGCGGCCTTCAGCGCCGAGGACAGGTGTAAGTCATAGTTCGTGGTGACGATCCGTACTTCGCCGCCTGCCATGGCCAACTCCGCGACAGCGCGATGCAGCCGGTTCGGTCTCGAAGTCCACAGCGTGAGGTGGTCAGCGACTCTCCGGTGAACCTCGACTCCCTTATCTGCCAGGTCGCCGAGGAACCAGTCAAGCTGCACCCCGGGTGCTGGCGCCGAGCGCTCAGCCTCGAGCGCGACGTCGGTAGCAAGCGTCTTGAAGTCGGGTAGTGACGAGGGCGCGCCCATCGACGCCCCCGCGCCAACGAAGATCACCAACTCACCGGCTCGGTGCGCTTCGATCAGCTCGGCCGGGAACTCGACATCTCGGATCCTCATCGGCACGATCCTATTGGCTCCGACCTCCCTCCGCATCGCGTCTCCTGCTGCCCTGTCGCACCTGGGCAGCGAACGACCTGTACACACGACGAGCCCGAGCGGACTGCTTGCGTGAGTAGGTATTCAGCGACGGACCGGGAGCGAAGACGGAGTAGGCCGCATACTCGGTGCATACTGCGGCGGGTGCGGGTTCCTCGATGGTCTCTTGGTATGTCCATGGTCTTGATCGGTGTAGCGTGGACGGTCGCGGTTGTGCGGTGGCCGCGGCTATCGTTGCCGGACGATGCGACCGCGCGTGGGTGGCAGTCGCAGGTAACCATCGGGCTTGCTTCGATCATCGCGGGGCTGGTCGCGCTGTTGCTGACCGTCGGGCTTGCTGCGGTTCAGTTGCGGGCATCGCTATCCTGGCGGGCAATGCGGGGCATCTTCGACGTACCGGCCAGGGTCGGCTTGCTCGTCATCGTTGCGATCGGCGTTGCCTTCCCGCTCTGGGTCGCGATGGCTCCAACTGCTCGCTGGAGCAGGTTGGCGTTCGCGGCATTTGGTTGGGCACTTCTGCTCGCAGCGGCCATGGTCTGGATCGGGATGGAGCGCACAGCTCCCGAGTGGCTCGTCGACCGGGCGATTCGACGCGCAGTACGAGCGCCCGGTCGCAGGTCCATCGGCAACAAGCGTCGTACGACGGACCGGACCGATGTCGTCGTCGAACTCGCGGGACATCCCGCGCTTGGCGCCATCGAGCGCCGGCGGGCACTCGTCGCCGCTGCCTACTTGCTGGCATCGCAACCCCACTCCACAGAGCGGGCAAGGACCGACGCGGCTATCGGCCGGATCGCCCGTGGCCCCATCGACGGCAGCACAGATCCATCGGTCACCGAAGACACCGTCATCGTTCTCACAGTGCTAGGCGTGGCCCTAGCACACAGGTCGTCTGCCCACTACACGATCCGAGGTGCACTCACTGGGATAGGCCAGCGGGCCAGAGCCGATGGTCATCATGCAATCGGCAAGGAAGCCTTGAATGGTCTGGCCGAAGCAACAATCGCGCGACTGGCACTGCTCGTACCGCCTGTACCGTGCAGACCCGCAAGTCGGCCGCTCAGTTCCCAGGACAGCCGACGAGCAGTCCTAACGCACCCGCACCGACATGCGGCTACGACGATCATCACAGAGATCACGCAGGCGACAACTGGAGAGCGGCTAGAACGACTCGACGTTGAGGACATCGTGTCGGCCGCGCTTGCTCTAGGAGGAGAAGACGAGCCCAAGTCGCCCAATGAGCACCAGGCAAACGAGCTCTTGCAAGCCACGACGGACGATCTCGTCAGCATCTTGGCTTCACCGCGGCCCGACGCCGGCCGGTGGCCCGGTGGCTGGCAGGGACCCGGCGAGCTCGCAGAAGACATCCGCAGAATCCGCGCGTTGGCGCACTCTATGTACGAGCAGGGTCAGTACAACGGAACGGACACAGTCGAGAACGCGCTCGAGGAGATCGGTGTCGCCCTACTGACGGACTCTGATCCCCAGGTCTCACGACCGCCCGACAGGACACGTTGGCGTGACGCCCACAGTCCTGACGATGAAGACCCCTCAGCGGCGTTTGGCAAGGCGTTGGCCGACCTGATGGTTGCTGCGTTCGAAGGCGGGTTCGACAGACGCGCTCTCATCACCGGTCGCCGGCTCCTGGCCGCCATCACAATGTCCGCGACATCGGTCAATATTTCGGCCGCCACGAACCTCGGACGCTCGTTTCAGCTAGCAATCCTGCAGCTCACTCAGCATCAGCAGGATCGCAGCTTTGCGCACCACGTTCGCGAGTCCAGACTGCTCGGTGGCCTGATCTCGGAGGTTGATCCGCTCATCACCGCGTGCTCAGCTGACCCTCGACTCGAAGACCTGACCCGCAGCGTCACCGGAGTGCTTGCCTGGTCGACCGACGGCAATCCCCTTCCGCTTGCCACTGAGCTCTGGAAGGCTCGACTTCGGACCGTCGGGTGGCTGACTGAGCCATTGCACCATCAGCGCAGGCCCGGATCGGCCGAGGTCGCTCCACTACCGGCCGGACTGGTCTCAGAGGCGCAGGAGCAGATGATGAGTGCCCTTGCGCATGCTCACCAGGATCCGTCGTATGCCGCGGCTCTCATTAGCAGCCTGTGGGCTCACAGCGCCGCGAGCCTGCGGTCCGGCGACAACCCCGACGCTGCCGAACATCTCCACGATCTCCTCACGAGATGGCGCGGCGAATTGAAGAACGGCGTGAAGGTGTTTGAGGACGCCCTCGGTGAGAGGGCGCCAGGTCTGCGGGCGGTAGGCAAACCGCTGAACAGACTGATCCGCGCGGCGATCCACTGGTCAGTAGAACCGCGTCGGACGCCAGCGTTCCCTCGCCGCGTACCGCCATTTGCCGGGCGCCTTCACAACATGCTGTCCGATCCGCGCTTCGTTGATCTGACCTATCGGGGTTTGCGAGGCAGCGCAACCTTGGTGCTGGTCGAAGAACACGGCGGCACTAAACGCCTGCTACGCGACGACGAGTCACGTGCTCGTGGCCAGTTCGAATGGGGGTACGGCGGCACTGGACCGACAAACCTCGCGGAGAGCCTCGCCGTCGACGTCCTGGGCGATCTCGTCCCATGCCCAGCCTGCTTGGGCGGAGCAGCGTTCACGTCGAAGCTCGTGCACTGTCAGGAATGCAAGGGAACCGGACAGGCGCCTCAACTGTTCGCCGTCCAAATGTCGATCGCCGAGAAGATCGACACTCTGCCGCGCAACCGCGAAACAGACCAGAGCTGGTCCACCGACTGGACCTGCACACGTCGCGAGCTTCTCCAACAAGCATCGAAGAACCTCGAACCGTGAACCTCTGATATTCCGGATCCTCCGCTCACGGAGCATCCTCCGCTCGCGCTGCGCCGCGTGCCCACGATGACGAATCCGAGAACGAGACCCTTGAGCGCGTCGGCCAGCCGGCTGTCGGTGGCGAGGACTCTCCGCCGGGCCTGGCAGCAGATTCTCGCCAGCGAAAGCTGGACCTGCCCTACGGTCATACGCCGCCAGGTTGAACTCACGCTCAGACAATCCACAGCTAGGAACTACAAATTCGGGGATGATCAACTTATCTCTGTCTCTATGCACATCGGAGCAGCGCCTGACGATGCGTGTTCCTCTCTCAACTACGCCGTACGGGTGGCCAACCAACCGATCCGCGGCCACCCTGTGGACATCGATCGCGCGCTGGAGGCTGTTGACATCGCAGATCAGAGTCTCCGGCTCAGGGGCGCCTCGGAGGGACGCGCTAGCGAACCGGAAACCCCGTAAGCATCCGGACGCAGGCCGCTCGCAGCAACCTCGACAGGAGGGCAGCGTCACTCTGGGCACCATGCCGAGACGACGGCTAACATCCGGAACGTACCGGAGTCGCTCCGATTCCTGCGGGTGCTCCGGTTTCTGTATTCAATGTCAAGAAGGGGGCAGCCGAGTGGGGATTGAATCCGGACGGCTCGGGTTGGTGGACTTTCTGGCCGATCTGCACACCGATCTCGAGGCGGCGCGGCAGGCAGCGTTGGAACGCGGCGGCGAGGTACGGCTCGGGGTTGAAGAGGTCACCGTCTCCTTGGAGGTCGTGCACGAACGCACAACCTCCGGTGAACTCGGCGGCAAGGTGACGGGACGATTCTGGGTCTTCGGGTCGGCCGAGGCATCAGGTACAGCGGCACGCGAGTCGACACGATCCGGCACCCAGTCGCTCACGATATCCCTCCGGCCTCAGGTTGCGTCGATGATTGTCGATGAGCAGGGCCGGACAACGGTGACACACTCGGGTCTCAACATCTCTGGTCCGATCGCGGACGATGAACAGCAACCGCCAGCGCCTCGGTCGGCTGGCGACACGCGTTAGTGATTGCGGTGAATCAATCAGAGCGCGCATTGTCTGAGAGCCGGTTTCAGCATCCGTCGTCCCGCTGTGTGGTCGAGTTGCGGGTCTCGAGCCGCGAAGGCCGTGCTCATGTCGGATCCGGATACCTCATCGAGCGAGGGTGGATCCTGACGGCCGGCCATGTTGTTCGAGGCATGCCTTCAGTGCGTGCATGGGTCGATCCGGAATCCGAGCTCAGCACTCGGAAGGAGGCAATCGTCGACCTGAGTGCGATCCGGTTCATCGGGAGCGAGTGGGCGTTGCTTCCGATCCCGGAGCATCAGCCACCCGATGGCTTTAGCCCAGCGGTGTTCGCGACCATCGACCGCGACAGTGGTCAATCGATACCCGTCGTCGCGCTGGGCCTGCCTTGGTTCAAGCTTCGGGAATCGCCAAACGAGCCCGTTGCTGAAGGAGCCTCTGCCGGACCATTGATCCGTGAGGTCGCAGCCGTTGCCGGAGAGTTGATGCCGCTTAGCAACGCTCGCACCGGAACCTTGGCCCTGACCGTATTCGGTGGTCCCGATGCCGCAACGCAGACACAGACCGCGGAGGCCGCCCAACAGTCTGGCACGGCCGGCGAGATCAGATCGGTATGGGAGGGTATGTCCGGCAGTGCGGTCTGGGCGGGTTCGCAGCTCATCGGGGTCGTAGTGCAGCACCATCCATCGGAGGGTGCCACCACCCTGACTGTCGCAGGCTTACCCACTGATTTGGCGGGCACCGGCTCGAGAAGCGATTGGTCGAACGTGCCCGCCTTGAGTCGACCTACGATTATCACCTCGTCGGCCAACGTGATGTCAGCGACGTTTCGGCGGTCGGCGCAGCGGCTCGCACCGCCCCTCCTGTCAGGCCGCAATGACGAACTGATGGCCCTCGACGCGTTCGCCGCGGGTGGAGAGCGCTGGCGCTGGTACTCGGCCGGTGCCTTTGGCGGCAAGACCGCCCTGCTCGCATGGTGGGCCGCTCACCAGCAGGCACAGGATACCGCCGTCGTGAGCGTCTTCCTCCGACGCTCAGCCGGCCTGAACACGGCCCGCGACGTCATCGTCAGCCTGTCGGCGCAACTCGGCGCAGCCATGAACCTTCCCGATTTCGAGCTCCGACAGTTGGAACTGCAAATAATCGACGGCACCAGCGTGGCGCGTCTTGAGACATTGCTACAGATCGCCGCCCAGCACTGCCGGAGGCTGCTGGTGGTTGTGGACGGACTCGACGAGTTCGAGCCGCTCGGACAGATCCCTGTCACAGAGTGGTTGCCGGGATCCCCTAACATGATGTTGCCGTCGAACGCGGCATTGATCATCAGCAGCAGAGCGGGCGCACCGACCGGGATACCCGACGGACATCCATTGCACAACCATAAGGTAGTGCTGCAACCATCCACGGTTGCCGACAAGGTTCGGCGGCGCGCCGAGCAAGAGATCCTCCACGCGCTCCGGGACCCGGGACGGCTCGATGCGAGAATCATCGGATTCCTCGCGGCAGCAGGCGGACCGCTCACCCACGCCGATTTGAAATCTCTGATTCAGCCACAGAATCTGCAGGTTCTGGAGTCTGACATCAGGCAGGTCTGGAGCAGATACCTTGCCCGAACCCTGATACCTGATGTGGAGAATCTCGGATACGAGTTCTCTCATGACGCCTTGCGCGAGTACGCACGAGCCTCTTTCGCCGGCGACCTGCCCTCGTATCGCGACCGCATCCATGCCTGGGCCGATGGCTACGCGAGACAAAAGTGGCCGCGGGAGACACCTCGGTACCTACTCGGTGGATACGCCGGCATGCTCGCCACCGAGCGGAGGACTGATCGGCTCGTCGCGATCGCAACCGACACCGATCGGCAGGCGCGGCTGCGGAAAAACAGTGGCGGTGACTCGATCGGACTCGGCGACTTGACGCTGGCAGCCGACCTACTGACTGAGCGCGTGCCTGTCTCCCCCAGCGCAGGGCGCGAACAACTGATGCCCACGTCGCTCGATCTCCATGCGTTGGGCAGCGTCGTTTGGCATCGCGACCAACTCCGCCACCGAAACCGGGCCACACCCCCACGGCTACCGGTCGCGTGGGCACGCCTCGGACAGTTTAGGCGTGCTGAGAATCTGGCTGGGGCCATCACCGATTCGGCGCGACGAATAGAGGCGTTGATGCTCGTGGCGATCGAGGAAGCACACGCCGGACTTCCCGTCGAGGCCGCCGTCGTCATCGAGCGCGTAGAGCAGACGCTGAACGCCATTACCGACCTCGCCGATCGGAGTCGCGTCCGGACACAGGTCGTCGCGTCCCTGGCTAACGCAGGCATGGTTCGTGACGCCGTACGAATCGCTGGCGCGTCCCATGCCCCTGGCCACGGCGCCGTCCCGGAGCTCGCGACCGCGCTGGCAGTCGCAGGCAAGTATCGCGATGCGATGGCCATAGTGCGCGAGTTCCTCGAGTTCATCAGGGGTTCAGATGAGTGGCTGATCCCAGGGGAGGCGCGACCAGCTGCGCTCGCTGTGGCCCTGGCGATCGGACGGGGCAACTTGAGCGAGCTCGCCGCGGTCGATCAAAGCCTCGCGGATTCTGAGACGGCCCTAACGGTGGCGATGTTCCTTGCTCTAGATGGACGGTCCAACGAGGCTCATCGACTGGTTTCATCACTCCCCGGCCCTGCAGCGCCCGCCGAGGATCTTATTGCCCTGGCGACGCTGGTAGGCCAGACTCTGGCGCCAGAACGTGCAATGGTAGTCGCCGTCGAAATTCAACGTGCCGACCGTAGGACCCCGCGGTGGTCGAGCGACGAGCCCATCAGAACTCTCGTCACCGCTCTGGTCGACGCTGGATTTGCCGATGCAGCCGAACAGATTCTCGGTACCGTCTCTGACCCAGAATTCGAATCTCGGGCACGGACAGCGCTCGTCGAAGCTTTGACGCGAGTAGGGCGTCATGTCGAGGCGGCGCGGGTCGGCGCGCACTATCGCGATGTGCCCGGCCACGTCATGATGCTGGCCGCGATCGCTGCGAATCGCGCCCAACGGCAGGAGTTCGAGAACGCGGCCACGGCTGTCCGCGACGCTGAGCACCTTGTGGTCGGCGCGGCCGGTTACGGCGAATATGAGCGGCTGCTCGCCGCTCTCGCAATCGCGGTCGGCGTCGCAGGGCTGCGGATAGAGGCCGAACGCATCATATCGTCCATTCCGGAGTTCTACCTGCCCGGTGGCTGGTTCAGAGAGTTCGCCTCGGCCGTCGTTCGGGCCGGTACCTACGACGATGCAACGCGCCTCGTAGCATCCGTGACAGAACCCGCCAGGCGTGTCGAGGTACTGACGGATCTCGCCATCCCTCTGATCGCAGTAGGCGACACCTTACAAGCCACCGAAGTTGCGGAAGAAGCCGAGCGTATAGCTGCGGCCTTGACGGATCCGGTCAGACGGACGACGGAATTGACGTCGCTGGCTGGGGCTCTGTGGCAAACCGGAGATACGGTCACCGCAGCAGCCGTCACTGCGCAAGCGGAGCTGACGACGACCACGATCAAGGATCCTGAGCAGCGAGACGCGGTGTTGCGGTCACTCGCCACGAAATTGGGTCAGGTCGACCAGCCAGCTGAGGCGCTCAAGATCGCCCTCACCGTCCATGACTCCTACAAGCAAGCTGAGGCGTTGTTTGCAACCGCAATCGCCTTTGCCGAGTCCGGCGACTACAGACAGTCGCATCTCATCGCTCGCGAAGCAGCAGCGAACCTTGCGAATACGACAGATCCAGGCAAGCGCGCCTGGGCGCAAGGTGAGCTCATCAAGACGCTGGCGGCGACCAATAGCTTCACCGAGGCATCGGACCTCGCGGTCGCCATCAGCGAACCGTCTGTGAGAGCGAAGGCGCTCATGTTGGTTGCCCACTCGATCATCCAAGTTGGCCGAACTGACGAGCTACGAACAATCATCCATGACGCGACACGGGCAATCGAGAGCGTCAACGGCACATATCTCCAAGCAACCCTGCTCGGCGAACTAGCGACTCTACAGGCGTCGGTGCGAAACTTCACCGAAGCCGAGCAACTCACCGCAAGAATCGGGCACACAGGCCTTCAAGCCGATGCGCGACTTGCCGTTGCCGCATCCATGTATGACGGCGGCGAGCCGGGCCGGGCAGCAACCCTCCGCGAAGCTGCGGAACAAGCAATGCCTGATCCTGATCAACACGCCAGATGGCTGACTGCTCTGGCCAGCGCGCTGGCTCGCAACGAACGATATGCCGATGCAGAGCAGCTTCTCGAGAAGCTCGTCGATCCCCGCAAGCGGGCTCGAGCCCTGGCCGAGCTGGCAGCGGTGCAAGCCACCACCTTCGCCGAGATCGAGACACAAGCTGTTACGAAACGCCTGATCGCGGACGCATGGTCGCTCGCCGACTGGCCAACTCCCCTCGACGCAATCGCGCGGGTGGATCCCTCGGTCTTACTCACGCTCGCCAGGCTCGAGCTCGAACAGCCCAACTCGGAACCGGCTGCCCAGTGAGCCAGCCACAGCGCGCAGGCAGGTTTCGACGCGATAGGTGTGTGCGCCGGCACGCTGGTCATCGACAGCACACATTTCGGCTCGACCTTTGCGCACGGAGCGCACGGGGCCTCTCAGACCGAGTCGGGCCGGGCGCCTGCGCGGCCCATGAGGCCTGTGTGAAAATCGAATCGGTATAGTCCGCCGATACCACCGACCACGAGAGCGGTGCCACGAGGGTCCCACGCGCATGTCAGCAAGGAGGCTTCGACACGCATCATGGCAACGCACGTGCCGTTCGTCTGCCATACCCGCGCGACGCCATCGCGTTCGACGGACGCCAGCCATCGCCCGTCCGTCGAAAATGCCACTGACTGCAACTGGCGCCCGCAGGCCAACTGCGTTTGGAGCGCGCCGGTCGCTACCAGCCAAATCTCTATGAAGCCGTCGGTGTCTGCCGTGGCTAGCAAAGCGCCGTCAAGCGAGAAGGTCATCGAGCGCACCAGCTTGCGACCGACAGTCAGTGGTCTGCGGAGGTCCTGGACGACGTCCCAGATCCGGATCCTCCGATCGTCGCCGGCGGTTGCAACCCGGTCGCCATCGGGAGAGATCGCCACCGTACGCACCGCGCCCTTGTGTCCGATCACTGCCGTTTTCTTGTTGTCGGCGTCCCAGAATCGAACAACTCCATCAGCGTCGCCGCTAACAATCCTGCGGGCGCTGGGAGCGATCGCCAACGTCCGCACGGGGGTCTCACTGACAGTCAGTTCAGATTGCAGATCGCCGCTTCTGCCGTCCCAGACCCTCACGACCCCGTCGCTGTCGCCGCTGGCAAGCGTGCTGTCGTCCGGACAAATCGCCAAAGCCAGCACCTCACCGATATGGCCGGGAAGCCGACTAACTCGGCGCCCAGTGGCCATCCCCCGCGTATATACCGTTCTGTCATCACCTGCGGTTGCAAACCAACCGCCAGTTGGCGAGATGGCCACGGCCTGCACTGGATTAAGCTCGCTGGTCGGTTGCCGCTCCAGGCCATCAAATGTGACGTCCCAGATCCGCGCCCTGCCCTCCTGGTCCGCGGTCGCTAGCCAGTTGCCATCCGGAGATAGCACCATCGCCTCGACGCTGAGGCGATGGCCGCTTAGTCTTTTGCGCACGGTGCCACTGACAGGGTCGACGATCCGCACTCTTCCTTCTATGTCGCCAACAGCAAGCCAGCTGCCGTCCGCCGCGAACGCCACCGATCGTGCACCGTCGCCGCGAGGAGGTAGCTGCTTCACAGCGCCGGTAGTCATGTTCCGAATCGTCACCACCCCATCGTCGGCCGTCGCTAACCAGGTGCCATCTGGTGAAATCGTCAGAGACCATACCGGGCTGTCCCTGATGCGATATTGATGCAGTAGGTCGCCGCTGGCGGTGTCGCAGATCCGCACGATCCCGGCACCGTCGCCAGTGGCCATCCAGGTACCGTCTGGAGAGACCGCGAGCGACCAGAGGGGGCCACGCCCGTTGTAGACCTGCGCGAGGAGGGCCCATGTGCGCGTGTCCCAAATCCTGACCTCCCCTTCTTGCCCCGCGGTGGCGAGCCAATCTCCGTTCGGAGAAAAGGCCAGTGCCTCGACGACATTTTGTCCCGTACGCAAATGCCTTTGTGAGGCACCAGCGGCGACCTCCCAAAGTCGAACCGTCTCGTCGTTGCCTGCACCGGCAAGCCAGGACCCATCCGGGGAGACCGCCAAAGCATGCATTGCGAAGCCACCGCTCATAAGCGTCGCCCGCAGAGCACCGGTGGAGCTGTCCCAGATCTGCAGCACTCCGCCCTGACCTGGAGTCGCCAACCAAGTTCCGTCAGGCGAGACGGCGAGAGCCGGCACTCCAACTGCGATGCCAGTCAATGTGCGCAGCAGCGCCGGGTCGGTTCCATTAGCTACGGTCCAAGCGCCCACAAGGGCGGGCCTCTCTCGCAGAGCCGCAAGGGAGTGAACTTGCGGGCTCCACTCAGCGTCCTGGGCTACGCAGTTGTGGAGGATGTCAATGACCGAATAGGGCGGATCGGTGGCTGCGAGGAGGTGACTGATCTGTCCTAGCAATCGCCCGAGGTGGTTCGCGCGCGGGGTTCCGATTCGCGCAAGGTCGTTCGCAGGACCAATCGGTCCTCCTTCTTCTAGGCGTGCGCACACCCACCTCAGGTCGGTGGCAACAGCCTCGGCGTCGGCGGCACGGTCAGCACCGAGCAGATGCTCGATGAGGTGTTCGCGCAAGTATCGAGCTGAGTCGGGTAGTTGCCACCACGCTACTCCGTTCTGATCGACCGTGTTATCGCCGGCTCGGTGTCCGAGCAGCCCTGCGCCGGCGGCGTCTAAGAGCGTCTGGTGCAATCGAGTGATCGTGCTGCCGCCCAGTTGATCACGGAGATAGTCGCGCAGGACGTCGTGCAGAGTGATGGTGCCGCCGTCGTCGGTCGCGGTGACAGTCACCAGGGCTAGATCGTCCAGTTGCGCACACAATGCCCTGCCGGCGGCATCGTCCACGCTCCCGGTCTGTTGCCACAACAGAATCACTAGAGAGAGAGGGATCGTCTCATCTTCTGCGAATACTGCCAGCTCAGCGAAACGGATATACCGGTCTCCCCTAAGCAGCCCGGCGCTGGCCTCGATCGTGGCCCCGACGGCTTGGCTCCGCTGTTCCGGATCATCGATGTCTAGCTGCAGTGAAGCCGAGTCGGTCAGGTGGTTCACGACCTTCAAGACACCTCGACTATGCAGCCGGCGCAATAGAGACTGCGCCACATCGGAGACGTCAGTCTGCGATCTCATCTGGTCAACCATGACCTTATTGACGAGTCGGAGAAGTAGGGGCCACCGGCCCGTTTCTACTAAGAGTTTCTCGACAATGGCTGGTGGCGGCAATGGATGCAGATCAGCGGTCAGCACCTCTCGAGCCTGAGCAAAAGACATCTGATCGACTTTGACTGGAATGCCTCGGTCGGCAACCGTTGACTGGATCCGCGTCGTCACAAGCCGCGCACATCGACCAGCGGTCGGGAAGGCTGCGAGTTGGTCCTCGGACCATACGTCGTCGAGGATCACAAGCCGACGTGGTCCTTCGGCTAACACCGCGGCTAGATGCTCCGCAGCCTGCCGCGCGTCATCGAAGGTCTTGGCGCGAGCCGGGTCGATACGAAAGATTAGGTCGTTAACCTCCTTCACTAAGCCGCCGCGGTGAATATCGCGCCCCAAGGTCACCCAATACACGCCGCCACGAAACCTACGCAGTATCCGGCGATCCGATCGGACCAAGCGCGCGACGGTCGTCTTCCCGAAGCCGCCTGCTCCGTGCACGGCTGTGGTGATTCCCACGGTCGCTGTGCCGCGCCGACGCCGCAGCGCTCGCACAATCTGGGTTACCTCGACCGGTCGATCGACCATCCAGGACTCAGGACGTTGAGCGACCGGTATGCGCATAGACAAGCCACGCTCGTATGCTCGCTGCACCTGCCACAGGAAGAGGCCGCTTGCGGCCACAACTAGAGTCGTTCCAGCGACCCACCACAACGGATGCCGATCGATCGGTGGGAACCATTCGGCCGAGCCGCCTGTCGCCACATTCGCCGCAACCGTCAATCCAGTCCCAGCGAGTGCCACCACACTTGCCGTTATCAGCAGTACCGTTCGCCGCCCCCGCACCATGCAACCCTCCCAAGAAACTACTTATATCTCGACACGCACAGTCACGTGAAGCACTCAGGGCAGCGGGTCTCGGAGTCAGTGATACGGGAGACGGCGAGTTGACATCGCCATCATCTCGGCGGCATTCGGTGGTCGAGCTGCCGGGTGGGCGAACGCCGCGCCGGTCGTTGTGGTTGAACGCTGGTCGGGCGCGAGCTGCTCCCAACCGTTCGACGCCACTTGTTCAGGCCGTCGTACTCGGTACGGCGTCGAGTAGTCGATGGCGGTCATTCACCGCTGACACGCCTCGGCACTCGCTCCCTTGCGGACTCACCTCTTTACGCACCCAAATCAGCGCGAGAGGATGGTGAGCGGTAAGAACCGACGGGCACGAGACCACCCCGAATCCCTTGCCAGTAAGAGCTTTCGCACATCGTCGACAAACGACAATCAACCTCAGTTGGAAATCCGCGGTTTCGAGGTTCGGGTTCGCGCGTGCACACGGCTGCTGGCGCTCCATGCGCCCAGACTGCCTGGCCGATGGTGCATGTATACGCAGGTCCAGAGCACGACCAAGATCGCCCAGAAGCTGGCCGATCTCGAAAGTCCCTGTCGCTCGCGCGTTGAGGTGGTCGACAGCGCGTCGGCTGGGAGGTCGTCTTGTGGCGTTTGTGAAGGATTTGTGGACTACGGCGGTTGAGCAGGCTAATGGGTCGGTCAAACGGGAGCGGAACGAGAAGCGGTGGGGGCGGGGGAAGCGGTGGCTGGGGGTTTGGGTCGGGCCGGATGGGAAGGAGAAGTCGCGGGCGTTCGACACCAAGATCATGGCCACTCGGTTTGCTTCCGAGATGGAGACGGACGTCGCTCGCGGCGAGTACGTCGATCCGCACGCCGGCACGGTGCGGTTCGAGGTTGTGGCGAAGAGTTGGTTGGGGTCGCGGGTTGTCGATCCGACGACAGAGATCCGGTACGACACGGCTTGGCGGCTGCATGTGTTTCCGGTGTTCGGGAAGCGGCAGGTGAAGAGCATCAAGCCGTCGGAGGTTGCGAGTTGGCTTGCTGACCTCGAGCGGCGAAAGGGAGCGGCGACGGCGAGGACGGCATTCGTCGTGCTGCACGGGACCCTTGAGATGGCAGTGGACGACGACACAATCAAGCGGAATCCGGCAAAGGCCGGAGTGGTCACAGTCCCAGTCCCGAAGAATCGCAGGGTCGTGGCTTGGAGCGATGCAACCGTCGAGCGCATTGTTGAGTGCCACCCGGTGCAGTACCGAGCCATTCCGACCATCGGCGCGGCCGCCGGCCTGCGTCAGGGCGAGCTCTTCGGTCTCGGCGAAGACGACATCGACTTCGACTCGATGGTCATCCATGTGCGGCGGCAGGTGAAGAAGCTCGGGAAGTACTTCGTCTTCGCGCTCCCGAAGAACGACCGTGAGCGCACGGTGCCAATGTCGGAGGGCGCCGCGCTGACGCTCCTGCGGCACATCGAGTCATTCGAGCCGCGGCCATACAGCCTGCCGTGGGAGCGGCCGAACGGCGAACCGCATGAGGCCAAGATCCTCTTCCGGTGGCGCGACGACAGGCACATTCCAGCTCGTAGTTACAACGAGAGAGCGTGGCTTCCCGCGCTCTCGGCAGCCGGCGTGATCCCGGAGCCGACCAGGAACGCGCGAGGAGGGCTCCAGTTCCTCACCAATCGCGAGACCGGGATGCACGCCCTGCGCCACTACTACGCGAGCGTCGCCTTGGCCGACGGGGTCAACATCAAGGAGCTCGCCGAGTACCTCGGGCACGCCGACCCCGGGTTTACGCTCCGGCTCTACACTCACATGCTGCCGTCGTCGCATGACCGTGCCCGCAAGGCGATCGACTCGCGGCTCGGCCGGATCTTCTCGTTGGCGGCTCACGGAACAGTGACGGAACAGACCGCCAGAAGGCACCTGGTGGTCCCGGCTGATCAGCCGCTTGACGCGGGTCCCGAATTGGGCCTCTGACCTGCAGAAACACCACCTGGGGAGAGCCAAAGACGAGGGCCCTCAAGGACAACGCCGTCACGACTGACGCACATGTTTCAGTTCTATGCGGAGAACCACAACGAGTTCACGGGCAACCGCGACCTCACCGAGGTCCGCGAACTGAACCCGGCCCTCGAATCCTTCGAGAAGTGGCTCGAGCTGCACAAAGCCGACCTGGTGGCCGCCACCAAGTAGCCCTAGTTCGGTGGCTGGAAGCCGCCGATGGTCTGCTCGAGCAGTTCGGCCAGCCGTAGTGGGGTGCGGTCCTCGAACATCGGACCGAGGATCTGCACTCCCACCGGCAGGCCTTCGGAGGACAGGCCCGCTGGTACGGCGGTGGCGGGCAGGCCGGGCATGGTGGCCAGACCGGCCCAGACGAGCTGGTCGAAGAACGGGTACTCGACGCCGTCGATGTCGATCCGTCGCTCCAGCAGATCGAGGTTGTGGTCGTGCGGGAACGCGGGAGTCGGCGTGATCGGACACACCACGGCATCGAACTCGGCGAAGAGCTGCCGCCAGCCGTGACGGTGGAGTTCGCGACGGTCGTTCGCCTCGATCCAGTCGCGGTGGCTGAACACCATCCCGCGCCACCGCGCCGCGGCGAGACTCTGGTCGTCCGCGCTCAGTCCGGCGGCGCGGGTCCGCAGCTGCTCGTACGCTTCGACCGGAAAACGCGCAACGGAGCCCGAGAACAGCAACTGCGTGTAGAGCGTTGCGGCTTCGGCCAGGTCAGGCAGCAGCGGAGTACGCCGTACGACGTGGGCACCGCCGTCGACAAGCGCGTCGGCCACCCGGTTCACGCCGGCCCGCACTGCGGACCCGGTCGGGAGGAGCGGATGCTCGTCGAGGACCAGGACCCGGAAGTCGCTGAGCCGCTGGTGGCGTGCGGGCGGCAGGGTCAAGTCGTGTGCCACGCCGAGCGTCAGCGGGTCCGGTCCGGCCATGACGTCGAGCAGGAGCGTGAGGTCGCGGGCGGTGCGCGCCATCGGGCCGACGACGGCGAGGTCGAGATCGACCGGCAAGGCCGGCGCGGCTGGCGGGACCATCCCGCGGTTCGCCACCAGGCCAAGTGTCGGCTTGTGCGCGTAGACACCGCAGAAATGCGCGGGTGTACGCAGCGAGCCGCCGATATCGGAGCCGATGGACAACGCGCCGAATCCGGACGCCAGGGCCGCCGCTGATCCGCCGGAGGATCCGCCCGAGGTGCGATCCTGATCCCACGGGTTGTTGGTCGTGCCGTAGATCTCGTTGAAGCTCTGCAGATCCTGCAGCCCCAACGGCACATTGGTCTTACCCAGCACCACCGCGCCTGCGGCCTTGAGCCGCGACACCTGTACTGCGTCCTCGGCCGGCACATAGTCCCGGTACTGCGGCATACCCCAGGTCGTGGGCAGCCCGGCGATGTTGTACGACTCCTTGACCGTCACGGGAATACCGAGCAGCGGCCGATCCTCGCCACGGTCGCGCGCCTGGTCGGCACCGCGCGCGGCGGCCCGCGCACGGTCGAAGTCCGGCACGCAGATCGCGTTGATCGTCTTGTCGTCCCGCTCGATGCAGGCGATCGCCTCGTCGGTCAGTTCCACCGAGGTCACTTCACCGGCGCGCAAAGCGGCCGCGAGCTCTCCGGCGGCTTGAAAGTTCCAGTCCATGAAATCGACCGTATAAGCCCCTGGACGAGGCCATAAAACCCCGATTTGCACCAGGCCTGCGCGGTCGGTCGGCTACGTTCTGAGCCATGACCACAGGCGTCGCCCAGCTCGTCCACCGACCGCTGTACGACCACGTGGTGCGGGACGCGGCGCGGATCGACGCCGGCGAGTGGTACCGCCTGATCACCGGAATGTTCTTCCAGGACGGCTGGGCAGCCGGTCTGATCGTCAACCTGATCTGGCTCGCGGTGGTCGGTACGCTCGCCGAGCGCGTGTTCGGCCGCGTGCGCTGGCTGGTTCTCTACTTCGGCTGCGGTCTGTTCGGTCAGTTCATGAGCTACGTCTGGCTGAACCCCGTCGGCGCAGGCAACTCGATGTGCAGCGCCGGTCTGCTCGGTGCACTGACAGTGGTGGTGATGGTCGCGTCCCGCCGGTACGGCGTCGTCTTCCCGACGAACCTCAGGATGTCGGCATTCGTAGTGCCGGTGCTGGCCGTGGTCGGCACGATTCTCCATGACAACCACGGCCTGCCCTGCCTACTCGGCATGGTCCTCGGGCTCCTGCTCCTGCCGGCCCCAGCGCGCGCCGCCCACCCGTAGCGGGGTCAGGCGCTGATCTTGAACTTCGGTGACGTGACCAGTTCGGCCAGTTGGCGGGGGGTGAATACCTGTTGGGTCAGCGGCGCTCGGTCGGTGCGGTCGTTCTTCTTGGCCTGGGCGAGGTACACGACGGTGCCGTCGTCGTACCGGTAGGTGGCCCACTGGTCGTAGTCGCCGCCGCCCTTGGTGGTCAGTACGCCGACCTTCTTGCCGTTGACGTCCACGACGGCGCAGGTGCCGGTCCCGCCCCAGAACTTCTTGGCCAGCTGGCACGGGTCCGTCGCCGGCTTCCCGTCGGGCGTGGTCGACTGCACCAGCAACTTGCCGACCCGGTTGTCCTTCTGCACCGGGATGGAGGCCATGTACTCCCAGTAGTCCGGCTCCCCGTCATTCGACGCGTACTGGCTCTGCGGCCATCTCATCGGGCCGCCCTCCGGGTACTTCAGGTTCGGCGAGGTGAACCCCGGCGGTAAAGCCGAGGTCAGGTCGTTCATCAGCGTCACGGCCCGATCGGCGCGCGGACCCGCGGTCGCCGTACGGTCCACCTGGCCCTCCGGCCACGGGTCACCGGTCTTCCGGGTCTTCGGCGCAGTCGACGGCGCCACAGTGGTGACCGGCGGCGGCGTGGATGCTGACGGCGATGTCGACGGCGTGGCGCCCGGGCCGCCCGCCACCATCTGGCCCACCGACCGGTCACCGGTGAGGTTCGCGACCAGTGCGGGACCGGCTCCGATGCCGACCACCAGTGGTACGACGGCTGCCACGCCCCACGCCGCCCTGCGCCGCTTGCGCGCCCGTCGGGCCTGCTCCAGAGCGCGCGCAGGATCCATCGACGGGGGTGGGCTGCTGCGCACGATCACGTCGTGCAGTGCCTCGTTGAGATCCTCTTCGTTCATCGAACCTTCTCCTCTTCCAGCAGTCCGCGCAGTGTCGCCAGCCCGCGGGCGGCCTGACTCTTCACATTTCCGGTCGAGCAGTCGAGCAGCGCAGCCGTCTGCTCGACGGACTGGTCCTCCCAGTACCGCAGGACGAGCACCGCGCGTTGCCTCGGCGGCACCTTCACGAGTGCCTCCAGCAACATGAGCCGTTCGTCGGCACGGTCGGCCGACGGCGCCGCCCGGTCGGTCGCCTGGGACTCGACCGACTCGTGCCGGAACCACCCCCGGCGCCGCTCGGACAGGAACGTCCGGATGAGTGTCTGCCTGGTGTAGTTGTCCATCGCCTCGTGCCGCTGGATCCGGCGCCACGCCAGGTAGAGCTTCGTGAACGTCTGCTGCACCAGGTCCTCCGCACGATGCCAGTCGCCGCAGAGCAGGTACGCCGTGCCGCGCATGGCGTCGGAACGTGCCGCGAAGTACGCCTCGAACGCCGCGTCCCGATCACTCATCTGATCTCCCATCCTTGATACCGGGTTAGACACGCCTCCGACGCCGAAGTTGGTTGCATGCGGGTATCAACCGGCCCGGCGACCCGGTCAGACAGGTGTGAGTATCCATCGCGTCAGGTATCTGATCGCCGCGGCAGCCCTTGCGATCGCGACGCTGCTGCCGGCCGGAACCGCCGCGGCCGGCGTCGCTGAAGACGCGTGCGCGGAAACCGCTGAGTGGACCGCCTCACCCCCGGCCGTTCCCAAGGTGCTCGGCCTCTCGCTGGGAACAGCAGCGGACCGTCTCCGAGACGCCGGCTACAACTGCAAGGTCGTGAACTACAACTTCGTGCAGGTCGGCGAGAAGGCCGTCGTCGTCGTCAAGCAGGAGTTGCAGGGCACAGGCGACCCCGACGGGGGATTCGTGGTTGCCCTCACCCGCGGCGTGGTGATGCCGGACCTCGTCGGGAAGACCTTGGCCGAGGCGGAGAAGATCGCGGCACGGCGCACGATCGGGATCCGAACGTCACCGGCGAACGGCGCAGCGGACTGGACAGTCGAGTTTCAGAACCCCGGTGCCGGCACGTACATGATGTTCGGGGACGAGGCCGGCCTGAAGCTCAGCGAGCCCGTCCCGCCGTCGCCGGTGCTTGTTCCGGTGCCAGATCTGATCAACAGCACCGAGGATCAAGCCGCGGCCCTGGTCAAAGACGCCGGCCTCACCTACAAGGAACGGATCCTCGCGGACGGTGAGCAGCCGGGGCGGGTAGTCAGCCAGCGGCCCCAGCCAGGCGAGCTGGTCGAACGCGCCAGCACCGTGACAGCCGACGTACGCCGGGTGCCCACGCCGCCGACGCCACCGCCGACCACCGTCGTTCCGCCTACGCCGCCCGTGCCGCCCGCCGTGGTCCACACAGTGGTGCCGGATGTCGTCGGCCGGCTCGAATCCACCGCGAAGCAGGCGGTCGGGGTGGCTCGGCTGACGTTCCGGTCTCGCGTGGTCCGTCCCGGGAACGCACCGGGGATCGTCCTGAACCAGCATCCGCGGGCCGGTACCGAGGTCGACATCGGCACCGTCGTCGCCGTCGACGTCACCCGCGCGCCGAAGCCGAAGCTCGTGCCGGTTCCGGACCTGCTCAACCGCGGTGAGGACGAGGCTCGTGGCGCGGTCGAGGGCGTCGAGCTGATCTTTGCTCTGGTCGGTGGAAGTGGTCGCGATCGACAGGTCATCAGCCAGCAGCCCCGCCCTGGGGAGCTCGTCCCAACAGGAACCACGGTGACGGTGGAGCTCGCCGCCAGCGAGTCGAACTGGCCATCGTGGCTGGTGCCGCTGGTGCTCGTGACGGCCGTCCTGGCAGCCGGGACCGTCAGCCGGATCAGGCACCGACCGGGTACGCACCCCAAACCGGTGCCTCACGTTCAGGCGGCCGGGCGATTGGCCCCGGGGATCCCGCAGATCCACGAATCCGCCCCAGCACACCGAATCCGCATCAATGCTCGCCTTGATCCAGGGCGCCAGTACCTGCAGGAGAAGACCGATGAACACCAGTAGCCAGATCACCATCGCCTCGCACTTCAACCGGACCAGCCCGGACGCCTCCACCGAGCTGAACGACCTGATCACCAGGAGCAAGGTGCTCGAAATGGCACCGCACCTCGGTCCAGTCGCCTGGCTGGCATCGGCGCCGGTGACCCACGCACTCGCCGGGACCTTCGATCGCGACCTGGGTGAGCCGATCCTCTGGGCCTGGCGGACGCATCGCAACCTCCAGGAGGCAGCGAGCGCCACTCTCGCGGGCACCCGGTCGCCCGAGTACGTCACGTTGGCCAAGCACGAGATCTCGTCGATCCATCACCCCGAGGTGGACGTGACCGTCGACCAGTACACTCCGGTCACGATCACCTTCGATCTCACGTTGCTCTTCACGCTGGAAGCCCTCCGGCTGACCGTCCAGAGCGGCCTGCTCGTCGGGCTGAGTCCAGGCGCTTGCTCCGTCGAGGTGACCCTCGGTGCACACGGCTTCGATTTCAAGCGCTCCGCGACGTACGCGCTCCAGCAGCTGGTGACTCTGCACACCGGCCTGCGGCTCCTGCCGGCATCGGCCTACGCAGAGCTACCGGTCTGAAGCTGGATTGGCATGTATCTACAGGTGCTCCGGCGCGGTCCGTTCAGTAGGGACACGGCATCAAGGGGGCAGCCGGAATGGAAGACGACGTGTCGCCGGTCACCGCTCTGGTGGCCGCCGCGGCCGATGGCGATCAGCAGGCATGGAGCGAACTCGTGAGCAGGTACGCGCCGTTGCTGGTGTCCGTCATCCGCCGGTTCCGGCTGACGCCGAGTGAGACAGAGGACGTTGCGCAGACCGTGTGGCTGCGGCTCGTCGGGCACCTGGACAGCCTGCAGGAACCGCGGGCCATGCCGGGATGGATCGTCACGACCGCCCGCCGCGAGGCGCTCCGGTACCTGTCGTCCGGGCGCCGACTGCAGCCCAACGACCCGCTGGATCCCGAGTTCCAGGCGATCGCGGCGGACCTCGACGAACCGGAAGAAGGTCTGTTCCGGGCCGAGCGGCACGAGGTGCTGCTGGCCGGTCTGGCCGAGCTGCCCCGCCGGCAGCGCGAGCTGCTGTTGCTGCTGCTCGAGGATCCGCGACCGTCGTACGTCGAGATCACCGAGCGCACCGGGATACCGGCAGGCAGCATCGGTCCCACCCGCGCACGCGCGCTCGAACGGCTCCGCAGCTCTCCGCGGGTCCGGGCGTACGTCGAATCCGCCGAGCGATCCGAGCGATCCGAGCCGTCCGGAGGTGATCGGCATGACGCGGCGACCCTGGGATGACGACGAGCGTCTCCTCGCGGATCTCGCCGAGGCGGTCCGCGGTACGCAGCCGTTGGCAGACACGATCGCCGCGCAGGCCGAGGGCGTGCTGTCCTGGCGGACGATCGACGAGGACCTCCTGCAGGCAAGCCTGACGTTCGACTCCTCGCTCGAGGCCGCAGCGGGGACCCGAGCCGATCCCGGGCAGACCCGAGTGCTGGTGTTCAGCTCCACTCCGCTGTCGATGGAGCTGGAGGTGACCCAGGACGAAGTCGTCGGCCAGATCCTGCCGCCTGGCCCGGGCGAGATCCACGTCGAGACCCCGGACGGCACCGAGTACTCCGTCAGCGCGGACGAATCCGGCTTCTTCGAGCTGCCGTCGTTGCCTGCTGACGCGGTCCGCCTGCGCTGCGATACGGCGACCGGTCGAGTGGTCACCGACTGGGTCCGGCTATGACTCAAGCGATGACTCAAGCCCCCAGTGCGATGAAGGACTGCCCAGCTGTGCGCGCCGGCCGGTCGTCGCCGGCCGACACCCGCGCCTGGGCCAGTGCTTCGGCAAGATCGTCCCCGGCCCGCAGCCTGCCGTGCAGGCCGAGCATCAGCGGCACCGTCGCGGGGTCGTTCACCGGTACGACGCTTGCCACAACCCCGGACGACCCGAGTGCCACCAGCGCACTGACCAGACCGAGCAACTCGTCCGCGCCACTGGGTCCGCCCAGCGCGGAGCTGCAGCTCGACAGCACTACTCGGTACGGCGCGCGGTCCAGCCGCTCGAGGTCGTACACCGTGAGCGGCCCGTCATCGAGTTGGAGCGCCGAGAACAGCGGGCTGTCCGCGCGGAACGTGCCGTGCGCGGCGACATGCACCAACGACGCCCCGTCCATCGCCTGCAGGACCGCTTCTGCCGTCGCATCGCCTTCGGTGAGCACCACCGCGTCCGGATACAGCTCGGACAGTCGTCGTACCTCCTCTGGTCCGGTCGACAGCTGCGGACCGCCGATCAGCACCACCCGCTCGGTCGCAGGCGGTACGGCGCTCCGTGCGCGCAACCACGCGGCCGCCGAAGGGGCCACCGAGGTCGACCGATGCCGCAACGACGGCAGCAGACTCCACGGAACGGCGTGCAGCCGGCCGGTCGGCACGACCACCACCGGGCCGTCGGCCAGGTGCCTGGCCACGTCGCCCAGGAGTGCCGTCTCCAGGCGGGCTCCGATGGCGTCCAGGTCGAGCCGGTCCTCGCCGCGTCCGGTCGCCTCACGGCGCAGCGCGAACAACGCATGTGACAGCCGACGAATCGCCTCCTGGGTGGGACCGATCAACTCCAGGTGGACCCGGCCGCGCGCTGCCGTCATCGCGTACAGCTGGTCGTCGACGTCCGTGAGCTCGACCAGACTGCGATCTCCGAGATGACTGAGCAGCTCGGTACTGCGGAACTGGTCGGGCCGGTGGCCCATGGTGCCGGGTGTCACCAGAACTCTGCGTCGTACTGCGGCTTCGAGGCGCCGGCGTTCGCGGTGCAGCGGGGCGGGTCCGAGCCGCTGGTCGTAGGTGGTTTCGAGCCGGTTCGTCAGGCTGCGCAGCGCGGCGAGGTCGGCGACCAGGCCGTCGTCCTGCTGCGGCCGGACCGGCGGGATCGCGAGCACCGTGGCGCGCCAGCGTTCGCTCCACTCGAGGACTTGGCGGGCGTTGCCGCGCTGGACGGCGTACCGGAGCGCGATCGCGGCGAGTTCGGCGCCCTGAGCGGTGGCGAGGACGCGAAGTTCGGTGGCGCCGAGGGTGTGCACATAGACCTCGATCAGGCTCAGGCCCTGCCGGCAGGCGGCCAGCATCGCCCGCGCCCGGCCGTCGACTTGATGGAGCGTGGCTTGGGCGAGCCAGCCGGCGCCGCGTGCTCGCAGGCCGCGGTTCCGGGCGCCGGCCGCGATGCTCAGGTGGTGTCTGGCCTCGGCCGGCTCGGAACGGGCGAGAGCGAGCCTGCCCGTCAGCAGATGCGCCTCGACCGCGAGGTCCGCATCGAGTCCGTCGAGTTCGACGCTGAGTCGCCGGCCGGTGTGCAGCAATCGCGCCGTACGATCACCGCCCGCGTAGCGGGATTGCAGCAAGGCGAGCTCAGCACGCGCTGCCCACCACGGACGCTGCTGGCGGCGGAACAGCTGCAGAGCCGCGCGGCTGCGACTCTCGGCCAGCTCCAGAGCACCGGCGGCGTGCGCTGCCAGTCCGGCGCAGTACAACAACTCCGCGCGTCGAGCCGTCGAGCCGCGCTGGTGCTCGAACCGCTCCAGCGCACTGTTGATCTCGGTCAGTGCGTCACGCGTCAGACCGGCCGCCAGCAGCACCACGCACTTGTTGGCGAGCAGGTCCGGCTCGAAGACTCCGAGCTCGTCGACCATCCGTTGTGCGTCGTCGAGGTACAGCAATGCCGTCGGCAGGTCACCGCGGGCGAAGGCCGCGGCACCACGCGCCTGCCGGGTGTCGGCGTACTCGACCTGTTGGCCGCACTTCGCGAACAGCTCCTCGCTGCGGGCGTAGTCCACGTCGGCACGTTCGATCGCGCCCATCGCGAGCAGCACCATCGCCCGGTGGGTCAGCGCCCGCGCCTCCCACATCAGGTCACCGGTGTCGCTCAGCAGTTCGACGGCCTGTTCGGCGTCGGCCAGCGCTTCGGCGTACCTGCCGAGCAGTGCCCCTCGCACCCACGCCCGGCGGACCAGGATGCGGCCGGCCAGCACACCGGTCCGGCCGGGGACGATCGAGTCGAGGACGGCCAGCCCACGTCTTGTCTGCCCGGCCATGACCAGAGCCACGCCAAGGCTCGCCAGGATGTCTGCCTCGCTGTCGGGATCCGCTGCCTTGCGAGCGTGCCGGTACGCCGCCTTGAGTTCGGTCGCCGCCGCACCGATGTCACCGAAGTCGCGATGGACGACACCCGCCGCTTGGTGCGCTGCCGCGGCATCGGCGTCGGACGGGGAGTTCGCGAGGACCTGGCGGGCGAGCTTCAGGGCGTCGGCGGGCCGCGACAATGCGAGCGCATGCAGCTCGCCAGCGTCCACGGTCCCTCCCCTTCACGTGGCCCTGTTCCGATCGTAGTACGCCGTACCACCTTGTTTTTGGAAGGTTTCTGACCAACTAGGGGGACGAAATGCCAGCAGACCAACGCCTCATAGATGCCCTGCACCTCATCCTGGACGACCCCGAGGACCAGGAGCGCACGGGTCGTGGCAAGAAGCGAGACGATCGCGAAGAGCGGTGGCACGGTACGGCGGCGGCGTACCCGTCCGACTGGAAAGACCGCGGGTACGTCGAGTACTTCTACCGCCGGGACACCATCCTCGTTCGCACCGAACATGTGGACCTGGTACTGGAAACGCTGCGCGAAGCGCCGATGCCCGGCGACGACCGCGGTCCGATCATCCCCGAGAACGTGGCCATCGATCGGCTGCCCGTGATCGGCGGTGTCACCGGTCTGGTCTGGCGCTACGGCAGGACGTTCGGTTCGGTGAAGGCTGGACAGCCCGGGAAGTTCGGTGGCAAGGAGTTCGGCGGCAAGCGCGACGGCCGCTACGACGACACCGATGCCCTGTCGACGCCGTACGTACTGGCTCGGGTGGAGGAGAAGCACGGTCCCGACCTGGTGACGCCGGACACCGCGCTGACGCTGAACGGCAACGGTCATCCCTGCCCGGCCACCGAGCCGGCGGGTGTGCCCGGGAAGGCGGCGTGCCCGGAGCCGCCGGTGAGCACCGGGATCTGCTGCGGAACGCGCGGATGGGACGGCCGCGATGTGTTCGTCGGCGTCGTCGACGGCGGCCTGGTCGACGGTGTGCAGGTGTGGCCGTGGATGGCCGGCGTCACCGGTGATGTCGAGAATCCCTTCAAGGCGGGCAGCACCACACAGATCAAGCCGTACGCGTGCCACGGGACGTTCGTGGCCGGCTGTGTGCGCACTGCGGCGCCGAAGGCGAAGGTGCACGTCAAGAAGGCGGAGTACATCGACAACCGGCCGTTCGCGGGGATGGCGTACGAGCACGAGATCATCCAGAAGATGAACGAACTGATGGACTGCGGTGCGGAGGTCATCGTCTGCGAGTTCGACGGCTTCACCCGCTTCCATCGGCCACTGCTCACGTTCAATGTCTTCTACGACAAGCGTTTGCGCCACCTGGACGTCGTCATCGTCGCGCCGGCCGGCAACGACACGACGTACGAGCCGACGTTCCCCGCGGCGTACAAGTGGGTGATCGGCGCCGGAGCTCTCTCCGCGGACGGGAACTGCCGCGCGTGGTTCTCCAACTACGGCGGCTGGGTCGACGTCTACGCACCCGGCGTGGATCTGGTCAACGCCTTCGCAGTTGGCGACTACGAGTGCTTCGAAGATCCCGTTCCTCATAAAGTCAGGCACTTCGACGGTTTGGCCAGCTGGAGTGGTACGTCGTTCTCCGCGCCCCTGGTCGCCGGGATGATCGCCGCACGCATGTCCGCAACCGGCGAAAACGCCCCACTCGCCGCAGAATCCTTGCTGCGCCTGGCCCGCAGCCAAGCAGTCCCAGGCGTCGGCCCAGTCCTCCACCCACACCAGGTCTGCGCCGAGCCGCGCAAGCCCTGCCACCCGACCTGCGACTGCGCCTGCACCCACTAGGTGTTTGCGCTAGGGTCCGGGCCATGTTCAGTGTGCGAGGCAGAACGGCTCATCTGGCGTGGTACCGGACCGACGAGGCGGCGGCCGAGGTCGCGTTCCTGCACGGATTCTCGGACTCTGCGCAGTGCTGGGAGCCGCTGCTCGGCGAGATGTCCGGGACTCGGGCGCTCGCGATCGATGCGCGTGGACACGGTGAGTCCGGGCTTCCGGACGAACCGATCCGCTATGCCGCACACGGCGACGATGCCGCCCTCGTGCTGTCGAGCCAACCCCATGACGGCGGGATCGTCGTGGTCGGCCACTCGATGGGCGCGATGGCGGCCGCCTACCTGGCCGCGTCGCGGCCGGACCTGGTCCGTGCGGTCGTGCTGGAAGACCCGCCGCCTGGAACGCCTGGCGACCACGAGGACGAAGAGTGGTCCGAGCCGACTTGGCTCGCGGACGTCCGGGCGCTCGACCTGCCATCCCGGATCGCCCAAGGTCGATCCAGCGACCCCGACTGGGCCGAGGACGAACTCGAACCCTGGGCAGTGTCGAAGGCGCAGGTCAACCCAGAGCTGTTCAAGCGGCCGTATCAGGACCCGGCGCCGCTGACCGAGCTGCTGACCGAGATCACCTGCCCGGTACTGCTGATCCACGGTGACACCGAACGCGGCGCGCTGATCTCCACCGAGTACGCCGACCGCTGCGCGCAAGCGGCCGCCGGCGAGTTCCGCGCCGTACACATCGCCGGCACCGGCCACTCGGTACGCCGCGACAACCGCCCGCAGTACCTCGCAGAACTCACCGCGTTCCTCGACCGATACCGCTAGTGGAGGGTGTAGCCGCCGTCGATCACTACTACTGAGCCGGTCATGAAACTGGAGGCCGGTGAGGCGAGGAAGACGACGGTGGGGGCGATTTCCTCCGGTACGGCGTAGCGCTGCATCGGGGCGTCGTCGATCCAGCGGGCCTTGAACTGCGGCTCGTCGACCGGCGCCATCTCGGTCTTCACGTAGCCGGGGGCGACGGCGTTCACGCGGATGTTCAACGGGGCCCACTCCGCGGCCAGGGACTTGGTCAGCTGGTGGACCGCGGCCTTGGACGCGTTGTACGCCGGTTGCCACTGCGGACGGTTCACGATCTGCGCGGAGATCGACCCGATGTTGACGATGGTGCCGCCGCCGACCGTCGTGAAGTGCCGGGCGGCCTCCTGACTGAGCTTCCACAGGCCGTCGACGTTCGTGCCGAAGACGGCGTCCCACTCGTCGTCGGGTACGTCGAGCGCCGGCCGGTGAACGCACTCCCCGGCGTTGTTGACCAGGATGTCGAACCGGCCGGTCGCGTCCAGCGCCGTCTGGATCGCCGCCCGGCCGGAGGCCCGGTCGTTCACGTCGAGGCCGATGCCGACCACCGTCCGTCCGGTCTCACCCGCCAGCGCTTCGGCCGCTTCCTGCGACGCCGCGGCGTCGCGCGCTCCGATCACCACATCCGCACCGGCCTCGGCCAACCCGGTGGCGAAGGCCCGTCCGAGCCCTCGATAACCGCCGGTCACCAGAGCCGTCCGCCCGGCCAGCGAGAACTTGTCGAGAATCCCCATCACCAACACACCACAACAGATTCGACAGTCATCACACCATTGTGACCGCGGACCGGGCGGGCGTTCACACAATTTGAGACTTGACCGCGCGGTGGGTACGGATTGGCAGTATTGTTCGAAGCAATAGGAACGCCGACTCAAACGGCGTGTCCGGCTGCCCGAGACCCGGCGGTGCTCCAACGGCGTGTTTGGACGGAGTCGGGCTGATGTCTGTCATCCACAGTGAAGTCTCCCGCCCACCAGCGGCCGGCGGCTTCCGCGATGTTTCCGGCACCCCCGGAACAGAGGTATTGCTGGCCCGTGGTCTGGCCCAGTTGGCGGTGGAGTTGTACGACGTCGCGAGCATCGACGACGCCGTGGGCCTGGTCCTGGCGTACGCGCTGCGCACCACCACGTGCGACTGTGCCGGTGTCGTCCTTGTCGACCGACGGACGGGCCTGAGGACGGGCGGTGCCACGGATCGGCGAGTGGAGCAGGCTGACCAGCTCCAACTGGAGTACGGCGAGGGGCCTTGTGTGCCCGTGAGCCGGGAGCAACCAAGCGTTCTGGTCAGCGACACCGTTGTCGACCCGCGGTGGCCGCGGTGGAGCGCACGCGTCGCCGAACTCGGTCTTCGCAGCGTGCTCACAGTTCGGCTGTGCACTGCCCGCTCGAACCTGGGCGCGCTGAACCTCTATGCGATCCGCGCCGGTGGGTTCACCGCCGTCGACGAGACCACCGCGCAGTTGCTGGCCCGGCACGCCGCAGTCGCGATCGCCACCCTCCGGGAGGCGTCGACGTTGGCGCAGGCGATCGAGACCCGCACGCTCATCGGCCGGGCTCAGGGCGTCTTGATGGAACGCTTCAGCATCAACGCCGATCAGGCGTTCGCAGTGCTCCAGCGCTACTCGCAGGACAACAACATCAAGCTCCGCATCGTGGCCGCCGAACTGATCAGCACCCGGCGGCTTCCCACCAGATCACCGGTGGCCGCCGCCGTCCGATCGCCGGCAATCGGCTGATCGGCGGGGTTGGCCCTGGTCGGCGAGACGTAATGGGAGGCGGTGTGGTCGGGTGTCATCGTCACGAGTTCGGCAGATCCTGGCCGAGGTCATGGCCGAGGTGGGAGACGCGCTCCCGGAGCACCTGTGCCGCGCCTGTGCGATGTCAGTGCCGGTCAGTGGTGTGGGGTTGGCATTGATGACCCCCACAGGTCACGCCGGCACCATCACGGCCACAGACGGGCCGGCCTCGATGATGGAAGACCTCCAGGCCACCCTGGGCGAGGGCCCGTGTCTGGACGCGTCGAACGACGGGCAGCCGGTGTTGCAGTCCGACCTGGCCGCTACCGGACCGGCGCGGTGGCCGGGATTCACCGCTGCCGCTCTGGACGCGGGTGTGGCCGCCGTGTTCGCCTTCCCGCTCCAGGTCGGTGCGATTCGGCTGGGCGTGCTCGACCTGTATCGCGACACGCCCGGTTCGCTGGACCGGCCGCAGTTGGCCGAGGCGCTGGCATTCGCGGAAGCGGCCACGACGATCTTGCTGCACCTGCAGGACAAGGCCACACCGGGCGAGCCGCTGCATCCACGGTTGGCCGGGGCCGTCGAGAGCCGCCGCGAGATTCATCAGGCGACCGGGATGATCTCGGTGCAGGCCGGCGTCGGCCTGACCGACGCGCTGCTGCGGCTACGCGCCCACGCCTTCAGCAGTGAACGTCCGCTGATCGAGGTGGCCAAGGACATAGTCGACCGGCGGCTGCGCTTCTCACCCGAAGACGATCATCATGAATAGACAGCACACCCGGTCACGGGACACGATCACGTCAGGAAGGAGAGCGCCATGAGCAGGGAGCAGCGACTGGCCAGCGTGTTCGTCGAGCTCGCCGACACCCTCGTCGCAGGTTTCGACGTCATCGACTTCCTGCACACGCTCACCGAACGCAGCGTCGAGATCCTGCAGGCCGACGCAGCCGGGCTCATCCTGGTCGACCCCCAGGACCAGCTGCACGTAGTGGCCTCCACCACCGATCAGGCCCGGCTGCTGGAACTGTTCGAGCTGCAGAACTCCGAAGGACCCTGCCTGGATTGCTTCACCACCGGACACCCGGTGGTGAACATCGACCTGGCCGAGGTCCAGGCCCGATGGCCGCGGTTCCAGGCGGCGACCACGGCGGCCGGCTACCGTTCCGTGCATGCCCTGCCGCTGCGCCTGCGCGGTCAGGTCATCGGAGCCATGAACCTGTTCTGCCAGCACCGTTCCAGCCTCAGCGACGACGACATCGCGGTCGGTCAGGCGCTGGCGGACGTCGCCACCATCGGCCTGCTGCAGGAACGCACCGTTCGCCACGGCGAGGTCGTCGCCGAACAACTCCAGGGTGCGCTGAACAGCCGCGTCCTGATCGAACAGGCCAAAGGCGTGCTGGCCGAGCGAGCCGGTCTCGGCGTCGACGCGGCCTTCGCCGTACTGCGCACCTACGCGCGCCACAACGGGCGCCACCTCAGCGCGGTCGCCGCCGCGGTGATCGACGGCTCGCTGGACTTGACGGCATCGCCCGCCAACCAGCAGAGCAGGTAGTCACCCACCGAGGAGTCCGACGGCGAAGGAGACGACCAGGACCGAGAGCATCAGGGCCGAGACCGACTCGACCGCCATCAGGAGCTTGGCCCGAACCGTCAGCGGCATGGTGTCGGTGGGGCTGAAGGCCGAGGAGTTGGTGACGGACACGAACAGGTAGTCGATGAATCCCGGGGCCCAGCCGGACCTGGCCGAGGACCGCTGCGCCACTTCACTGATCGCGTCGTGGTCCTCGTCCTGCGGAAACCGGAAATCGGCAGCGGGTAGTCCCGGCCGATCGACCCGAAAGCGCGTGACCGGACCGCCCCGATCAAGCTCCCAGTACGCGAGCGCGAACACGAGAACGTTCGTCAGCCACACCTGGCCGGCGGCTGCCAGCAACTGACCGCCCGCTGTCGCCTCTCCGACTACCAGCGACCGGATCAGCAGTACGAGCGCAGTCGTGTTGGACAACGCGATCAGCAGCACGAGGCCGATCGACAGCCGCCGCAGGAAGCGGTTCTCCTTGCTCATCCGGCGCGGGTTGGCCAGGACCAAGGGAACGAACAACAGCAGTTCCAGCGCCGGGATCACGAACCGTGGCCCGATCTGCAGAGCGCCGGGCAGGACGGCGTACAGCCCGATCGCCGCCATCACCGCGACAGCAGCCGGCAACCGAGGCTCAGCCGGACGGGTCTGCTTCGTCCGCTCATCATCCATGCGACTCACCCTGGCACAAGAGTTGGGAGGCGCCGCGCAGGCAGCGTCCCCCAATCTCTACAGGTGCGTGCGAGTCGGCAGCCCGCGGTTGCCGTTCGGGGCGATGGGGACGAGTTGGAAGAGGCTACGGCGGGGCCGGTACAGTTCCGCGGCTCCGGCGGCGAGGGTCAGGGACAGGATGAGGAAGCCGCCGTAGTGGTACCAGGGGTTGATCGGCTGGCCGCGGTCCACGAGCCAGAGGGCTAGTTCGGCCAGGCCGATGCCAGCCAGGCCGGCGATGCGTGCCCACCGGCGGTCGACGTAGAGCAGACCGCCGAGGAGGAACGCGGGCAGGAAGATCATCCCAGGGCCGAGGAAGACGGGTAGGCAGAGTACGGCGAGCAATCGCCACCACCGCGATCGGCCGGCGCGACGTACGCCGTACAGGATGCCGAGCGCGAGACCGGAGACGGCGGTCAGCGCCAGGATCATGCCTGTGCCGGTCCAACTGAACCCCGGATCGGTCGAGATCAGCCGCATCCACACCCGGGCCGCGATTCCCCAGCAGACGCCGAGCCCGAGTCCTGCGGCAGCCGATCGGAGCAGGCTCACCATGACACCGGCAGGCAGGCCAGGCGTGGGCCGGCTGCGCCGTGGTCGTCGGTCGGGTTCTGGTGGATCACGATCGCGCGCTCGCCCGGCGCAGGTACGAACGGAACCCCGGCGTACGCGTGACCGGTTCCGCCCGGCGTGACGGTGAAGTCGAGCCAGACCTCGGTCGTCTCGTCGATGCGCGGCGGGACGCGGCCGGCCAGAGCGTCGGTGTTGTAGTGCGGGCCGGCTGCGGCTCCGTCACCAGCGACACACGGACCGACGTGCAAGTGGGCGCCGAACGTACGGCCCACCTCCGAGCGGTCGATCCCCTGCACGTGGAGCCGTACGTCGGTGTGGCCGTCGCCGGACACCATCACGAGCACAGCGCGGGCGCCGTCGAGCGGACCGGCCGCGGCGGGCGCCAGGTCCCTGAGCGCGCCGTACGCCGTCACTACGTCGGACTGCGCTACCGCCGCGGGGGCGGTGGCGATTGCGGAGACGGCGAGGACTGCCGTCGTGGCGAAAAGCTTCAGACCTGTCATGACTCCCCCTCGATCGCCGATGCTGGATGCACGGATCACAACGACAGACGGCGTAGTGCCGCGGAACGGGTGACAGCGGAAGAACATTCCTTGCCGTGTCACCCGTTCCGCCGGCTCGTCCGTCCGTAGAGGTGATGGGGGCTATGGATGCGGCTGCGGACCTACCGGTCGGCGGCGTCCGGACGGACGCCGACGCGCTCGTGGTCGCGCTGTTCCAGGCGGAAGCGGGGCGCCTGGTCCAGCTCGCTCGCTGGTTCGTCGACGACCGGACCGCGGCCGAGGACCTGGTACAGGAGGCGTTTCTCCGGTTGGCCCGGAGTCAGCACCGGATCCACGATCCCGACCGAGCGGCGGCGTACCTGCGCTCGATCGTGATCAACCTCGCCCGAGACCACAACCGTCGCGGTCTGGTGTCGCTCCGGCACCGGCTGCCGGCCGACCCCGACGACCGGTCGGCCGAGGACCACGCCTTCGCGGACGAGAGTCGCCGCGAAGTGATCGCGGCCCTGCGCGAACTGCCGCGCCGCCAGCGCGACTGCGTCGTCCTGCGCTACTACCTCGAACTCTCCGTCGCCGACATCGCCGACACCCTCGGCCTGTCGCCCAACTCCGTGAAGACCCACTTACAACGCGGCCTGCGGTCGCTGAAATCTGTCTTGGAGGTCCAGGGATGACACGACGCCCCGAAACTCCCGGCGAGCCCTCCGAGGTAGAACGCCGGCTGTACGACGCTCTGGACCCGACGGCCACGCGCCCGCCGGCACCGGACCTGTTCGATCGAGTGCTCGGCAGCATCGCCGACGACCGGATCCGGCGGCGGCGGATCGTCCGTACCACCGCCACCCTGGTCCTCGCCGTCTTGTTGCTGGCGGCAATCGTCCTGGTCTTCACGCCGCGGGCCGGGACAACCGGGGATCTCCTGCTCGACTGGTGGATCCTCGAGCTGTTCACCGACCTACTGCTGATCGGCCTGGCCCTGTGGCTCGGCCCGTTCATCAAACGGTTCGGCCGCGCGTACGCCGCCGACGTCTTCCACGACAACCCGCAGACCGGCAAGAGCTACATCGTGCTGACCGACATCGTGTACTACCTGATCTTCACCGCGTACATCCTGTTCACCGTCAGCTTCCAGCCCCGGGAGACGTGGAGCATCATCGTCACCGCCCCACAGGCCGGCTTCGAGGCCGGCCGCATCGGCGGCATCCTGCTGATCATCGGCGTCCTGCACGGCCTGAACATCGTCCTGATGCCAGTCCTCGGACGCCTCTTCTCCCTCAACCGCAAAATCTCCGGCCGCTCCTGAGAACGCCACTAGCTCGAGATCGTGAGTTCTGTGAGGTTGACGGTGCCGTCTGTGACGAAGAGGCCGGCGTGGCGCGAAGCCAGGTCGTAGCGGCGGAAGGTCAGGGTGACGCGTTTGTCTACTACTACCTGGCCGGTTGTGCTGTTGAGCAGGACCTGCACGGTGTGGCGGCCGGGTGGGAGGGGGCAGGGGCGTTCTAGTTCTACGAGGTGCGGGATGTCGCCGTCGACCTGCCATTGGGCTGGGCCTGTTCGTGCGCGGGGCCAGCGATCCAGGACGATGCGGTTGCGGTGCGGTTCCAGCCGTACGACGGTGGCGTCCTCGCCGTCCGCGCCGGCGTGCAGCAGCAATCCGAACGACTGCGTGCCGGCCGCGACGTCGACGGTCAGGGTGATCAGGCACTGCGAAGGAGCGGGATCACCGACCCAGGCGGCGTACCGGTCAATCGCTCCCTGTCCCGGCTCGGTGTCTGCGCCGTCCAGCGGGGACAGCTTGACATCCTGTACGTCGGCGTACGCCGCCACAACCTCCGCGGGGAGCCCGAACGCCAACGTTCCGTCGTCCTCCTGATGCGCTTCGAGTACGGCGAGATCGCCCGCCCACTGCCACGGACCGGCATCGGAATCCCCTTGTTTTGTGGGGATCCAGCCGATGAAGAACCGCCGCCCGTCGTGCTCGACCGACTTGGCCGCGTAGAACGCCCGCCCGTCGACGGTGTCGCGCCCAGGCGCCAGCCATGGACCAGATGGCCCCCGCGCGATCCGATAACGTGTCTGAAACGCGTCGGTGAACTCGGAGTACACCAGGTACCACCAATCGCCCCACTGGAACACGTCCGGGCACTCCTGCGTGATGAACCGGTGCGGCTCCCACAACGGCTCCGCGATCGTCCACTGCGCCAGGTCCGTCGACGTCAATCGCGCGACGACACCACACCGGCGATCCGGCACATCGACGTACCGCGCCGCCAGCACCATCTGCCACGGCTGATCGGCTGCAGTCCGGTACACGAACGGATCCCGCCAGTCCTGCGGCACATACCCGTCCGGCGCGCCAAACGTCTGATCACCCAGCTTGGTCCAACGCGTCGGATCGCCGTCGCTGACCGCATGACACACCACCTGGAAGGAACCGTCGGCGTCCCCGCGCCGCGGATTGTGCCCGGTATAGAAGAGGTGCAGCCGCGACCCGTCCGCCACCACACTGCCCGTGTAGCAGTCGAAATCGACCGCATCGCGATCCCCGGCCGGCAGTACGACGCCGTGGTCCGTGTACTGCACGAAGTCCGTCGTGGACACCAACGCCCACGGCATCCCGCTCGCACCGGCGGTCGGATCCTCGGGACGCTCATCGAGCAGGTAGAACAACCAGATCCGCCCCGCGTGACTGAACGGGATCACGTCACCGACGAAGCCCGACGGCGGGCGCCAGTGGATCATTTCGCGGTCGCCCGAGGCCGCGGTCGCCGGCGTGGCGGATCACCGACCGACTCGCGCTCGATCAGCTCGCAGTCGATGATCACCCGCTCGGGTGCATCGTCCGGGCCGGCCAGCAGGAGTTCGCCGGCCCGTCGGCCCAGCATCAGGTGCGGCAGCGCGGCGGTGGTCAGGCCCGGCCGAACCTGGTCCGCGACATCGGGCTGGTCGTCGAAGCCGACGATGCTGACGTCCCGCGGGCACTCCAGCCCGAGCGCGTGCAGGGCGAGCAGCGCGCCGATCGCCATCCGGTCGTTCCCGCAGACCAGAGCCGTCGGGGCGTGCTCGGTCATCACCTCGGTCGCCAGGTCGTACCCGTTCCCGATCTGGTAGGTGCCGTACCGATGCACGAGATCGGCCGGGCGCAGACCGGCTGCCCGGGCGGCGTCGTCGAATCCGCGCCGGCGTTCCTTGCAGGCGTAGTCGTTCCGCATGCCGCCGATGAACGCGACCTCGCGATGCCCGCGTTCGAACACGGACGCCGCCGCGGCGCGCCCACCGGCGTACTCGTCGGCCAGCAGGATCGTGTCGGCGTGGCCTTCCTCGGGCCAGCAGTTGACGAAGATCGTCCGGATCCCGTCGAGGCGCGGACTGCGGTGCAGCGGCATCGGCGCGAGCGACGCGTACACGATCGCGGCGACCCCTTGCCCGACCAGGCTCGCCACCGCATCGTCGCCCTGGCCCGGATCGCCGGTCGTGTCGACGACCATGCACACGTAGCCCGCCGGCTGGACGACCTGTTGCAGGCCGAGCACGATCAGACCGGCGTACGGCTGGGAAACGATCCCGCTGGTCACGACGCCGACGGTGAACGACTTGTTCGACCGCAGCAGCTGGGCCGCCCGGTTGGGGACGAAGTCGAGCTCGGCCGCGGCCTGGAGCACGCGCCGCCTGGTCTCCTCGGCCACCGCGACGTCCCGGCGGTCGTTGAGCACGAAGGAGACGGTCGGCTGGGACACCCCCGCGCGGCGCGCGACGTCGGTCATCGTGACGCGTTTCGGCCGGCCGGCCGGCGACTTCGCCATGGTCCCCCCTTAACGATGCGCGGCCTGACCGCCGCAGCTAATTTACTATCACAGCTCGGCCCAATACGTATTGCGTCCCACCGTACACCGCTGCTACCGTCCCGGGTCAATACGTATTGGGCGGCGCGCCGGGCCGCCCGAGCGGTCAAGGAGGAACCCTCATGACAGGTATTCATCCGCCCGGAGGCTCGCTCGCCCGCCGTACGCTGCTGAAGGCCGGGGCCGGTGGCCTCGGCCTGGCCGCGCTGGCCGACCTGGCCGCCTGCAGCAAGGACGGCGGCGGCTCGTCGAAGTCGCTGAAGATGCTGTACTTCGGCGAGCAGGCGCAGGCCACCCAGCTGCAGAACCGGTTGCAGCCGCAGATCGCCAAGCTGGACTCGACGATCAAGTTCGAGATCTCCGCCATCAACGGCACCGACTGGAACGACTTCCTGGCCAAGGTGCTGACCCAGATCGCCGCCGGGACCCCGCCGGACATCATCAGCGTCGCCACCGAAGGCCTGCAGCTGATGGCGTCGAAGGAACTGGCGGTCCCGCTCGACGACTACGTCACCAAGGACCTGGGCGCACTGAAGGAGTACTTCGCCGACATCCACCCGGCCCTCGTCGAGTCGATGATGTACCAGGGCCACCTGTGGGAGCTCCCCGACAGCTTCAACGCCGGGAACATGTTCTACAGCACAGAGCTCTTCCAGCGCGCAGGCGTCGTACCGCCGAGCGCGGACTGGACCCTCGACGACTTCGAGACCGCGGCCACCAAGATCGCCAAGTTCAAGGGCATCAACGCCTTCGGCTGGGTGGTCCGGCTGTGGGGCAGCTGGACGTCGTTCATGTACGCGAACAACGCCAACCTGCTCGAGGAAGGCAAGTACGACGGCGGCGACTGGCTGTGGAGCAAGGCGTACGCCGGTGACACTGCCGCCGCCGGTCGCAAGGGCGGCTGGAAGTGGGGCGCACCGACCGCGAACTCCGACGCCACCGTCGAGGCCCTGAACTACATGATCGAGCTGACCAAGAAGGGCCTGTCGCCGTCGCCCGACGTCGGCGGTGGCGGCACGCTGCAGGGTCTGTTCGCGTCGAACCGGATCGGGATGTCGATCGGCGGCGGGTTCTGGGCCGGCGGGCTCACGAATGCCGGGATGAAGAACGGCAGCTTCGACGTCACGATGTTCCCGAAGTGGAAGAGCCAGCGGCACCTGTTCGGCGCCGGCGGGTACGCGATCTTCAAGTCGTCGAAGAAGAAGGACCTGGCCTGGGAGGTCCTGAAGCTGCTGGTGAAGCCGGAGACCTTCGACCTGGTCTTCCCGGGCAACGTGACCACCCCCGGCCGCAAGTCCCTGGTGACGGCCGCGCGGTACGCCAAGACCGGGCCGAAGCACTGGTCGGTCTTCTACGACACGCTGACCAAGCACCCGGACACGGCCCCGATCCCGGCCCCGCCGTACTACAACGCGCTCGCGACCGCGCTGAACCAGCGCACCACCCAGGCGATCTCGTCCGGTAACGCGAAGGCGGCCCTGGACGGGCTGCAGTCCGACCTCGAGAAGGCCGCAGGAGCGAGCTGATGACCGCCGTCACCGCGGAGGTGCGAGAAGCCGTCGTGAAGAAGCGCGGTCACCCGTCCTCGCACGGCGAGGCGCGCTTCGGGTTCGCGATGATCGGTCTGTCGGTGCTGTTCGTCGCGATCTTCACCGCGATCCCGATCGTCGCCTCGCTGGGTCTGTCGTTCTTCTCCTGGGACGTCATCTCGACACCGGAGTACGTCGGGCTGGAGAACTACCGGCGGCTGTTCACCGACGGGCCGGTGCTCAAGTCGTTCGGCGTCACGCTGGGGATGGCGCTCGCGATCGTCGTACTGCAGCTGACCATCGGCCTCGGGCTCGCAGTCCTGGTCAACCAGCGCAAGCTGATCTGGGTACGGACGCTGTTCCGTACGGCGTTCTACCTGCCGCTGCTCGCGTCGACGGCGGCCGTGTCGATCTTCATGGGCTATCTGTTCGACTACAAGTTCGGGGTCGTGAACTACTACCTCAGCCTGCTCGGGATCCCGAACGTGCCGTGGCTGACCAACGGTTTCGGGGCGGCCGCGACGATCGTGCTGATCGCGGTGTGGCAGCAGATCGGCTTCACGTTCGTCCTGTTCGTCGCGTCCTTGATGTCGGTCCCCACCGACGTACTGGAGGCCGCGCAGATCGACGGCGCCGGCGCGTTCCGGACGCTGTTCCGGATCAAGATCCCGTTGATCAGCCCGACGATCCTGTTCGCCGCAGTCGTTGCCCTGATCAACGCGATGCAGCTGTTCGACCAGCCGTACATCATGACCAAGGGCGGCCCGGGATCGGCGACCACGACGGTGACGATCTCGATGTACCAGAAGGGCTTCCAGAACCTGCAGTTCGGGTACGGCTCGGCGATCGCGATCGTGCTGCTGGTAGCGATCCTGGTGATCACCGGGCTGCAGTTCCTCGCAGCACGAAAGCTGGTGTTCTACCAATGACAGAATCGACCGGAACGCTGGCCCGGATCGGCCGGATCACCGGCATCGCGGTGCTGGTGATCGCCGCGATGATCGCCCTCGGCCCGTTGTTGTGGACGGTCACGACGTCGCTGCGGACGCCGGCCGAGGCGTTCAGCAACCCTCCGCAGTGGATCCCGCTGCACCCCGACTTCTCCAACTACGCCGCGGTCTTCGACCGGATCCCGATCGGCCGGTTCTTCTTCAACAGCGTGATCGTCACCGGGCTGATCGTGGTCGGTCAGACCATCACCTGCACGCTGTCCGGGTACGCGTTCGCGATGATCAGCTTCCCGGGGCGCTCGGTGATCTTCGGGATCTTCCTGGCCACCATGATGGTGCCGCTGCAGACGATCATCATCCCGGTGTTCGTGATCATCCGGTACCTCGGACTCTCCGACAGCCCGTTGTCGCTGGTGGTCTCCGCCCTCGGGAGCGCGTTCGGCACCTTCCTGATGCGGCAGTACTTCATGCAGATGCCTCGCGAACTGGGCGAGGCGGCAAGGATCGACGGCGCCGGTCACTTCCAGACGTTCCTGATGATCTACGCCAAGATGGCCGGTCCGGCGATCGCGACGCTCGCGATCCTGAACTTCTCCGGTTTCTGGGCGGAGTTCTACCGGCCGCTGATCTTCCTGCAGTCGCAGGACAACTTCACGCTGCCGCTCGGGCTGGTCGGTCTGCAGGGGAACCTCGGCACCGGTTCGATCTCGGTCGTGCTGGCCGGCGTCGTACTGGCGATTCTCCCGAGTGTGCTGCTGTTCATCTTCGCCCAGAGGTACTTCATCGCAGGCATCACGGCAGGAGCTTCCCGGTGACCCAGACCCAGTCCGCAACCCGATCGGCCGCTGCGGTCGCGCATCTGCGCCCCGCGTTCCACATCCGGCCGCCGCGCGGATTCCTCAACGACCCGAACGGGCCGATCGAAGTGGGAGACGACGTACATGTGTACTTCCAGTCGCGGCCCACGCTCGATCATCACGTGCCGGTCGAGTGGGGGCACGCGACCTCACCCGACTACGTGCGCTGGACGCTGCACCGGCCCGCGATGGCGCCACAGCCGGGCGGACCGGACACCGACGGCTGCTGGTCCGGCAACACGGTCCTGGACGACGGACGGGTCCGCGCGTTCTACTCGGGCCACATCGAAGGACGCCCGTACCAGTCGGTCCTCACTGCCGTGTCCGACGACGGCGGTACGTCGTTCGGACCGCCGCACCAGGTGGTGCCTGACCCGTCCGATCAGGCGATCATGTTCCGCGATCCCTTTGTCTGGCAGGAGAACGGCACGTGGTGGATGGTCGTCGGCTCCGGGTACGCCGACCGCGGGGCGAGCATCCCGTCGTACCGCTCGACCGACCTCGAGAACTGGACGTACGCCGGTCCGCTCGCCGAACTGCCCCGCGGCGTCGCGGCGGGCGACGACACCGGCGCCGCGTGGGAATGTCCGCAGATGCTCACCGTCGACGGCCGCCGGATCGCGGTGATCGCGTCGTGGTCGCCGGAGGGTGGTCCGGCTGAGGTGCTGTCGTTCGATGTCGATGCACCCGTGGTTCCGCGGCGCGTCGATCACGGGACCAACTTCTACGCGGCATCCGCCTTGCGGGACAGCCGCTTCGGGCCGCTGCTGTTCGGCTGGCTGACCGAGGGGCGCGACCGGCCGGGCTGGACCGACGACTGGGCGGGAGTCATCTCGCTGCCTCGGGTCGTCTGGCTCGGGTCGGACTCGTCACTCCGCAGCGCGCCGGTGCCGACGCTCGACACCCTCCGCGTCGGCGACGGCTCACCCGCCGACGGCGCGTCGACAGGCGCCCAGTGCGAAATCGTCGTACCCGAAGGCTCCGGGCAGGTCGTCATCCACTTCAGCGAGCACGAACGCGTGGTGATCGAACTCGACGCCGACACCCTGACCATCGACCGCACCCAAGCCAGCCGCAACCCCCACGCCCACGGCGGCCGCATGCAGGCGACGGACGCCTTCGACCCCTCCTCCGACCGCCCAGCCGCCCGAATCATCCTCGACGGCTCAACCCTCGAAGTCTTCACCAGCGCAGGCCGCGTCCTCAGCACCCGCGTCTACCCCACCACCCCACCCACCTGGCACATCCAAGCCCCACCCACAGCCCACCACTGGCCCCTAGCCCAATAGCCCGGACCCCAACCAGATCTGGCACCAGTGCAGGGGAAGCGGGATGTAGGCACGGGCCCGCCCTACCAGCTCCTGTGCCCAGTCCCACCGCACCACCCACCGCACCGCTCGCACGCACCGCACGCACGCACCGCACACGAGGGGATATCCGGCGGTGTTGTGCCTTCTCCGTTGGTATTAGAGGGGAGAACCCACAACACCAGGGGATACCCGTTCTCCTGCCGGAGGTGTGGGTGTTGCAGTGCCGGCTCGGCGCTCGAGCCGGTGGTGGCGCGGCTGCTCGCGGCGGGGTGATGGGCACGCTCGACAGGTAGTACACCGGCGAGACGCTGTACACACGGAAACGTTCACGCTCAGGTGCACTACCCGTCCACCCGACATCTCCTGTCGAGCTTGCACATCACACCGCGCCCGGCACCCGTCGACCACCTACACATCAGTCACAAGAGCCGCTATTTCTTGTGCACCGGCACCGGTTCGGGTGCACACGAACCGAGGGTTGGCCGCCCGCTGACCGCAGCCCTTGGGTTAGGAGGTGGGGAGCGGGACGATGGTGGCGCCGCGGTGGGTGGTGTTGCCGTCGGGGGGGGTGTGTTCGATGTGGTTGAAGACGACTGATCGGCCGTCGGGGGTTACGGAGGGGTGAGGGTGGTACGGGTGGGATTCGTGGTTGGTGGTGGCGAGGAGGAAGCGTTCGCCGGTTTCGGTGTCGATGGCAACGATCGAGCTCTGGTGACCGGCGTCCTGCCAACCGCGACCGGGGGCGTCGGCGGGTCCGCTTGTGTCGACGACGGCCCACCTGCCGTCGCGGCTGATCCCGCAGTGCCAATCCCGCTCCCCGGACTCGCAACTCCTTCACGACGAGTTGGTTCTGCCACGAGACCACCATCGTCTCCGCGTCGAGCGCGATGTCGATCCACGGCGCGCCGTCCGCTGCGTCGAGCTCCAGCAACACAACCTGGTTCGCCCCGTCGAGATCGACCCCGATCACCTCGAACCCCGCGCCGCCCTCGCGGACCAGGGCAACCGCCCGCCCGTCCCGCCAATAGCCGTTGTAGTGCGGGTACGTCGCATAGGCGCCTTCGAGCAGCAATCGCATACCTGAGTCTCCCAGAAACGACACCGCCACCCTCAGCGAGCTCGCTGAGGGTGGCGGGACGTCGCGGCGGGGACTACTCGCCGACCAGCTGGTCGTAGTGCGTGGTGAGCGACACGTGGGTGACGCCGTTGAAGACGCCCGGGATCTTGCCGTACGACGTGACCGCCGTTGCGGTGCCGTTCGCGTGGCTCAGGGCGTACTGGTTGGCGGTCTGGGTGTCGTGGTCGGCCGCGACGAGCAGCGTGCCTCCGCGGGTGCCGCAGCCCTGGGCGACCAGGGACTCGTACTGCGCGAAGCCCGAAGAACGGATGAGCTTCATCACCGGCTTGGCTCCGGCTGCGATCGGGATGTGAGCGGTCCAGAGCGCGCCGGTGGTCGTTGTCATCAGCAACGTGTCGTACGTCGCGGACTCGCTGATCACCGTCATCGCCTTGAAGCCGCGGAAGCCCGGGATCGGGCCGAGCGCCTTGAAGCCGGCGCCGACGATCGCGTAGCGGTACAGGCTGTTGTTGGTGTTCAGGCCGTAGAGATACGCGTGCCGCGGCGTCCCGACGCTGTAGTTCGACGTGGCGATCGACTTGAAGCTGGTCCAGCCCGACCCGACCTTCTTGAAGGTCGGCACCGGCGGCTTGGTCGAGTCGGCCGGCAAGTACGTCGTGTGCCGGTAGAGGTTCGCGCCCTGCAGCAGCAGGCCGTAGTAGTAGAACTGGGTCTGCGAAGCGTTGGCCGCGAAGTACCAGGTCGCGTCCGCCCGGGTGCTGACGAACGGGAAGGTCTCGTAAGTGTCCGAACGTGGCGGGAACGCCGGCGTCGCGTCGATCTCCTGCATCGTGCCCGCGGCGGTGGGCACGCCGACCGCACTGAGGCACGGGTTGGCAGCCGCGGCCTTCGCGGACAGTGGCTGGGCGGTCTTTTCCGGGAAGTACGGCGTCGGATCGGCCTGGCCGGTGGCGGCTGCCGGGGCCGAAACGGCGGCGGCGCCGAGCAGGCCGGTGGCGGCCAGCGCGAGCGCAAAACGCTGCAGCTTCATAGGAGTCCCCCTCCAAGATTGTCTCGAAGTTCGAGATCGCGCTGACTATAGCCGTGTCTGCGGACCTCTGACGAGAAAGTTGCAGCTACCTGCAATCAGCGGCGGCTCCGGCAGGAGCTGGTCGCCGCGAGGGCCGCAATGCCTGCCGCGGTGATCGTGATCGAGATCGTTGCCCCTTCGGGCAGCAAAGCTGTACCGCACTGGACCGTCCCGGCCTCAGGGGCGTCCGCACCGGCTCGCCGCTACTCACCTTGGCGTAAGCCAGCCAGGCATACCACACAACCGACGACAGAGTAATCAATCAACTACTGAATGTCGCCTCCCTTGGCCGCATCAGCGAACGGGTGCGGCGGTGGCGTCCTGCACGTCGGCCGCGGTGACGCCGGGGGCCAGCTCCACCAGGGTGAAGGTGCCGTCGGCAACGTCCAGGACGGCGAGGTCGGTGATCACTCGTTGGACCACCCTGCGACCGGTCAGCGGAAGGGTGCAGGAGGACAGGAGTTTGGGCGCGCCCTGGCGGGTGAGGTGTTCCATCAGGACGACAACACGGCGGGCGCCGCTGACGAGGTCCATGGCACCGCCCATGCCCTTCACCATCGCGCCCGGGACGAGCCAGTTCGCGAGGTCGCCGTACGCGGAGACCTGCATGCCGCCGAGTACGGCGACGTCGATGTGGCCGCCCCGGATCATCGCGAAACTGGTCGCGGAGTCGAAGTACGACGCTCCGGGGACGACGGTGACGGTCTGTTTACCGGCGTCGATCAGGTCCGGGTCGACCTCGTCGTCGGACGGGAACGGGCCGACGCCGAGGATCCCGTTCTCCGCCTGCAGCGTGACGGACGATCCGGGCGGCAGATGATTGGGGACGAGGGTCGGCAGGCCGATGCCCAGGTTCACGTACTCGCCATCGGTCAGCTCGGCGGCCGCCCGCGCGGCCATCTCGTCACGCGTCCACGGCATCTCAAGACTCCCGGATGGTGCGTTTCTCGATGCTCTTGCGGGCGGCCTGCTCCGGCGTCAGCGGTACGACGCGGCGCACGAACACGCCCGGCAGGTGGATCGCGTCCGGAGCGAGCTCGCCGACCTCGACGACCCGCTCGGCCTCGACGATCGTCAGCCGACCGGCCATCGCGGCGACCGGGTTGAAGTTCCGGGCGGCCGCGTGGAAGACACAGTTACCGGCCCGATCGGCGACCGCGGCGCGGACCAGCGCCACATCGGTGACGATCGCCTCCTCCAGCACCATGTCCCGGCCCTGGATCGTCCGAACCTCCTTGGCCGGTGACGCGACCGCGACCGTGCCGTCGGGCGCGTACCGCCACGGCAGCCCGCCTTCCGAGACCAGCGTGCCGACACCGGTGGGAGTGAAGAACGCCCCGATCCCGGCGCCGCCCGCCCGCAGGCGCTCCGCGAGCGTGCCCTGCGGCGTCAGCTCGACTGTCAACTCCCCCGCGAGGTACTGCCGCGCGAACTCCTTGTTCTCCCCGACGTACGACGCGATCACCCGGCTGATCCGCCCACGTTCGAGCAGCAGACCGAGTCCCGCGCCGTCGACGCCGCAGTTGTTCGACACCACGGTCAGATCGCTCGCGCCCTGCTCGAGCAACGCCTCGATCAGGAACCACGGGATCCCGGCCAGCCCGAACCCGCCGACCGCGAGACTCGACCCGTCCGCGATGTCCGCGACCGCCTCAGCCGGCGTGGCGACGACCTTGTCGAGGCTCATGAACCGTCTCCCAGAAGGTGCGCGACGCCGGCGATCGCCAGCGTGGGCGCGGTGATGCGGGGCAGCTCGTCGAGCAGATCCATCGCGGCGATCACCTCGCAGCAGGCGGCGTACCCGTCGGGCGGCGTCGAGGCGACCATCTCCTCGGATTCCTTGCGGACCTGCGGATGCCCGTCGAGCCAGGGCGCCGTGTACCAGCGTCGTACGACGCTCTCCGCAACTGCCGCCGTACCCTTCGAGAGAACGAGTTCCGCGCGCTCGGACCACGCTGACAACGGATCGAGTCGGGCGCCGGTGCAGAGGACGGCGAGGCGGTCGACGCGCTCGGGATTCCGGGCGGCGAGGCGCAGGCCGATCATGCCGCCGAGCGACAGGCCGACGAAGTGCACACGTTCGACGCCGAGCTCGTCGAGCAGGTCGACGGCGTCGTCGCTGAGGTCGTCGATCGTGTACGGACCGGGCGGGACCGGCGAGCGACCATGCCCGCGAGTATCGAAGCGCACCACCCGAAAGTGCTCCTCCAACGAGGCCAGGTTGGCGTCCCACATCTCCCACGTGGCCCCGAGCGAGTTCGCCAGGACGACGGTCGCCGCGTCGGGCCGGCCGCTGATCATGGAAGCAACCTTCATCGGACGGCCTCGAAGACCGCGGCGATGCCCTGGCCGCCGCCGATGCAGAGGGTTTCCAGGCCGTAGCGGCCCTCGCGCCGATGCAGTTCGCGGGACAGGGTGGCCAGGATCCGTGCGCCGGTCGCGCCGACCGGATGGCCGAGGGAGATACCGGAGCCGTTCGGGTTCAGGCGGTCGTCCAGAGGGTCGATCTTCCATTCGCGCAAGCAGGCCAGGACCTGGGCGGCGAAGGCCTCGTTGAGCTCGATCAGGTCGAGGTCGTCGAGGGTCAGGTCGGCGCGGGCGAGCGCGGCGGCGACGGCCGGGACCGGGCCGATGCCCATCACCTCGGGTCCGACCCCGGCGACGGCCCAGGACTTCAGCATCACCAGCGGACGCAGGCCGCGGCGTTCCGCTTCGTCGCGGGTGGTGACGACGCAGACCGCGGCACCGTCGTTCTGCCCGCTCGCGTTGCCCGCGGTCACGGTCGCTGCCGGGTCGTCCTTGAGCATGACGGGCCGAAGAGCGGCGAGCCCCTCGAGCGAGGTGTCGGCGCGAGGGTGCTCGTCGGCGGTAACCAGGCCGCGCTTGGGGACCTCCACCGGAACCAGCTCATCCGCGAAGCGCCCCTCGGCTTGCGCGGCGACGGCCCGTTGGTGCGAGCGCAGCGCGAACTCGTCCTGCTCGGCGCGCGTGATGCCGTACTGCCGGCGTACGTTATCGGCCGTCTCCAGCATGCCGCCCGGCACCGGGTGATACTTGCCGCCGGCCGTCTCGCGAGCCCGGATCAGGCGGTCGTTCAGTTCGACGTTGCCGCGGACGCCGGTGCGCAGGCCGAGGGCGTAGTGCTCGACCTGCGACATCGATTCGGTGCCTCCGGCAACAACTACCCGGGCGGCGCCGGTGGCGACCATGCCCGCGGCGTACAGCACGGCCTGCAGTCCCGAGCCGCACCGGCGGTCCACCTGGACACCGGGTACGCCGACGCCGAGGCCCGCGTCGAGAGCGGCGATCCGGCCGACCGCGGGCGCCTCGCCGTTCGGGTAGCACTGGCCGAGCACGACGTCGTCGATATCACCTTCGCCCAGACCGGTTCGGCGTACGAGTTCGGTGAGAGCGACGGTGGCGAGGTCGGCTGCGGACAGCGCGGACAGGGCGCCGCCGAAGCGGCCCACCGGGGTACGGATCGGTTCGCAGACCACCACGTCGCTCATGCCTCGACGGTATGTCGGCAAGACCGATATGGAGAAATACTCATTTGTATCGGATCGAGACTCTGCGAATATGAATAGCGTGGAGCTCCGTCACCTGCGGTACTTCGTCGCCGTCGCCGAGGAACGGCACTTCGGCCGCGCCGCCGCCCGCCTGCACATGGCGCAGCCGCCGTTGTCGCAGCAGATCCGCCAACTCGAGAGCGAGCTCGGCCTGCAGTTGCTCCGCCGTACGACGCGACGCGTGGAGCTCACGCCCGCGGGCGAGTCCTATCTGGTTCGGGCGCGGCAGATCATCGCGGCGGTCTCGTCCGCGGCTGGCGAAGCGCAGCGGGTGGCGGCCGGGCTGCAGGGGCGGTTGGTGATCGGGTGCGTGGGCTCGGCGACGTACAGCCTGCTGCCGCAGCTGGTCCGGACGTTGCGCGAGGAACTTCCCGATGTCGAGGTCGCCGTACAGGGCGAGATGCTCGCGCCCGACCAGGCGCAGGCGCTCGCGGACGGGCGGATCGATCTCGGGCTGCTGCGGCCGCCGGTCGAGGACGAGTCGCTGCGGGTCGAAGTACTGCGGGCCGATCCGCTGATCGTCGCCGTACCCGACGGGCATCGACTGGCCGATCGGCGTCGGGTGCGCCTGAAGGAGCTGGCGGACGAGGACTTCGTGATCCATGCGGGCGGCGGGCGTTCGGTGATGCACGACACCGTGCTCGCGCGCTGCCGGGAGGCCGGGTTCGAGCCGCGGGTCCGGCACGAGGTGGCGGAGACGTCGACGTTGGTGACGTTCGTCGCGGCCGGGCTGGGCATCGCGATCGTCCCTGCGCCCGTTGCCGAACTGCTGGTCCCGGGCGTCGCTTACCGCGCGCTCAGCGGGTCGGCAACCGTCGAACTGGCAGCCGCCACCCGCGCAACCGACGAGGCCCCCCACCTCGAGCGCGCACTATCCGTCCTCAAAGGACTGATTTAGTCACTCTCAGCTATGGACGCCCGGTCCGAGATAGCTCATCGTGGACCAATCGTTCGCAGGCCGACCCGAGGCCTGCCACGTGTGGGGGGAACCACGAATGAGCAGCACGACAACGGGCCAGCAGAAAGACGACCGGGAGTACGCATGGCACCGCCATCCGGCTCTGCTGGCGGGGATTCCGGCGGTTGCGGCGATCGGCGGCGCCGTCCTGACCGTAGTCCTCGGCCAGGCCGGGGCCTTACCGCAAGCCATCAATCCGGCGCCACCGACAACCACAGTGACCAGCACGGTCCTGAGCACGACGACCGTGACCGCGAGCGCCACCAGCACCGATCCGCCGTCGAGCGGTGCGGTGGCGGGTGGGGCGGGCACGCCTGTCTGGAAGGAGAAAGTGAACATTCCGGTCGGCGACGGCATCGACATCGATCAGCCCGGCCCGGTCGTGAGTCGGGACACCGGGGTGTACGAGGTGCAGGGTTTCGACCTGACCGGCGGTGTGCCATACGTCAGGACCGGGATCAACGCCGCAGCGGGCGGACTCGAACCCGGGACACCGGCTACCTACGACGGATGCCTGGCCGTTCTGGGCACGAACGCCGAGCATGACAGATTTTCGGCTGGGATTGGTACGGCCTTCTGCGTGCGCTCAGGCCTCTCGGAGAATCCGCATCTCGCGCTGTTCCAGGTCCGGGGGTTCAACGCGAGGACGAACAAGGCTGAGGTCGAGGTGACGGTCTGGTCGATCAGCTGATCTACAGCGCAGCCAGGGTCAGGACGACCTCGTTGCGGTGGAGGGTCAGGGTGCCGCCGGCGGCTTCGGCGCAGCGGCGGGCTATGTCCAGGCCTAGGCCGGTGGAGCCTCGGTCGCTGCGGCCGCGTTCGCCGGCGCCGAGGGGGATGCCGGGACCGTTGTCGGCGACAACTATCTGTACGACGCCGTCCGCGCGGGTCAGAGTGATTCGCGCGGGCGTCCCGTCGGGGGTGTGCGCTACGACGTTCTCCACGAGTGCGTCGAGTGCCGCGCCGAGGTCCTCGCCGGACGCACGCACCGTCGCGGGCGCGTTCGGCAGATCCAGCGCCAACTCGCGGCCCTGATCCTCGAACAGCGGCTCCCAGAACGCGGCCCGCTGACGCGTCACCTCGACCGCGTCCGAGTGCGGTACGCGTCCCTCGCGCTGCGGTCGACGGGCCGCGCTGATCACGGCGGTCAGGGTCCGTTCGAGACTGTTGACCTGGGTGTTCAGCTCCTCGGCGCTCTCCCGGTCCGGGAGCGCCTCGACCTGCAGGCGCAGCGCGGTCAACGGCGTACGCAGGCGGTGCGACAGGTCCGCGACCGCCTCGCGCTCGACCGCGATCACCTCGTCGATCCGGTCCGCGAGCCCGTTCAGCGCGGCGCCGACCTTCGCGACCTCGGCCGGTCCGGTCGTCGGGGCCCGGGCGTCCATGTCGCCGCGGGCCAGACGTTCCGCCGTACTCGCCGTCTCCTCCAGCGGGCGTGCGAGACGTCGGGACACCAGCTCGGCACCGAGGATGCTGAGCAGCAGGACGACCAGGCTCCCGCCGACGAGGATCAGGATCCTCGGCACCACACCGTCGTACAGCTCGTCGCCGGTCAGGTAGAGGCAGACGGAGGCCGTGCCGTTCGGCGTACCGACACCGACGTCCACCGCGAGACCGCCGCCGACGTTGCGGTAGTCCGCGTCGCCGATCTTCGGCGGGCCCTTGTCGTCGCGATCACCGTCGCCGTACCCGGCCGGCACGTTCTTCGGCGTCGGCACCCCGCCGGGCGGCGGATCGCCCAGGGTCGTACCGTCCGGCATCCGCACCGAGATCCGTCCCGGATGATCCGGCAGGCCGTCGAGGTACGCCGTGATGTCGTCGTTCGTGTGGTCCTTGTCGCCGACGTAGTACGCGACGCTCTCCGCGAGGTACCGCGCCTTGTCCTTGGACTCGTTGGCCGTCGTACTGCGGAGCAGAATCACCAGCGGTACGGCGAACGCGAGCACGACCAACGTGGTCATGCCCACCGACAGCAGCAGGATCCGACGACGCATGCTCAGCCGTCCACGGCGAGCTTGATCCCGACGCCGCGCACGCTGTGCAGGAACCGCGGCGCGGCCGCCGTCTCGCCGAGCTTCCGGCGCAACCACGACAGGTGTACGTCGACAGTCCGGTCGCCGCCGCCCCACGGCAGCCCCCAGACCTCCGCGAGCAGTTCCCGCTTCGTCACCACGGCCCCGGGCCGACGCGACAACGCCAGCAGCAGGTCGAACTCCTTCCGGGTCAGGTCGACCGGCGCACCGTCGACGGTCACCTCCCGGCTGCGCGGATCGATCCGCAACCCGCCGACCTCGACGGTCGACTCCTCCTGCTGGTCCGGCCCGAGCCGCCGCAGTACGGCGCGAATCCGCGCATCCATCTGCGCCGCGCTGAACGGCTTGATCACGTAGTCGTCCGCGCCCGCATCCAGCAGCCGTACGACGCTCGCGTCGTCGTCCCGCGCCGTCGCCACGATCACCGGTACGTCGCTGACCGCCCGCACCATCGCGAGCACGTCCCGCCCGTCCAGATCCGGCAGCCCGAGGTCGAGCAGCAACACCTCCGGCCGCTCCCGCGCCACCGCGGCGACCCCGTCGGCGCCGGCCGCAACCGCCGAGACCACATGCCCGGCCGCCGTCAGGGACTTCCCCAACGACAACCGAATCGCATCATCGTCCTCGACCAGCAACACCCGCGCCATGAACCCGAGCGTAGCTTCAGCTCACTCAAGCAAGCCTCAAGCCGGTGTTAAGCGTCGTTCTCCGGAACTTTTTCGTCACCAGGTGACTGTTTCTTACCGGAAAGACGCGGTGGCTTCAGGCCGGTGGTGCGGAGTTCGAGGGTGGCTAGTGCGGTGACGACCTCGCGGTCACCCTCGCGCCAGGCGGTGACCGGGTCGGCGGAGATCTTTGCGAGCTTGTGCATCGGCTGATTCGCCATCGCCCGGAGCGCGAACAGGTCCAGGTCCGCCGCGTTGTCGATGAACCGCTGCGCCGCCGACGCCCGCCGCGCGAACCGGATCCGCCGCGGCACCCAGATCAGTACGGCGAACAGCACCGGCAACCCGATCGTCACGCCCGCGAGTACATACGCCAACTGCTCCACCGCATGCGCCTGGTCCCGCCCCGCCTGCGCCAGCTTCCCCGCCGCACCGGCCGCACTGTCGATCGGGGAACGCAGTTGATCCCCCACGCCCGGCACCTTCCCGATTGGCTCGGACATCCGCCGCAGGTCACCCGCGAGCCCATCGCCTGCTTCGGCCGCCTTCCGCCCCGGCGCCCCGAGCGCGTCCGTCACACGATAGACGAGCATCCCCAACTCGACGCAGGCCCAGACCCATCCCGCCAGCATCAGATCGCCGACGACCTGCCCACATCGCTGCACGCCCACGTCGGAGTAGAGCTTCACCACTCGAATCCCTTCAGCCGGCGCTTTCCGGAACTAATTCGTCAGCAGGTGGCGAATTGTTTCCGGAGAGGGTCAGAGGTTGCTGCGGAGGCTCCAGAGGAGAGGGTAGTAGCGGAGGTCGAGACGGCTGCGGAGGTAGTTGGCGCCGGACGAGCCACCGGTGCCCGGTTTGGTGCCGATCATGCGCTCGACCATGACCACGTGTCGGGCGCGCCAGGCCGCGGCGAGTTCGTCGTGCTGCACCAGGGCCTCCGCGAGTTCCCAGATGGCCGCGTAGTGCGAGCGGTCGCCGGCGATCTTGCGCAGGGCGTCGCGGATGGAGTCCTCGGTGTCGGTGTCGAAGCCGGCCTTCCGCAGTACGTCGAGGTACGCGTCCCAGAGCGTCGGCTCCTCCAGGCGGAGCCGCAAACGATCCTGCTCAACCGAGGTCAGCCCGCGGAAACGGCGTACGAAGGATGGATCCTTCGCGCCGGACAGGAACTCGATCTCCCGGAACTGCACGGACTGGAACCCGGACGCCGGCGACAACCGGTGCCGGAACTCGCCGAAGTCCTGCGGTGTCATCGTCTCGAGGATGTCCACCTGCTGTGTCAGCACGCGCTCGATCGTGTGCACCCGCCGCAGCAGGTGCTCGGCCAGCCAGTGCTCACCGGCGAGCATCGCGTCCCGGGATGCGGTCAGCTCGTGCAGGACCTGCTTGAACCACAGCTCATACACCTGGTGGATCGTGATGAACAGCAGCTCGTCGTGCGCCGGCGGGTCGGACTCCAGCCGCTGCTGGTCGAGCAGCTCGGCCAGACGCAGGTAGCTGCCGTAGGTGAGCCGCCCGCCCTCCTCACCGAAATGGACGTCGACCCCGCCCCACTGCCCCGCAACCCCGTCACCAGTGCTCATGTGACGGAGACTAGCCGACGGTTCCGTGACCGGTCAGTGATTCGTTCGTTGGAACTCAGGTACGCCGAGTTGAGGAGTTGCATGTCCGCCACGGTCGAGACACCGATCGTCCCAGGGCCGGTTCAGGGGCCTACGCGGGAAGAGCCGCTGATCGAGGCGTTGCTGCTCGACGACTACCGGTCGCTCGTCCACCTCGCTTATCTGATCCTCCCGCCTGCGATCAGCCGGGCGAGGCGGGTAGCGGCCGCGCATGCGGTGGTCCAGCGGGCGCTCCCGCCGGGGCTCGCGCTCCCCACCGATCTCGTACTCCCGTCGAGCCTCACCGTGCCGCCGGATGTCAGGGTTCCGGCCACCAGGCACCGGGAGTTCATGCGCCGCCGGGTCGTCGAGGAGGCGACCCGGCAGGCGGAGCGCCGGTCGTTCCTCGCCCGCCTCGGCAGCGCACTCGCCCCGGCCGACGAACTCGGCTTCGAGCCCTGCACGACCCGCCCCGACCGGTCCGCGACCACCCGCCGCCGCGCCCGCGGCCGCCGAGTGTCGATCGCGACCACCCTCGTCCTCACCACCGGAATCCTCACCGCGCTCCTCATGTTCTGATCGCCCCACCACATCTTGACGTAGTGTCGCGGCACACCTACCTTCGGTGACACCACCCTCTTCCTACCGCCCCAGGGAGATCTGTGATGTACGTTGGAATCGTTTCCAGCCTGTCCCTGCTGATCGCTCCCCTCGGCGCGCCACCACCGGCGCCGGCTGAGACCCCACAGGTGAACATGTCGACCCAGGCAACGATCTGCAACAAGTACTGCGACGCCCGCGACCCCGCCCTCGCGCCCACCGACCGGGCTCCCGTCTCCACCACCCTCTTCGGCCGCACGATCACCCTGCACTTCGACGACGACGACGCGATGGGCTGGGCCTCGATCGAGAACGGCAATCCCGGCGACGAGGTCTGGCTGGACCGCTCGATGGACGGCGGCCGCACCTGGTCCGACGGCAGCCGCCTCGGCAACACCGCGATCCCGAGCGGGCAACGCGGCTGGCGTACGCAGATGTACAACGTCGACGACTGGAACAACCTCGGCGTCGGAGCGCTCCGCGCGTGTGGCAAGGCCGGCGACCGCGCCGACATCGCCTGTACGTCGTGGGCCCGTACGACGTGGAACGCCTGGGACCGTCGTACGGCGGCCGCGACCGCGTTGATGCAGGACTACAACCTGTCCACCGGACTCTTCGACACGACGGGCTGGTGGAACTCGGCCAATGCGCTGAACGCGTTGATCGACAACGCCCGGGTCAGCGGGATGCAGAGCTACAAGTACGCGATCGGCAAGACGTACGACCTGAACCTGAACAAGTTCGAGGGCCAGTTCCGCAACGACTACATCGACGACACCGGGTGGTGGGGGCTCGCGTGGGTTGCGGCGTACGACCTGACCGGCGAGGCCCGGTACCTGCAGACGGCGCGTGCGGACGCCGATCACATGGCGGCGTACTGGGACAACACCTGCGGTGGCGGCGTGTGGTGGAGCGAGGCGAAGACGTACAAGAACGCGATCTCGAACTCGCTCTACATCCAGCTGAACGCGCAGTTGCACAGCCGGATCGCCGGCGACACGACGTACCTGCAACGCGCGCAGGCCGGGTGGACGTGGTTCCAGCAGACCGGGATGATCAACGGCTCGAACCTGGTGAACGACGGGATCGACCTGTCCACGTGCAGGAACAACGGCGACACCGCGTGGACGTACAACCAGGGCGTGCTGATCGGCGCGCTCACCGAGTTGTCCAAGGCAACGAACAACTCGGCGTACCTGACGTCCGCGCGCCAACTCGCCGACGCGTCGACCACCGCGTCGTCATTGCACACCGCCGACGGCATCCTGCGCGAGCCGTGCGAGAACGGCGACTGCGGCGGCGACGGCCCGTCGTTCAAGGGCGCGCACGTCCGCGGCCTCGGCAAACTGAACGCCGAGCTGACCGACCACCCATACACGACCTACCTGCAACGCCAGGCCGACCGCGCCTTCGCGGCCGACCGGACGCCGATGGACCAGTACGGTCTGCGCTGGTACGGCCCGGTCGACAAACTCGACGCCGCCCGCCAGCAATCCGCCCTCGACCTGCTGAACACCGTCTGAAAATGCAGGTTCGGTCCAAGGTCTGTCCACGGGGGATCCAGGGGAGGTCCAGACCGGTCCGAATGCGGCTCAAAGGGTCCGTTTCCGGTGCCAAGGTGAAGTGACGGGCCGGCAAGACGGTCGGCTCGGAACCCTGGGGGTGAGCCGGTGGCGGATCCGATTGTCGACGAGTTGCGGAGACTTGCCGGGCCGGAACTGTACCGGCGGAACGCCTTCCGGATCAGCGGTCTGCGCGCGGATGCCAATGCACGCACCACCCGCCAGGTCGCGCAGCGGTTGCGTGCGGCGCTCGAGGTGGGCGCCGACATCGACCTCGGTACGGCGACCTCTCGCGACCCGCACGAGATCCAGGCCGCCTGCGACCTGATCCTCGGCGACCCGCGGCGCCGGCTGGTCCACGAGGTGTTCGCGCCCTGGGGCGACGACGTCTCCGGCTGCGGCTGCCATCCGCAGGTGCACCAGGACCACGATGCGGCCGTCGCGGCCCACAACGACTCGATCAGCCGGGAGCAGAGCCGGGGTACGCCGGATGTCGAGTGGAGCCGCGCCTCGCAGTCCTGGTCGAAGGTCGCCGGCGTGCTGACGAACCACCTGGAGTACCGGGTCCGCGAGCTCGACGACCGGCAGCTCGACGACTCGGCCGTGGCCGGGATCGAGCGGGAACTGCCGCGGACCCTCGTCCAGCCGGCCGTCGATCTCGCCGTCGCCGGCCCGCTCGGCCGGACGGGCGTGCTCGTCAAGACGGCGCGGAGGTTCCCGAAGGCGGAGACCGTGCACCGCAGGCTGGTCGAGGCCGCGGCCGCTCCGTTGTACGACGACCTGGAGGAACGCCGTACTCAGGTCGCCCGCCGGATCGGCGAGGAGCCGGTCGATCCGATCGTCGCCGAGATCGAGCGCGACCTGCTCCCGCAACTGCAGCGGCTGGACGCCCTGCTGCCAGCGAAGAACAACCACCGGACCTCCGCGCTCCACGACCAGCTCGCGATCCTGCTCAACAACTGCGCCGTCGATCTGATGAACCGCGGCGAGGCCTCCGACGGCCGCGCCGAACGCTGGCTGGACCGCGCGACGAAGCTGGTGATCGACCAGCGCGACCGCGACCTGATCGACGAGAACCGGGAAGCGCTGCTCGAGAACCAGCGCGCGATGCGGGAGTTCCGCGAGCAGGTCGACTACCTGTTCCGGATGCGCGGGAAGTACGCCGCACAACGCCTGCTCCGGCAGGCGCGGGCGCAAACCAGCTCGCCGTCGGTCCGTGCCGAGATCGACCAGATGCTCGCCGAGATCTCGGCCGGCACGTTCAATGCGCTCTACTCCCCTTCGCCACAGGTGAAGAGGCCGCCGCGGCAGCCCGTTCGTCGGAAGCGCCGGCGTCGTCGTCGGCTGGTGGCCTGGCTGCTCGTCCTCGCGCTGATCGGTCTCGGCGTGTGGCACTGGTGGCCGCAGAAGATCAACATCTCCAACGACAAGATCTCCGACAACGCGGCCGCCGGGACCTGTCTGGACGACCAGCCTGACGGCTGGCTGACGTCGCCGACCGACCTCCGCGGCGCCGACTGCGACTCGCTGCACTGGGGCGAGATCCTCGGGTACGTCGCGATCACCAAGGTGCCCGCGGCGTACCCGGGAGACGTCCAGGCGAACGCACTCGGCCAGTTCCTGTGCGGCGAGGCGCTGGTGCAGCAGCGGCTGAACGAGAGCGAGTACGACGTGACCGTGGTGCACGCTCCCGCGCAGCGCTGGAACAACGGGAAGAACGCGAGCAAGTACGAGAACTACGCGGCCTGTGTGGTTCACCGGCATGACGGTCTCGACATCGGGAGCGACCAGGTGACCCGGCCCGACGAGCCGAAGGGGCCGAAGCCGGTCGCGATGGACCTCCAGGGCGCGAAGGTCGCCGACAACGCACCGGTCGGCACCTGTATCCGGGACCGGATCGACGGCCAGGCCACCGACGGAGTGCTCGCGAACGAGGTCAAGATCGTCCGCTGCAGCGAGTGGCACTGGGGCCAGATCTTCGGCTACCCGACGCTCTACGAAGCCGGTCAGTCCTTCCCCGGCGAGAGCGAGGTCAACGCCCTGACCCGGAGGGCCTGCGCGGCCGGGATACCCAGCCTGCCGGGCTTCGCGACCTGGGTGGGACCGCCGTCCTACCCGATGTGGGAGGACGACAAGCAGGTCAAGTACGCCGTCTGTTTGGTGCACCGGGCAGACAACAAGCCGTTCAAGGGAGCAGCTAAATGACCTGGGCCTGGTTCCGCCAATGGCGGCAGCACAAGGCGTTCCGGATCGCGGCACCGAGCTGGTCCGGATCGGCGTACGACGATCTGGAACGCTACCTCGCCGAGCTCGGCGAGACCGCCGCTCAACCTGCTGAGGACGCGGACGACGGTGCGCTCGCCGAGGCCGCGACCAATCTGTGGAGAGCTCGCCGCAAACTTGCCCAGGGCAACGATGGTCAGGGGAAGCAGGCTGCGCGTTATCTGCGGACCTGCGCCGGTGCGCTGGCGGCTGCGGGGCTCACCGTTCAGGACCACGACGGGGAGCCGTTCCACGCCGGCCGTTCGGTGGACGTGCTGCTCTACTCCGACGATCCCGAGGTGACGGTGGAGACCGTCGTCGAGACCGTGCGGCCGGCCGTGTACCACCACGATCGGCGGATCCAGACCGCTCAGGTGATCGTCGCCGTACCCACCGGCTCCAAGAACTCGACCAGCTCCGACAGCGAGGACAGCCATGCGTGACACCATCGATATCGGGATCGATCTCGGCACCACCAACAGCGCGATCGCCCTGGCCGAGGGCGACACGGTCACGGTGATCAAGAACAACGAGAGCCAGGACACCACGCCGTCGGCGGTCTGGATGCCGCGCGCGGGTGAGGTGCGGGTCGGCGCGAAGGCCCGTACCCGGGTCGAGTCGGATCCGGAGAACACCGCGTCCGAGTTCAAGCTGGAGATGGGTCTGGCGGACGTGGCCAGGAAGTTCGCGAGGGCCGGCGTACAGCTCACGCCGCCGCAACTGTCGGCCGAGGTCCTGAAATCCTTGCGCAACGACGCGACCCGGTTCCTGAACGATGCGCCGACGGCGGCCGTCATCACGGTCCCGGCGGCGTTCGCGCTGAACCAGAACAAGGCGACCGTCGAGGCGGCGACCCTGGCCGGGTTCGTTCCTGGTTCGCCGCTGCTGCAGGAGCCGACCGCGGCCGCGTTCGCGTACGGGCTGCAGGACACCAGCGAACGGGCGTACTGGATGGTGTTCGACTTCGGCGGCGGCACCTTCGACGCCGCAGTCGTCAACAAGCGCGACGGCGAGCTGCGCGTGCTGCATCACGCCGGCGACCCGTACCTGGGCGGCAAGCTGATCGACTGGGCGCTCGTCGAGCGGGTACTCGCACCGGCTGCCGCGTCGGAGTTCGGGCTGTCCGACTTCCACCGCGACAACCCCCGCCACGCACGCAATTTCGCCCGTCTGAAGGCGGCCGCTGAGGAGGCGAAGATTGCGCTCTCCGGGATCGAGTCGACCTCCGTTCTCGTCGAGCTGGACACCCCGGGCGGCGACAGCGAGACGTTCGACTTCACCCTCTCCCGCGGTGCCCTCGACCGCGTCGCCGAGCCGTACTACGTGCGCGCGATCAACCTCTGCCGCGAGGCGATCCGGGAGAACGGCCTGTCGGCGGACGCGATCGACAAGCTGCTCCTGGTCGGCGGCGTCACGCTCTCGCCCGGTCTGCGCGAACGGCTAGCCGACCCGGCCAGCGGAATCGGCATCGAGCTCGAGACCCGGCTGGACCCGTCGACCGTGGTCGCACGCGGCGCGGCGTTGTTCGCGAGCACCATCCGGCATCCCGCGCCACTGGCCGCAGCCCCGGCGGCGGGCGAGTTCGCCGTCGAGCTCTCGTACGAACCGGCCGTCACCACCACCACGACGACCGTGGCGGGGCGGCTGCGTGCCGGGCGGGATCTGGATTGGACCGGGTATTCCGTCGTACTCGCGAACCCCGAAGGCCGGCCGCCGTTCCGGACCGCGAACATCGCGCTCAACCGGGTCGGCGCGTTCGCGACCGAGGTCGACGTGGACGAGCGCCGTACGTCGCGGTTCACCGTCGAGCTGATCGACCCGGCCGGCGCGCCGCAGAAGCTGGTCCCGAGCACGTTGTCGATCACGCACCGGACCGAGACGTTCGGCGGTGCGCGGCTCGCGCACTCGCTCGGCATCCAGCTGGCCGACAAGACGTTCTCGCCGCTGCTCCGCAAGGGCGCCGGCGTGCCGACGACGGCCAACGGGAAGTTCCGTACGTCGTACACGCTGCTCCGGCGCGACGACGAGGCGATGATCCGGATCCCTGTCGTCCAAGGCGAACGGGTGCGCGCGAACCGGAACCGGCCGGTCGGGCTGCTGACGATCAAGCCGGTCGACCTGCGGATGGATCTGCCGGTCGGGACCGAGGTCGAGGTCACGTTCGAGGTGGACGCGTCGAACCTGGTGACGGTGGTCGCCGACGTACCGCTGATCGGGGCGCAGTTCGAGGCCGAGATCGACCTCGGGTCGGTGCGGACGCCGTCGGCCGACGTACTGACGCAGCAACTGGCGGAGGCCGAGGATCGGTACGACGTGTTGCAGCGGTCGGCGGATCTGCCGGATGTGGACGAGCGGTTGCGCCGGCTCGAGGCGGAAGGCACGTTGCCGACTGTCCGGGAGCAGGTACGGGCGTCGGCGACGGACGCGGGCGCGGCGGCGACGGCCGAGGACCGGCTGCGGGACTTCCAGGCGGAGCTGGACGATATCGACGATCTGGCGGCGTTGCCGGGTCGTACTCGCCAGCTGCTCGATCTGCTCGCGGAGGCGGGCGAGCTGGTTCAGCAGGCGGGTGCGGTCCGGGACGAGCAGGAGCTGACGGCGTTGCGGGAGGCGGCGCAGCAGGCGATCGACGACCGCGATCTCAAGGCGATCGATGCGGCGATCGAGCGGACCGAGATCTTCATGGCGCGGCTCTACCGGAGGCAGCCGGGGTGGTACGAGGCCGTGTACTGGGAGGTTGTCCGGTCGCCCGGGATGTTGCCGCCGACCGCTGAGGCGGACCGGCTGGTGGCCGAGGGCCGGGACGCGATCAACCGGCGCGACGAGCGGTCGCTGGAACAGGTCGTACAGCAGATGATCCGGCTGCTTCCGCGCGACGAGCGGGAGATCATCATCGGACTCACCCAATGACCGCCATCCGCCGGCAGGTAACCCTGGCCCGAGCAGCCGACCTAGCCCGCCAGGGCGATCTGCCGGCCGCCGCCACCTTGCTCACCGACCTTGAAGACCCATCGGTCGAGGTCCTCGACCTACTGGCCCGAATCCGAGCCCAGCAAAAGAGATGGACCGAAGCCGACGCTCTCTGGGCGGAGGTGGAGAAGGCCGGCGCGGGTGGGTCTGTGGTGGCGAGGGCTGTGGCGGGGCGGCGGATGGTTGCGGCGATTCGTGGGCATCGGCGGGCGTCGCGGCCTGTGCTGCCGATTGTTGTAGCGGTGGTGCTGGTGGGGGCGGTGGTTGCTGGAGGCGCGGTTGCGTTGGGTGGTCGTGCCGACGAGCCTGTGGCGCAACCGACTCAGGTGCAAACGACGCCGACTCCTACACCAACGATTGACACCGGCGCCGAAGAGCGGGCTGCTGAGTTGGCACGGCGGTTGGCGGCGTTGGAGGCGCAGCGTCGGGCCGAAACAGCGGCAACCGCAGCCAAGCTGGATGCGATCGCACAACGCGTTGCGGGCGCAGGTGTCGTGGTGCAGCACGGTGCAGGAGCAGTGCGCGTGGTGTTCACGGAGGGCGTGTTCGCAGCTGGCACCGACCTCAGTGCAGCTGGCGAGCGCGCACTCGACGTACTCGGAAAACGGCTCCCCGGGCTGAAGGCAACCATCACCGTGACCGGCTACTCGGTCGTCGTACCAGGCGGAACCAACTCAGGCGGCTCACGGACCGCCCTGTTGCGAGCCCGCGTCGCGACCCAGCAGCTGAGCACCGCGTCCGGTCTGCCGTTGACCGCGTTCACGATGCAGTCCGGCGACCAGGCGCATCCGCCGTACCGCACCGACGCCCAGAACCGCACCGTCACGGTCACGTTGACGCCGGGTGCCACGCCCTAGATGCCATGATGACGGGCATGGAGCTGAAGATGTCCGCGTCGTACGACGCCACCCCCGAGGAAATGTTCGCGATCGTGACGGACACCGCCTTCCGCGAGCAGGCCTGCGAGAAGACCAAGGCGCTGTCGTACGACGTCACGGTCAGCACGTCGGGGACCGACACCGTCGTCCGGGTCTCCCGCCAGATGGAGTCCACCGACATCCCGGACATGGCCCGGAAGTTCGTCGGCGACACCCTGACCGTCGTCCAGACCGAAACCTGGCACGCCGCCGCGGCCGACGGTTCGCGGACCGCTGATGTGTCCGGCGAGATCGCCAACACCCCCGTCACCCTGAAGGGCACCGCCCGGATCGCCCAGGACGGCGCTCAGACCGTCCAGGCCATCGACCTGGACGTCAAGGTCGCCGTACCCCTGATCGGCAAGAAGATGGAACCGTTCGTAGTGGACGCCATCCGCTCCGGCCTCCAGAAAGAACACGACCTGGGCCACGACTGGTCCGGCAAGTAGCCCGCCCGCTCACGACCGAGCCGTGTCGTTGCGCTGACTGGGTCGCCTCCGGTGGCAACCTGAGACGAAGAGTTGCTCCGGAGGTGACCCGTTTGATGCGAAGTTCCCTGCGTAAGAAGCACGATCGCTCCCCGTCGACAACCGACGCGGCCCAGTACTGCGCGTTCTGCGCCACCGTCATGCCCTTCGAACGCATCGACCCCTCGGACTACCTGGTCGACGAACCCGACGAGTGGATCTGCACCAAATGCGGCTCCGCCCTCCTGGTAGACCCACCCACCCAACAACTCCACCAATCCGCCTAACTCCCCGACACCACAGTTCCGGGCGTGTGGCTACGCCCGGTTCGCCGCGTCGGCGGTGGTGAGGGTTGTGCGCATGGACTCACGTACGTCGGGGGGCCAGGGGCCGGTGTTGGTGAGGGGGATTTCGGTCATGAAGCGGCGTTCGGGCTCGGGGATGGTTGTCACCACGAGCTGCGGATCGTCGACGACCGCCGCGTAGAGCCTCGGGCCGTCGGCGCCGAAAAGGTCTGCGGCGACCAACCGGCCGGCCGCGTTGCGCATGATGTTGTCCGGGTTGTCGTCCAGCTTCGGCGCGAACCAGTGCGACTCACGGCGCCCCCGCTCGTGCACCCGCCGTACGACGTCCGCGAGCTCGGCAACCTCCGGCTCGCGCGCCGCCAGCGCCCGGTGGAACTCAGCGGCCTCGTCCGCGTCAACCGGCTCGAGCCATTCCATGATCTGCAGGTCCCCGCCGCCCACCAGCCGGCGATGCGCGAACAGCCGCGGTACCTGACCGGTGTGTGCCGCCTCCCGATACAGCGCCACCGTGTACGACGCTGTCGGATCGAACGGACTGATCCGCGCCGCCGCGCGACCATCCGGAGACCGCAACGCGATCGCCCAATCCCCCGCCCCGCAAGGAGTCCACCCGGCCTCCCGCAGTACTCGCTCCACATCCCGATGGTCAGCATCGTGGTGCTCGCCCTGCAGTCCGAGCGTCTCCTCGTAGGTGCTGATCTCGTTGGACGTCACGTTGGCGAGGATAAGCAACTGTGCGTGTGCGCCGCCTCCCAATATGACCCCAGGGCCGGATCTACAGCGGAGGGCCGAAGGCGCAGACTACTCGGGTTGGGTGGGTCGGGTTCAGGGCGTTGGCGACCAGTTGGGCGACGGTCGGGTCGAAGGCGAGGCCGACGTGGCCGACCGGGTCCAGGGGGCAGGCGTCCTGGACGTACTCGTTCGTCACGCCAGGCTCGCGGATGAACGACGTCTCGTGCGGCGTCACGAGGGCGTCGAAACGGGAGGCGATCACGGTGTACTTCACGCCTGGCTGCGCGATCGGGCCCGCGGTCAGCTTCTCGACGGCTGAGCCGCCGACGATGAGTTCGTCGCAGGCCGGGCAGCCGAACTGCCGCAGGACCTGGTCGACGAGCGGGCCCAGGCCGAGGTAGTCACCCACGCTGACGAGTCCGCCGAACGTCGTACCGTGCGTCGGTGGCGCCAGTGCGATCACCTTGCCGACCTGGGCGGCGTACCCGAGGACCTTCGGGCCGTAGATGGACTGGAAACCGCCCTCGGAGTGTCCGACGATGTCTACCTTCGCCGCGCCGGTCGCCTTGCGGACTCGCTGGACGAAGGACGCGATCTCTGCGGACGACTGTGCGATCGAGACCGTGCCGCCGACCGGGATCGCCGGGGTTGCCTGGCCGTAGGTGAGGGTGAAGGCGCAGTAGCCCTTCGCGGCGAGGAACGGGCCGAGGTACGAGTAGTTGCCGGGGCCGTTGCCGCCGAGGCCGTGCAGGAGGACGAGCGGGTTCGGGTGCGCGGCCGACGGTTTGCACGTCCAGTCGTCGAACCCGGATGACACCGACGACACCGCCGCGCCGGCCGTGGTCGCGGTGCCGGAGGCGGTCGCAGGGCTGGAGGTGAGGGCTCCGGTGAGGAGGACAGCGGTGAGCAGGACCGCGGCGGTTCGGCGGAGGCGGTGGTGCATGACATACTCCCCGTGCAGGTGTCGATGAGTGATCAGTAGATCACGGGTAGTGGAGCACGTCGGCGGGTTATAGACAAGAGCTCGTGTTGATAACAAGATCCCTCGGTTACGGATCCGCCACTCGGGGTAGTGTCCTGCGCATGGGTCGCACGATACGGGGACTGGACGCCGGGCAACGCCGGGCCGAACGACGTGAGCAGTTACTGGACGCGGCGCTCAAGCTGTTCGCCGACAACGGGTATCTCGGGACGTCGATCGAGCAGATCTGCAGTGCGGCGTACATCGGGACGAAGAGTTTCTACGAGCTGTTCACCAGCCGCGAGGAGTGCTACCTGGCGCTGCTCCGGCGGACCTCCGAACGCCTCGAGGAGCGCATGGAGGCCGCCGCCGCGCAGGCGACCGGGAACGAGCGGCAGGAGGCGCCGCGGCTGCTCGCGATCTTCGTGCATGCGCTGGTCGACGATCCGCGGATCACCAAGGTCACGTTCGGGATGGCGTCCGGCATCTCGGAGTCGGTCGAACGCCAGCGCCGCACCAACCGGCGGTGGGCGGCCGGCTTCCTCGTCCAGCTCTGGGACCGGTACGACGGACCGCAGCACGAGGAGCAACGCGCGGCACGGCGCAGCGTGGCGATCGGGCTGATCGGCGGCATGTTCGACCTGGTCTCCGACTGGCTGCTGGACGCCGACCTCACCGCTCCGCCGCAGGTCGAGGCACTGATCGACGACCTGACCACCTTCTACATCACGGTACGCCGGGGCCTCGCGGCGTGACCGCTCACCGCTCCTCGTTCGCAGCCTTCACTCGAAGACGAGGGTGCGGAGGGCGACATGCCCTTCCTCGTCGATGACGTAGTGGGCGTGGCCCTCGTCGTCGACAGCGACGCCCTCGACCCGGCGGACATCGCCGAAGTGATGGACGACCTTGCTGCCGACAACTCGCCCGGCCTCAGGCGGTAGTTCGAAGCGGATGTGCTCGGAATCCGCGACAGCACCTTCCGGGTGGTCCGCGAGTACCGTGGCCGACTTCCCCGACGCATCGAGGTCCCCCACGACGGCGTCGAACACATCCCCGCCCCGCGTATCGAGCGCTCGCAATCCCACCGGCGCTTCCACACTGCCCGCATCGCCGAGGATCCAGGCATTGCCGCAACGCGGTACGGCGTCCGGATCGTCGAACAGCTCGTCGACGTTCTCAAGCTCAACCAGCACCGGATGACCGTCGGCCGTCACCGGGTACCGCAACCCCAGCAGAAGGTTGCCGTTGGCACGGAACTCGGCCGCTTCGATGTTGATCGGGTGATCAGCCGCGCGAATCGTCCCGTCCCAGCTCTTGGCCTTCAGCTGTCCACGAGCGATCGTCGCCTCGACGTACGCCTGCTGCCCGAGCCGCCCGACCGGCAGCAGGTCGACGTCCGCAAGCGCATCGTTCACCGCCCGATGCAGACCGAACCGGAACCGCACGATCTCCATCGGGACCGGCCCGTCACCGGCGATCGACTGCTCCGGGACACGCGCGATCCAGGACCGCTTCGCCGACAGCGGTCCGGCCTTCTTCCCGAACTGCGAACCGAGCAGGTACACGTAACCGTCGCGGGCAGCGCACGCCTCGGCATCCTCGGTCTTGCCCGCGCTCAGGCCGGCGTCGGCGTGGATCCGCCGAGCCGACCAGCCCTCATCGAGTGCCGCTCCAGCCGAGTGCACGAGCAACGCGAGCGCGTCTTCCGCGGTCGTCTCGTCCAGGACGGTGACGAACGCCCGGTCCCAACCGTGCCGGGCCAGCACGTCAGGTGAGAAGACGCGGCACAGGTCGGAGGCTTCGTTCGGTTCCAGGTGCAGATCAGTCGCATGCATACCCGGGGAACGACGGACCCGGCGAGAGTGCTCCCACCGCCCGCCGATTCCCGGGTAATCCCCGATCAACCCTGATTCTCAGCCTTGGTGCGGGTAGCGGTAGTCGGTCGGCGGGGCGAAGGTTTCTTTCATCGAGCGTGGGGACGCCCAGCGGATCAGGTTCCACATCGAGCCGGCCTTGTCGTTGGTGCCGGACGCCCGCGCGCCGCCGAACGGCTGCTGCCCGACGACCGCACCGGTCGGCTTGTCGTTGACGTAGAAGTTCCCGGCCGCGAACCGCAGGTACTCCGCCGCCTCCGCGACCGCGTGCCGGTCCTGCGCGATGACCGCACCGGTCAGCCCGTACGGCGCGGAGTGCTCCATGCCCTGCATCACGCTGGCGTAGTCCGCGTCGTCGTACACGTGCACGCCGAGGATCGGGCCGAAGTACTCGGTCGTGAAGATCTCGTCGGTCGGGTCGTCGGAGACCAGCAGCGTCGGGCGGACGAAGTACCCCTCGCTGTCGTCGTACGTGCCACCGGCAACGACCTCGATCGAGTCCGTCGCCCGGGCCCGGTCCAGCGCCGCCTTGTGCTTGGCGAACGCGCGGTCGTCGATCACCGCGCCGATGAAGTTCGACAGGTCGGTGACGTCGCCCATCGTGATCGCCTCGGTCTCCGCGACGATGTCGTCCCGGATCCGGTCCCACACCGAGCGCGCGACGTACGCACGGGAAGCCGCCGAGCACTTCTGCCCCTGGTACTCGAACGCGCCGCGCACCATCGCGGTCTTCAGCACCGCCGGGTCCGCGGACGGGTGCGCCAGGATGAAGTCCTTGCCGCCGGTCTCCCCGACCAACCGCGGGTAGGTCTTGTACGACGCGATGTTCGTGCCGACCGTGCCCCACAGGGACTGGAACGTCTTCGTGGAGCCGGTGAAGTGGATGCCGGCCAGATCCGGGTGGGTCAGCGCCGCCTTGCTGACGTCGATGCCGTCACCGGTGACCAGGTTGATGACGCCGGCCGGCAGGCCCGCGGCCTCGAACAGCCGCATCGTCCAGTGCGCCGCGAACTGCTGCGTCGGCGACGGCTTCCACACCACGGTGTTGCCCATCAGGGCCGGCGCGGTCGGCAGGTTGCCGGCGATCGCGGTGAAGTTGAACGGCGTGATCGCGTAGACGAAGCCCTCGAGCGGCCGGTAGTCGACCCGGTTCCACACGCCCGGGGACGAGATCGGCTGGTCGCTGACGATCTGCCGCGCGAACGCCACGTTGAACCGGAGGAAGTCGATCAGTTCGCAGGCGGCGTCGATCTCGGCCTGCTGCACGGTCTTGGACTGGCCGAGCATGGTGGCCGCGTTCAGGGTGTCGCGCCACGGGCCGGCCAGCAGGTCGGCGGCCTTCAGGAAGATCGCGGCGCGGTCGTCGAAGGACAGCGAGCGCCAGGCCGGAGCGGCCGCGAGGGCCGCGTCGACGGCGGCCTTGCCGTCCGCCTCGGTCGCGTTGCCGAGGGTGCCGAGCACCTGCGCGTGCTTGTGCGGCTGCACGACCTGGATCGGCGTACCGCCACCCAGCTTCTGCTCGCCGCCGATCGTGCAGGTCAGGTCGATCGCACCCGTAGCGGTGAACTCCTTGAGCTTCGCCTCCAGGCTCGCGCGCTCCCCGGAACCAGGCGCATACCCCTTGACGGGTTCGTTGGCAGGCGTCGGAACAGCGGTAACCGCATCCATGGTGCAAGCTCCTCTACTGGGTGGGGGCCGGTGTGGGTGGGCGGCCTTGCCCGTTGATGACACAAGCATGGTGCCATGACTCACCACGGGAAACGAACCTGACCACAAAACCGACCACGAGACCTACTGGTCCGGTCGGGAAGTACCCACTCCACGCCGCACGATTCGCAGCATACGTTTCACGCGAGCAGGCTCCGCGGCAGCCATTCCGGCGGCGATCTGCAGCAGATCCATCGGGTCGACGTCCGCCCTCAGCACCCCCGCCCGCTGGGCCCGATCGACGAGCCGCCCGACCGTCTCGGACATCGCCGCGTGCCACTCCTCGTGCAGGCCGGACCGCCGTGCCGACGGCTCGAGACTGCGGGCCAGATCGCCCTTCTCGGTCACATGGCGGACGAACGCGTCCAGCCAGTCGAACAGCCCGTCGAGCGGGTCGTCCGCCTCGGGAACATCGCACAGCTCCGCGACTTCCTCGGCGTACACCGCGACGATCAGGTCGTCCCGGGTCGGGAAGTGCCGGTAGAGCGTCGCGTTGCCGATCCGAGCGCGCCGTGCGATCTCGTCCAGCGGCGCCTGCGTGCCGAACTCGGCGAACACCGCCCGCGCGGTGCCGATCAGCTGGTCGCGGTTCCGCCGGGCGTCGGCCCGCAGCGGCTTAAGTGGGGACATCCCTGGTTACACTAGCACTAATCGGGGACTTCCCCAGTTAGGAGTGACGATGGACGCGGCCGACCGGATCGCCATTACCGATCTGATCAATTTGCACGGGCATCTCGTCGACGGCGGGGAGCGGTACGACGGGTTGTTCACGCCGGACGTGCAGTACGACGTGTCGGATCTCGGGGGTGGGGTGATCGCCGGGCGGACGGCGCTGTGGGAGGCGGGGCTGGCGCTGGGTGAGGGCAATCCGGTGGGGCATCACGTGACCAACATCGTGCTGACCGAGGTCGGACCCGACGAGGTGGCGGCCCGGTCCAAAGCCATCGGGATCTCGGCCGACGGGAGCTGCGCGAGCCTCGTCTACGAGGATGTCGTGGTGCGGACGCCGGACGGCTGGCTCATCAGCCGGCGGAGGGTGGTCCTCAGGCGCCGGCCGTTGGGGCGGTAGGTTCGCGGGGTCGGACCGCTAGCGGCGCCACGGCATGTGCTGGAGGGCCCAGGTGTTGCCGTCCGGGTCCTCGAACCAGGCATAGAAGACGCCGCCGAGGTCCTCGGTCTCGCCGACCTCGACACCGCGGCCGATGAGCTGCTGACGCGCGGCCTCGATGTCCTTCACGACCAGATGCAGGGCACGCAGGGACCCTGGCTCCATGTCCGCCATCGGCAGACCCTGGAGCAGGCTGATCGAGCAGTACGAGCCCGGCGGCGTCAGCTGGACAACGCGGACACCGTCGGCCGGCGACACATCCACGTCGACGGTGAACCCGCACTGCTCGGAGTAGAACCGCTTCGCCCGGTCGATGTCGGACACCGGCACCGGGATCAGCTCGAGCAGGAACGCCCCGGGCTTCACCACCACGGCGGTCGGATCATCCGGGATTTCCGAGATGTCCTTCGGGATTTCCGTTCGTTCGCTCATGCGGACTTCTTCGTAGCCTTCTTGGCGGCCTTCTTCGCCGGGGCCTTCTTCGCAGCAGCCGCCTTCTTGGCGGGTGCCTTCTTCGCCGCGGCCTTCTTGGCGGGCGCCTTCTTGGCCTCGGCTTCGCCGGACCCACCGCCCGCGCGACGCGCTTTCGCGGCCTCGACCGAGGCGCGCAGCGCGGCAACCAGGTCGACGACCTCGGCGCCCTCTGTCTCCTCTTCCTCGGACTCCGGCAGCGGCACCCCCTCGGCCTTCGCCTGGACGACCTTCTCCAGCGCCTGGCGGTACTCGTCGTGGTACTGGCCCGGGTCGAACTCACCGCGCAGCGTGTCGATGTACGACGACGCCATCGCCTTCTCCTGGGACCGGATCTCCACGTCCTCCGGCGGCGCCGCGAACGACTTGTCCCGGACCTCGTCCGGCCACAGCATCACCTGCAGCACCAGGACGTCGTCGACCGTCCGCAGCAGCCCGAGGCTCTCGCGGGACCGCAGCGCGACCTTGACCAGCGCATACAGCTCGGAGCCGTCGAGGGCGTCCCGGAGCAGCACGTACGGCTTGGCACCAGGTCCGCCGTCGGCGGCCAGGTAGTAGGACTTCCCCAGGTACAGCGGGTCGACCTGGTCGGCCGGCACGAACTCCAGCACGTCGATGACCTTCTTGCTGGACAGCGGCAGGTCGGCGAAGTCGTCCGGCTCCAGCACAACCATCCTGCCGTCCGCCATCTCGTAGCCCTTGCCGATGTCGGAGTACGGCACCTCTTCCCCGTCGATCGAGCAGATCCGCTTGTACTTGATCCGGCCGCCGTCGGCGACATGCACCTGACGGAACGAGATGTCCTTCTCCTCGGTCGCGGAGAACACCTTGATCGGGATCGTCACCATCCCGAACGAGATGGCCCCCTTCCAGATCGCCTGCATCGCCATCAGCTCCCTATCGAGTCACCGTCAGCTCAAGTCCGCTGCCCACCGCGCGGCCCCTCCGCCGCGAGCAGATCGGGAATCTCCTGTGTCGCGTACCACAACAGGTCTTCACCCTCGCACGAATCCAGGGCGAACACCGCGTTGTCATCACCACTTTGAGCGGCATCCCAGAGGTCCGCGGCCTTACCGATCACCGTGGTCGCCTGCGCCGCGTCGAGGTGCACTGATGCCACGGACCGCCACGGAATCACCACGTGCAGCTCCAGCCGGGCGTCACCGAGCTCCACGGACCCGTCGGCGGGCGGTATGGCGCTGACCTCGGCCGCGATCACCACCCGTCTCCGTGCGGTCCCCGGGTCGGCGGCCAGCAGTCCTACCGAGGCGCGGGCCGCCTGCGCCATCGCGGCGTACTCCAGCTCCTCGTCGTCGCCTTCGACGTACCACTCGCGCAGCGCCGGTGTCACGCCGTACGCCGTCAGCGGCGCCGGGCCGACCTCGCCGGCATTGCACGCCGCGGTCAGCAACGAGAGCGTGGATGGGACGTAGACCCTCATGAGCCCGCCTTCTTGGTCTGTTTCTTGCGGCCCCGGGACGCCCGGTTCCGGCTGCCCCTGGTGGTCTCCAGCAACTCGTCCAGCGCATCGGTCACACATTGGGCGAAAACAGCGAGGTCCGGCATGGCAGTGCGGTCCGCGTTCAGACCGTAGTACACCTTCCCGTCGTACGACGTGACGCCGACCGACAGGCCCTGACCGGGCATCAACGGAACCACCGGGTACGACGCGAGCATCGGGGCACCCTGCGCGTAGAGCGGGAATTGGGGGCCCGGCACGTTGGTGATCACCACGTCGTCGATCGGCCGGACCGTGGTGGTCGCGACCCGGGCGGCGAGCGCGTGCAACGTGGTCGGGGCGAACCCGGCGATCCCGACGAGCGAGCGGGCGCTGACCGCGCGGCCGGTGTCCTTGTGCACCTTGGTCTGGTACGAGATCTGGTGCAGCCGCATGACCGGGGAGTTCTCGCCGACCGGCAGGTTCACGCTCGAGGCGATCACCCGGGAACCGAGCGAGGTCGTCGGCTCCTCGTCCTCGTCGTCGCGGATGCTGACCGGGACCACGGCCCGCACGCTCCGGGTCGGCCCGACGCCCTCGCCGCGGGTCATCATCCAGGCCCGGAACGCGCCCGCGACCACGGCGAGGACCACGTCGTTGACCGTGCCGCCGTGGGCCGCACGGATCGTCCGGTAGTCCTCCAGGTCGGTCTGCACGGTGGTGAACCGCCGCTGACCCGACGTCTTCACGTGCAGTGAGCTCTCCTGCGCATGCCGCTGCGCGACCAGCGAGCCGACCACGCCGCCGAGCACCTCGCGGACCGAGGTGGAGCCGGTCAGGCTGGCCATCTCCGCGCGGGCCAGCTCCAGGACCGCACTCGGGTGCTTGGTCGCGTCGGAGAACACCCCGGCGAGCAGCTCCAGCGCGGACGGCGGGTGCTCCGGTTGCCAGGTGTCGGTCGGGGTGTCCTTGGGGTGCGCCGTCGAGTCCAGCACCACCTGGCCGATGTCGACCGTGCTGTTGCCGTCGACAAGCGCTTGATGGGACTTCGCGATGATCGCGAACCGGTCGCCCTGCAGGCCCTCGACGAGGTACATCTCCCACAGCGGGCGGGCCCGGTCGAGCCGCCGGGACATGATCCGGGCGACCAGTTCGAGCAGCTGCGCGTGCGTGCCGGGGCGCGGCAGCGCGGAGCGGCGTACATGGAAAGTGATGTCGAACTCTTCGTCGTCCACCCACACCGGTCCGGCGAACCGGCCGGGCACCTGCTGGACCCGCTGCCGGTACTTCGGCACGAACGTGATCCGGTCCCGGATCAGCGCCACCAGGCTCTCGTAGTCGAACCCCTCGTCACCATGCACCGGCGGCTCAAAGATGTCGACGGTCCCGACGTGCATCGGGGTGGCCGGCGACTCGGCCTTGAGAAAGGTGAGGTCGAGCGACGTCAACCGGTCGGGCACGGCGGTCACCTTCCTCTCACTTCGACGGATTCTCACCCTAGCGGGCCCCACGGACAGTGGGCTGCGACACTGCTTGTACGGGAACACTGAGCTATCTGTGTTCGTCAGGCAAGAGGGTGCCTCTCGCATCCGGATATGTCACATGACCCCTTGAAAGGCTCCTGGACCGATGCGTTCGACGCTCACTCGCGGTGCCGCCACCGCTCTTCTGCCCGCCCTCGGCATGCTGGTCCTGGCCGGCTGCGGCGGCGACAACACCGGCGGCACCACCACCCCCTCACCGAGCGCCCCGGCCAGTACGCCGACGTCGACCCTCCCCACCAACACCCCCACCCCGGGCAAGCCGAACGCGAGCTCGCCGTCGAACACCGCCGACCCGTCCGGTGAGCAGGCGGACGTCACCGTCGACGTCACGGTTGCCAACGGCAAGGTCAACCCGAGCGGCGCGACGATCAAGGTGAAGGCCGGTCAGACCGTGCTGGTCAAGGCGGTCAGCGACGCCGCGGAGGAGCTGCACATCCACGGGTACGACAAGGAGCTGGAGCTCGCCCCGGGCAAGCCCGCCTCGGTCAAGTTCACCGCGAACATGAAGGGCACCTTCGAGGTCGAGACCCACAAGAGCGGCAAGCTCGTCGCCAAACTTGTTGTCTCGTGATGCTTCCCCTTCACGGGATCGGTGGTCGTCAGGACCTGCCGGTTCCGTTCGGGCTGGCGGTCGGTGGGGCCGCGGTCGCGGTCGCGTTGTCGTTCGTCGTCCTCGGGCTGGCGTGGCGTAGTCCGAAGTACCGCGGCGACGCATCCGGCATACCGTTGCCAACCGCAATCACCCGGACCGTCGACGCCGGCTGGTTCCGGTGGGTCGTGCGGTTGTTCGGGCTGGCGACCTTCCTGTACGCGATGGTGTCGCTGGTGTTCGGCGTCGACCGGCTGACGAACCCGATCTTCGGCTTCATCTACATCCTGGTCTGGGTCGGGCTGGTGCCGATCTCACTGGTCTTCGGCCCGGTCTGGCGGACGCTGAACCCGTTGCGCACCCTCCACCTGCTGCTCTCGAAGCTCCTCCGCCAGCCGCCGTCCAAGGGTCTGCTCGAGCTCCCCGCCTGGGTGGGTCTGTGGCCGGCCACGCTGGGCATCTTCGCGTTCACCTGGCTGGAACTGGTCGCGCCGGACCGAGCCACGATCCCGGTCCTGCAGGCGTGGATCGCGCTGTACGTCGTGATCACGATGTTCGGAGCGGTCTTGTTCGGCGACCGCTGGTTCGCGCAGGGCGATCCGTTCGAGGTGTACGCGACTCTGATGTCGCGGTTGTCGCCGTGGGGTCGCCGTACCGACGGACTGCTGGTGCTCCGCCGACCGCTGGAGAACCTCGACGGCCTTCGCCCGCAGCCCGGACTGGTCGGGATGGTGGCGGCGCTGCTCGGCTCGACGGCGTACGACGGGTTCTCGAACTCGTCCTCGTGGATCGGCTGGGCGCAGAACCAGGACATCTCGATGACTTGGCTCGGTACCGGCGCGCTGATCGTCTTCATCCTGTTCGTACTGATCACGTACTCCGGCGCGACGATCCTGGCCGGCCGGCTCTCGGACAGTTCGCGGACCGCGCTACCCGGTCTCTTCGCGCACTCCGTCGTACCGATCGCCTTCGGGTACGTCGTCGCGCACTACCTGACCCTGTTCATCCTGGAGGGCCAGCGGACGCTGATCTACCTGAGCGACCCACTGAGCAACGGCGCGAACATCTTCGGCACCGGTCTCCTCGCGGTGAACACCGGCATCACCAACCACAGCACGGCAATCTCGGTCATCCAGGTCGCGGCAGTGGTCTGCGGCCACCTGCTAGGCGTCGTCTCGGCGCACGATCGCGCAGTCGCCCTGTTCCCCCGCGCCAAGGCCCTAGCCGGCCAGCTCCCCCTACTGGTCGTCATGGTCGGCTACACCTGCGGCGGCCTGCTCCTACTGTTCTCGTCCTGATGTACGACGCGGAGCCGGCGGTCAGGCTGGCGGGGCCGCTTCGGGGGTTGACTGCCTCGGCAGACCCCGGCTCGTGATCACCAGCAGGATGAAGGCGATCATTCCGACGATCAGGTGGGAGTTGCCGGGGATCGACTGCCAGAAGGTCCAGTCGAGCTCGCGGTCGTCACGGTACGGGACCCACCAGATCGAGCGCAGGACGAACAGGCCGTAGAACAGTACGCCGGTGACGACCGCGGGGTTGAGGCCCCAGATGCGGTTGACGCCGCGGATCAGGCTGACGCCGAGCGGGATGATCCACACCCAGTGGTGGCTCCAGGTGATCGGCGACGCGTACAGGACCGCGAGCGCCATCACAGAGATCGCGGTCACGCGCTCGTCGGCGAGCCAGTACTTGCGCGCCAGCCACAGCACCGCCAGTCCGAACGCGGCCGACAGCACGAACCAGGTCGGCTGCACCCAGCTCGCCTCGTCACCGATCCGGTGCAGGAAACCGTTGAACGACTGATTGCCGGTGTACGCGATCCCGCCGACCCGGTTGGCGTCGAGGATCACGTCCGTCCAGTACCGCCACGACTGGTGCGGCACGATCGCGAACCCGATCGCCATCGTCGCCAGCAGTCCGAGTACGGCGTTGCGCAACGCACGCCACTGCTTCGTGACGACCAGCAGCGCGAGGATCGGCAGCGGGGTGAGCTTGATACCGATCGTCACGCCGAGCCAGAACCCGCGCAGGCGCGCGTCGTTCGGCCGGATCAGGTCCAGCAGGATCATTGCGGTCAGCAACAGGTTGATCTGGCCGAACTGGATCGTCTGCCAGACCGGCTCGAGCAGCAGCGACAGCACGGTCAGCGCGATCAGCACCGCCGTTCGCTTCCGCTGGGTGACGAACGACCAGAACGTCTTGGTCAGGCTGGCCCGCCACAACGCGGTGATGCACAGCACCGAGATCGTCGTCCACACCACCAGCGCGACACCCCACGGTACGGCACCCAGCGGGACCATCGCGATCGCGGCGAACGGCGGATACGTGAACGGGAGGTTCGAACCGCCGGGCAGCTTCGCGTCGTACAACGAGTCGCCGTGCAGCAGGACCGAGCCGCCCATCCGGTAGACGCGCAGGTCGATCATCCCGCCGTACAGATGGCCGATCCAGGCGCCGAGCGCCACCAGGACCGCGCATCCGGCGATCGCGATGATCACGCGGCGACGACCGGCCGGACGAGTTGGGGAGGAGGGAGGGGTGGTCACGGTCACGTCAGGTCGGCTCCGAACAGGGTTTCCAGCGCTCGCCGGGTCTCGTCGTACTCGGTGTGAAGAATCGCGGTCATCCCGACCTCGCGGGCGCCGTCGACGTTGAGTTGCAGATCGTCGACGAACACGCACTCCGCCGGCTCCAGGCCGAGGCGCTGGGCGGCGAGCTGGAAGATCTCCGGCTCGGGTTTGCGCAGGCCCACCTCGCCGGAGATGACGATGTCGTCGAACATCCCGTCCCAGGTGTCCCGCGGGTACGTGTTGCCCCAGGAGTTCGACAGCAGCGCGGTCCGGATCCCGCGTTCGTTGACGCGGCGGACCAGCGCGGACATCGCGGGCTGGTGCTCGAAGTGCGCGAACATCCGCTCGATCAGTCCCTCCGCGGGCACCGGCGTACCGTCGCGGCGGAGAAGGATCGAGGCGAGTTTGCGCTCGAAGTCGGGGACGGCGATCTGGCCGCGTTCGAGGGCGTGCACCGGGTTGAGCTCGGCCGTCACGCTCTCGGACGGGAGCCATTTCATGACTGCTTCGAGGTAGGAATCGAAGTCGAAATCGTCCAGTTCCGCCCAGCGCCGCAGCGCCGGTTCCAGGCCCGAGGTGAGCACGCCGCCCCAGTCCACCAGCAGACCACGCGGCACCAACCGCTCCTCGACCATGCGCGCAAGCCTACTCAGACGACGGTCGCCCTCACCCTCCCGACCCTCACCCTCACAGGCTGTGCACACACAACCATCAGTGGTTGTATTCGATGCTGACGTCACCCGAGGACGTCTTCGCGGTGATCGTCCGGGTCGCGTTCGGATCGATGTTCACGTTCGCCGCCTCGTCGCCCGACGACGTGTCGGTGTCCACCTTGTACGTCTCGTCGCCGGACGGGATCCGGATCGACACATCACCGGAACTCGTCTTCGCCTCGACCGTCTGCGGAGCGACGCTGAAGTCCAGCGACGTACTGCCGGAACTGCTGTGCGTCGTTACCGAGGTCGCGCCGAGCCCGTCCGCCTCGAGATCCCCCGAGCTCGACTTGAGGTCCAGCGGTCCGCCGACGTCATGCACCTCGATGTCACCCGAGCTGGACTTCAGATTCGTCGCGCCCTCGATCCCGGTGACCGTCATCTTTCCGCTGCTGCTCTCGACCGTGAGCTTCAGATCCCGCGGCACCGTCAGGACGTACGTCGTCTTGCACCCGAACGACAGGAATCCGCACCCGCCGCTGCTCAGCTCGAGCTTGCCTTCACTCTCGTCGTACTTCTCGCTCGGGTCCGAGCCGAACACGTTCCGCTCGGACTGCCGGTCGACCTTGATCTCGGTCCCGTCGCCGGGCCGCACCTCGACCGTCGCGGAACCGCCCTTCACGAGCAGCGAACTGCCCTGCACCGGGTAGCTGGTCTGGCTGTTCTTGGTGCCCTCGGTCAGTCCGGTGAGCGCCCAGTACGCCCCGCCGAGGATGAGGGCGACGGAGATGGCGATCCCGTACCGCCGCTCGACGCTCATCGAGCTCCGCGGCCGGCCTTGGACATCGGACATGACGCTCCCTCAAGTGCGGGTCGAAGTGCTTCCCACACTGGCACATCGCGGCCCCGCTGTCGGCGGGGATGTCCCCCAACTCGACCCTGAGTGCCGAGGTTCAGACAGGTACCGAATGGAGGTCGTTGGCGACCGCCGTGGCGAGCTGCTGGAACGCCTTACGGAGCTTGCTCGACTTCGCGGCCTCGGCCAGACTGCGCCCGTGCGCGACCGCGGTGTCCGCCGCGCTCAGGTCGTACGGCAGCAGGGCGGCGTTCTCGATCCCGGCGTACTGCCGCAGCGCATCCAGCGCCGCATCACCCGGCGAGCCACCGAGCGACCCGGACCGCAACCGGTTCACCACGACACGCGTGTTGACGGACGGTACGACGGCGCGCAGGTCGTGGACCGCCCGGATCAGACGGGTCAGACCGACAGGATCCGCCGTACCGACGACAACGACCTCGTCGGCCTCCTCGAGCGTCACCACGGTCGCCCCGTTGCGCCGCGGCGCGAGCGAGTCGAACGAGATCTCCTCGTCGGTCTCGATACAGAACCCGGCGTCCACCACGGTGATCGGGGCCAGCGTCCGCGCGGTCGACCAGATCGCCTCGACCGCCGCGGGCCGCAACTCCGTCCACCGGTCGGCCCGGCTGAGCCCGGTCAGCACCAGCAGGTGCGGGTTCACCTCGCGCGCGTGCCGGGCGAGCATCACCATGTCGAGCGAGCCGTTCGACGCCGAGCGCGCCGCGGCGGCCAGTCCGGACGTCTCGTCGAGCATCCCGAGCATCTGCGCCACGGTCCCGCCGTACACGTCGACGTCCGCGAGCAGCGTCGGGACCCGCTTCACCGCCAGTTCAGAGGCGAGGTTGACCGCGACCGTCGTACGCCCGGGCGCGCCGGTCGGCCCCCAGACCGCGACCAGCCGACCGGTGCCCTGCGGGAACGCCGGCGGCTGCGGGTTGCCGGCATTCTCCGGCGACAGCGGGACGAATCCGCCCGCGAAGTGCGAGTTGGTGACCGGCGGCCCGGCCTCGACCGCATCGGAGATCGCCCGGCCGAGGTCCGCCGGGCTCACGTCGGCGGGAAGGATCCGCTCGATCCCCATCCGGCTCAGCCGGTCCTCGGCGCCGAACGGCGCACCGGTCTCCAGAGGGTCGACCAGGGCGAGCACGGCGATACCGCGGGCGTACAGCGCGGCGACCGCATCGGACGACAGCCGCGGAAGTGCGTCAGCCAGCAGCACCGCACGGGCCTGACCGCTCGCGGCCGCAGCCATCACATCGGCGACGTCGACACAGCGCCGTACGATCCGGATCCCGGGAGCGCCCTCGGTCCGCCGTACGACGTCTGCTTCCCACGGCGCCCCGGTAACGGCCAGCAGTACTGGGACCGACATCAGCCGTCCTTCCGGACCAAGGTCGGCTCGCCGGTGCTGATGGCGGTGAGGGCGGCCGGGATACGGGGCAGATCGGCCGAGGCGAGGGCGATCGTCACCTGTCTGCGCGCCGAACCGCCGGCGACACCCTTCACCGAGTCGACCTGCAGCACGCGAACACTGCTCCACAGCGGCCGGGCGGGCTGGCCCTCCTCCTTCGGCACCACCCAGACGTCCACCACATCGCCGGGCGCGGTGTCGGACGGCAGACGACCGGACGCCACCGACAGCGGGAACTCGGTGCGGTCCTGGTCAGACTTGGGTACGGCGGCATCCTTCGGCACGAACTCGCCTTGGCCGACCGTCCGGCCGACGACCAGGCCCTTCAGATCGGCGTCGGCCGACAGGTACCGCCCTGAGTCGTCACCGCTGGTGAAACGGACGCGCACCGTGGTCAGGTCGTCGTCGGTCAGCGGGGTCCCGGCCTTGAGCTCGTGCTTGGCCGCCCAGATCGTCGTGGTGTCGTCGGCGGACGACAGCAGCTTGGCACCGGCCAGCGCGGTGACGGCGACCAGCAGCACACCGAGCACCAGGCGGCCGTCCTTCCAGCGCGCCTTCCGGTTGCGCTGAGCCGGTGCGGCCGGCGCCCCGAAGCCACTTCGCACTGCTGTCTCGACCACTTCGTCTCCCCAGTCGCTGCCTTTGATCCCGGGACATTCTGCCTCGTTGCCGCTCGCAGGGTGAACGGTCATCCACAGGCTGTCATGGCCTGGGGACAAACTCGGCCATCCACTCGCCAACCGTGGCAAACTGAAGGAACCAGCCACTATCCGAAGGAGCACGACGATGCCGGGTCCCCGCTTCCTCCAGCTAGCCGACGTCGCCGAGGTCCTGAACATCTCCGCCAACCAGGTCTACGCACTCGTCCGGCGCGGCGACATCCCCGCCGTGAAAATCGGCGGCCGCGGCCAATGGCGAGTCGAGTCCGCCGAGCTGGAGAAGTACATCGAACGCCTCTACACCGAAACCAAGCAATTCATAGACACCCACCCCTTCGGCGAGGAAGCAGACGCCACCGAAGACGCCAACCTCTAACCCCACGTCCCCCGGCGGGCTGGCGCCGGGGTCCAGGCAGGGGCTGGCACAAGAAGTGGGATCTAGGCACAGGCTGGCGTGTGTGGGAACAGGCAATTGCTTGTCCCCACACCCCGGGAGGGTGCACTCCGCCTCGGGGCCTAGCGGCGGCGTAGGGCGCGGAGGGCTTGGGTGGGGACCAGGCGGACGTTGTAGACCTCGCTGCGGCGGCGGGGGGCGTCCAGTGCGTGCTCGGCGAGTTCCAGGAAGTCGGCGCCGACCCGGTCGATCGTGCCGGTGACCGGACCGCCCCCACTGCAGAACAGGGTGACCGGTGAGCGATCCCGGGCGATCCCCCGCAGCAGGTGTGTGAGGCCGAGTTTCCCCTCGACGGCTCCGACCGCCGGCTCCGCCCACGGCCCAAGCCGGTGTACGGCGACCAGCGCGTCAACTGGAATCAGCCACTCCTCGTAGCGCTCGGTCTCGAGCAGCAAGCAGTCCTTCCCGACCCGGCTGAGCAGCCCGCGGACCGGCTCCGCGTCCATCAGTTCGACGCGTACGACGGTGTTCACCGCCCCGCGCAGACGGTCCAGCACCGTGATCTTCCCGACCTCGGCGCGGATCCGATCGGCCACTTCGCCGTACAGATCACTCTCCTGGAGCGCCTCGAACTGCGACTCCAGGTCCGCGAACAACGCATCCCACCGCATGACCGTGAACCTACCGGTCCCAGGCACCACCGTGCCTCGCGACGGTCACCGTCCGCAGCGGAAACCGACGCAGAGTGCGTTAAGGACTTGCAAAGCTGCCGTAAAACCGGTCTATAGTGGTCAAGCCAACGCAAACTAAAGCAAACTCATAGGTCGGGGGCGAAGCGGGATGAACGCGATGATCCGGGTGATCAAAGGCGCGCTCGCGCTGGTCGGACTGGTTGGGGTTTACCTGCTGCTGCGGTGGATCACCGCGGGCTCGATCAGCGGCCTGCGGACGTACGACCTGGACTCGCTGACCGTTCTCGTTGTCGGGACGGTCGCTTGGATCGCGTACGGGTGGCTCGTCCTGGCCGTCGTACTCACGGCGCTCGAACAGATCCCCGGTGCGGTCGGCGCACTCGCCGGAGCCGTCGCGGGCCGGATCACCACCAAGACCGCCCGCGCCCTACTCCGCTCCGGCCTCGGCGTAGCCGCCGTCACTCCCCTAACCGTCGGCGCCGCCCAAGCCGCCCCCGGCAACACCGCCCACGTCCAGCAGTGGACGCAGCCGTCCTCAGCCACCCAGTCCACCAACTACCGCGCCATCGAGCCCCGCTCCACGGTCCAACTCGGCGGCCAGAACGCGTCCTACCGCTCCACCGAGCCCGGCTCCGCGGCCGGCTTCGGTGGCACGGACGCGTCGTACCGCTCCACGGAGCCCCGCTCCACGGTCGAGCTCGGCAGCACCAACACGTCGTACCGCTTCACCGAGCCCGCCTCCACCGTCGAGCTCGGCAACACCGACTCCACATCTCAGGCACACACCGACTACCGCGCTACCGAACCGCCCTCCCAGGTCCGCCTGACCAACCCCACCCCAAGCACGCCTAACGACCCCACCACCAACACCCCGAACCGCCCAGGCACACCCGACCGCCCGACCACCGGCCGGACGGCTGCTGGCCACCCCACCCCGGGTAGGCCGAGCGCGCCTGGTGCGGGCACGGCTGGGCGGGTGGAGGGCGGGCGTACGGCGTCTGGCCGGCCTGCTGCTCCCACCGGGTCCGTCGACTCAGCCGCAACGCCCGCTCGCGGACAGAAGACCGGGAACGAAATGCCCGCAGGTGGACAGAAGGGCACGAACGAACTGCCTCCGGGTGGGCGGCCGCTGGTGGGGGTGCCGGATCGGCCGACCGACGGTGCGCCGACCCGGTACACGGACCTCCGGCCAGCCGTCCCGGTGCGGGTCGTCGTACGGAAAGGCGACTCGCTCTGGAGCATCGCCGCCCGCGAACTCGGCCCCCGCGCGACCGCCGACGCGATCGCCGCCCGCTGGCCGGACTGGTACGCCACGAACCGCCACGTGATCGGAAACGACCCCGACCTCATCCTCCCCGGGCAGGTACTCCGCATCCCGCCCGCACCCACCGGCGACCACCTCCCGCCCCACCCCCAGGAGCAGTGACATGAGCCAGCCCAACAACCTCCAGCCGGAAGACCTCCCGCTGGAAGACCTCCAGCCCGCTGCTCCCCTCACCGCCGTCCCCACCCGTACGACGGACCACACCGGAGCCCGCGCCGTTCAACAACACCCCGCCCCCACCCACCCGGACGCAACGGAGGCTCCCATGACCGTCCCAACCTCACCCTCAACCAAGCGCCAACCCGAGCCGACCACGGCAACTGCCACGGACCTGGCGACACCGGCTCCCACGGACACGGACGCGGCGGTGCCGACGGCCGCAAGTACGACGGCCCCGACTGCCGCAGGCGCGGGTACGTCGGCTGCCTCGAGTGCCGGTACCTCGTCAGCGGCTGCCGGAACGTTCGCGGCAGCCGGAGCTGCGGTTGCTGGTGATGATGCGGTCGCTGAGGCCGCAGTTGCTGGCACTCCGGTTGGTGGGGCTGCGGTTGTTAGCTCGGATGTGATGGGGATGTTGGCTGCGGTGGCTCGGCCTCGGTTGGCGTCGATTGGTGGTGGGTTGGGTGAGCACACTGTGCCGGCCACCGCGAGGTACGCCGGGGAGCTGACGGACGGGGCGTTGGCGCTGCGGCTGCAGGCGATCACACGGCTGGGTGTCGTGTCCGCGCCGCGTCACCTGTCGAGCATCGACGCCTTTGCAACTCCCCAGCCTCACACTGCGCCCGCACCTGCACAGAAGAAGCAAGGCAACGCGTTGACCGCTGCCCCAGAAGAGCAGGACGATGCGGCCCTCGCCCCGGGAAGGCACGCCGGCGCAGCCGTCCCACCCGCCCAGGAAGAGCACGGCAACGCGGCCAACGCACCCGCGGAAGAAGAGCGCGGTGGAGCAGCTCGGTCAGAGGGCGCGGGTGGTGGGGCGAAGCAGGAGCGCCGGAAGCTCAGCGTCGTGCCGCCGGTTGCCGGTGTCACGCACTCGGCCGCGGCGCCTGGGCAACCTGACGGGGCCCGGGCGTCGCTCAAGCCAGCCAGCACAAATCCGCCCCACACCACTCCCAACGCCACGTCGGACGACACCGCCGGCAGCACCACGCTGCCCGCGACGTCCAACACCACACCGGCCGACGCCAGCTCCAGCGTCGCGTCGGCGACCGCCGCCGGTGATGCGTCCGGTGTTGCCAAGCGTGCGGTTGGTGTGGGGCGGGCGCAGGGTGGGGCGGGGGTGGCTCCGGTGTTGCCGGAGGTTCGGGTTTGGGGGGCTCGGTTGGCTCAGGCGGTTTCGGAGGTGCTGGCGGGGGATCGGCCGATCTCGCAGCTGGTGCGGTTCACCGATGATGTGGTGTTCATGGAGCTGAATCGGCGGGTACGGATGCTCGGGATGAACTCGACCGCGGGGATGCGCGGGGCGAAGGAGAAGAGCACGGTGCGTTCGGTGCGGGTGTTCATGCCGGAGCCGTCCATCGCCGAGGTCGCCGCGCATGTGCGGCACGGGCAGCGGTCGCGCGCAGTCGCGTTTCGCCTGGAGGTTCGCCGCAACCGGTGGGTGTGCACCGCGCTCGAGCTCGGTTAGAGCGAGAGGCAGCAGGACGACCGTTGGCTGGCTCCGGACTGCTCAGGCACGCGCCGTACGCGCGCATGGTTCCTGACCAGTTCACGAAGGTGCGGACATGCCCCAGTGGCAGGAGATAACGGCTCTTGTGACTGATGTGTGGGTGGTCGACAGGTTCCAAGGCGGCGCCGGCCTGGTGTGATCTGCAGCTCGACAGGAGGTGTCGGGTGGCCGGGTAGTGCACCTGAGCGTGGAACGGGCCGTGCGTACAGCGTCTCGCCGGTGCACTACCTGTCGAGCTTGCACATCACACCGCCGCGAGCAGCCGAGCCGCCACCACCACCCACAGTTCCGGCGAGACAGCCGGATGTCCCCTGGTGTTGTGGATTCTCCCCTCCCATACCAACGGAGAAGGCACAACGCCGTCGGATATCCCCTCCTGTGCCCGGGTTCACGTCGGGTCTCAGGCCCCACGGCCTGTCTCAAGTCCCCGGATGTCGCCACCAACACCCACACATCGCACCGGAGAGCCGCAATAACAGGTGCCGCGCCCCCGGTTCCTGTCTCTCGTCCCGGTTCATGCAATTTGATTGTGGGGGTTTTGTCATGTGGTTGGGGGTGGGGCGGCGTACGGTGGCCGGGGTCGTCTGGTTTCGGGGGAAATGGGATGTTGGAGAGTGCTGCTGCGGCGGCGGCGTGGCAGGTTGATGTTCGGGAGTTGACTGCGGCCGAGCGGGCGCGGGTCCTCCCAGCGGTACGTCGGCGGCGGTGGAGTGAGCGCGTTCGCGTGCTGTATCCGTTGGCGGTGCGCTACCACCGCGCAGCCAAACGTCTGGAGTGGATGAGGTCCAGCACGCCGTACGCCGGGACGCGCGACGTGAACGACCTTCCGGTAAGGATCAAGCGGCACAAGTCGTTGCTGTTGCGGCAGCTCGGGGAGACCGAGATGTGGATGCAGCGCAACAAGGTGACGAACCTGAAGCTCGCCTGCGCGCAGGTCGACGGGTTGGTGATCCGGCCGGGTGAGACGTTCTCCTTCAACAAGGTGGTCGGCAACGCGACCCGCCGCAAGGGTTACAAACAAGGGATGCGGTTGTCGAACGGGCAGGCGAAGCCGGGGATCGGCGGCGGCATCTGCCAGCTGGCGAACCTGCTGCATTGGATGGTTCTGCACTCGCCGTTGACCGTGACGGAGCGATCCACGCACAGCTTCGATCCGTTCCCGGACAACGGGCGGGTGCTGCCGTGGGGCGTGGGCTGCAGCATCGTCTACAACTACGTGGACCTGCAGTTCCGCAACGACACGGACCAGACGTTCCAGCTGCATGTCGGCGTCGGCGATCGTTATCTCGAGGGCGAGATCCTGGCCGACGTCCCGGCCGCGTCGTCGTACCGAGTGTTCGCGAAGGAGGAGCGGTTCCTTCGGGTCGGCGCGGACTACTTCCGGCGGAACGAGATCTGGCGGACCGTGATCGATCGCCGCACGGGTACGGCGGTCCGCGACGAGCTGATCCGCGAGAACGTTGCCCTGGTCAAGTACCTGCCGGTCGACGTACCGGTGCTGGACGTCGTGCATCACTGAAGCAGCGAACACCCGTACTTCTCGAACAGCGCCGCCACGTCACCCGAGAACCCGTCGTGCAACTCACGCAGCATCGCGTGGGTGGTGGACGACATCACCAGCACGTACCGCGCCGGCTCCTCGCCCGGGTTGCCGAACGTGTGCGGCACGCCGCGCGGCCCGACGATCCCGGATCCGGCCGGTACGTCGTAGTCCTCGCCGTCGATCCGCATCCGCATCGTCCCGGACAGCACGTACCACGCCTCGTCGTCGGTGTGATGCACATGCAGCGGCGCCTGCCACGCCACCTCGTCCGACGTACGACCCGCGGCCTCCCACTCGGCGAGGACGAGACCGGATCCCTCCGGCGCAACCGTCCGCCCGAGCAGCGGAACCCCTGACAAATCATCACGACGCGTCACAGGACCTCTAATGCCCCAAGCGGCCGTCGGCAAACTGTCGGCGCGGCGTAGCAGACTGGAGAGGTGACTGTGGTCGTCGAGCCGTACCGGGAGCGCCCCGCGCGCATCGCCGGCGCCGACCTGTGGACGCGGACGGCGGAGGGCGGTGAGTACCGGATCCTGCCCGACGGCTGCATGGATCTGCTGCTGATGGGCGACGACCTGATCGTCGCCGGTCCGGACAGCCGCGCCTGGACGGGCAGCGCGCCGCGGGGCACGCGGTACGCCGGGATCCGGTTCGCGCCGGGCGCCGCGCCGGGCTTCCTCGGCGTACCGGCCCGCGAACTGCTGAACCAGCGGGTCCGCCTCGCTGACCTGTGGTCGCCGAACCGGAGCAGACGCCTGCTGGATCGGATCCGGGCCGCGCCCGACCACGCGACAGCGCTCGACCTCGAGGTCGCCAAACTCCTCGAGGAACCGACCGACCGTCTGACCGCGCATGTACTGCGCAGCGTCCGCGGCGGCCTGCTCCGCGGCACGGCCGGCGTCTCCCGCCTCGCGGCGACGATCGGCCTCAGCGAGCGGCAACTGCACCGGCGCTGCCTGGACGCGTTCGGCTACGGCCCGAAGACGCTCGACCGGGTCCTGTGGATGAACGTTGCCCTCGACCACGCGCGCACGGGCGTCCCGCTCGCCGACGTCGCCGTACTCACCGGGTACGCCGACCAGGCCCACCTGACTCGCGATGTGAAAGCTCTCACCGGTCTGCCGCCGAAGATCCTCTTAGAGCGTGTCTGAGGACCCTGCGCCTACTGCGGGCACTCGGCACGGCACCTCCTCGCGACGGCGCAGGGTCCTCAGATACGCTCTTCGGCTGACAAACTGCTCCTCATGACCGAAGTCGGTACGACGACGTTGCGGCACAACCCGCTCAACGCGGTGACGGCGAACGTCGAACGGGTCACGTACGCCGACGGCCGGACCGCCGTACGCAAGGAGCTCCGGCGGCCGCGCGACGCCCCCGGGCCGTGGGCCGCGTCAACCGACCCGCGGCACTGGAACTATTGGCGCCGCGAACTCGAGGTCTATCGCGACGACGAGCTCCGCGAACAACTCGCCGACGCCGGGCTGGTCCTGCCGGCCGCACAGGTCGACGAGCAGCCCGACGGCGGCGTACTGCTGATGGACGACATCGCCGGTACGCCGGGCACGCACTTCAGCCTCGCGGAACATGCAGTGCTCGCACGCGCCTGCGGCCGCTGGCAGGCCCGCCCCGCACCCGAACGGCCGTGGACGTCGACGGGCTTCCTGCGCGACTACTCAACGACTCGCGACGTCCCCTGGCAGCTGATGACCGACGACGCGGCCTGGCGGCAACCACTGATCCGCGAGTTGTGGCCCACAGAGCTGCGCGAGGCCTGGACCGGGTTGCTGGTGCATCGCGACGCGCTGCTCGACCTGGTCGCGAGTCTCCCCCGCGCCCGCTGTCACCTCGACTTCTGGGTCTCGAACGTGGTCCAGCGGCCGACCGGCGAGCTCGCGCTGTTCGACTGGTCGTTCCTCGGTGACGGCGCGCTCGGCGAGGACATCGGCAACTACATCCCGGACGCGGTGTTCGACCTGTTCTGGCCGGCCGAGCGCCTTCCCGAGCTGGCCGAGACCTGCATCGCCAACTACCTCGACGGCCTGCACGAGGCCGGCTGGCGTGGTGACCCGGACCAGGTGCGCCTGGCGGTGATGGCCTCCGGTGTGAAGTACGCGTGGCTCCTGCCCGGCCTGCTCGGCCGGGCCTCGGACACGACGCACAACGCCTACCACCGCCAGGTCGACAGCAGGTACCTGTTCCACCAGCGCGGCCAGGCCCTGCTGTTCGTTGCTGACTGGTGTGCCGAGGCACTCAGCCGAGCACGACGGTGAAACCTCCCGGAACGACGAGTGGCTTGCCACGGGCAACCAGCCGGCCGCTGGAGTCGTACGTGTAGGCGTGCCCGCTAACGCCGACCACGCGGGGACGGGTGTCGACACTCACCAGCAACGTCGCCGCTCCGATCCGGAAGCTGCTGATGGTTGGGAGCAGCAGTACTGCGTCCAGCTGAGCAGTGCCCGTCGACTGCGCGTTGAGCGTTGTCGCGTTGGCAGGAAGCGGGTTGGCGAGTGTCAGCGGCTGAAGCGCTCCGGGTGCAGCCGAGATGCCTTGCGGGCCGCAGACGTGGACCAGCGCGCCCAGCGTGCGGCCGCCGCTCGTCCAGGTGGTCCGGGCCGGCGTGGGTGTGTCGACGAGGTTGACGACCGGGAGAACCAGACGCGGCTGCGCTGACGGTGGCACGGTCCACCTCGCCGTACCGTCGAGGGAGAGGTAGGAGCCGTTGCTCCATTGGGATTCGCCAGTCCACGCGGACGGTGGTGTGACGACAACACCACCCGTGGCCGTCTCCGCCTCGACGATCTGGAGCCCGTCGTACGCCGATGCGCCTGACAGGCGGGCGATCTCCGGGTGGGCGTCGAGCGCGAGCATCGAGAGCTGCCCGTGGATCGTGGACTCGGCGCCGGAGTTGCGGTTGATCACGCCGTCGCCGGAGATGCCGTCGTACGTGCGGCCCGTGGTGGCGTCGTACATGGGTTGGCCGGCGCGGTTGGCGCCGAAGTACCAGGCGGCGACGAACGCGGCGAGGTGTTTCTGGCCGGGGCGGTCGATCGCGAGGAGCGCCTGCAGGCGGGCGTCGACGCCGTACGCGATCTGGGTGCGGTCGATCGGCGTCGGGAGCCAGCCGTTGTCGGGTCCGCCGGCGGTGAGCAGGAGCGGGGTGAAGCCGGCGGTGTCACCGATCGCCGCGGTCAAGAAAACGTTTTCGTTGAGGGCGGCCGAAGCAGCGGCCAGGGCCGAGGGCATCTGGGCGCCCCAGGCGTGCCAGTCGGAGATCGACTCGCCCCAGGGCAGGAGCGCACGGAACGGCCATTCCCGGGTCGAGCCGGCATGCATCTGCGCGATGCCTTCGGCGAAACGTGTGAGGGCTCGACGGGCTCGGGGCGATCCGCCGGCGTCGACGTACGCCGAGAGTCCGAGGACCGCTTCGGAGGTAGCGTCTGCGCCGTTCACGATCAGCCAGGCGGGGAGACGGCGGCCGTCGACGACGTTGTACTGGCCGTAGCGGATCAGGACCTGGCGTTCGAGAGCAGCGATCGCCAACTCGAGGCGATCACGGAGGAAAGCGGCAAAGGCTCGATCGGTACGGCGGAAAACGTTGTACCCCTCCCCTAGCGCCCAGACGGTCCTGGCCAGCCAGTACGACGGCCCGGAGTCGGAGGGGTCAGGGAGATCGACCGGCTCGGCGCTCGGGTTGAGCGTTCCGTCGGGCTGCATCCAGAGCACGACGTTTCCGTTGGGCGACTGCAGGAACGTAAGGGCTCGCAGCAGGTCGCGGGCGGTCTGCAGCGAGCTCGCTTGGTGGAAGAGTTTCCAGTGCCGCAGGTACACGACAGCCGCCCGCGCGATGTCGTCCGCGTTGTAGGCGCCTTGCCCGTAGGTGTTCGTCGTCGGGTCGTAGGTCCCACCACCGATCCGCCGGTACGACCCGTCCGCCTGATGGTCGGCGTACGTCCACAGAACACCCAGCGGGCCGGACCCGTAGGTGGTGTGGCCCGCGGCTGCCGGAGGTGAGACCGAAGCCCGGAGGAAGTCGAGGTGGGCGAGATTGGACAGGCGGGTGGAGGCAGCAGCGGGGAGGGTGACTGTGGAGGCGGCAGCCACCGCGAGTGCTCCGCCGAGGACGGTGCGGCGGGTCGGTTTCATGTCAGCCGGTCCAATCTGGCCACACCGATGGCGGCGTCGGCCATTCCGTAGAAGATGTAGTGCACGCCGTCGACCTCTTCGATCGCGGTCGGGAAAACGACGTTTCCGACCGTTCCGACTTTCTCCTCCTCGGTTTCCGGAACCATCAGGGGTTCGGTGGTCCGGGCGACGACCCGGGTGACATCGTCGGGGTCGAGGATCAGCGCGCCGGCCGCGTAGCAGACCTTCTGGGTGGTGGGGTCGAAGCCTTCCGGCTGCTCGCCGGTGACGCCGTGGTGGATGACGAGCCAGCCTTCGGGGATCCGCAGCGGCGCCGGACCGGCGCCGATCTTCAACTCCTCGAACGGGTACTCCGACATCGCGACCAGCCGGTGGTGGCGCAGGTGGACGAGGTTCCGCAGATCCGCCTCGACCGCCGCCACGGGGACGAACGACACCCAGATCCCCGGCCGGTCGTCGGTGACGCCCGCCGGCAGATGCACGCCCTCCCCCTCGCGGAACCATCCGAGATCCCACATCGGCCGGTGCAGCATCGCGTACGACGGTTCGCCGTCCGGACCTGGCACCGGCTCGGGGAAGAAAACGGTGTCCTTGTTCGGGAACAGGTTGAGATCGGTGTCCAGGTCCGGCTGGTACTCGAAGTGCAGCGGGCCCAGCCGCCGCCACTCCCGCAGATCCGACGACACCGCGAGCGCCGGCTTCGGTCCGAGCGGACCGTAGGCGACGTACGTCATCACGTGCAGGCCGAGCGACGGGACGAACGTGACCCGCGGATCCTCGACGCCGGCGTTGTTCTTGCCGCGCTCCCAGCCTTCGTCCGGTGCGAGCACGACGCCTTCCCGCCGGACGCCGACCGGTACGCCGTCCGCCAGCTCGACGGCGGCCAGGCCGACCCGTGACACGTTGCCGCCAGCAACCAGCCGGGGCAGCAGGTATAGCTGCCCGTCGGGTGTGTGTCCGGTCGCGGGGTTCAGCACCCCCTCCGCCTCGAGGTCGTTGCCCGGCTCTGCCGTCATCAGCACGCCGACGCGAGTAAGGGTGTAGGGAACAGTCACAGGAAACCTTTCAGCCTTTGACGCCGGACGACAGGTTCGTCGAGATGAACCGGCGCTGGAAGATGACGAACAGGGTCACGGCCGGCGCGGCCAGTACGCACGCCCCGGCGAGGACGGCGCCGAACGGGTTCGCGGCCCGTGCGGAAACCGTTGTCAGGTAGTTGGACAGCGAAACCGCGAGCGGCTGCAGATCCTGCTGCTTGGTGATCAGGAAAGGCCACAGAAACTCGTTCCACGGACCGATGAACGTGAGCAGTACGCCGGTCAGCAGGGCCGGCCGCACCAGCGGTACGGCGACCCGCCAGAGGATGCTCAGCTCCGACGCCCCGTCGATCCGGGCCGCGTCGAACAACTCGGCCGGCAACTGCAGGAAATACTGCCGGAAAACGAAGACCGCGGTCGAGTTGATCAGGAACGGCAGGATCATCCCGAGGTAGCTGTCGGCGAGCCCGTAGCTGCGCACGATCAGCACGTACAGCGGGATCGTCAGCAACTGGAACGGCACGACCTGGATCAGCAGCATCAGGTTGAACACCAGCCCGCGCCCGCGGAACTGCAACCGTGCCAACGCGTACCCGGCGAGCACGCCGAACACGAGCGTCCCGAGGATCACGCCGCCGGTGAAGACCCCGGAGTTGAGCAACGACCGGCCGAGATGGATGGCCTGATTGATCTCGGCGTAGTTGTGACCGGTGAGGTTCCCCGGCGACGGAAACGCGCCGCCGACCGAGGGGTCCGGCTCGGCCTGCAACGAGCCGATCAGCATGTAGTAGAAGGGAAACAGGAAGACGAAGGCCCCGATCAGCAGCCCGATGAATTTCAGCTTCACGACTCCTCCTTCCCCACGAAACGCCGTTCGATCAGTGCGAGCAACAGCACCCCGATGACGAGCAGCACGCCGATCGCCGAACCCACATCGGGGTTCCCCTGCTCGATCCCGCGCTGGTACATGATCAGAACCGGGGACGCGGAGGCCCCGTCCGGGCCGCCGCCTCCGGTCAACAGATAGGGCTCGGTGAACAGATTCGCGCCGGTCACCGTCGCGAGCAGCACGACGAGCGTCGTCGCCGGCCGGACGCCCGGAACCGTGACGTTCAGGAACGATTTCCATCGGCCCGCGCCGTCCATCGACGCGGCTTCGTACAGATCTTTCGAGACGTTCTGGAGCGCGGCCAGGTACAGCAGGATGAAGAACCCGAGCTGTTTCCAGGTCACGTAGATCGCGACCGTCGGCATCGCCAGCCCAGAGTTCACCAGCCACGACGGGTCCGGCGCGAGCGGGCCCAGGACTGAGTTGACCAGCCCGTTGGAGTTGAAGAGGAACAGCCAGACCCCGACGACCGCCACCGAGGCGGTCACATAGGGAACGTAGTACGAGACCCGGAAGAACGTCCGCCACCGGATCGCCGCGTTCAGCGCGTTCGCGAGCAGCAGCGACAGGACGACGGTCAGCGGAACATTGATCACCAGAAACACCAGAACGTTTCCGAACGCCCGCCGTACCGCCGGATCCGACAGCACCGTCACGTAGTTGTCGAACCCGACGAACGGCCGGTCCACGATCGCCCCCGGAGCAGCGAAGAAGTAGTCGTGGAACGACATGTAGACCGCGAACCCAAGCGGATACGCAAACACTGCCGCCAGGAAAACGACGTACGGCGTGACGAACGCGGTCCCGACCGGATGCTCACCGAGAATCCGGCCGAGCGGACCACGCGACCTCATGACTGTTTGACGAGCTGATCGACCTTCTGGGCGGCGCCGTCGAGGGCTGTGCCGGTGTCTTCCTGGCCGAAGATCACCGACTTGGAGTAGGCGTCGCGGAACGTCTGCCAGATCGAGATCGAGTTCGGCACGTTCGGAACCTCGACGGTCCGGGACGCCTGGTCCGCGAACGTCTTGTACTCGGGGTTCTTCGCGAAGTAGTCGGCGTACGTCGACGCGACGTCCTTGCGCAGCGGCATCTGTCCGGTCGCGGCCAGGAACTTTCCGTCCTGTTCCTTGCTGGTCGCGAACTTCAGCACGTCCGACGCCGTCCCGCGGTTCTTGCAGGCCGAGTACATCGCGACGTTCTTGGCATCGGAAAACGTGTGAATCTCGTTCGCCGGCTTGCCGGACGACGTCGGCACCGGCACGACGCCCCAGTCGACCTTGCCCTTGTACGTCGCGATCGCCCACGGACCGACCACGGCCATCGCCGCCGTGCCGTCCACGAACGCGTCCCCGGTGTACTTCTCCGGCGATGCGAGCTTGTCGGCGTACATCGTCCGCCAGAACTGCGCGACCTTCTTGCCCTCGTCGGACGCGAACGTCGCCTTGCCGTCGGCAACCAACTGCTTGCCGCCGCTCTCCGCCGCGTACAACGGGTAGAAGTCGAACCAGGACTGGTAGAACTCGTTGCTCGGCGCCGGGTAGATCGCGAACTTCGCCGCCTTCGACGCCACCACCTTGCGGGACGCGGCGAGGAACTCGTCGTACGTCTTCAACGACGGATCGGTGATCCCGGCCTTCGCGAAGATCTTCTTGTTGTAGAAGATCATCACCGGGTTCGACTTCCACGGCAGCTGGTAGTACTTGCCGTCCGCCGACTTGTACTGTTGCGCGATGTCGCCGGACCGCTCCTCGATATAGGACGCGTCCAGCGGCACCAGACCGCCCTGTTTCTGGAACTGCGAGACCGACGCCGGCGAGGTGTTGAAGATCAGGCACGGCGCGTTCCCCGCGGTGATCGCCGCGCCGATGACCTCCTCCGACGACTTTCCGGTCGGGATTTCCTGGGCGGTGATCTTCTGGTCGGCGTGCTCGGCGTTCCAGGCCGCGACCATCTGCTTGCCCCAGGCCACTTCCTCGGCGTTGTTCGAGTACCAGATCGTGATCGGTCCGCGGGCAGTGGCCGCGGAGTCGGCGTCACCAGCGCCGCCACCGCCGCTCCCGCACGCGGCGAGCGAGCCGGCCAGAACCACGGCCAGCAATCCAGCTTGCAACTTCATCAGGGTTCCTCCTACACAGGGGGTGCGGCGGTGGAGCGTCGTACGACGAGTTCTGCGGGCGGCAGCTCGACGTCGGGTACGTCGGTCTCGCCGTCGACGACCCGGTTGAGGGTCTGGGCCGCCGTCTCGCCGAAGCGGAACGGGTCGGCGCGGACCGTGGTCAGTCCGGGATGCACGTACTCGGCGAGCTCGCTGTCGTCGAAGCCGGCGATGCTCAGGTCGTCCGGCACGGTCAGGCCCGCGGCCTGAGCGGCACCGAGACCCGCGATCGCCATCCGGTCGTTCGCGTAGACGATCGCGGTCGGCGGCTCCGGCAGCGCGAGCAGCCGCCGGGTGGTCTCGATCCCGCCGGCCGCCGTGAAGTCACCGGTCTCGACCGCGACCGGTTCCAGACCGGCAGCGGCCAGCGTGTCCGTGAAGGCAGTGGACCGCGCCGTGGCGTGCACGAACGCGGGCGGACCGGCGACGTGCGCGATCCGGGTGTGCCCGAGCGCGATCAGGTGCTCGACGACCGCCCCCGTGCCCGGCCGGTCGTCGAGGGTTACCGCCGGGAACGGCGACTCGCCGTCCGGACGGTTCAGGGTGACCGCGAGCAGGCCGAGCTCGACCAGCAGGCCGATCCGCGGATCGTCGTGCCGGAGGTCGGACAGGAACACCCCGTCGACCCGCGCATCCTGCGCGAGCCGCCGGTACCCGTCCTCCTCGGATTCCCCGGCCGTGACCACCTGCAGGACCAACGCCTGCCCCCGCGTCGACAGCTCGCTCTCGACCCCGGCGATGAACGCCGGGAAGAACGGGTCCGACGACAGCACGGCCGGATCCCGGGTGATCACCAGGCCGAGCGCGAACGCCTTCGAGACCGACAGCGACCGCGCCCGGTTGCTCGGCCGCCAGCCGAGCTCGTCGGCGGCCGCGAGGATCTTGTCCACGGTCGACTGCGCCAGCCCGGGGCGCCCGTTGAGCGCGAACGACACCGAGCCCTTGGAGACGCCGGCCCGGCGCGCCACATCCGCGATCGTCGGCCGCTTCGCCACTCGAACCTCCAGTTAAACCGGTTTAAGCAGCATCTAAACCGGTTTAAACCACCGCTGTCAAGATCGAGGGCCTGCGCAATACCGCAATCTGCGGGCGGTTCCGCGCACTCGTTTGCAGCCGATCGCTTGACGGGTGCCGCCGACCAGAGATTGACTGGTCGGCAGTGACGCACCCAGCCGGTACCAGGCCGACGGCCTGAAGTCCGGTTTTCCGGCGCCAGGGCTCAGGTGAGGCCCGAGGCGGGGTCGCGTCCCCGGGACCGATGGAGCAAATCGTGTCCAGACTCACCCGCCGCCTGCTGGTAGCAGCCGCGGCCACCGCCCTCGCAGTCACCGCCTCCACCCTCACCCGAAACCCCGCCGACGCGGCCGTCACGCTCCCGCCGGCGCACGCGAAGTTCGACTACCAGATCGGCGGCGCGTATACCCCGCCCGCCGGCGTCCAGGTGGTCACCCGCGACCGGACCGCCGCACCGGCGGCCGGCCTCTACAACATCTGCTACGTCAACGCCTTCCAGGTCCAGCCCGGTGAACAGGGCCAGTGGGCCTCCGACCTGCTGCTCCGCGATGCCAAGGGCAACCTGGTGATCGACGAGGACTGGGGCGAACCGCTGCTCGACCTCCGGACGGCGGACAAGCGGACCCGGATCGCCGCCAAGGTCAACGGCTGGATCGACGGCTGCGCGACCAAGGGCTACAAAGCGATCGAGCCTGACAACTACGACAGTTACACCCGCTCGAAGAACCTTCTCACCGCCGGCCAGGCCAAGGCATACCTGACCTTGCTGGCCACCCACGCACACAGCAAGAACGTCGCCATCGGCCAGAAGAATACGGTCGAACTGGCCGACGCCCGAGCCTCGATCGGCCTGGACTTCGCGGTCGCCGAGGAATGCGGCCAGTACGACGAGTGCGGCGACTACGTAGATGCCTTCGGCAACAACGTGATCGTGATCGAGTACACCGACAGCGGCCGGCGTACGGCGTGTTCGCAGTACGGCGGAACGCTCTCGATCGTGCAGCGCGATGTGGACGTCTCCGTCCCGGGCGACTCCGGGTACGTCCGCAAGACCTGCTGAAACTCCTTTCCTCCAACCTTTCCGGAGACCGCCATGTCTCAGCATGCTTCAAACCTGTCCCGTCGTGACATCCTTCGCGCGGCGGCCGCCGTCGCGGCCGTCGGCACCCTGGGTGCCTGCGGGAAGAACGACGACGAGGGCGCCGGCGCCGACGGTGTCGTGACGCTCGACCTCTGGCACGGCCAGGTGGATCTCGGCAAGGCCGCGATCGACTCCCTGATCACCGCGTTCAACCAGACGCACCCGAAGATCAAGGTGGTCGGCGGCGGTGGCGGCGTGACCGCGGACAGCATGCTCCAGAAGGTCACCGCGGGTCTGGCGGCGGGGTCCTACCCGGATATCGCGTACATCTTCGGGTCGGACCTCGCCAGCCTGACCAAGAGTCCCAAGGTCGCCGATCTCACCGGCCAGCTGAAGATCGACGACTACTGGCCGGCCGCGAAGGACGCGGTCAGCGTGAAGGGCAAGGTCCGCGCCGCGCCGGCGCTGCTCGACTCGCTGTGCGTCGTCTACAACAAGAAGCTGTTCGCGGCCGCCGGCGTGGCCCCGCCGAAGGCCGGCTGGACCTGGGACGATTTCGTTGCCGCCTCCAAACAACTGACCAACCCGGCCAAGGGGATCTTCGGCACCGGGTGGCCGGGCGTCGGCGACGAGGACACGGTCTGGCGGATCTGGCCGATGATCTGGGACCTCGGCGGCGACGTCGTCAGCGGCGACGGCAAGAAGGTCGGATTCGATTCGGTCGGCCAGAAAGCCCTGGAAACACTGGACAAACTACGCTCGGACAAGTCGCTGTACGTCGACCCGAAGCCGGGCAGCGAGCAGCTGTACCAGGTATTCCTGGGCGGCCGGATGGGAATGGTTGCCACCGGCCCCTGGCAGCTCCCCGAGCTGAAGGACAACGGCCTCGAGTACGGCGTCGTACCGCTGCCGTCGTACTCCGGGAAGCCGATGACGATCTCCGGCCCGGACACCTGGACGATCTTCGACAACGGCAAGGCCAAGGTGAAGGCGGCCACCGAGTTCGTCACCTGGCTGGCCGAACCGGCGCAGGACCTGCAGTGGGACATCAAGGGCGGCAGCCTGCCGATCACCAAGGCGACCGCGGAAATGCCTGAGTGGAAGAAGCATTCCGCGGCGACGAACGGGCTCGAGGTGTTCGTGACGGCGCTCGACACCGCGAAGGTGCGGCCGACCATCTCGACGTACCCGCAGATCTCGGAGCACATGGGTCAGGCGATCGCTGCCGTACTGCTCGGGAAGCAGAGTCCTGCGGATGCGTTGAAGCAGGCCGTAGACCAGTGCAACCAGGTGCTGGCGGTGCCGAGCTGATGGCCAGTGTGGTCGGGACGTTCACCGTCGATCCGAGGTCCCGGGCGGCCAAGCGGCGGACGCGTGGTGAAGGTGCGACCGGGTGGGCCTTCGTCAGTCCGTCGGTGGTGATCATCCTCGGGCTGAGCGTCGTACCTGTGCTGTGGTCGTTGCTGTTGTCGTTCCAGGTGAACGATCTGGTCTCGCCGAGCGAGTGGGTCGGGCTGGCGAACTACAAGGCGCTCGTGAAGGATCCGGCGTTCGGGTCGGCGGTCTCGCACACGCTGCTCTACACGGCGTTGTATGTGCCGTTGAGCGTGGTCGCCGGGTTGGGGATCGCGATCGCGCTGGATCGGAAGATCGCGCTGATCGGGCTGTACCGGACGTTGGTGTTCGTGCCGTTCGTGGTGTCGGCGGCGGCGCAGGGCGTGCTGTTCTCGTTCGTGCTGGACCCGGAGTTCGGGGTCGCGAACTCGTTGCTGCACAAGCTCGGGCTGCCGGCGCAGGGGTTCTTCAGCGATCCGGGGCAGGCGCTGTACCTGCTGGTCGCGATCTCGTTGTGGAGCGGCACCGGGTTCTGTGTGATCGTCTATCTCGCCGGCCTGCAAGGGGTTTCGACCGATCTGGTCGAGGCGGCGCGGATCGACGGCGCCGGTCGCTGGGGCGTACTGCGGCACGTGACGCTGCCTGCGCTGGCTCCGGTGACGATCTTCCTGCTGCTGTTCCAGACCATCAACGCGTTGCAGGTGTTCGACCTGGTGTTCGTCACCACGAAGGGCGGACCGCTCGGGTCGACGACGGTGATCGTGTACTTCATCTGGGAGAAGGCGTTCAAGACGTTCACGGCCGGTTACAGCGCGGCAGCGGCGTACACGCTGGCCGTCGCGTTGCTGGTGGTCGGCGCCGCCTTGCAGATCTACCGGCGGAGGGTGGCTGCCCGATGAGACGGATCAGCGGTTGGCATCTCGTCCTCGCGCCGCTGGCGTTGCTGTTCGCGTTGCCGTTGGTGTGGCTGCTGGTCAGCTCGGTGATGAGCAACGCGGAAATCAACCGTTTTCCGCCAGCGTTGTGGCCGCACGCGATCAAGCTCGACGGCTACCGGTACGTGCTCGGAAACGCCTTGTTTCCGCGCTGGTTCCTGAATTCCTTCATCGTTTCCGCGGTCGCGGTGACGGCGAACCTGGTGCTCGGGTCGCTCGGCGGGTACGCGTTCGCGCGGATCCGGTTCGCCGGGTCCAAGCTCGTTCTCGGGCTGATGCTGGCGACGATGGTGATCCCGTTCCAGCTGACGATGATCCCGACGTTCCTGGTGATGAAGCAGCTCGGCCTGATCGACACGCTCGGCGCGCTGATCGTGCCATCGCTGGTGACACCGCTTTCCGTCTTTCTGTTCCGGCAGTTCTTCGTCTCGCTGCCCCGCGAGCTAGAGGAGGCCGCCTGGATCGACGGCTGCGGGCGGCTCCAGATCCTGGTGTCGATCGTGCTGCCGCTCGCGCGGCCGGCGTTGAGCACTGTCGCCGTACTGACGTTCCTCGCCACCTGGAACGACCTGACCTGGCCGTTGATCGCGATCAACAGCGACTCCACCTACACCCTCCAGCTGGGACTCACCACGTTCCAGGGGCAGCACCACACCCAGTGGTCGGCCGTAATGGCCGGCAACGTCATCACCGTGCTGCCCGTCCTGCTGGGGTTTCTCCTGGCCCAGAAGGCGTTCATCCGCTCCCTGGCCTCCACCGGACTCAAAGGCTGACAGAATGATCGATCTTCTCGTGATCGGCGACGCGAACCCCGACGTGGTCGTCGGGCCCGTCGACCAGCCGATCCTCTTCGGCCAACGGGAACGGCTCGTTCCCAGCGGCTCCCTCGTTCTCGGCGGCTCGGCGTCGATCATGGCGTGCGGCGCGGCCCGGCTCGGACTCAGCGTCGCCTTCGCCGGTCGCGTCGGCGACGATCCGGCCGGATCCTTCGTGCGTACGGCGCTTGCCGACCGGGGCGTGAATGTTGACGCGCTGGTGGTCGACCCGTCGCTCCCAACTCCGCTGACCACGATCCTCACCTCGGGGGACGATCGCGCGATCCTGACGTCGCCCGGGTGTTTGCCCAGCACTGTGGCGGAGGATGTGCCGCAGGCCCTCGTCCGGTCGGTGCGGCATGTGCATGCGGCCTCGTTCTACCTGATGCCAGGGCTTGCGGCGGGGCTCGCGGAGATTTTCAAGGAGGCTAAAGCTGCGAAGGCGACCACGTCGCTGGATCCGAACGACGATCCGGCCGGGAGATGGGACCGCACGGTGCTCGACCCGGTCCTTCGGGTCACGGACTACTTCCTGCCCAACGCGGCGGAGGCACTGGCGCTCACCGGTCATCACTCGGTCGAGGACGCCGCCGGCATCCTGGCCCGCCGACTCGCCCGCCGCGGCACCCTCGTCGTGGTCAAGAACGGGGCGGAGGGCGCCCTGGCTCACAACGGGTCCAGAGTCATCACCGCACCGGCGCTCAAGGTGGACACGATCGACGCAGTCGGAGCAGGCGACAGCTTCGACGCCGGCTGGGTGGCCGCCGTACTCAACGGATCCCGCCCGGACCGCGCCCTCGCGATCGCCGCGGCCTGCGGTTCGCTGTCGACCCGAGCCGCAGGCGGCACCGCGGCACAACCCGACTGGGATCTAGCAGTAGAAAGCGTGACCTCATGACGAAGATCGTCTTCATCGGCGCCGGCAGCGTGGTCTTCACGCAGGGTCTGCTCGCCGACCTGTTCGCGCTCGAGCTCGGGCCGTTGCAGATCGCTCTGCACGACATCGACCCCGAACGGCTCGAGACGGCTGCCGCCGCGGCGTCGTACATCGCCCGGGAGCGTGGCGTCGTACCGCAGATCAGCAAGCATCTCGAGCGCCGGGCGGCGTTGGACGGCGCCGATTTTGTGATCAACATCGTGCAGGTCGGGATGAACGCGGCCACCCATGCCGACTTCGAGATCCCGGCCCGGTACGGCATCCGGCAGACGATCGGCGACACCCTCGGCGTCGGTGGCGTGTTCCGCGCGCTACGGACGTTCCCGGTACTGCGGGGCCTCGCGAAGGACATCGCCGACGTCTGCCCGGACGCGTGGCTGCTCAACTACACCAATCCGATGGTGATGAACGTCTGGTATCTCAAGGCGCTCGGGGTGCGGAACCTGGTCGGGCTCTGCCACTCGGTGTACTGGACGATGCAGGGGCTGTCCGAGCTGGTCGGCGTACCGTACGACGACGTCACGTACCTGGCCGCCGGCGTGAACCATCAGTCGTGGGTACTGCGGTTCGAGCGCGGAGCCGAGAACCTGTACGACCGGCTGGACGAGGCGATCGCGGCGGATCCGGAGCTGCTGCGCCGGGTCCGGGTCGACATGTACCGGCGGCTCGGGTTCTACCCGACCGAGACGAGCGAGCACTCCTCGGAGTACGTGCCGTGGTACCTCGGGCACGCGCGCGAGATCGAGCGGCTCCGGCTGCCGATCGGGGCGTACCTCGACATCGTCGCGGAGAATCTCGCGTCCTACGAGCAGACCCGCAACGCCCTCAAAACCGGCGATCCCGTCGAGGTCGAGCCCACCATGGAGTACGCGCCCCAGATCATCCACAGCATCGTCACCGGCACGCCCCGGACGGTCTACGGGAACGTGCCGAACACCGGCCTGATCCCGAACCTGCAGGCCGGTGCTGTCGTCGAGGTCCCGTGTCTGGTGGACGCGTCCGGTGTGCAGCCAACCGCGGTCGGAGCACTCCCAGCGCAGTGCGCGGCGCTCAACCGTTCGTACCTGAACGTGGCCGAACTCGCCGTACAGGCGGCGATCGAGGAGGATCCGCGCGCGATCCGCCAAGCCGTCATGGTCGATCCGGCGACCGCGGCCGCGCTACCCGTGGAGCAGATCTGGGAGCTGTGCAACGACCTGGTGCTTGCTCACCGCAACTACTTGGACCCGTCGTTGAGAGCGGCGCTCAGGTAGTCGCGGTACGTCGCGAAACCGGCGAGGACCTCGGCCGCGGTCGGCTGACCGGTCAGTGCGCCGACGCCCTGGCCCGCGTAGATCGACGCGCGGGCCGGGTCGACGGCCTTGGACCCCTCGACCCACAACTCGTGGGCCGAGTCCTCGGTCTTCAACTCCTCCTCATGGCCTTCCCACGTGTCGAAGAAGGCGTTGCGGAGCGCTCGACCGCCGAACTCGTCCGGCCAGCCGGCGCGCGAGGCGGCGTCGAACACCGTGCCGTAGACGGTCTCGGTCTCGTCCGCCTCGATGATCCGCTGCCGCGCCGGTTCCTTTGTCTGCGCCTCGACGCAGGTCAGGAACGCCGTACCGATCCATCCGCCGACGGCGCCGGCGGCCATCACGGCAGCTAGGCCGCGGGGGCCGGAGATTCCGCCGCCCGCGAGTACGGGTAGGTCGGTCGTGTCGAGGATCGCCTGCAGCAACGGCAACGTCCCCACCGCGTTTCGCCCGTGCCCACCAGCTTCGGCGCCCCGGGCAACGATCACATCCACCCCAGCTTCAACCGCCTCCCGGGCGTCCGCGACCGTCCCGGCCTGGGTCGCGACGACGATCCCGGCCTCCTGCAGCGGGGCGACGTACGGCTTGTAATCCCCGAAGCTCAACGACACCAGCGCGGGCCGCAGCTCCAGCACCGCTTCCAGGTGCTCAGGATGATCCTTCACCGACCACGCCATCAATCCGATCCCGTACGGCGTCCCACGCGCCGCCGCGATCGCTCCCTCGGCGCGGATCCAGTCAGCCGTGACGGCCGAGCCCGCCCCGAGCATCCCCAACCCACCAGCCGCGGAGATCGCCCCGGTCAGCTCCCCGCCACTGACGTACGCCATCGGCGCCCCAACCACCGGCACCCCAACCCCAAACCTCTCCCGCAGCCACATACCCCAAGCGCACCACACCCCGCCCCCACCCGCCATGGCCCGAGACACACCGACGGCCGGCTCCCCAGTGGGAAACCGGCCGTCAAAGTGTGTTGGTCAGAACTTGTAGACGTCCGACTGCGGGTCGCCGTGGCAGCGCTTGTACTTTTTGCCGGAGCCGCAGGGGCAGGCGGCGTTGCGCGGCGTGCCGGCGTACTGCAGGGTGCCTTCCTCGACGGCGTCCTGGTGCATCGCGACCTCGTCGTCACCGTCGATCGTCGGCGCCGAGTACGTCAGCCGCTGCGGACGCGGCTCGTTGGTGAGGCCCTTCGCCCGCAGGCGCGGCGTGTCCCGCGGCCGCGGGGTGTCCTGCGGCCGCTCCTCGTCGTCCCCGCCGGCGAGCTCGGCGACCGCCGCGCCGGAGGAGAGGATGTCCTGGATCGAGCGACCCTCGAGACGGTCCTCGTCCGCGAGCGCGGCCTCGTTCGCGAGCTCCATCTCGGCGCGCATCGCCTCCACGTCCACCTCGACGTTGAAGATGAAGCCGACCGACTCCTCCTTGATGGACTCCATCATCGAGGCGAACATGTCGTAGCCCTCGCGCTGGTACTCGACCAGCGGGTCGCGCTGCGCCATCGCCCGCAGGCCGATGCCCTCACGGAGGTAGTCCATCTCGTACAGGTGCTCGCGCCACTTGCGGTCCAGCACGCTCAGTACGACGCGACGCTCCAGCTCGCGCATCGCCTCTTCGCCGAGCAGTTCCTCACGCCGGTCGTACGCCGCGGTCGCGTCCTCGAGGAAGCGCTCGACCAGGAAGTCCTGGGTCAGACCGGCCTTCTCGCCGCCGGCCTCCTCGATCAGCTCTTCCTCGGTGAGCTCCGACTGGTACAGCGTCTTCATCGCGGTGAACAGCGCGTCCAGGTCCCAGTCCTCGGCGAAACCGTCCGCGGTCGCGCCCTGCACGTACCCGGTGACGGTCTCCTCGAGCATGTCCTGCACCTGGTCGCGCAGGTCGGCGCCCTCGAGCACCCGGCGGCGCTCGTCGTACACGACGTGCCGCTGCCGGTTCATCACATCGTCGTACTTGAGGATGTTCTTCCGGGTCTCGAAGTTCTGCGCCTCGACCTGACCCTGCGCCGACGCGATCGCCTTCGTGACGACCTTGTTCTCCAGCGGCTGGCTGTCGTCGTTGTTCCGCGACATCGCCCAGTCGACCATCTCGCGCTTGAACAGCCGCATCAGGTCGTCCTCGAGCGACAGGTAGAACCGGGACTTGCCCGGGTCGCCCTGCCGGCCGGCGCGACCGCGCAGCTGGTTGTCGATCCGGCGCGACTCGTGCCGCTCGGTGCCGAGGACGTAGAGGCCGCCCAGCTCGCGGACCTCCTCCTGCTCCTCCTTCACCTGCTTCTCGAACTGCTCCAGCATCGACGGGTACTCCGCCTCGTACTCCTCGATGGCCTCCGCCGGGTCGAGGCCGCGGGCGCGCAGCTCCTTGTCGGCCAGGAACTCCGGGTTCCCGCCGAGGATGATGTCGGTACCACGACCGGCCATGTTGGTGGCCACCGTGACCGCGCCCTTACGGCCGGCCTCGGCGACGATCGCCGCCTCACGCGCGTGCTGCTTCGCGTTCAGCACCTCGTGCTTGATGTTCTCCTTGAGCAGCTGCCGGGACAGCCGCTCGGACTTCTCCACCGACGTCGTACCGACCAGGATCGGCTGACCGGTCCCGTGGGCATCGACGATGTCCTTGACCACCGCGTCGAACTTGGCGTCCTCGGTGCGGAAGATCAGGTCCCGCTCCTCGACCCGGATCATCGGCTTGTTGGTCGGGATCGGCACCACGCCGAGCTTGTAGACCTTGGAGAACTCGTTCGCCTCGGTCATCGCCGTACCGGTCATGCCGGCCAGCTTGGTGTAGAGCCGGAAGTAGTTCTGCAGCGTGATCGTCGCGAGGGTCTGGTACTCCTCCTTGATCTCGACGCCTTCCTTGGCCTCGATCGCCTGGTGCAGGCCCTCGTTGTAGCGGCGGCCGTGCAGCGTCCGGCCGGTGTGCTCGTCGACGATCAGGACCTCGCCGTCGTCGACCACCACATAGTCCTTGTCCCGGTGGAACAGGTCCTTGGCCTTCAGCGCGTTGTTCAGGTAGCTGATCAGCGGGGTGTTGGCCGACTCGTACAGGTTGTCGATGCCGAGCCGGTCCTCGACCTTCTCGATCCCGCGCTCGAGGATCGCGACCGTGCGCTTCTTCTCGTCCACGTCGTAGTCGGCGACCCGGCGCTTGGTCTCGTCGATCTCGAGGTCGGTGACCCGCGGGTTCTTCCGCTTCAGCTCGGCCTCGTCGGCCAGCGTCCAGGCCTTCAGCGAGTTCGCGATCCGGGCCATCTCGACGTACCAGCGCTGGCTGTCCTCGGCCGGTCCGGAGATGATCAGCGGAGTCCGGGCCTCGTCGACCAGGATCGAGTCCACCTCGTCCACGATCGCGTAGTTGTGCTCGCGCTGGACGCAGTCCTCGATGCTGCCCGCCATGTTGTCGCGCAGGTAGTCGAAGCCGAACTCGTTGTTGGTGCCGTAGGTGATGTCCTTGGCGTAGGCGATCCGGCGCTCGGCCGGGGTCATCTCCGGCAGGATCACGCCGTAGTCGAGGCCGAGGAAGTGGTACACCCGGCCCATCCACTCGGCCTGGTACTTGGCCAGGTAGTCGTTCACCGTGACCACGTGCACACCCTTGCCGGACAGCGCGTTCAGGTACGTCGGGAGCGTGCCGACCAGGGTCTTGCCCTCACCGGTCTTCATCTCCGCGATATTGCCCAGGTGCAGCGCGGCCCCACCCATGATCTGGACGTCGTAGTGCCGCTGGTGCAGCGTCCGCTTGGCGGCCTCCCGGACCACCGCGAAGGCCTCCGGGAGCAGCGCGTCCAGGGACTCCCCGTTCTCGTGACGCTCCTTGAACTCCGCGGTCTGCGCGCGCAGCTCCTCGTCGGTCATGTTGACGAAGTCGTCCTCGATGGAGTTGACCATCTTCGCGATGCCCTGCAACTGGCGGATGATCTTGCCTTCGCCGATCCGCAGGACCTTGTCGACAACCTTCATGGTGGGGAGTTCACTCCTTGCTGCTGAAGCCTGGGTTGCGGCCGAACGCCGACAGGGCACGACCGACCCACCGGGACGGCGTGCGACCCCCATCGTACGGGGCCGGGTGTGCCAAGCCACGCCCGCAGCGTGCCTCGAGCCCTACCTGACCCACGTCCGGGCGGGCCCGAAAGTTCCCAGCCGGTCCTCAGGAACCGCGCAGAGCGTCACTGAGCGCTGGCGACAGGTCACCGCCGCCGGCCACCCGGACCTGGTCCAGCCCGAGCCATCCGGCGAGCTGAACGAGCTCCGCGGCCAGCTCGTCGGCGGTCTCCACTGGCGCCTTCGGCTCCGCGTGCGCCGACTGGACCAGCAGCACGCCGCCGGGGCGGTCGGCCTTGAGGTCGACCCGGGCGACGAGCCGGTCCCCGAGCAGGAAGGGCAGCACGTAGTACCCGTGGACGCGTTTCTCCGCCGGGACGTAGATCTCGATCCGGTACCTGAAGTCGAAGAGGACTTCGGTCCGGGTGCGCTCGTACACCAGCGAGTCGAACGGGCTGACCAGGGCGCGCGTGTTCACCCGGCGCGGCATTCGCGCGTCGCGATGCAGGTACGCCGGGCGCTTCCAGCCGTCGATCCGGACCGGGAGCAGCTCGCCCTCCTCGACCAGCTCGGAGATCGCCTGCTGCGTCGGCGCGGGCGCGGTCCGGAAGTAGTCCCGGAGGCACTGCGCGGTGGACACTCCGTGGGCCCGGGCCGCGATCGACACCAGCCCCCGGTGCGCCTCGTCGAGCGTCGGAGTCGGCGTCTCGACGACCGCGCGGGGCAGCACGCGTTCCGGTACGTCGTACAGCCGCTCGAACTGCTGGTTACGGCGGGCGACCGTGATCTCGCCCGCGAAGAACAGGAACTCGAGAGCACGCTTCACGTCGGACCAGTTCCAGCCCCAGTTGTCCCTGGCCCGCTCGACGTCGTCGTCGATCTCGCGGGCGGTCAGCGGACCATGGTTCCGGACGTCGGCGAGCACCTGCTTGATCAGGTCCGGCCGCTCCTTCGCGATCGACCGCGGCCCGCCCCACGCCTCGGTCGTCGCGCGGGCCATCCGCCAGCGCATCAGCGGGTGGGTCTCGACCGGGATCAGGGACGCCTCGTGTGCCCAGTACTCCACCAGGCGGCGCGGCGCCTTCCCGGATGCCCGGTCCAGCAGGTCGCGCGGGTAGGGCCCGAGGCGCGAGTAGAGCGGCAGGTACTGCGTCCTGCTCAGCACGTTGACCGAGTCGATCTGGATCAGCCCGATGCGCCCCAGCACCCGGCTGAGGGCCCGCATGTCGGGAACGCCCTTGGGTCGCGGGTCCGTGAAGCCCTGCGCCGCGAGCGCCACCCGGCGCGCCTGAGCCGTCGAGAGCTGAAGCTGCGTCGTCATACCCGGGATTCTGCCCGCCCCCACCGACAATCCGCCCGCACGCCGTCTTTGAGCACCCACCAACCATTTCCACGGCCCGAAAGTGGTTGGTGGGTGCTCAAAGAAGGACGGACATAACTCTGGTGTTACCCAAAGTGGGAGGTGCGCTACGGATGGTGTTCGGGGGAACCTGCGAAGAGGCCGTCCGCCCGTGCGGCCCCTATCACCCTGGAGTGAGGCATGACAGGAAAGAAGCATGCGGTCCGCGCTGCCCTCGCGGCCGGCGTACTGACCGCGGCGTCCCTCGGTGCGGTGGCCGTAGCAGGCTCCGCGTCGGCCGCGCAGTCGCCCGACGGACCGCCCAAGACCCGGATCGTCGGCGGCACCATCGCCCACACCGCCGACACGCCCTGGGCCATCCAGCTGTCGAACAGCGGCTCACCGTCCCCGAACCTCGAGTGGTGCGGCTCGACGCTCGTGAAAGCGAACAAGATCGTCACCGCGGCACACTGCGCCCAGGAGGCGGTGACCACCTACACCGCGATCCAGGGCCGCGACGACCTGGCCGACAAGTCCGTCGGCAAGGAATCCAAGATCAGCAGCATCTGGGTGGACCCGGAGTACGGCAAGTCGCCCGGTCATGACGTCGCCGTGATGACCCTGACGACGCCGTTCGAGGGTGTCGACACGCTGGCGCTGGAGACCGACAAGGCGGCCGACACCGCCGGCGCGGCCTCGATCGTCTACGGCTGGGGCGCCACCGAGAACACCGGGCCGGACGACACCTTCCAGAAGGTCGACGTACCGGTGCTGGGTGACGCGTACTGCGAGAAGGCGTACGCGAGCGAGGGCTACACCGCCGACGGCGAGATCTGCGCCGGCTACGAGGAAGGGGGCAAGGACTCCTGCCAGGGCGACTCCGGTGGCCCGCTGGTCCTCAACGGCCGCCTGTTCGGCGTCGTCTCATGGGGCGTCGGCTGCGCGGACGCCGGCAACCCGGGCGTGTACGCCGAGGTCGCGACGTACGCCGCCGAACTGCAGCAGCAGATCGACAGCTGACGTACCGCGGGACAGCGTCGGGGCCGGGCGATCTGCCCGGCCCCGACGTCTGTCACCTCCTGAGGTCTCAGACGGCCAGCCGGATCACGCCGTAGTCGTAGCCGCGACGGCGGTAGACGACGCTGGGCTGGTTCTCGTCGGCATCGACGAACAGGTAGAAGTCGTGCCCGACCAGTTCGAGCTCGTAGAGCGCCTGGTCCAGGGTCATCGGCTTGGCGGTGTGGGTCTTCTCGCGCATCACCAGCGGTCCGTCGCCGGTGACCAGGAGAGATCCGTACTTGTGCGTCGCCACCTCGTCCTCGGCGACTGGTTCCTCCACTACAGGTGCGTTGCCGTTGAGCGGCTGCTTCGCGTTCACGTGCCGCAGGCCTTCCGGCGCACGCTCACCCCGGTGCACACGACGCCGGTCGGCCGCCTTGCGGACCTGGGACCGGAGCCGGTCCAGGCAGACGTCGAACGCTGCCTGCTTGGTCTCCCCGCACGCCTCTGCGCGGACCACCGGACCCTTGGTGTACATGGTGAGCTCGACACGCATCGCCCGATCGTGCTGTCGCGGGTTCTTCTCCTGGCTGACTTCCACCTCGCACCGCAGTACCCGGTGATCGACCTTCTCGATCCGTTCGAGCTTTTCCTCGACGTACTGCCGGAAGCGGTCACTGACCTCGCAGTGATGACCCTTGACAACGACGTCCACGGAAACCTCCATCGATCGGCGACTTCTTTTACGTGTTCGGACCCCCGTGCTCGTGGTGACGGTGCCCGAAACGAGAACACCCGCTGTCGAACCCGTCGGACCTCGTGGCGAGGAATCCGGCTGATCCGGTCCTCCACCACTCCACTGCCCGACAAGCCCTAGCGGGTGTCATAAGCCAACGCTAGTCGGCTTCGGCGAAAACCGGTAGAGAAGTTCTCATGAACCAGACGTCCGGTGTCGTGCGGTCGCCGCGAGCAGCGCACAGCCGAGGACCTGGATTCCCCGGGATTCCAAGGCGCGGCAGGCCTCGGTGAGCGTGGATCCGGTGGTGATCACGTCGTCGACCAGCAGGACCGGTTGATCGATCAGCGTTTCAGCCCAGCGCGAACGCAGCCCGAACGCCCCGTCCAGGTTCGCGGTACGGCTTTCCGCGGACAGCCCGGCCTGGTCGTCGGGCCGCCCCACGACCCGCAGCGCGGCGGCCGTCCGGGCGTCGATTCCCTGTCTGCGCAGGGATCTGACGGCAGCCTTCGTAATCCGCCCGAGCGGATCGTGCCCGCGCTGGCGGACCGTTGCCCGGGGCGACGGCACCGGGCATACCCACGCCGCCCGCCGCTGGTCGAGGGCCGCCCGTACAGCGGTCGCCAGCAGCTCACCGAGTGGCCTGGCAAGGGCGTACCGGGCGTGTTCCTTGTGCGCGAGGATCAGATTCCGGAGCTCCCCGGCGTACGGCGCGGCGGCGGTCGGGGGCGCGAGACCGGGCGGACTCGGGTCGGGCCATGCACGGAACGGAGTCAGACCGGTCAGTAGCCGACGGCAACCACCACAGAGAGTGACGCCGGGCCGCGCGCAGCCCGCACACCGCCCGCCGAGCACCAGGTCCACGAACCCGTCCCACCCGCGCACCACCTCACGGTCCACGATCCGCCGCGGCCCCCGCAACCGCGGGAGCCCGACCCTGTGGACAAGTGGGTCAGCCGGGGTAGGTGGGGATGATCGTGGCCTGGCTGTTGTCGGCGTCCATGGAGACCCAGCCGAGGTCCTTGCTGAGCCAGTGGATACGGCCGGCGTCGTCCTGGATCACCGGCAGCGTGTCCTTGTGGGTGTTCGACGCGACGTGCTCGGGGACGAAGCCCGGCGCCGCTCCGGGCAGCAGCTGCAGGCTCGACCCGTCGGTGCTGACCAGCCAGGCCTGTGGCGCCGCGCTGCCGGTCCCGATCACGATGATGCCCTGCTTGTCCCAGGCCGCGTCGGTGATGTTGGTCAGCTCGAGCCTCAGCGGCCGGAACGCCCCCAGCATCAGCTGCTTGCCGCCCTTGGTGGTCTGGACCGTCGCCGTCTCGACATAGTTCTGCTTCGTGGCTGCGCTGTGCATCACCAGCAGCGCCCGGACACCGTCCGGCGCCATCCGCAGGGCGACCGGAGTGTCTCCCCCGAAGTCGGTGTCGACCTCGCTGACCCGCCCGCCGTCGTCGTGGCGGACGCGCAACCGCGGGTGGTCACTGTCGGCCCTGTCCAGGAACCACAGGTTGTCCTGGCCGTCGAAGCTCGGCGGCAAGGTCTTCTCGTCGACCTTGAGCTCGGACGCCTTGGCGGTGTTGTCGGCCGGGTCCAGCTTCCCGTAGGCGAGCTTGCGCCCGTCGGCGGTGACGATCGCGCCTGCGTCACCCGACAGCGTGACCGCGAAGGACTGCGCCTTGTAGAGCGCCAGCGGGCCCGAGTTCAGCGGCTCGGCGGAGATGTTCGACGACCCGTCCAGTCCGACGATCCGCTGCGGTTTCTGCGCGAGCAGACCGTACAGCTTGGTCATCGCACCGACCGACGCCTGCGGGTCGTACGCGCTGAAGTTGGAGAACGGCAGCACCTCCGGCTCGTCCGGAAGCAGCGGTGCACCGCCGACGGTGATCTTGGCCCGGAGGTTCAGCTGGTTGAGGGTCCAGACGATCTGCGCCGCCAGCAGCCGCCGGTCCTGGTCCCGGAGCGATCCGGCGGTGTCGTTCAGCGCCACGGTGGCCACGCCGAGGTCCACCGGGACCGACACCTGTACCTCGGTGCCGGGCGGCGCGATGGAGACCACGCCGTTGCCCAGCCGAGTGGTCGGGCCTTTCAGCAGCTCCTGGATGAGCTGCGTCGCGGCCTGGCCGGACGGGAGGTTCTGCGGCAGCCAGACCTGGTCCGGTACCAGCAGGTCCCGGGACTGGTTGAAGAAGTACAGGTCCCGGGGAGCGAGTTTCAGGTCGACCTGGTTGCTGCCCAGGTAGGCGCCCGGCGGCGCCGAGTCGACGCGGAGCTGCCCGTCGACCTTCTTCAGCTTGAAGAAGAAGTCGGCCTCGTCGTTCGCGTCCGCCGGGATCCAGTCGCCGCGCGCGCCGATGGCGGCGATCTTGTGCGCGGTCAGCTGGATCCCGCCGGCCTTCCGGGTCAGCGACTCGGGGCGCTGGTCGTACACCACGGTCTGGGACTCCGGCTTCCATTCCCCCGCGGCCTCGGGGGTCATGTACTGGCGCGCGACGTCGTACGCCTGGGAGTCCGACATGGCCTCCAGGAAGCCGTTGACGATGGCCATGTCGTCGCTGTTCGCCCGCGGCGGCTTCGCCTCGACGCCGACGCCGCCCAGGTCGGGCGCGAGGCCCTGCCGCTCGCCGTTGCGGATGGTGCCCTTGGTCGGCACGGTCGCGCAGCCGCCGAGCAGCGCCACGGCCAGCAGCACCCCGAGCAACCGGCGTCTCACCGCTCCTCACCGCCGCTCAGCTTCTGGTACGGCGCGCCGACGTCGACGAGCTCGGTGATGACCCGGGTCGCGTCGGGCGGGCGCGGCGGCAGCGGCGAGCCGGTGAGCGCCACGTCCGGGCGGCGCGGCAGCGTCAGCCGGAAGTACGCGCCGTCGCCGGGCGAGCCCCACGCGTCCAGGCGGCCGCCGTGCAGGCGGGCGTCCTCGAGCGCGATCGACAGGCCGAGGCCGGTGCCGCCCGTCGTCCGGGCCCGGGCCGGGTCGGCCCGCCAGAACCGGCTGAACACCATCTCCGCCTCCTCGGGCCGGAACCCGATCCCGTGGTCGCGGACGGCCACCGCGGCGGCATCGTCGTCGTACGCCGTGCTGATCCGGATCGGCAGGCCCTCGCTGTGCTCGATCGCGTTGCCGATCAGGTTGCGCAGGATCCGCTCGATGCGGCGCGAGTCGACCTTGGCCCGGCAGGGCCTCGGCATGTCCAGCTCGACCGGGCAGCCCTTGCGGTCCAGCAGGGTCTCGTGGTTCTCCAGGACCCGGTTGACGATGTCGCGCAGGTCGACGTCCTCCAGGTCCAGGGCGGCCGCTCCGGCGTCGAACCGGCTGATCTCCAGCAGGTCGGCGAGCAGCTCCTCGAACCGGTTGAGCTCGTTCTGCAGCAGCTCCACCGAGCGGCGGCTGATCGGGTCGAACTGGTCACGGCTCTCGTGCAGCAGGTCGGCGGCCATCCGGACCGTGGTCAGCGGCGTCCGCAGCTCGTGGGACACGTCCGACACGAACCGGCGCTGCAGCCGCGACAGCTCCTCCAGCCGGCGGATCTGCCGCTGCAGGTTGGAGGCCATCTTGTTGAACGAGACCGCCAGCCGGGCCAGGTCGTCGGTGCCGCGGACCTGCATCCGCTCCTCGAGCTTGCCGGCCGCCAGCCGCTCAGCGATCCGCCGTGCCATCCGCACCGGGGTCACGACCTGCCGGGTGACCAGCCAGGCCACAGCACCGAGCAGAACGATCAGCAACAGACCTGCGGTGAACAGGGCCCGCTGTACGACGTCAAGCGTCTCTTGCTGCGCCGTGAGCGGGAACAGGAAGTAGATCGCGTACTTGTCGCCGGTGGAGTCGATCCGGATCTGCGAACCGATCACGAGCCCCGGGACGCTCGGGCTCTCCCGGTAGTTGATCTGCGTGTACGTGTCCCACAGCTTGGAGCCGTCACTCACCACGGAGGAGGCCAGCGCCTGCGGGATCGAGTTGCTGTCGACCAGTCCGGTGTAGCGGATCGCGTTGGACGCCGCCTGGTCGGTCGGCACCAGCAGGACGTCGTACAGGCCCGGGCGGTTGGAGCCGAGGACCAGCTTGGACAGCTCCTGGTTGACGGTGTTGCGGTTGGCCGCGTCGATCGTCACGGACAGCTGCTGGAGCTGCGCACGGACCTCGGCCTGCGCACTCATCCGGCGGGACTCCAGGACACCGTCGGTGACCTGGCTCATCATCACCCAGCCGACCAGGATCAGGACCAGCGTCGACATCAGCAGGGTGCCGGTGACGATCCGGGCCTGGATGGACCGCCGCCAGATGTCCGGCCAGTGCTTCGGGTGGGTCCGCCACAGCGGCTGCGGCTGGGCAGACCAATCCACCGCGGCGACAGTCAGTTCCAGTTCCGTCCCGCGGGACTCGGCCGCCTCCTGCTCGGGCGGTGCCGTCGGCTGCCCGCCCTGGTGGTCGGCGATCTGTCCGGTGTGTACCTCGGTGCCGGGGTCCACCACCACGTCGTCGGCGGCAGCCTGCGACTCTTGGCCGCGTCCGTACTCGATCAGTCCGCACCCGCCTTGTATCCGACACCGCGGACCGTGACCACGATCTCGGGGTGCTCAGGGTCCTTCTCGATCTTGGAGCGCAGCCACTGGACGTGTACGTTCACCAGCCGGGTGTCGGCGGCGTGCCGGTAGCCCCAGACCTGCTCCAGCAGCACCTCGCGGGTGAACACCTGCCAGGGCTTCGACGCCAGGCAGACCAGCAGGTCGAACTCCAGCGGCGTCAGCTGGATCGTCTCGCCGGCCCGCTTCACCGAGTGGCCGGCGACGTCGATGGTCAGGTCGCCGATGGTCAGCGACTCCGGACCGGGCTCGTCCATCCGGCGCAGCCGGGCCCGGATCCGGGCCACCAGCTCCTTCGGCTTGAACGGCTTGACCACGTAGTCGTCGGCGCCGGACTCCAGCCCGAGCACCACGTCGACGGTGTCGCTCTTGGCGGTCAGCATCACGATCGGTACGCCGGACTCGGCCCGGATCGCCCGGCAGACGTCGATCCCGTCCATCCCGGGCAGCATCAGGTCGAGCAGCAGCAGATCGGGCTTGAACTCCCGGAACGCCGGTACCGCCTTGTCACCGGTTGCGACCAGATAGGTGTCGTAGCCCTCGTTGCGCAGCACGATGCTGAGCATCTCCGACAACGCTGTGTCGTCGTCGACGATGAGGATGCGGCCCCGCATCGTCCGGTTACCGTCTGCCACGCCCTGCTCCTTGCCGTCCGCTGCCGACCAATTCGACTGCTCGGGGTGCGCCCGGCGGGTGCCAGGCCGTACGCACTACGGATAGTGTCCCATTCCCCCGGTACTGCACACGCCGGATCGCCGTGTGACCCCGAGTTGGGCTGTGATCATGGTGCACTGCGGGGGTTCACCACAACTCACGTGCCGGCTGGTACGACGGTTCACTTAGAGATTCACGTGGAGAGGAGGTACGCAGTGGCCGACCAGAGTATGCGCCTGCACGACGACGTGGCGACCGAGCCGCTGCGGCCCTGGCTCCCGGCGGATCTGCTCGACAACGCCGCCCGGACCATCTCCGACAACAAGACCATCATGCTGGGCCTGCCGGTGCTGGCCGGGATCGCACTGGTCGCGGTCCAGGCCGTCCTGACCGAGGTCGCCGTACCCGGTGGGCTCGGTGGGTTCTTCGGGGCGGAGGATCCGTTCGGGCAGGCCGGTGCGGCTCTTTTGCTCACGTACGGCGTCCAGGTGGTGCTGTTCTCGGTGGTGTCGAGCATGCTGGCGGGCATCATCGCTCTGGCCGCGGTGCGGAGTCAGCTGGCGCACCGGGCCAGTCCACGCGAGCTGATGCGGCTGGTACGACCTGCCCTCCCCGCACTCGCTGCTGTCGGTCTAGTGCAGTCCCTGTCGTTCATGCTGCTGATCGGTGGCTGGGGGCTCGCAGTGCTCGGTATCGGCGCCGGAGCGGACGCCGCGGTCTCCTCCGAGGCGGCCGGGGCCGCTGCGCTGGCGATGATGTTCGTCGGCGGCATCTTGGTGCTGATCTTCGGCATCCGGCTGGTGCTCGCGGGCACTGTCGTGCTGATGGAGGGCCGGCACGCACCGGACATCGGGCTGTACATCCCGGTCCGAGTGGGCGTCTGGGGTGCTCTGCGGCGGTCCTGGCAGCTGGTGAAGGGCAAGTTCTGGCGGGTGTTCGGGATCCTGCTGTTCGGCGGGCTGGTGGTGAACATCATCGGCTACGCGCTGCAGTTCGGGGTCAGCGCGCTGATCATCACCGTCGGCTCGTGGGCCGATCTGAGTGACAGCACCGGGGCCGTGGTGGTGACGATCGTGCTCGCGGTAGCGGCGGGGATCGCGACGCTGATGACGCTGATCGCGAGCCTGGCGTTCATGTCCGCGGTACAGGCCCTGATCTACCTCGACCTCCGGGTCCGCCGGGAAGGGCTCGACCTGTGGATGCGGCCGGCGCTGCGGTTCGAGGAGACGGTGTGATCTTGTTCCCGCTGGAGCCGCCGGTCGACATCGACCGGGACCAGGCCGCTCAGGAGGCGGCCAAGGAGCTGTCCAAGTCGGCGTACCGGGATTCCGGCTCGCTGATCGAGAGGGCCATCGGCAAGGTGATGGAGTGGATCGGTGACCTGCTGGACAGCCTCACCGGATCGTCACCCAACGGTCACGCCGGTCTGACCATGCTGATCGGTCTGCTGGTCCTTGTGGTGGTCGTGGTGCTCTGGCGGTCCGGCGTACTGCGGACCAGCCGTCGGGTGAAGGCCCACGCCGTTTTCGACACCACCCGGCCGCAGAGCGCCGCGGAGTACCGCGCGCTGGCGGAGCGGGAGGCCGCGTCCGGGGACTTCGCGTTGGCGATCCGCAGCCGCTTCCGCGCGTGCGTGGCGGAGCTGACCGAGCGGACCGTGCTGGACGAGCGGGCCGGGCGTACGGCGTACGAAGTGGTTGCCGATGCGTCGCGAGCGGCACCTGTACTGCGTGAGCCGCTGCAGCCGGCTGCACTGGTGTTCACGGAGGTCGTCTACGGCAACCGCCCAGGGACGCCGGAGCGGTACGCCGTTGTCGTGACTGCCGACGACGCTGCGCGGACTGCACGGGTGGCTGCATGAGCACGCCGGTCGGGCGGAGCGTGGGCGAGAGCTGGCGGGCGTTGCGGACGCCGCTGCTCGTCACTGGGTTCGTTGTGCTGGCTGCGATCGTTGTGCTGATCGCTACGTCCGCCCGGACGTCAGGACAGTTCAGCCCAGACTCCACTGAGTCGACCGGGGCACGGGCGCTGGCAGCGTTGCTGGAAGACCACAACGTCGACGTACACGGCACGGAGTCGCTGAACGACGCCGTACAAGCAGGAGGCGGCAGCACGCTCCTCATCGGCCCAGGTGGCTCGCTGGACGACGGGGACTGGCGGCGGATCGCCCAGGCGCAGTGGAGCCACGTCATCCTGATCCGACCGGGCAGCCGCGCGCTGCAGGCTCTGGCGCCTGGTGTGCGGCCAACGGGCGACTCGCTGGCCACCCGCAGTCGTCAGCCTGGCTGTGAGCTTCCGGCTGCGGTGAAGGCGGGCACGGTCACCGTCAACGGCCCGACGTACTCCGCTCCCGAGGGCGCGACCACCTGTTACGGCGACGGCATCAACAACACCGTGGTCCGGCTGCAGGTCGGTGACCGGCTTGTCGACGTGATCGGTACGCCGGGGTCGTTCATGAACGCCCGGCTCGCTGAGGACGGCAACGCGGCGTTGGCGCTCAACCTGCTCGGCACGCACCAGGATCTGACCTGGTACCTGCCGCAGTGGGAGTCGGACTACCCCGATTCCGACGGCGAGAGCAGCGCGCAGCTGATCCCGCCTGATGTCCGCTACATCGCCTGGGCGCTGGCGTTCGCCGTCCTGGTGGTAGCGATCTGGCGCGGGCGACGGCTCGGCCCTGTGGTGGCAGAGCGGCTGCCGGTGATCGTGCACGCGGCTGAGACGACTGAGGGCAGGGCGCGGCTCTACCGACGCTCAAGGGCCCGCGACCGCGCTGCATCGGCGTTGCGCGAGTCGGCGCTCGGCCAACTGCACGAGGCGCACGGCATCCCGCGGCGGGCCGATCCGTCGGCTGTGGTCGCGACTGTCGCCGCACGGACCGGCCGGGATCCCGCCATGCTGTACGAGCTGCTCTACGGCCTGCCGCCGCTCACTGACGCCGCTCTGATGTCCTTGTCCCAGGAACTCGACGTACTGACGCAGGAGGTACGACACCCGTGACGACTACCGAGGTCACCGCGGACCAGGCCCGGCAGGCGCTGGTCGCGCTCCGGACCGAGATCGGCAAGGCGGTGGTCGGCCAGGACACTGCTGTGACCGCACTGGTGCTCGCCCTGCTCTGCCGCGGCCACGTGCTGCTGGAGGGCGTCCCCGGTACGGCGAAGACCCTCATGGTGCGGGCCCTGTCGACGGCGATGCGACTGGACACCAAGCGCGTTCAGTTCACGCCGGACCTGATGCCGGGTGACGTCACCGGGTCGCTGGTGTACGACGCGAAGACGAGCGAGTTCGAGTTCCGGCCGGGACCTGTGTTCACGAACATCCTGCTGGCGGACGAGATCAACCGGACGCCACCTAAGACGCAGGCGGCGTTGCTGGAGGCAATGGAGGAGCGGCAGGTCACTGTGGACGGTGAACCGCGCAAGCTGCCGGTGCCGTTCGTCGTTGCCGCCACCCAGAACCCGGTGGAGTACGAGGGCACGTACCCGCTGCCCGAGGCACAGCTGGACCGGTTCCTGCTGAAGGTGACGCTGGACATCCCGCCGCGCGACGCGGAGATCGCCGTACTGGCCCGGCATGCGCAGGGCTTCGACCCGCGTGACCTGGAGGCTGCTGGGTTGCGCCCGGTGGCCGGCCCGGAGGACCTGCTGGCCGGACAGAACGCCGTACGCCGGGTTGCGGTCCGGGAGGATGTGCTGGCCTACGTCGTCGACCTGTGCCGCGCCACGCGCCAGTCGCCGTCGCTGCAGCTGGGTGTCTCGCCGCGTGGCGCCACAGCGCTGATGGCGGTCTCCCGGGCGTGGGCGTGGCTATCGGGCCGTGACTATGTGATCCCGGACGATGTGAAGGCGATGGCGCGTCCTTGCCTTCGGCATCGAGTACAGGTGCGGCCGGAGGCCGAGCTGGAGGGTGTCAGCGCGGACGCGGTGCTGGAGAGTGTGCTCGCGACGGTGCCGGTGCCACGCTGATGGTTCTGACTGGCCGAGCCGGCATCCTGGCTGCAGCTGGAGTGGTGTTCGTCGCTCTCGTGATGCCGTCGTGGGCCGGTGTCGGTCTGGTCGTTGCCGCGGTGCTGGTGGTGTGTCTGGTGGACATCCTGCTGGCTGGTTCGCCGCGTCGGCTGCAGTTCAGTCGAGAAGGGGACAACGCCGTACGGCTCGGTGAGCAGGCTGTGGTGAACCTGCTGATCACCAACCCGGGACGGCGAGTGCGCGGGTTGCTGCGGGACGCGTGGCCGCCGTCTGCCGGCGTACTCGATCCGCCGCACAAGCTGGACCTGCCGTCAGGCGAGCGGCGTCGGCTGACCACACACCTGGTCCCGACGCGCAGGGGCGACCGGCACGCATTCCGGGTGACTGTGCGGTCCATTGGCCCGTTGGGGTTCGCTGGGCGCCAGGGGTCGCATCAGGTCGCCTGGACGGTGCGTGCGCTGCCGCCGTTCAAGAGCCGGAAGCACCTGCCGTCGCGGCTGGCCCGGTTGCGGGAGCTGGACGGACGTACGGCGTTGCTGGTGCGCGGGCAGGGGACGGAGTTCGACTCGCTGCGGGACTACGTGCCTGGTGACGACGTACGGAGCATCGACTGGCGCGCGACGGCGCGGCGCGGGAACGTCGTACTGCGGACCTGGCGGCCGGAGCGGGACCGGCAGGTCGTGATCGTGATCGACTCCGGACGGCTGTCCGCGGGCCGCGTCGGGGACGCGCCACGGCTGGACCACGCGATGGACGCAGCACTGCTGCTCGCCGCACTGGCCACGCGCGCCGGGGACCGGGTCTCCTTGCTGGCTTGCGATTCCGCGGTACGGGCCGACGTCCGGCGTCCTGCGCCGCAAGACGTGCTGCCGTCGTTCGTGAACGCGCTGGCGAACGTCGAGGCCGAGCTCGTGCAGACCGACTTCCGCATCGTCGTGTCGCAGGTGCTGGAGCGGTTGGGGCAACGCTCCCTCGTCGTCCTCCTCACCGGCCTCGACCCGGCGGTGATCGAGGAATCCCTGCTCCCCGTCATCGGCCCGCTGTTGCGGCGGCACGTCGTACTGCTGGCGTCCGTGGCCGACCCGCGCCTCACCGAACTCGAAGCCGCTCGCGGCGACCTGCTGGACGTGTACGGCGCTGCCTCGGCCGCCCGCACCCGCCTCGACCGGGACCGGCTGACCGCCACCCTCACCCGTGCCGGCGTTACCGTCGTCGACGAAGCCCCGGACCACATCGCCCCCGCCCTCGCGGACACGTACCTCGCGTTGAAGAAGGCCGGCCGCCTCTAGGCCAGCGCTGACTCGAAGACGTCGCGGTTGGCGGTGGTGAAGGCGTGCTCGCGGTAGGACCAGGCTATGCGCTCGGCAGCCTCGTCACAGGGCCGGCTGGTCCAGAAGTCGACGTTCTGGAGCAGGCGGGACAGGACGGCGGAGATCAGGCCGGGGCGATCCTTGGTGGGCAGGTCGTAGCCGTCGGCCAGGACGCGGACCTGGTGGGCCTGGCGGTCGGGGTCGTTGTGTTTGGACGCGATGCACCAAGTCCAGGCGGCGTACCCCAGGTCTGCCAGGGGATCGCCCGGGGCGGCCAGGTCGAAGTCGATGATGGCGGCCGGGAGGTCGTCGGTGAAGACGAAGTTCGTGGGGCCAGGGTCGTGGTGGCAGACGACCTGTTGGCCAGCGGTGAGCGAGCTGTCGCGGGTGGCGTCGTGGAAGGCGCGGAGCAGTGCACCCGCGGCGGCGATTTGCTGGTCGGACCAGCGTTGGTATCTGGACGGCACCCAGCCCTCCAGGTACGTGAGGACGTCGCGGCCGGTCTCGTCCTGGCCCAAGTACTTCGGGACGCCGTTGAAGCCCCGTTCGTCCAGTAGTTGCAGGAGGTTCGCGGTGAAGGCGGAGTACTCCGACCCGGGGCGGCGTACCGTGTCGGCGACACGAACCACCCCGGGCGTCATACGACCTCCGGTGAGCGGCTGTTCGGTCACGCCATCGTGGGACGGGCCTGAGCGAACGTCCACTGGTGGCCCTCCAGGTCCTCGACTTCGTAGCAACGGTACCCGTGCTGGTGGATGTCCGAGAGGATCTTCGCGCCGTTCTCCTGACTGTGCGCGAAATGGGCGTCGAGGTCGTCGATGTACACCCAGACGCTGTGGTCCAGCTGCGCGGTGCGCTTCTCCGTGAGCTTGAAGAGCAGGATCGCGCGGGCGCCGACCTGCAGCTCGATCCAGGACGGGTCTGTGCCCTCGGCCGGGATCTTGTCCCACGAGTCCAGGCCGAAGACCGCGTGCAGCCAGCGGGCCGCGGCGGCGGGATCCTCGTAGTACAAGGCGATCGCGAGCCGGTCCAGCTCGCGTGGCGTCCGGGACGCGTGATCGCGCCGTTCGGCCCAGGCCGGGAGCCAGTGGATGACGTTCGGCCAGAAGTAGAAGGCCTTCTCGCCACCGGGGACGAGCGACTGTACGACGGTCACGCGGGTGCCGCCGTCGTACGCCTCGAAGTCGATGCGGGTCTCGGTGTCGTCGACCGAACTGCGATAGGCGAACAGCGCGCCCGGGGTCCAGTCGGTGATCCTGCCCAGCTCGAGGACATCGTCGGGCGGCGAGTACACCTCGAGGATGCGGCCGCCGACGCCGGGCTCGATCTGCATCGCGGTGGCGCGGGCGGCGTCGAAGAAGTTGATCGGGCCGCGCACCCACCACAGGTCGATCTCCTCGGTGAAGATCTCGAACGCAGTCGCCGGATCAACGGCAACCTCGACCGACGCGGTCGCGGACGGTTCAGTCATCGGACGTGCCTTTCTGCTCGACGTGGCGTTTGAAGGAGCCCAGCTGGTCGCGCCAGTGCGCCTGGACCTGGTCGAGCCAGGCCTGGACGGCGATGACGGGCTCGGGGTTGAGGCGGAAGACGCGGACCCTCGCGTCGTCCGGGACGCGCTCGTCGGCGACCAGCCCGGCCTCGAGCAGGATCCGCAGGTGCCGGCTCATCGCGGGCGACGACGCTCCGGCTGCCGCAGCTAGCTCACCGGCCCGCCGTGGCCTTTCACCCAGCAGCTGTACGACGTGCCGCCGTGTCGGATCCGCCAGTACCTCGAAGAACCGATCCACCTGATCTTCCGCCATACCGCAATAGTTCTACTATTTGTTAACTATTGTCAATTGCTGGAAGAACCCGTCGGCTGGTTGGATTGGCGGTATGAGTGAGAGAGATGTCGAGAAGGACTACTCGGTCGCCGACTTCGCGGCCAAGCTGCGGCGGCTCGCGGACGCGCTGGAGTCGGGCAAGCCGTTCCGGATCCAGGTCGCGGGCGAGCGGTTCACGGTGCCGAAGAACGCGCGGATCAGCGTCGAGCACGAGCGCGGAACGGACGAGGAGGAGGTCGAGTTCCAGTTGAAATGGGCGCTCGCCGACGCGGACCAGGAGCCCGAGGACGACGACGAGGTCTGAGCCGGGTCAGGTCGTCGCCAGGTAGCACGCGACCTGGGCAGCCGTGCCTGCGGGCAGGATCTGCAAGGGTTGCGTGCTGCACTCCGGTTTTCCGTTGCCGGCGGCGACCAGTTGGCAGCGCGGGTGGAAGCGGCAGCCGGTGGGAATGCGGGTCGGGTCCGGGGGTTCGCCGGTGAGGACGATGCGGTTCGGGGACTCGGGGAGAACGCTCAGAAGCGCTTGCGTATAAGGGTGTTGCGGGTTCTTCAGCACGTCCTCGGTGGGCCCGGACTCGACGATCCGGCCGAGGTACATGACTGCGACCCGGTCGGCGATGTTCCAGGCCAGGCCGAGGTCGTGGGTGACGACGAGCGCGGACAGCCCGAGGTCGTCACGCAACCGCAGCAGGAGCGAGAGGATCTCGCCACGGACTGAGGCGTCGAGAGACGCGACAGGCTCGTCGGCGATCAGCACCTTCGGGTCGAGCGCGAGCGCGCCGGCGATCACGACGCGTTGCCGCTGGCCACCTGACAGCTCGTGCGGAAAACGCTGGAAGAACCGTTCCGGCGGCCGCAGTCCGGCGCGGGACAGTGCCGAGGAAACCACGGATTCCTCGTCCGGCAGACCGTGGATTCGAGGGCCTTCGGCAACCGCCTCGTACACCGTGTGACGTGGGTTCAGCGAGCCCATCGGGTCCTGCAAGACGAGTTGGACCTGCCGGCGGAACGCGCGTAATGCGCGGCCGGAGTAGCTCAGCGGAGTTCCGTCGTACGAGATCTTGCCGGACGTCGGGCGCTCCAACCCGAGCAGCGTGCGCGCGAGCGTGGTCTTGCCGCAGCCGGACTCGCCGACCAGCGCGACGATCTCGCCGGCTCCGACGGACAGGTTCACGCCGTCGACGGCGCGCGCCCGCCGGCCGCCGCGACCGGAGAACTCGACCTGCAGATCAGTTGCCTCTAGCAAGAGTCACTCCCCTACCAGGACGCAGGCGGCGGTCCGGTCGGCACCGGACGCCCGCAGTTGTACGTCGGACGTCGCACAGGACTCGAGTGCGACCGGGCAGCGAGGATGGAACGCACAACCGCCCGGCAGCTGTTGTGGATCCGGCGGATCGCCGGCCAGCCCGCGCGGGGCGAGGCGGGACGCGGGATCGCCGACAGTCGGGAACGCGGCCGCCAGCGCCTGGCTGTACGGGTGCTGGAACTCCCCGGAGGAAGGGCCGACCTCGACCAGCCGCCCGGCGTACATCACGGCCAGCCGGTCGCACACGTCCGCGAGCACCGAAAGGTCGTGCGAGATCATCAGCAGCGAGATCCCGTGATCCGCGATCAAGTTGCGGATCAGGGTCAGCACTTGGGCCTGCACCATCAGGTCGAGCGCGGTCGTCGGCTCGTCGGCGATGATCAGCTGCGGCTCACAGGCCAGCGCCATGGCGATCATCACTCGTTGCCGTTGGCCACCACTCAGCTCGTGCGGGTAGCTCCGCGCGCGCCAGGCCGGTAGACCGACCTGTGCCAGCAGTTCTCGTACTCGCTTGGACGCGTCCGCGCCCGACGCCTGCCGGTGGACGAGCAGAGGTTCCGCGATCTGGTCGCCGATCCGCTGCACCGGGTTCAGCCCGTGCTGCGCACCCTGGAACACGATCGACGCCGACGACCACCGGACGGCCCGCAGCCGGCCCCACTTCATCGTCAGCACGTCCTCGCCGTCCAGCATCACCCGCCCGCCGACGACGGCGGAGCGCGGCAGGAGCCGGAGCAGCGCGAGCGCGACCGAGGACTTCCCCGATCCCGACTCCCCCGCGAGCCCGAGCGCCTCACCGGCCGCCAGCTCCAGCGAAACTCCCCGTACGGCGGGAACGTCGGAGGACTCGAGCCGGTATGTCACGGATAACTCGTCGAGCTCAAGCATGGGCACGTGTCCGCAGCCGGGGGTTGAGCACAGTCTCCAAAGCCCTTCCACACAAGGTGAACGCCATCACCACGGTCACGATGCACAGACCCGGCACGAGGATGTACCACCATGCGCCGGCGGTCGCCGCACCCCAGTCGTACGAGCCGCGCAGCATCGTTCCCCACGAGGTCTTGTTCGCACTCACGCCGAGGAACGCCAGCGTCGACTCGGTGACGATCGCACTCGCCACCTCCAGCGTCGTACTTGCCAGCAGCAACGGTGCGACGTTCGGCAGGACATGCCGCGTCGTGATGTGCCAGTGGCCCGCGCCGAGCGCCAACGAGCGTTCGATGTACGGGCGCGCCTCCACGGCTAACGTTTGCGCACGGATCAGTCGTGCCGTCGACGGCCAGGACGTCACGCCGATCGCCACGATGATCGTCGCGGTGGAACCGCCGAGGATCGCCGCCAGTACGAGCGCGGTGACCAGCGACGGGAGCACCAGGAACCAGTCGGTGACCCGCAGGATCACGGCACCGATCCAGCCCCGGAAATGCCCGGCCGCGATCCCGAGCACGGTCCCGATCACCATGCTGAGCAGTGCGGCGAGGAACCCGATCAGCAGTGAGGTCCGGGAACCCCACCAGATCATCAGCAACACCGACCGCCCCGACTCGTCCGTCCCCAACGGGTCGTCGAGACTCGGCGGCGCCATCTTCGCGCCGGTGCCGCTCACCACGTTCGTCACGCTGGAGTCGATGAAGAGCGGGGCTAGCAGTGCTAGCACTACGGCAACCGCAAGGATCACCAATCCCACGACGCCGGCCCGATGCGTGCGGAAATCCGCCCAGAACCGTCCGATCGCACGCCGTCGTCGTACCCAGGTCACGCTGCTCATGCCGACCTCACTCGCGGATCCAGCAGGTGGTAGACCACGTCCGCCAACGTGTTCATCAGGATGACCGACACCGTGATCAGCAAGAACGTCCCCTGCATCAACGTGAAGTCCGGCACCCGGATCGCCTCGTAGAACAGCTGCCCGAGCCCCGGCCAGCTGAAGATCGCCTCGACCGTCACGGCGCCCCCGACCACGAACCCGATCCGCATGAACACCAAGGTCACCGTCGGCAGCAGCGCATTCGGTACGGCGTGCTTCCGCCGTACGTCGTCATCGCGCAGACCCTTCGCCCGCGCGGTCGTGACGTAGTCCTGCCCGACCTCGTCGATGACCGAGGACCGCATCACCAGCAGGTACTGCGCGTAGACGACCGCGACCAGCGTCAGGCACGGCAGCACCATGTGCTGCCCGACATCCAGTACGCCGGCGAACCCGTCCGGCTTGTCGACGCTCGAACTCCCGCGGGTCGGGAAGATCCCCGGAATCGGGCCGATTCCGGCCGCGAACACCATCAACAGCAACAGCCCGAGCCAGAACGTCGGCACCGACCACAGCACCAGCGAGATCGCGGTCGACACCTTGTCGAACTTGCTGCCAGGCTTCCAGCCGGCCCGTGCTCCTTGCCAGAGGCCGAGGCTCACCGCGAGCACCAACGCCGTACCGGTGAGCAGCAGCGTCGACCCGATCCGTTCCCCGATCAGGTCGAGGACGGGCCGCTTGTACTCGTACGAAACCCCGAGGTCGAACCGCAGCGTCTGCCCCACGAAATGCAGGAACTGCTCGGGAATCGACTTGTCCAGCCCGAGCCTCGCACGCTCCAGGTCCAGCTGTTCCGGTGTCATGTTCCGGCCCTGCGCGAGCGCCCGGACTGGATCGCCCGGCAGCAGCCGGAACAGGAAGAACGTCGCGACGATCACCATCGCGATGCTGAGCAACGCCCCGCCCGCCTTGGTCGCCGCGTACCGCAGCAAACCATGGCGGACCGGCGTCTGCTCGAGCTCTTCGACAGCGGTCGTCATTCGCGCTCGTCGGCCGCACCGCTGCGGCGCCGCAGTACGAAGAAGCCACCGATCAGTACGACGACTACGGCCGCCGCGATTCCGGCGATCACACCACCGCCCAGGCCGCCGCTTTCCGCCGCGGCACCGTCCTTCGACACCGCCTCGAGCGTGTAGAACGGCCAGTACCCGGAACCGCCGTACAGCAGGCCCTTGTCCTCCGGGATCGGCGTGATGCTGGCGATCCGGTCCTTGCGGTAACCCTCGAGGTCGTTCGGGTAGTAGAGCGCGATCACCGGAGCGTCGGTGTAGAGCCTTTCCTCCATTTTCTTGATCGTTTCCGCGCGCTTTCCGCGGTCGAGCTCCTTCTGCTGCTCGACGTACAGGCTCTCGTAGGTCGGGTCGCAGTAGAACGACTCGGTGCCGCCGCCCTTGCCGTCGGCGCCCGGACGCCGGCTGCACAGGTGCGTGGCGAGCACCTCTTCCGGATCCGGGTTCACCGACCAGCCGCTGATCGCGATGTCGAAGAGCGCCGTCGTACCGGTCTCCTCGCTGAACTTGCTGGAGTCCAGCCGCTTGGTGGTCAGCGAGATGCCGACCTCCTTGAACCAGCCGGTCAGGTACTCGGCGAGCTTGTCCTCGATCGGGGTGTCGGTGTGGATGCTGAACCGGAACTGCAGTTTCCGCGACCCGTCCGGCATCGTCCGGACACCGTCCGGGCCCTTCTTGTACCCGGCGTCGTCGAGGATCTTGTTCGCCTTCGCGAGGTCGAACGTGACCTTCTCGGCGCCGCTCGCCTCCCAGAAGAAGTCCTTGTACAGCGGCGGAATGATCGACCCGTCGGCCGGCTTCGCCAGCCCGCCCTGGACCTCGTCGACCAGCTTCTGCTTGTCGATCGCGTAGTGCAGCGCGGTCCGCACCTTCGGGTCCTTCAGCGCCGGATGCCCGTCGCCGATCGGCTTGTCGTCGCTGGTCGTCGCGCCGTGGTTGATCTGCAGGTACGTCGCACGCCGGCCCTGCGTGTTCCACTGGACGATGTTGCTGTCGCTCTTCAGCGACTCGAAGTCCGGCGGGTTCAGCCGGCCGATCAGGTCGATGTCGCCCTTCTTCAGGCCGACGATCGAGGCCGCGGGGTTGTCGTAGAAGATGATCTGCAGCTCGTCGATCTTCGGCCGGCCGCGCCAGTAGTCCGGGTTCGCCTCCAGCCGGACGAACTGGTCCTTCTTGTGCTCCACCGCGACGTACGGTCCGCTGCCGACGGTCGGGTACACCTCGGCGTCGTACGTCGAGATGTCCTTGACCTTCTCCCAGACATGCTTGGGCATGATCGGCACCGGGTTGTCGAGCATCGACGCCTGCGGGGCCTTGAGCTTGATCGTCAGCTCCTGGCCGTTCGCGGTGACGCTCTGGAAGTTCTCCACCGCCGGCCCGTTGCCGGTCTTCGCGCCGTCGTCGGTCATCATCTTGTTGAACGTCCAGGCCGCGTCGTCGGCGGTGATCGGCTGCCCGTCCGACCACTTCGCCTGGCGGATCTTGAACGTCCAGGTCAACCCGTCCGGCGATGTCGTCCAGGACTCGGCCAGATCCGGGCTGGGTTGCAGCGTCTTCGAGTCCGGCACCGTGAGGAAGCCGTAAATCATCCGCTGGATCGACCCCGTCACCAGCCGGACGGCGAGGAACGGGTTCATCGAGTCGACCGACTGGGTCACCCCGATCTTGATGACCTTCTTCGCCGCCGGCTCGGCCGCCATCGCCGTACCGGGCACCGCCGCCAGCAAGCACAACGCCGCCAGCACCGCCAACAACTTCCTCATTGGGCCGCCCCACCTTCAGCTGGTGTTGGTGTTTGGGGACGAACCCACACCAGCAACCACCACCCTGTCAACAAGATACGAAACTTTGTCACCCCGAAGTAACCTTCTTACCGGGCCTCACCGAAATCCGAGGGACAGAACAAGCGCGCACAGGTAGCCTCACGAAGTCATGGAGACATCCGAACTCAGGCGGGCGATCGCGGCGGCGACTTCGATTGCCGGATCGCTTGGTTTGCCGGCGGACGACGTGATCGTTCTCCACAACTCGAACAAGCTGGCGCTGCGGCTGACGCCGTACGACGTCTTTGCCCGCGTCGCCCCGGTGGGGGAAGAGGCTGCAGAATTCGAAATCGAGCTCGCGCAACGGCTCGCTGACGTCGGATCACCGGTGGCCGCCTTGGAGCCGCGGGTGGAACCGCTCGTGTACACGCGCGACGGCTTCGCAGTGACGCTGTGGACCTACTACGAGCCCGTGACACCTGCCGTCTCACCAGCCGACTTCGCCAAGGCGCTGGAGCAGCTGCACGCAGGTATGCGCAAGGTTGAGATGGCGAGCCCGCACTTCTCGGATCGAATCGCCGAGGCAGAAGCGATCGCCGCCGACCCGAACCTGTCGCCGGAACTCCCCGACGCAGACCGCGTGTTCCTCGGTGACAGGCTTCGAAGCCTGCACCGGGCGATCGACGACCGCGGCGCCGACGAGCAACTGCTCCACGGCGAGCCGCATCCGGGCAATGTGCTCAGTACGACGTACGGCCCGTTGTTCATCGACTTCGAGACCTGCTGCCGTGGACCGGTCGAGTTCGATCTCGCCCACGTGCCCGAGGCGGTCTGCGAGCACTACCCAGGCGTTGACCAAGAACTGCTGGACGACTGCCGGCAACTCGTGCTCGCGATGGTCGCAGCGTGGCGCTGGGACATCGGCGACCAGTTCCCGAACGGGAGGCAATGGGGAGAGGAATTCCTGCGCACCCTGCGCGAGGGCCCTCCCTGGCCAACCCTCAACACCATGGCCACCCGCCTGGACGCCCAGTAGAACCCGACACCTCCTGTCCACGCGCACACCCCGCCAGTCGCGCGGCCCGGCTGCATCCCAGTCCCTTCTCGCAGTTGGTCGACGTATGGGGTTGACTACACGATCGTGTAGTAGTTTGCTTTTGTGTGTAGGGAGAGGAGTTGGGATGGAGCGGCCGGTGGATGACTTGACGGCGCGGGCCCGGATTCGGGATGCGGCGATTCGGTTGTTCGGGGAGCGGGGGATCGAGGGGGCCTCGATCCGGGACATCGCGGCGGAGGCGGGGGTTTCGTCGGGGCTGGTGCGGCATCACTTCGGGTCGAAGGAGTCGTTGCGGGAGGCGTGTGACCGGTACGCGAAGGAGCGGATGCTCCAGATCGGCGCCGAGCTCACGAAGGACCACGACCTCACAGGGCTCGATCCGCTCGCGATGCATCCGGTGGCGTTCCCGCTGCAGCTCTACCTGGTGCGTTCGATGATGGACGGTTCGGAGACCGCGACCGCGCTCTTTCTCGAAGGGGTCGACGCGGTCGAGGAGTGGACCACCAGTTTCGGCATCAACCCCAAGGACCGGCGCGGGTACGCCGCCGCGCTGGCCGCGATCAAGTTGAGCGTGTTCGTGTTCCGCGACCAGGTCTCGAAGGCGCTCGGCGAGGACATCACCACGCTCGAGGGCTACAACCGGATCGGGCAGGCCCTGATGGAGGTCTTCACGATCCCGCTGCTTACTCAGGAACAAATCGACAACATGCGGAAACAGGAGAAGTGATCATGCCGGCTGCGATCAGCACGGAAGGTCTGGTCAAGCGGTTCGGGCGTACGCACGCCCTGGACGGTCTCGACCTCACGGTGCGAACCGGTGAGGTGCATGGGTTCCTCGGCCCGAACGGCGCGGGGAAGACCACCACGATTCGCATTCTGCTCGGAATGACCCGCGCGGACGAAGGAAAAGCTGTCGTCCTGGACGGCGACCCCTGGTCGGACGCGACCGAGCTGCACCGCCGGCTCGCGTACGTGCCGGGTGACGTGACGCTGTGGCCGAACCTGTCCGGCGGCGAGGCGATCGACCTGCTCGGCCGGATGCGCGGCGGCGTGGACAAGAAGCGGAAGGCCGAGCTGCTGGAGCGGTTCGACCTCGATCCGCGGAAGAAGGCGCGCGCGTACTCGAAGGGCAACCGGCAGAAGGTCGCACTGGTCGCCGCGTTCGCGTCCGACGTCGAGCTCCTTCTCCTCGACGAGCCGACGAGCGGCCTGGATCCGTTGATGGAGGAGGTCTTCCGCGAGGTCGTGCAGGAGATCAGCGACCGCGACGGCCGGACGGTACTGCTGTCCAGCCACATCCTGTCCGAGGTCGAGGCGCTGTGTGATCGCGTCACGATCATCCGGGCCGGCCGCGCCGTCGAGAGCGGCACGCTGAACGAGCTGCGCCACCTCACCCGTACGTCGATCCAGGCCGAGCTCGTCGGCCCGATGGACGGTCTCGCGCAGTTGACCGGCGTCCACGACCTCAAAACGATCGACGGGCGGGTCCAGTTCGACGTCGACACGGACGAGATCAACCCGGTACTGCGGCGGTTGACGGAGATCGGCGTACGGAGTCTCGTGAGCCAGCCGCCGTCGCTGGAGGAGCTGTTCCTGCGGCTGTACGAACCCGAGGCCGTGAAATGAAGAGCCTCGCGGGGACGGGCGGCCTGATCCGGCTGATTCTGCGTCGCGACCGGATCGTCCTGCCGCTGTGGATCGTGCTGCTCGTGGCGATCTCGGTGAGCTACGTGCAGGAGTACGGCGACCTGTTCCCGACGCCGGAGTCGCGGGTCAAGTACGCGAGCAACGCCGGCTTCATCACCTTGTACGGCGAACTTTCCGGGCCGAGCCTCGGTGAGTTCGTCACCTGGCGACTCGGATTCGTACCGGTGATGGTCGGTCTGATCAGCCTGCTCACGGTGATCCGGCACACCCGCGTCGAGGAGGAGTCCGGCCGCCGTGAATTGCTCGGGGCAACCGTCGTCGGCCGGCACGCGCAGCTCGCGGCAGCCCTCGCCACGATCCTGGGCGCGAATCTCGTACTTGCCGTACTGCTTGCCCTCGGCATGCACAGCCAGGACCTGCCGCTGTCCGGATCGGTTGCCATCGGCATCGTGTACGCCGGCACCGGCTGGCTCTTCGCAGCAGTCGGCGCCGTGGCGGCGCAACTGACCGCGAGCGCCGGAACAGCACGCGGCATCGCGATCGGCGTACTCGGTGGAGCCTATGTACTGCGGGCAGCCGGCGACACCAGTGCGCACACGGACGGCCCACTCGCGTGGTTGTCGTACCTGTCCCCGATCGCCTGGGCCCAGCGGATCCACCCGTACGCCGACAACCGTTGGTGGCTTGCCATCGTGATCCTCGCAGTGACCGTACTGCTCGTGGTCACAGCCGTAAGTCTCGCCGTACGACGGGACGTCGGCGCCGGCCTGCTACCCGACCGGCTCGGCCCCGCGGACGGCACCATGGGCTCGCCGCTCGCGCTGGCGTGGCGTCTGCACCGCGGACTGCTCGCCGCGTGGACAATCGGATTCGCCTTGCTGGGGTTGCTTTTCGGCGGTGTCGCCGAGGGCGTCGGCGACATGATGCGTGACGACCCGAGCATCCAGGAGATGTTCCAGCGGATGGGCGGCGCGGCCGGGTTGATCGACTCGTTCCTGGCCGGTGTGATGATGCTCGTCGGCCTGATCGCGTCGGCGTACGCCGTGCAGGCCACCCTCAGGATGCGCGTCGAGGAGAGCAGCGGACGGGCCGAGCCGGTGCTGGCGACCGCCACGAGTCGCTGGCAGTGGGCCGCGAGCCACCTCGTGTTCAGCCTGCTCGGTCCGGCCGTCGCGCTGCTCGCAGCGGGTGTCGCCGAAGGACTGGCGTACGGCGTGGCGATCGGCGATGTGGGTGGACAGCTGCCCCGACTGATCGGCGCGTCGCTCGCTCAGTTGCCGGCCGTGTGGGTGCTGGCCGCGATCGCGATCGCGATCTTCGGGTTCTTCCCGCACGCCTCGATGGCATCGTGGGCAGGACCAACGGTGTGCATCCTGATCGGGCTGGTGAGCGCCGGGGTGAGCACAGCCGGCTGGATCCGCGACATTTCGCCGTTCACCCATCTCCCGTCGCTCCCGGGCGGTTCGGTGTCGGCCGGTCCGTTGATCGTCCTGCTCGCGATCGCGCTCGTCGTGGGCCTCGCCGGTCTGGTCGGGCTACGCCGGAGGGACCTGCCGGCGTAGAGCGACGATCTCAGTGGCGGGCGTTGCGCGACCAGCTGAAGCAGTACGCGCCGAAGGCCGCGAATCCGACCGCCAGCACGGCCAGCAGCACCGGACCGAACGGCTGCCCCTTGATCGTGCGCAGCGCGGTATCGAGACCGCCGGCCTTCTGCGGGTCGTAGTCGATCGCCGCCCACCCGAACAGCACACCGACCACGACGTACGCGATCCCCTTGGCGCCGTACCCGATCCGCCCCAGCAGCATGGTCGTGTCCGAGACACCGCCGACCAGGTCCTCGGTGAACTTCTTCGTGATCGCCTTGTAGACGAGGTAACCCCCGATAGCGACGATCGCGACACCGATGGCGACGACCAGGCCCCGGCCCCCGGCGTGGGCCATCAGCCGTGCAGAAACCGTACGCCCGCTGCTCGAGCTTCCGGATCCGACCGCGACCTTCACCGCGCTGACCCCCAGCACGAGGTACGCGATCGCGTGGCCGACCGAGGTCACCTTCTTGGGCAGGTCCAGATGCCCCCAAGCGACCTGCAGAACCCGCCACACGACCAGTGCGAACAGTCCGATCGCGACGATCCACAAAAGCACGGCACCGTACGGTTTGCTGGACAGTTCCTGCAGAGCGCCTTGCTGCGAGGCCTCGTGCGACGACTTGCCGAATGCGAGTTGCAGGGCGATCCAGGCAATCAGCAGGTGTACGACGCCGTACGCGACCAGGCCGGTCTTGATCGCAACGTCGTACGTCCTGCTGTGGCGGACTTCATGAGCTGTAGTCACACCTTGACAAGTGCCCAGGAGGAAACGGTCAGGCGGAGACGGGTGCGGTGGCCTCGCGGTCCGATTCGTCGATGTCGCCGTACTCTCCGTGACGGTTGGCCCGGCGGCCGAGGGTCCAGACGTAGGTGAAGAACGCCAGCTCGGCGAGGATGCCGATAGCGATGCGGACCGGGCCGGGCAGGAACGGTGTGACGAAGGCTTCGATCAGGCCGGTGACCAGGAGGACCGCGGCGAGGCCGATCGCCATACCGACGGTGGCGCGGCCGGTCTGGGCGACGGACTGCATGCGGGTTCGCGGCCCCGGTACGACCCAGGACCAGCCGAGCCGCAGTCCGGCCGCGGTCGCGACGAACACCGCAGTCAGCTCGAGCAGACCGTGCGGAGTGATCAGGCTGAAGAACAGACCGCCCTTGTCGTGGCTGATCATCAGCCCGGCACTGAGGCCGAGGTTGAGCGCGTTGTCCCAGAGGATGAAGACGGACGGGATCAGCAGGATGCCGAGCGCGAGTACGGCGGCACTGATCGTCGCGTTGTTGATCCAGACACGGAGTGCGAAGTCCTGTGCGGGGTTCTCCGAGTAGTACGACTCGAAGTCGTGCTCGACGAGCTGCTTGATCTGGTCCGGCGTAGCGATCGAGTCCACCACCTCCGGGTGCGCCAGCACCCGCCAAGCGGCCCAGGCCGCGACCAGGTAGAAGAGCAGCCCGATGGTGACCCACCAGCGTCTGGACGCGTAGAGCGCGGCCGGGAAGCTGACCAGGAAGTACTTCGAGATGTCACGCCAAACCGGCGCATGCGCACCCGTCACGGCACCACGCGCGTCAGCGATCAGCCCGGACAGGCGACCGATCGAGACTGGGTCCGCTCCGGCGGCTCGCAACGCGGCCAGGTGAGTGCCAACGCGCTGGTAGAGCACTACGAGCTCTTCGGCCTCAGCACCGGACAGGCGGCGCTGGCGACGGGTCAGGTAGGCCAGGCGGTCCCACTGCGGCTGGTGCACCGAAACAAACGCTTCTACGTCCACTGCCACACCTCCTCCACCCGACTGGTGGCAGACTAACCGGACCGAGTGTCTACCGTGTCTATCAGGGGAGGGGGCGGCGAGGTGTCGCAGCTGGTCACCGGCGAAGCAGTCGTCCTCCAGGTGCGGATCGCCAGGATGCCGACGCGGGCGCTGGCGTGTGCGATCGACATGGTGCTGCAGGGCATCGTCCTGACCGTGCTGATCGCGTTGCTGGCCGGCTTCCTGTTCGGGAGCGAGTCGAGTGAGGCGCTGGCGGTCGCACTGATCTTCATCGTCGTACTGCTCGTCGTGGTCGGCTACCGGGTCGTGATGGAGACGCTCACCCGGGGGCGGACGCTGGGCAAGATGGTGCTCGGGCTGAAGGTGGTGCGCGACGACGGCAGCTCGATCCGGTTCCGGCACGCGCTGGTGCGGACGTTGATGTGGTTCTTCGTCGACTTCGCGCCGTGGTTCGCGGCCAGCCCCGGGATCGTGGCGAGCCTGATGAACAAGCAGGGCAAGCGGATCGGGGACATGGTCGCCGGTACGGTCGTCATTCGCGAGCGACACCAGTCGATGGCGTCGCCGCCGCTGTTCGTCCCCGGCCACCTGGTCCAGTGGGCGCAATCGCTCGAACTGTCCCGGCTGTCCGACGAGCTGGCCAACGCGGCCCGCGACTACCTCGCCCGGTACGCCGAGCTCCTCCCCGGCGCGCAACACGCCCTCGGCGAGGCACTGGCCGCCCGTGTAGCCGCCGTCATCGCACCCGCACCGCCGACCCAGATCATCGCGCCCGCCTACCTCTCCGCCGTACTCGCCGAACGCCGCCGCCGCGAACTCGCCCGCCTCTCCACCCAACGCCCCACCCAAACCGGCCCCTTCGCCCCCAACCCGTACGCCGTCCCCGCGCCGACCCTGCCGACGCCCGCCGGCGCCCCGTCGTACGCGATCCCCACCGGCCCGTTCGCTCCGCCCAGCCCGTACGGCGTCCTCCCAGCAGCTCCCCCGCCACCAGGCCCGTTCGCCCCACCCCCACCACGCACCGACCCCCGCCCAGCCACCATCAACCCCGAAGGCTGGGCCGCACCAGGCAGCAACGAGTCGTCCCAGTGGTCCTGACCGCATGACCGACGAACAGATGACCGGCCGCAGCTACCTCCACGTCCGCCGCCGCTCCAACTGGCCGGCTTCGCCCCGTCCGACACCGAGGTCGTCGGCGACTTCACCCGCGCTCCCTTCGGCCCCGAACACCACCAAACGATGGCCTTCCTGGCCACCCGCCGAGACTGACGGCCACAGGAACCTGCACGCACGCAAAACCCCCTCCGAACGGCCATTTCCGACCGTTGGGAGGGGGTTGTGCCTGCGTGGGCGTCCGCTCAGTAGCGGTTCAGTAGCGGTATGCCTCAGCCTTGTACGGGCCCTCGACCGGAACGCCCAAGTACGCGGACTGCTCCTTGGTCAGTTCGGTGAGCTTGACGCCGAGGGCGTCGAGGTGGAGGCGGGCGACCATCTCGTCGAGGTGCTTCGGCAGCACGTACACCTCGGTCGGGTAGTCGGCGGTCTTCACGAACAGCTCGATCTGCGCCAGCACCTGGTTGGTGAACGAGTTCGACATCACGAACGACGGGTGCCCGGTGGCGTTGCCGAGGTTCAGCAGCCGGCCCTCGGACAGCACGATGATCGTGTGGCCGTCCGGGAACCGGAACTCGTCGACCTGCGGCTTGATGTTGACCCGCTCGACACCGGCGGTCTTGTACAGCCCGGCCATGTCGATCTCGTTGTCGAAGTGGCCGATGTTGCCGACGATCGCCTGGTGCTTCATCGCCGCCATGTGGTCGGCGGTGATGACGTCCTTGTTGCCGGTGGTGGTGACGAAGATGTCGGCGATCCCGACCACGTCGTCCACGGTCGTCACCTGGTACCCGTCCATCGCCGCCTGCAGCGCGCAGATCGGGTCGATCTCGGTGACGATCACCCGGGCGCCCTGGCCGCGCAGCGACTCGGCGCAGCCCTTGCCGACGTCGCCGTACCCGCAGACGACCGCGACCTTGCCGCCGATCAGTACGTCGGTGGCGCGGTTGATCCCGTCGATCAGCGAGTGCCGGCAGCCGTACTTGTTGTCGAACTTCGACTTGGTCACCGAGTCGTTGACGTTGATCGCCGGGAACAGCAGCGCGCCGGCCTTGTGCATCTCGTACAACCGGTGCACGCCGGTGGTGGTCTCCTCGGTGACCCCCTTGATGCCCTGACCGATGGCGGTCCACCTCTGCGGGTCCTCGGTCAGCGTGCGGGTCAGCAGCGTGAGGACCACGGCGTACTCCTCGGAGTCCGCGGTCGACGGGTCCGGTACGGCGCCCGCCTTCTCGAACTCGGTGCCCTTGTGCACGAGCATCGTGGCGTCGCCGCCGTCGTCGAGGATCATGTTCGGACCCTCGGCACCCGGCCAGTTCAGCGCCTGCTCGGTGCACCACCAGTACTCCTCCAGCGTCTCGCCCTTCCAGGCGAAGACGGGGACACCGGCGGGGGCCTCGGGCGTACCGTCGCGGCCTACGACGACCGCGGCGGCAGCGTGGTCCTGCGTGGAGAAGATGTTGCACGAGACCCAGCGCACCTCGGCCCCGAGCGCTGTCAGCGTCTCGATCAGCACCGCGGTCTGGATCGTCATGTGCAGCGAGCCCATGATCCGCGCGCCGGCCAGCGGCTTGCTCTCGCCGTACTGCGCGCGCATCGCCATCAGGCCGGGCATCTCGTGCTCGGCCAGCCGGATCTCCTTGCGCCCGAACTCGGCCAGGCCGAGGTCCGCCACCTTGTAGTCGAAGGTCATGCCGCTCCCCTGAAGACTGTGATTTCTTACCGACCTGAGCCTAGAGGGCCGAGCCACGCGGTTTGATCGCTCCAGGCGCATTTTTGACACCGAAATGTCAGGATTGATGCTATGCGCATCACCGAGGCCGCTCGCCAACTGGGTACCACTCCGCGCATGCTGCGCTACCGGGAGGCACTCGGGCTGCTCCCCCGCTCCCGTTCCGAACACACGGCGCAGCGCCAGTACGACGAACGCGACCTGGCCGCCGTCCAACTGGCGCTCGATCTCGAACGCCGGTACGACGTGACGCCGGCCGCGCTCGCCTTCGCCCTGAGAGCGCTCGCAGAACCGTCCGTGGCCGCCGACATCCGCAACCTCGGCTACCGCACCGGCCGCCTCACCGCCCCACCCACCCAGGCGCAGATCGACCGCGACCGCGCGCTCAGATGGCTGGGACGTTCCGGCGTACTCCCACCCAAACCCCGCTGACCTCCGAGGCCTTCGGCTTGCCTGATTCCACGGGCGCGAATCGGGGTACCGAAGTGTCACGCTCCGCCGATTCCGGAGCGGTGCTGCCCCGGTCCCCGGCGCACTCAGACGGAGTACTTGCGGGGTGTCGATCATGGCTACAACGGCAGTTCCGGACGATGCGGTGTCCGGCGAGTTCCAAGCCGTCGGCGGACGGCTCGAGCGAGCACTCATCTGGGTGTTCATCGTCGTGCCCACTCTCGCGCTGCTGCCGGGGATGTTCTTCGCCTGGGGCGGATGGATCGGCTGGCACGACATCGTCCTGCTGGTCGTGTTCTACGTGATCACCACCACCGGCATCGGCGCCGGCTACCACCGCGGCCTCACCCACGGTTCCTTCAAGAGCAAGCGTGGTCTCAAGATCGCACTCGCGATCGCCGGCAGCCTGGCTCTCGAGGGGCCTGCCATCCGCTGGGTGGCCGACCACCGCAAGCATCACAAGTTCTCCGACCGCGAGGGAGATCCACACTCGCCCTGGCGCTACGGCACCTCGGCCTGGGCGGTGACCAAGGGATTCGTTTTCGCCCATGCCGGGTGGGTGCTCTGGGGTTCGGATCGCGCCGACCCCAAGCACTACGCGCCGGACCTCCTGCGCGACCGCGACCTGGCCGCGATCTCACGACGTTTCCGTAGCCTCGCCGCGATCTCCCTGCTGGCGCCGGCGATCATCGGCGGGCTGTGGGACAGGTCGTGGCACGGCGCCGCCACCGGATTCTTCTGGGGCACACTGGTCCGCGTCGCCCTGATGCACCACGTCACGTTCTCGATCAACTCGATCTGTCACGTCACCGGCAAGAAACCGTTCGACGCCCGCGACAGGTCGGGCAACGTCTGGTGGCTCGCCATCCTCAGCCAGGGCGAGTCATGGCACAACCTGCACCACGCCGACCCCACGTGCGCACGTCACGGCGTACTCAAGGGACAGATCGACGTGAATGCCTGGATCATCAAGCGATTCGAACAGCTCGGCTGGGCGTACGACGTCAGATGGCCCGACCAGGACCGCCTCGAGAGGAAACGTACCGCAGCACCCTGACAGCCGGTGTCAATGCGAGGGTGCTTCCGGTACGGCGGGGCGTTCGTCGGGGACGTGGTTTTCGACGTAGACGTCGGGCTCGAGGTAGATGTGGACTGCCATCGGCTCGGCGGCTCGGACGGCGCGTTCGGCTGCGTCGATGGTCTCGGCGACCACGGCCGCGTCGGTGGTCGGCTCGACGCCGAGCTTCGCGGCGACCAGGACCTCCTCGGGGCCGAGGTGCAGGGTCTTGATGTGGATCAGGCGCTGCACACCCGGGGTGTTCTCGATCGCGGAGACGATCTTCTGCTGCGCCTCGCGGGTCGCGGACTCCCCCAGCAGCAGCGACTTCATCTCGATCGCCAGGAAGATCGCGACGCAGACCAGCAGCGCGCCGATCGCCATCGAACCCAGGCCGTCGAACACACCGTTGCCAGTGACAAGCGTCAGTACGACGCCGATCAGCGCCAGCACCAGACCGGCGAGCGCCGCGAAGTCCTCGAGCAGGATGACCGGCAGCTCCGGGGCCCGCGCGTTCCGCACGAACCGCACCCAGGACACGTGCCCGCGGACCTTGTTCGCCTCGACGATCGCGGTCCGGAACGACAGGCTCTCCATCACGATTGCGACGACCAGCACCGCGACCGGAACCCACTTCCAGTGGTCGATGCCGTGCGGGTCGTGCACCTTGTGGTAGCCCTCGTACAGCGCGAACAGACCACCCACGCTGAACAGCACGATCGACACGATGAACGAATAGACGTACCGCTCCCGGCCGAATCCGAACTGGTGCAGCTCGTCGGCCGCCCGCTTGGCCCGCTGGCCGCCGACCAGCAGCAGCACCTGGTTGCCCGCGTCGGCGAGCGAGTGGATCGCCTCGGCCAGCATCGACGCCGACTGGGTCAGCGCCCAGGCGGCGAACTTGGTGACCGCGATCCCGGTGTTCGCCAGCAAAGCCGCGACAACGGCCTTGTTTCCGCCACCAGCCATGGTGTTCAGGTCCTCCGAAAAGTCAGTGCCGTGGAATCAGCGTGCGGACACGACGAACGCCGTGCCGGAACCACGCAGGCTACAGGGTCCTTCGGTTCCCGAGGCGAACGCCGACTGCCCTGCGGACAACTTCACAGCAGATTCTTTGCCGACAGCATCGACTGTCCCGTCGACGCAGCAGATGATCCGCGGCCCGGCGCCGTCCACCGTCCGCTCGTCGCCGTCCAGGTCGACCCGCCGTACGGCGAAGTACGGGCAGCCTGTCTCGTAGACCCCGTCCGTGGTCGCGGTGAGTACCGGGTCGGCGAGCGGCTCGAAGTCCACCACCGAAACCAGCTCCGGTACGTCGACGTGCTTGCTCGTCAGCCCGCCGCGCAGCACGTTGTCCGAGTTCGCCATCACCTCGAACCCGAGCCCCCGCAGGTACGCGTGCACGTTCCCGGCCGGCAGGTACACGGCATCGAACCGCTGCAACCGCACCCGGTTCAGGAGCAGGGCAGCGAGTACGCCGGGATCGTCCGGGAAATCCGCGCACAGCCGGGAGATCGTCTCGCGTTCCAACGCGAACGCCTCACCGGTGTAGGTGTCGACCGCGAACCCCAGGGCGGCGACCAGCGGACGGATCGCGTCCCGGTCACGGCTCATGAAATCGGTGAACGCCTCGCGCAGCTTGCCGTTCCGCAGCAGGTCCGTCAGGTCGCCGAAGCCGGCCGGTCCCAGGGCATCCAGCAGCGCGACCGTGCTCTCCAGCGGCCGGAAACCGACCAGTGCGTCGAACGGCTCGAGCGCGATCAGGATCTCCGGCTTCGGCCAGGCGTCCTTGTAGTTCCGGTCCGCGGCGTCCCGGGGAATCCCGGCCGCCTCGTCCCGCGCGTACCCGTCGATCGCCTGGTCCCGGGACGGGTGCGCCTGGATCGACAACGGCTGCGCGGCGGCGAGCAGCTTCGCGAGGAACGGGAACCGGCCCTCGAACCGTTCGGCCGTGTCCGCGCCCAGCACCGCGGCCGGGTCGGCGGACACCACGTCGTACAAGGTGTCACCGTTCGGCAGCACCGACGGGGCGGACTCGTGCGCGCCCATCCACAGCTCGGCCTGCGGCTCGCCGTCCGGCTGCACCCCGAGGAGCTCGGGGAGGGCGGTCGGCGAACCCCACGCGTAGTCGCGGATCGTGTTCTGGAGCGGGACTACCACGCTGGGTCCTCCGAAGGGATCCCCGGCTCGCCCGGGTCGTCGTCGGTCGCCGTACCGTAGCGGCCGAGGCCGATCCCGAGGTACGCCGCGGCGTACCGGCCGTGCTGGGTCAGGGCGGCGTACCGGGCGATGTCTGTGCCGTCGGCCTGCGTCACCGTGTGCACGCGGACGTCGTGCGCGTGCGCCTTCTGCTCCAGCTTGCGGCGCTGCTCGGCGACACCCGAGTCCTCCACGCCGTCGTCCAGGATGATCAGAGCCGGCCGCAGCTCCTCCGCCTTGTCGAACGGGTCCGCGAACAGGTCCCGCGGCGGCTGGTTGAGCACCGGCAGCAGGTGACCGGCGTCAGCGGCCAGAGCCGGCCGACCGCTTGCCAACCGCAGTGCTTCGACCACACGCCGCGCGGCCCGCGCTCCAAGCACCGAGCCGCCCCACACCAGCGGCAACGCGTCCGCGAGCACCAGCGCGAGGTCCTTGGCCTGGTTGGAGGCCACGTCCTTGTTCGGCGAGCACTCGATCGCCACCTCGTCCAGCATCGAGGCGACGGCCTTGTGGTCCACCTCCGGCCCCAGGTCCATCTGGTGCAGCGCCTGCAGTACGGCGACCGCGGACGCCAGCTGGTCGTCGGACTGGGACGGCAGCCGGATCGCGTGCCGCAGACCGGCCGAGGCGATCGCCACAGGCGAGTCCTCCGGCGCGGCCACCATCAGCCCGCAACCACGCCGTACCGCTTCACCTGCGGCCGACACCGCGTCGAGGTCCTCGGAAGCACCCGCGAGTACGACGACCAGGTCGAGCGGACCTGCCCAGCCGGGCAGCCCCGGACCGGGCCAGGCGAGGAACGGAACCGGGCAGACCGGCTCCAGCACGGCCCGGACCAGCCGGGCGTCCCGGCCGGCCGCCACGACTGCGCGGGGACGGAAACCGTCCGACTCCAGTTTGGACAGCACGTCCTCGGACGCTTCCAGCTCGGCGCGGACCCGGGCGCCGGCCATCGCGAGCCGTCGTAGCAGGTGGTCCGCCGCGTGGAGTGCGGCCGGGTCGTCCAGCCGGGTGTCGTCGAAGACGCTCATCAGCTCGGTGTCAGCTCTCTGTCGCCGCTGGTTCCCTGGTGTCCCGGGCCTCGTCGATCAGCAGCACCGGGATGTCGTCACGCACCGGGTACGCCAGCCCGCAGGCGGCGTTGGTGCAGATCAGCTCGTTCGCCTCGTCGTCCACGCGGAACTCCGAGCGGCACTTCGGGCAGACCAGGATGCTCAGCAGGTCCGGGTCCAGATTGACTGCCATTCAGTTCTCCCTATGCACCAGTGATCAGGGCCAGTACTTCGTCGCGGACGCGTTCCATCTCCGGCCGGTCCGCCGCCTCGACGTTCAGCCGCAGCAACGGCTCCGTGTTCGACGCACGGACGTTGAACCACCACTGTCCCGCCGACACAGTCAACCCGTCCAGATGGTCGACGGTCACGCCGTCGACGCCAGAATACGTATCTTCGATCGCCGCGACGGTCGCCGCCGCGTCCACGACCTTGTTGTTGATCTCGCCGGACGCGACGTACCGCTCGTACTCGGCGAACAGCTCGCTGGCCGGCTTGTCCTGCTCGCCCAGCGCGGCCAGCACGTGCAGCGCCGCCAGCATGCCGGTGTCGGCGCGCCAGAAGTCGCGGAAGTAGTAGTGCGCGGAGTGCTCGCCGCCGAACACCGCGTCGGTCTCGGCCATCCTCTGCTTGATGTACGAGTGGCCGACGCGCGCGCGGACCGGCGTACCGCCGTGCTCGGTGATCAGCTCCGGGACGGCCTTCGAGGTGATCAGGTTGTGGATGACGGCCGAACCGGGGTGCTTCGCGAGCTCCCGGACGGCGACCGCGCCGGTGATCGCACTCGGTGAGATCGGGTCGCCCTTCTCGTCCACCACGAAGCAGCGGTCCGCGTCGCCGTCGAACGCGAGGCCGAGGTCGGCGCCGGTCTCGCGGACCTTGGCCTGCAGGTCGACCAGGTTCTTCGGGTCGAGCGGGTTGGCCTCGTGGTTCGGGAAGCTGCCGTCGAGCTCGAAGTACATCGGGACGATCGTCACCGGGCCCTCGGCGAAGACGGCCGGGACGGTGTGGCCGCCCATGCCGTTGCCGGCGTCGACGACCACGGTGAGCGGCCGGATGCCGCTCAGGTCGACCAGGTGGTGCAGGTGGTCGGCGTACGCGGTCAGCAGGTCCTTGTGGGTGACGTGGCCCGGTGCGGACCCGGTCGCCGGGCCCTCGGTCAGGGCCTTGGCGACCAGGTCGGCGATGTCGCGCAGCCCCGAGTCGGAGCCGACCGGGGCAGCGCCCGCGCGGCACATCTTGATGCCGTTGTACTGCGCCGGGTTGTGGCTGGCGGTGAACATCGCGCCGGGCAGATCGAGCCGCCCGGACGCGAAGTACAGCTGGTCGGTGGACGCGAGGCCGATGTCGATCACGTCCGCGCCGGTGCTGGCCACACCCTCGGCGAACGCCGCTGCCAGCGCCGGGCTGGACGGCCGCATGTCGTACCCGACGACGACCGCGCCAGGCCCGCCGAGCACGTCCAGGACCTCGACGAACGCAGCCCCGGTCGCCCGGGCCACCGACTCGTCCAACTGGTCCGGCACAACCCCCCGGACGTCATAAGCCTTGAAGATCCCCGCAACATCAACCATGCACGGACCCTATCCGGCCCACCGACCAACGTGTATCTCAGGCCTTCTCGAACCAGCCGGGGTTCTTGCGGTGGTGGACTGTCGGCAGCTGGCGGGGGCTGGTCGGGGCGGCCCACTTGGCTGCGTTGGCGATGATCTGCTGGACCTCGGGCTGGTGGTACGTCGGGTATTCCTGGTCGCCGGGGCGGAAGTAGAAGACCCGGCCCTGGCCGCGGCGGTAGCAGCAGCCAGAGCGGAACACCTCGCCGCCGGAGAACGAGCTGACGAACACCAGCTCGTCCGGCTGCGGGATGTCGAACAGCTCGCCGTACATCTCCTCGCGCTCGATCACCAGCGGGTGCGGGACACCCTGCGCGATCGGGTGCCCGGCGGCGACCGTCCAGATCAGCTCGCGGTCGTTCTCGGACCGCCAGTCGAGCGAGCAGGTGGTGCCCATCAGCTTGATGAAGATCTTGCTGAAATGCGCCGAGTGCAGCGCGATCAGGCCCATCCCGGACAGCACGTGCTGCTGCACCCGGTCGACGATCGCGTCGTCGACGTCACCGTGCGCCGCGTGCCCCCACCAGGTGAGTACGTCGGTGTCGGCGAGCACTTCCTCGGTCAGACCGTGCTCCGGATCCTGCAGCGTGGCGGTGCGCACGACCACGTTCTCGCCCAGCTTGGCACGCAGCGCAGCAGCAATCGTTCCGTGCATCGTGTCCGGGTAGACCTTGCGGACGGACTCGTCGCGGCCCTCGTGGACGTTCTCGCCCCAGACGGTGACACGAATCGGATCAGTCATTGAGCACAACCTCTCGTCCCGCCTTCGCCGAGGCGTAGCAGGCGTCGATGATCTCGGTCCGCAGCAGCGCCTCGGACCCGTTCTGGCCTTCCCACTCACCGCTCTTGACGATCCGGACGAACTCCCGCACCACGGCGCGGTGGCCGAGCCCGGCGCCGGTCGCCGGCTTCACCTCGGCCGGTACGCCGCCGACGTCGGTGAAGATCCGCAGCGTGTCCTCGTTGGTGTAGTTCTGCACCTCGATCTTGGCGCCGCCCTCGGTCCCGAACAGCTCGATCCCGAAGTTGTCGCCGGGCGCCCGGTACGTCGCCCAGCTGGTCTCCAGCTGCAGCGCGCCGCCACCCTTCAGCCGCAGGTACGCCGTGGCCAGGTCCTCCACCTCGAACGCCGATCCGAGCGTGTTCGCGTTCGGGTCGCGGCTGCCCTTGCCCTGCGGCCCGAGCTCGGCGAACGTGTCGGCCGACACCGTGCTCACTTCCGGCTCACCCATCAGGTGCAGCGCCATGTCGAGGATGTGCACGCCGAGGTCGATCAGCGGCCCGCCGCCGGACAGCTCCCGGTTGGTGAACCAGCCGCCCATCCCGGGGATGCCGTTGCGGCGCATCCAGTGCGCCTTCGCGTAGTAGATCCGGCCGAGCTGGCCCTCGTCGATCTGGTGCTTGAGCGCCGCGACGTCACCACGCTCGCGGTGGTTGAACACAACCTTCAGCACCCGGCCGGCCTGCTTCGAGGCCTCGACCATCGCCGTGCCCTCGGCCACGGTCCTGGCCAGCGGCTTCTCGGACAGCACGTGCAGACCCTTCTGCAGGGCCGCCAGCGCGATCGGGGCGTGCAGCTGCGTCGGCGTACCGATGCTGACCGCCTCCAGCCCCGGGGTCTCGAGCAGGTCCTCCCACTTCTCGTACAGATGCGGTACGCCGTGCTTCTCGCCCAGACTGGTCAGGGTGTCCTTCTCCAGGCCCGCCAGGCCGATCACCTCGACGTCCGGCAGCTCGGAGAACGCCTCCAGCGCCGTCCGTCCGGCAAAGCCCAGTCCTACGACACCGACCCGCAGTTTTTGATCGTTCACAGAGACGATCCTCTCCCGATGACAACGAAGGTCACAAACTGCTTTCCACACTACGGAACACGTTTCAACACCAGTCAACCGACTGGTGCTAACGGGTGTGTCTCTTTCGCTGTCGCGGTCGCTGTCTCGGGCGCCGGTTCAGTCGTCGTCGCTGTCGAACTCGGGGTCGATCTGCTCGGGAGAGAGTGCGAGGACGTCGGCGAGCTCCAGGACCAGGGCGGAGCGGACCAGCCAGGACAGGCCGGCGCCGGAGCGTTCGGCACGGAGCTCGATCGGGCGCCGGAAGACCACGATCCGGTACGGCTCGTGCGACGTACCGCCGGTGGCGTGCGTGAGCGGGATCTCGGTGGCGTCCAGGTCCAGGTTCGGCACGTCCTCGATGGCGAACTCGACCCGCGCGACCACCTGCGGCAGCCGTTTCTCCAGCCGCGTCACCTCGATCGCGACCACCTCGTCGAACTGCGCGGCGGCGGACCGCTGCAGCGGCAGACCACGCGGCGCGAACTTGCTCGGCCGGCTGATCGGGCCGAGCATGCCGCGCCCATGGCGGTCGATGTGCCTGCGATGACGGCGAGCCTCGGTCACGGGCTCAGCCTAGTGGGCGTAATGTCTGGTCGTGAGCATCGCCAGGATCTGTTCGCGCGCCGGATGTCAGAAGCCTGCCGTATCGACGCTCACCTACGTGTACGCCGACTCGACCTGCGTCCTCGGTCCGCTCGCGACGTACGCCGAGCCGCACTGCTACGACCTGTGCGCGGACCACGCCGACCGCCTCACCGCGCCGAACGGCTGGGAGGTCATCCGGCTCGCTCCGGACCCCGCAGCCGCCGGTCCGTCCTCCGACGACCTGGAAGCCCTGGCGAACGCGGTCCGCGAAGCAGCACGTCCCCTGCCCCGCCGCGAGCCCGGTGCCGGCACCCCCGGCGCTCCGGTCGAGGTAGCGCGCCGCGGCCACCTGCGCATGCTGCAGGACCCCGGCGCCAACACCAACGAAGGCTGACTACCGCAGCGCCGCGCTGACGTCCGGCTGGGCACCCAGCTGAGCGCGGAACACCAGCGACGTCGTCAAAGGCCACGCGGCCACCTGCGGTACGTCGTCATCAGCTGGCTTCGCCGCTGGCATCAGCGTGACGCCCGCGACCACGGTCCCGCGCGTCTGCTGAACCATCAGGTACGTCGGCCGCGGCTGCGCCGGGAACGAGATCTGCGTCGTCGCACCACCGACCACGTCCAGCGCCCGCGTGGTCAGCACCCGGTCCACCGCGTCCCGCAGCTCGAACTTCACGCTGCCGGTCTTCCCCGGCGCCGTCACCTGCAGCACGGCCGGCTGTTTGTGCGCCGGGATGACCAGGTACGCCGGTCCGGTCAGCGCCTCTGCCGACCCGATCGACGAGAACTCGGTCCTGCTCGCGTCCGTGGATCGCACCGACGCGGTCACCGGCTGGTCCGACGTCACGGTGATCGCGCTGGGGTCACCGTGCAGCACCGAGTCCAGCATGAACGTCTTCACGGAGCCGGCCTCGATCTGCACGGTCTCCAGACCAGCCGGCTTGAACGGCCCGTTCGGCCCGTTCACCGTCAGGCTGGCGGTCGCCTGCAGGTCAGTGGGGTTCGCCACCGACAGGATCCGCAGGCCGGCGCCGGGCGCCACCGCGGGCACGAACACCTTGGTCGCGGGCGCCGCTGAGGTGTTCAGCCAGTCCACACCGCCCGGCTGAGTGCCGTTCGACGCGTTGGACCGGACGGCGGCCGCTACCCGACCACCTGTCGATTCCACGTGCAGAGCGATGTCACGCAGGTTCGGAGCGACCTGCTTGAGGAACAGCTCGGACGTGCCGAGTGCCGGGACCACGATGCCCCGGGCCGCGGGCAGGTCCTGGGCACCGGTCCGCGCGTACACGCTGACGTTCACTTCCGCGTTGATGCTGTCCAGGTTGGTCAGCACGAGCACGTCACGGCGGTCGCTCGCACCGGACGCTCCGACGAACCAGAAGTCCGAACCGGGCACCTGACACGGCACGCTGGCCATGCCGCGGTTCACACCCTCCGGCGCGGTCGTCGTACTCGTGCCGACCGTCCCAGCCGCCAGCGGTCCGGTTCCCTTGATGGACAGCGGCTCCGGCTTGACGACCGTTGCACTCGAACCGATCGTTCCGCGCTTCAGCAGCGACCCGACCGGGTCCGACGTGGTCGGCAGCGGTGCGATCGTCAGCGGCTCGGCGGCCCCCGGCGCGGTCGGCGTACCTTCCGGCAGCGTCGGCGCCACTCCGTTGACCACACTGGCCATCTTGCCGCCGGGAGCCAGCACCGGGCAGGACAGCGCCGTACGGTTCACCACTGTGCGGGCCGGCTCGGTGACGGCGGCCTGCGCGCGGGTGTCGGCCCTCTCGGGGTGGATGACCACTCCGATCCCGGCCAGCGCGGCCATGGCGACGACAACGGCTCCGATCCGGAGACGCGGGTCGGACAGCAACCGGCTCACCGGGGGTCCCTCCTCGCGTGGGTGCCCTGAGGTACGGCGACGGTACGGCGCACCGTCGGCAGACAGAAGATCAGCGCGAGGATCCAGCCGATCAGCCCGAGGATGCGCCAGACCGTGTGGGTCTGGTCGACCAGCGGCGTCTCGCCCTTGATCTTCGACCGGTCGACGAGCCAGGAGGCGTCGCCGTCGTTCGCACTGGCTCTGGTGAGGCCCGGCAGCGAGTCGAGCGTCGACTGCAGCGTCGGGTCCACCGGACCCGGCAGGTACACGTAGTCGATCGCGAGACCGGCCAACTGCCGGCCCTCCTCGCCGCTACCGCCACCACCGAGCGTCGCCAGGACGTCCGTGAGCGGCTTGGTCTGTGCCGCGGTCGGCGCTGCCTCGAGCGCCCCCATCCGCGGTCCGCCGTTCTTGACCAGCGAGAACCGCATCTGGCCTTCCGGCGCCTTCCGCACCACCAGGATCGACTGGTTGTCCGGCGGGTCCTGCGAAGCGACCAGGTACGCCGGGAGGTCCTGAGCGGGACCCCGCCACAACGGACCGTCGACCCCGCGCACCAGCCAGAAGCCGGCCGTCACCACTGTGGTCAGCAGGACGATGCCGAGCACGCCCTGGACGATGATCTCGGTGGACTTGCCGACCGAGTCCCAGGCGACCGCGACGGTGATGATCCAGCCGGCCGTCATCAGGAACATCAACGGGCCGCTGCCGCCACCGAGCCGGCTGGCAACCAGCGTCCCGGCCAGACCGGCCAGTGCGGCGAACCAGCCGAGCAGTTCGTACCGCTGCCGCGACTGACGCAGCAGACTGACCAGAGCCACCAGAATCAGCGGTACGGCGAACCACCAGGGGGCCGGCGCACCGATCGGCGTACCTGTCAGCAGATGCGGCAGGCTGTCGCCCGGACCGATCGCAGCGGTCGGCGGACCGCCCGCCTCCCACCCCAGCTTCGACGGGTGCTGCACCAGGTCCAGCGTCCACGGCAGCACGAGCAGCAGGCCCAGCACGACCGAGAACACCAACTGGCGTCCCTGCCGCCGCCAGCCGAGCCCCAGCACCGCGCCGAAGACCAGGATGACGCTGACCAACAGAGCGAGCGCCGGCGTGAACGCGAACAGCACCGCCAGACAGATCCCCGCGAACCACGCGGCCCGCCAACTGCCCTGAACGTACACACGCCGCCGTCGAGCAACAGTGTGGACGGCCGCACCGAGCAGCGGCAGCACGATCGCCGCCACACACGTCCCGATCCGCCCCTGCGTGATCGCACCGTTCGTGAAAACAGCCAGCCCGTACGCCGATGCGCCCCATGCCCGCGCCACGCGGTCGACGACGAATGCCCGCAGCAACGCCCACGCAGCCAGACCGGCCAGTGGGACCGCACCGAGCAGCAGAACGTTCGTCGCCCCGGTCGGACCGAACATGACCGTCGAGAACGCCCAGAACTGCGCCAGCCAAGCAGGTGGCGTCACACCCGGCGGGGCTGACGCTGCCGCATGCCACAACGCCGCAAGGTTCTCCTGCGCCGGCAGCAACAAGTTGGATCGGAGTACTCCGCCACCGATCAGATCGCGGGCCGCGATCAGCGCACCGATCGCCAGCACGACCCATGCGACCAGGAACGGCCGCCGGATCAGCTGACGCCGCCACCTCGGCTGGTCGACCGCGACGCGCGCAGTGGACTTGGCCCGCCGGGCGCTCGTGACGACCTGTTCTTCCGGCTCATCCGCCCAGGCTTCGCGGATCCGCTCGGAGATCGTGCTGGTCGTCTCCTCCAGGTTGTGCCGCAGTGCGTGCACGGACCGGGAGAACAGTCCCTTGATGTCGTCGTACGGGACCTGGTCGAGGCTTCGGCGGTTCTTGCGTGCTTGCGTCCAGCCACCGGCCAGCAGCGTGCCGAGCAACGCGGTCCACTCGTCTACGGCACCGGACGGTGTCTTGCCGAGCAGGAACCAGATCGAGCGCATCACGGTGCCGAGCAGGAACCGCAGGATCAGCAGTGGAAGCAGTTTGCCGGGAGCGTTCGCGAGGACGGTGTAGTACGCATGGGCGCGGTCGAGCTGGTACGCGTGCCGTCGGGTGCCGGCCAGCGCTCGCTCGCCGGTCGCCGCGGCCTGCGCGTGGTAGACGACGGCGTCAGGCGCGACGCCGACCTGGTAGCCGGCGCGGCTGGCGCGCCAGCCGAAGTCGATGTCGTCGCGGAACATCGGGAGCCGCGGGTCGAAACCGTGCAGCGCCTCCCAGACGTCGCGGCGTACCAGCATGCCGGCCGAGCTGACCGCGAGCACGTTCCGCGGCTGGTCGTGCTGACCCTGGTCGAGCTCGCCGTTCTCGATGCCGGTGTCGCGGCGACCGCCGAGCGACGTGGTGACGCCGACCTCGAGCAGCTCCCGGTCCCGCGGCCAGAGCCGCAGTTTCGGGCCCCAGACGCCGGTGTTCGGCGCCATAGTGGCCTGGAGCAACAACTTCTCCAGGGCCTTCGGCGCCGGCGCGCAGTCGTCGTGCAGCAGCCAGAGCCACTCCACCACGGGCATGTGGCCGTCGTCGCCGTAGGGGCCGACAGCACTCGGGATCGGCGCGAAACCGTGCGTCTCGAGACCGCGGGCGACCGCCATCCCGAAGCCGGTCCGCGCGGAGACGCTGACGACCGGCTCCACACCGGGCATCGCAGCGAGTAGTTCGGCGGTTTCGTCGGTGGATCCGGTGTCGACCGCGATCAGCCGGTCCGGGCGCGGGTTGAGGGCCCACAACGCCTCGGACAGCCGCGGCAGCCAGGCCGCGCCCTCATGCCCGACCACCACCGCGGTGACGACATGCCGGACCCGCGGACGACGCATGTGGTCGCCGGTGTGATCGGTCGGGAAGTCGACAGAGTCGAAGAACTCCCAGCCGGCCGGGGCTTCTTGTTCCATGCGGAGCTGTGACACCTCGATGCTTGCGGACGGTCACCGTGACCGCAGGTCCCGGCGAGGAATCACCATACAGCCGCCGTCGGAGTGTCTGTGTCCAACTCCCCCGCCCCACCGCCCCGGTCAGAAAGCCGCGGGCCCCGGGCGGCGTTCGCCCGGGGCCTCGCGGAAGTCCTGATGTGTTTGTGCTGTTACCGACGGCTCAGACGGCCTTCTTCTTCAGCTTGCGGCGTTCCCGCTCCGACAGGCCGCCCCAGATCCCGAAGCGCTCGTCGTTCTGCAGCGCGTACTCGAGGCACTCGCCCCGGACGTCGCAGCCGAGGCACACCTTCTTGGCCTCGCGGGTGGAACCGCCCTTCTCCGGGAAGAAAGCCTCTGGATCGGTCTGGGCGCACAACGCCCTTTCCTGCCAGTTCGGCTCCTCCTCGATCGCCTCACCGTCGACAATCGCCATCAGCTCTGTCACGGTACGACCTCCTCGACCCTGTTCGTTCCCCTGTACATGTGGGTTTGCGGTCCACATGCCTGACCTCGTCCGTCCTGCGCTCTGCAACGGTCCCCGATACCGAGTGTCCTAACGAACGACACGGTTGAAATTACATTCCTGCAATCCACGAAAGTCAAGCCGTGCTCTGCTATTGGGATCATCCGCAACACGGCCGCAAAAGAACGAGAGGCCTGTAGTTACAGGCCTCTCGCGCTGTGTACCCGAGCTCAAACCTTCTGCGCCGGGATTTTTCCCTACTTGCTCGGCAAGGGCTTGCCGTCCTGGATCACTGAGTGATCAGGAAGGTTGCGACCACCAACCCTGCTGGCCCTGGCCCTGCTGGTTCGGGTCGTTCTTGTCCGCTTCGGTCCGCGGGTCGATGCGGGTCTCGTCGGCGGCCTCGGCCTGCGGTGCCGGATCGGCAGCACCCGGCTGCTGGTCGGCGGCCGGGGTCTCCTCGGACTGCCAGGCCTGCTCCTGCTGCCACACCTGCTGAGCCTGCTGGGCCTCAGCCGGCTCCTGGGTGCCCTCAGCAGCGCCGTGCTCCTGCTGGCCCCACTCCTGGGCCGCCGGGGTCTGCTGGCCGTACTCCTGGCCACCCCACTGCTGCTGGCCGGCGTCGGCGCCGCCCCACTGCTGCTCCTGCTGCGGCCACTGCTGAGCAGGCTGGGCCTGGTCCTGGCCGCCCCATTGCTGCTGGCCTTCTGAGGCCCACGGCTGCGTCGGCTCGGCGCTCTGGCCCTCAGCGGGCCATGCCTGCTCGGCGCCCGGCTGGCCGGCGTGCTGTGCGGAGTGCTGACCGGCCTGCTGGGCCTCGGCCTCGCCGGCCGACCAGTTCTGCTGCTCGCCCTGGTTCCAGCCCTGCTCCTGCGGCCACTGCTGACCCTGGTCCTGGCCCGCGACGTAGCCACCGGCGGCGCCGGCAGCACCAGCGGCCGCGTAACCGCCGTATTGCTGACCCTGGTCGTAACCCTGCTGGCCGCCGAACTGACCCTGCTGGCCCTGGTCGTAGCCCTGCTGGCCGTAGCCCTGCTGCTGGCCGTACGGCGCCGTCTGGCCGTACTGCTGGCCCGGCTGACCCTGGAACTGGCCCGGCTTCGGCGCACGCACCGGCGCCGGCAGCGCCTGGAAGGTCTTCAGTGCGTACAGACCGATGCCGCCGTACAGCGCGAGACCACCGAGAGAGGCGATGAAACCGACGATCTTCTCGCCGGCCGTGCCGCTGCTGTTGAACTGCGCGAACGTGGCGACCAGGCCGATCAGCAGGAAGAGACCGGTGACGATGAGCGCGCCCAACACGACAATGCGTGCGTTCGGCGTCCGCTCACCTTCGTTGACCAGCCAGACCGCACCGACCAGCGCGGGAAGCAGCGCCAGCGTGGTGATGGACGGCGGGACAATGACGGAGTGCACGCCGCTGGAAGCGGCGACGAAGCCGATCCCACCGACGAACAACTGGAACAGCGAGGCCAGTGCGAGCAGGCCGGCGAATGCGAGCAAGGTGTACGCGACCGGCTCTCTGAGCTTCTTGGTTGCGTCGGTGACCACGAGGGCTCCTCGGATGTTGGGGGGCCGTACAACTGAGCTGTGCGGACGTGATGACCCTCCGCAGCATAGTCGTGCGGTGGTCCGACGCATTGACGACTCGGGCAGACTCTTCCCATGCGATTGACAGTGCTGGCCGGCGGCATCGGCGGCTCCACCTTCCTGCTCGGGCTCCTGAAGGCCCGTCCGGACGCCGAGATCACCGTCGTGGGGAACACCGCGGACGACATCACCCTGTTCGGGCTGCGGGTCTGTCCCGACCTCGACACCGTGATGTACACGCTCGGCGGCGGCATCTCCGAGGAGCGTAAGTGGGGCCGTGAGGACGAGACCTGGGTGATCAAGGAGGAGCTCGCGGCGTACGGCGTGGAACCGACCTGGTTCGGGCTCGGCGACCGGGATGTGGCGACGCACCTGGTGCGCACGCAGATGCTAGACGCCGGCTTCACGCTCAGTGCGGTCACCGAGGCGCTGTCCACGCGCTGGAAGCTGCCGGTCCGGCTGCTGCCGATGAGCGACGACCGGATCGAGACCCACGTGGTGGTGGACGACCCGGAGCAGCCCGGGCGGCGCAAGGCCATTCATTTCCAGGAGTACTGGGTCCGCTACCAGGCCGGGATCCCCGCGCACCAGATCGTTCCCGTCGGCCAGGACAAGGCCAAGCCCGCACCCGGCGTACTCGAGGCGATCGCGGACTGCGACGTACTGATCGTGCCGCCGTCCAACCCGGTCGTCTCGGTCGGCACGATCCTCGGCGTCCCCGGGATCCGGGACGCGGTCCGCGAGACGAAGGCGCCGGTCATCGGGCTGTCCCCGATCATCGGCACCGGTCCGGTCCGTGGAATGGCCGACAAGGTGCTCGCCACCGTCGGTGTCGCGTCCACCGCGTCGGCCGTGGCCCGGTACTACGGTTCCCGCACGTCCGGCGGCGTACTGGACGGCTGGCTGATCGACTCCTCCGACGCGATCCAGGCGGACTCGATCGCCGGGGCCGGAATTCACGTGCAGGCGGTGCCGTTGTGGATGACGGACGAGACCAAAACCGCCGCGATGGCTGACGCGGCACTGACCCTCGCGGAGGCCGTACGGCGATGAGGAAGCACCTGGAGATCTTCCCGGTGACCGGACTGCCCGAGGTGGCGGCCGGCGACGACCTGGCCGCGCTGATCGCCGAAGGCACCGACCTGCGCGACGGCGACGTCGTCTCGGTGACGTCGAAGATCGTCAGCAAGGCGGAGGGCCGGCTCACGTACGGCACCCGCCAGGAGGCGGTCGACGCCGAGCTCGTGCGGGTCGTCGCGCAGCGCGGCGAGACGCGGATCGTGCAGACCCGGCACGGCCTCGTGATGGCCGCGGCCGGGACCGATACGTCGAACACGGCACCCGGCACGGTCCTGCTGCTCCCGATCGACCCGGACGCATCGGCCCGTGAGCTGCGGACCGCTTTGAAGGAGCGGTACGACGTCAATGTCGGCATCATCGTCACGGACACGCTCGGCCGCCCGTGGCGCAACGGTCAGACCGACCTGGCGATCGGCGCCGCCGGCGTCCGCGTCGTGGAGGACCTGCGCGGTACGACGGACAGCCACGGCAACGTCCTCGCGGTGACCGAGCCCGCGTTGGCCGACGAGATCGCAGGTGCCAGCGAGCTGGTGAAGGGCAAGGCGGACGGCGTGCCGGTCGCCGTACTGCGTGGACTGGACGACGCCGTACTGCCGGTCGGTGAGCACGGGCCGGGCGCGCGGGCGCTGGTGCGGGACGCCGAGCACGACATGTTCAGCCTGGGAACGCGGGAGGCCGCGCGGGCCGCCGTACTCGATCGGCGACCGCCGGCCGGACCGCGTTCAGTCGATTCGGCGCTGTGGTCCGGGCTGCTCGCTGACGTCGACGGGGTTCGGCTCGAGGCTTGTGACAACGCTGTCACGGTGTTCGGTGACGAGCCGGTGACTGTGGGAATGGTCGCGGAGCGGCTGGCTGTCCTGCTGCATGCCGAGGGGTACGGCGTGGCGGTGCGGCCGGGACCGGGCAGCGAGGCGACGGTCACGTTCGGCTCACGGTCCCGATAGTTTTCTAGGCGACTTCTCAGGGGCACCTCGTACACTGCCTTCGCACGGCGGCGCGGTGGCCGCCCCGATCCGGGAAGACCAACACTGTGGGTAAAGCGTCGTCGCAGAAACAGTCGCGCCGCGAGATGATCGAGAAGATGCAGCGCGAGCAGGCCCGCTCGGACCGCCGCCGGACGATCCTCATCGTGGTGTGCTCCATCGTGGTCGGCCTGGCCATCATCGCCTACCCGGCGATCAAGCTGATCCAGGACTCCCGGACCAAGAACCAGGCCCTGACCGACTTCGGTGTCGCCGCGACCGCGGCCTCCTGCGACGCCCCCACCAACGACGTGGCCGGCGGCACCCAGGACCACCGCCCCGACGGCGAGAAGATCATGTACGACGTCTCCCCGCCGTCGTCCGGCCCGCACTACGCGGTCTGGGCGCCGTTCGACAAGAAGTTCTACGACGAGAGCGACCGTCCCGCGGTGGAGAACCTCGTCCACAACCTCGAGCACGGCTACACGATCCTCTGGTACAAGGACACGCTGCCGAAGGATCAGATCGACCAGATCGAGAAGATCGCCAAGTCGAAGCTCCCCGACGCCTCGCTCAGCAAGTTCATCGCCGCACCGTTCAAGCAGACCGAGGGCAAGGGCTGGCCGGACGGCAAGAACCTCGCCTTCGCCCACTGGAGCGGCCCCGACTCCGCCCAGAAGTCCTTCGGCCACCGCCAGTTCTGCGGATCGGTCAGCGGCGAGGCCCTGAAGCAGTTCATGGAGAAATACCCAGCCACCGACGCCCAAGAACCAAACGGCGGCTGACCCACACCAGCACAACACGAGGGGATATCCCTTCGCGTTGTGGGTTCTCCCCTGGTACACGAACGGAGAACCCACAACACGAGCGGATATCCCCTCGTGTTTGTGCTGGGTCAGATGTAGTTCGCGTGGTCGGACTGGACTTGGGCTACCAGGTCTTTGACGCGTTCGCCGTCTGATAGGGGGCAGACCATCGTGACGTCCTGGGTGTGGACGATGATGTGGCTGCGGAGGCCTACGGTGGCGACCAGGTGGTTGGGGTCGTCGGTGACGATGATGTTGTCGTGGGAGTCGAGTAGGCAGCTCAGGGTGACGCTGTCGGTGCGGTTGCCGTTGGGGTCGGCGGCGTACGTGTCGGCGAGCGCGGCCCACGAGCCGACGTCCAGCCAATGCACGGGCATCGGTACGACGACCACGTCCGCGTCGACCTTGCCCTGGGACGCCGGCTCCATGACCGCGTAGTCGACGCTGATCTTGCGCAGGTTCGGGTAGATCTCCGCGAGCGTCGCCTCCCGTTCCGGGGTGTCCCAGACCGCGGCGACCTCACGCAGCCTGGCGGCCGAGTCCGGCAGCAGCGTGTCGAGCACGTTCAGCACGGTGGAGGCCTGCCAGACGAACATCCCGGAGTTCCACCAGAACCGCCCGGTGGCCAGGTACTCCTCGGCCGTCGCCCGGTCGGGCTTCTCGCGGAAGCGGTCCACGATGTACGCCGACGTACCGTCGATCGGCGCGCCGCGTTCGATGTACCCGAGCCCGGTGTGCGGGTGCGTCGGCTCGATCCCGAACGTCACCAGCGACCGGCTGCGCGCTTCCACCACCTCGAACCCGTGCTCGATCGCGGCCCGGAACTCGTCCTCGGGGCTGATCAGGTGGTCCGACCCGACGAACGCGACGATCGCGTCCGGATCGTTCCGCGCGACCACAGCGGACGCGAGACCGACGGCGTTCGCGGTGTCCCGCCGGGCCGGTTCACCGATGATGTTGTGCGGACCGAGTTCCGGCAGTTCCTTGCGCACCACGTCGGTGATCGCACCGACGGTGCAGACGTAGATGTTCTCCGGAGCGACCAGCCCGAGCAGCCGGTTGTACGCCACCCGCAGCAGCGATTGCCCCGCCGCCAGCGGCAGCACCTGCTTCGGCCTGTCGTCTCTGGACATCGGCCACAACCGCGTCCCTGAACCACCCGCCAGGATCACCACGTTTCGCATGAGGAGAGACCCTACCGGTCGTCACCAGGCGGTTGCGGAATCCGGAGGTGCTTGAGGTCCGGGGGTACGGGCGTATCCGCGGGCTGCCAGAACAGTTCGGACTGCCCGTCCAGGGCTGTCGCGGGTGCGTCCGTGAGGTGGAAGCGGTCGCGTAGCCGGCCGTAGAAGTCCGTCGGACGCAGCCGTACCAACCGCAACCGCTGCGGCGACCCGTACACCCCGATCCAGTCTCCCGGATCGAGGACGCCGCGCAACTGCCCGTCGATGCTGACCGCGGCCTGCCCGGAGTGCGGCAGCACCCGTAGCGCGATCGGCTCGTCCGGCGCCGCGACGACCGTGCGGTTGAAGGTCATGTGCGGTGCGACCGGAGTGAATACGATCGCCTCGGTGTTCGGCGACAGGATCGGCCCGCCGGCGGCGAAGCTGTACGCCGTCGACCCGGTTGGCGTCGCGACGATCACCGCATCGGCGGAGTACGACGCCAGCAGCCGGCCGGACAGGTACACGCCGAGCGCCACCTGATGATCCCGTGCGAGTTTCTCCACCACCACGTCGTTCAACGCGGTCACGTCGAGCGCCAGCCCCCAGCCGTCACCCTCGGCCATCTCGTGCCGTACCGGAGGCGGAGGCAACGCCGGCCCGTGCCCGTACCGCAGCAGCGACTCGATCCCGCTCGGGATCTCCAACGGCCGCGACGCGCGCATCGTCAGCGTCATCCGTTCCTCGTACGTCGCCCCGCCGTGATGCACCGCCTCGAGCGCCTCCTCGACGTCCTTGCACGCGACCTCGGTGAGGAACCCGACCTTTCCGAGATCCACGCCGAGCACGGCGGCGTTGTTCTTGGCCGCGATCCGCGCGCCGCGCAGGAACGTCCCGTCACCCCCGAGCGTGACCACCAGATCCGGATCCCCGGCGTGATGCAGCTCCGCGGTCCCGGTACGCCGCTCCTGATCCGTCCACACGTCGATATCCGTGCACCCGATGCCATGATCCGCCGCCCACCGACGGACGGTCTCCGCGGTCTCCACCGCCACCGCACGCCCCTGATGCACCACAAGCCCAAGCCGCCGAACCGCCACAACCCCTCCTCAACCCATTCCGCCCCTACCGTAACCTCCCCCACCCCACCTCCCCGGGCAACTTTGAGCCCCCGCCAACCATTCTGAGCGCCCCAAAACGGTTGGTGCGTGCCCAAAGACGCCGTGGGCGGGGAGTTAGAGCGGTGGGGTGGGGCGGGTGGCGGTGATGATGGGGTCGGTTTCGTCGTCGAACTCGCCGATGACCTCTTCTAGGAGGTCCTCCAGGGCTACTACGCCGATCGCGGTGTTGCCGCCGCAGACGACTGCCAGTTGGGAGCGTTCGTCGCGCATGGTGCGGATCGCCTTCGCGACCGGGGTGTTGTCGCCGAGTTCGAGGGCCGCTGTCATCAGGTCCGACGCGCGGCTGGTGGTGTCGCCGGCGGTGGTCACGCGGGCCGCGTCGCGGACGTGCACGATGCCGCAGATCCCTGTGGAGCCATCCGAACGCGGCCCGACGACCGCAAGGCGGGAGTGACCCTCGCGGCGGCTGGTCAGCTCCACGTCGCGGGCCGACGCGGACGCCAGGACCGTGGAGAGCTGGGCGATCGGCGTCATCACCTGCCCGACCGTGGTGTTCTGCAACGCCAGCATCGCGGTCAGCAGTTCGTGCTCGGGTTGTTCGAGGGTCCCGTGTTCACGCGAGGACTCGATCAGCAGCCGCAACTCGTCCGGGCCGTGCGCGTTCGCGATCTCGTTCTGCGGCGTCACGCCGACCAGCCGGACGCACAAGTTCGCGATCCAGTTGAGGACACTGAGCAGCGGGCGGAACACGTACGTGAAGCCGCGGAACGGCATCGCCAGCACGAGCGCGGCTCGTTCGGGGTTGCTGATCGCCCACGACTTCGGCGCCATCTCACCGAGCAGGACGTGCAGCAGGCCGATCCCGGCGACCGCGATGATCAGCGCGATCACATGCCCGACGCCCTCCGGGATGTGCGCCAGCTCGAACAGCGGATGCAGCAGATGTGCAACGGCCGGTTCACTCAGCGAGCCTAGGCCCAGCGTGCACAACGTGATCCCGAGCTGTGCGCCGGCGAGCATCAGCGACAGCTCGCTGACGCCGGCGATCGCGGCCCGGGCAGAGCGGCTGCCGGACGCCGCAGCCTCCTCGAGCCGGTGCCGTTTGGACGCGACCAACGCGAACTCGGCGGCCACGAAGAACCCGTTCAACGCCAGCAGTACGGCGGAGATGATCAGCGCAAGCGTCGTACTCATGCCGTTCGCTCCATCACGACGATGCCCGGCACCCGGCGCTCGATGGTCTGCACCGTGAGCCGCACGTACTCAGGCGGAACCGGCCGCCCGTCGTGGTCGATCCGGTGCGGCAGCTCGATGACGAGCGAGTCACCGACGTCCGGGATCCGGCCGAGCCGCGCCATCACCAGCCCGGACACCGTCTCGTAGTCGTCGCTCTCCGGCAGTCGTACGCCGGTCACCTCGGCGACCTCGTCGACCCGCCGCCGAGCCGGCACCACCCACGACCCGTCACCGCCCTGCACCAGCCCGGTCTCCGGCAGATCGTCCTCGTCGCGGATCTCGCCGACCAACTCCTCGGCGATGTCCTCCAGCGACACGATGCCCGCGAACCCGCCGTACTCGTCGACGACGATCGCCAATTGCCGGCGCGCGACCCGAAGCCGATCCAGTACGCCGGGCAGCGGCAGTGTCGTCGGTACGGCGACCGGCTGCGACGCCAGCGAGCCGACGGCGATCGTCGCGCGATCGGCCGGTTCGAGCTCGACGACCTCGCCGATCGCGACCACGCCGATCACCTCGTCGACCGAGGCCCCGATCACCGGGAACCTGCTGTGCCCGGTGTCCTGCAGCTCGACGACCCGGGTCAGCGGCTCCTCGCGGTGCACAGTGATCACGTCGACCCGCGGGACCATCGCCTCGCCCGCGGTACGGCCGCGGAAGTCGAGACCGCGATCCAGCAGCCGCATCGTGTCCTGGTCCAGCAGTCCTTGCTCGTACGACGTCTCGATGATGCGGTCGAGCTCCCGCGCGGTCGCGCCTTGCGGCAGTTCCTCGACCGGCTCGATGCCGACGCGGCGGAGGATTCGGTTCGACGCCGAGTCGAACAGGTGGATCAGCGGTCCGGCGATGGTCAGGTACAGCAGCGTCGAGCGGGCCAGCCGGAGCGCGATCGCCTCGGCCTTCGCGATCGCCAGGTTCTTCGGCGCCAGCTCGCCGAGCACCATCTGGATGATCGTTGCCAGCAGCAACGCGAGGACCACCGAGACCGATTTGCTCACCGCGTCCGGTACGTCGGCCGCGCCGAGCAGGTTCTCCAGACCCGCACCGAGATACGGCTCGGCGACGTACCCGGCGAGCAGCGCGGTGATGGTGATGCCGACCTGTGCGCCGGACAGGACGAACGACAGTCGCGCGGTGACCCTCAGCGCTCGTGCGGCCGCCGCGTTACCGTCCGCGGCCAGCGTCCGCAGACGGCTCCGGTCGACGGCGACGTACGCGAACTCCTGGGCGACGAAGTAGCCGGTGGCAACGGTCAGCGCCAGGATCAGGCCCAGGCCGGCCAGGATCAGCATGGGACGACCTTATGAGAACTCCAGCGACTGCAGCACCGCGGGGTCGGTGGCGTCGAGACCGTCTTCGGTCGCCTTGGCGAATGCCTGCATCCGGACGATGTCGCCGCGCTCCGCCGTCTCGCCCGCGATCCAGTACGCGACCGTATGCAGGTCGTCACGACTCACACCGAGCTCGTCGACAAGGTACGGGCGGATCGAACGGACGACCCTGCCTCCGCCGCACACCACGCCTGCAGGCGCCCGGCCGGTCGCTGGAACGACCGGACCGCCTGCTCCAGCACAGGCAACGAGGTGGAATCGCCGATCAGCAGGTGATGGTCGACGTCCCCGGCGTGGATCGTCGTACTGCTCACGGAAGTTAGGCTAGCCTAACCGCTGCGGGCGGACGAGGGTCTTACCGAGGGGTGGACGGCTTCCAGGCGACCACCTGGCCGTCGCGGATCAGCTCGCCGTAGAGGCCCGGATCGACGTCGTCGGCCAGGATCAGGTCGGCGATCGGTACGACGGCATCGGCCGGCGACTTCGCCTGGCTGAAGTCCTCGAACCACGGCCGGGACGCACGGGTGTCGACGAGCCCTGGGCAGACGGACGCGACCAGGGTGTTCTCGGCGAGGTCCCGTTCCCGTCGTTCGGCCGCGACCGCGCGCACCGCGGCGACCTGCGCCACCTTCGACGGGACGTTGATCCACTCCGGCCAGCCCTGCGCCTGCGCCGTACCGTCGTGGACCGCCGTACGCCACTCCTCCACGACCTTCTCGACGTCCTCCAGCGAGACCTCGTCGAACGTTTCCCACAGGTGCTCGGGCAGTTGCTCCAGAGTCCCCAGCGAACTGGCCACCACGATCAGCCGTCCACCGGGCCGCAGGATCGGCCCGAACGACCGCAGCATGTACTGCGCCCCGAGATTCGCCACATCCACGAACTCGTCCACCTGCTCCGTCGGCGTCCGACCCGGCTCCAACGGCCCGACCGCGTTGGACACCACGATGTCCACGCTCCCCAGTTCGGTTGCCAACCGCCGTACGGCGTCCCCGTCGGTCACATCCAGCACGCGCCCTTCGACCCGTGCCCTTCCTTCCACTCGAGCAGCCGCGGCGGCGACCCGTTCCGGATTCCTGCCGGTGAGCAGGACCAGGTCCTCGGGGTTCATCCGCTGTGCCAACTCTTCCACCAGTGCATATCCGATGCCTTGGTTGGCGCCGGTGACCACAGCGATGCGTTGTTCTGTCATGTGTTCAACGTAGGTCCGCGACTGCTATGACTCCAACGAAAGTTCCGCACACGTGGTATGCGTAGATGTCATGGACTTCGCCGATGTCTCGCTGGTGGCCCTGCGCGTGTTCCGGGAGGTCGCCGAACGCGGTACGTTCACCGCCGCGGCGACTGCGCTCGGGTACACGCAGTCGGCCGTCTCCCGCCAGATCGCCGGCCTCGAACGCGCCGCCGGCAACCAGCTCCTCGAGCGTCGCCGCGAAGGCGTCGCGCTCACTGCCGCAGGACAGGTGGTACTGCGGAACGCCGCCGGCGTCCTCGACCAGATCGACGCGACAGCCCGCGAGCTGGCCGGCCTCCCGGTCGCGGGTGGAACCGTGCGGCTCGGCTGGTTCCCGAGCGCGGGCGCGGTCTTGTTGCCGCGGGCAATCAGCGCGGTACGTCGTACGCACCCGGCGATCACTGTTACGACGCGGGAGGGTTCCACGCCCGCGCTGGTCCGGGCGCTCCGGGCCGGGACGATCGACCTCGCGGTGATCGCGTCCGCTCCGCCGTTCCGGCCGCCGGACGCCGAGTCGCCGGCGTTGAAGCTGGAGACGCTCGCGGAGCGGAGCCTGCGGCTGGCGGTGCCGACCGGGCATCCGCTCGCGGCGTCCGACGCGGTCGAGGTCGCAGACCTGCGCGGTCAGCGGTGGATTGCCGGACCGGCGTCGAGCAGCGAGCTGTGGATGGGCGTGTGGCCGGGGCTGGACGAGCGGCCGGTGATCGCGCACACGGTCCGCGACTGGCTCGCAAAGCTTCAGTTGGTCGCGGCCGGGGCGGGGCTCACCACGATCTCCGCGTCGATGGCCTCCGCGGTGCCACCGGGTGTCCGGGTGGTCACGGTCCGAGGCGGACCGCAGGAGCTCCGACGCACCATCCTCGCCCGGTTACCCGGCCGCATGCCCGAGCCAACAGCCCTACTGGCCGCCGCCGTGCGTGCCGCCGCGGTCGACGTCAACCCGCCCACCTGACCCCTCAACCTGAGGAGGTTGGTGTTCGTCGTCGTCGCCGTTGCGGGCCTTGTCGAACTCCTTCATTGCGCGGGCCGCGTTGCGGGTCAGCTCGGGGAGTTTCTTGGCGCCGAACAGCAGTACGACGATGACCAGGATGACGATCCATTCGCCGCCTTCGGGCAGCGCGAGCTCTGGCACCATGACAAGCCTTCTTTCCAGTCAATCCCCGTCCAACGTACGTCGGTCCGCGAACCGTAGGCTGGGCCATATGTCACGAGTCCTGCCCGAGTTGTTCGCGGCCGCGGTCCGCCGGGACGGCGGCGCCCCGTTCCTCACCTACTACGACGACACGACCGGCGAGCGGATCGAGCTCAGCGCGGTCACCACCGCGAACTGGGTCGCGAAGACCGCCAACCTGCTCGTCGACGAGTACGACCTGGAGGCCGGCGAAACCGTCGCGATCGGTCTGCCGCCGCACTGGCTCGGCGTGGTCTGGGCGCTGTCCACCTGGTCGGTCGGCGCCTCGCTGACCAGCGGCACCGGGACCCTCGCGATCACCGGGCCGGACTTCACGATCCGCGGCGAGCGGGAGACCGTCGCCTCCGCGCTGCTCCCGCTCGGCGGCCGCTTCCGCGAGCCGCTCCCGGACGGCATCCAGGACTACGGCGCCGAGGTCTACAACCATCCGGACGTGTTCGTCCCGTTCGACCCGCCGACGCCTGCGTCCCCGGCGTACGACGACCTCACCCACGAGGACCTGGTCGGTACGGCCGAACCGATCAGCGATCGTATCCTCACCACACGCACCCTGACGGACCGCGACGGCCTGGCCCTGCTGGTCGGCGTGATCGCCGGGGGTGGTTCGATCGTGCTCTGCCGCAACCTGGACGCCGCGAAGCTGGAGCGTCGGGTAACGGACGAGAAGGTCGACCGAGTACTCGACAATGGGGAGGGGTAGCGTGCAGCGGTTCCAAGGAAAGGTCGCACTGGTTACGGCGGCGGCGCAGGGCATCGGTTCGGCGGTCGCGCGGCGGCTGGCCGACGAAGGCGCGTCGGTGGTGGTGACCGATCTCCAGGAGGAGAAGGTCACCGAGGTCGCGAAGGAGATCGGCCCGAACGCGCTCGGGATTCGGGTCGATGTGACGAGTCGGGACGACGTCGACGCGGCGGTCGCGGCCGCGGTCGAGCGGTTCGGTCGCCTGGACGTCGTGGTGAACAACGCCGGCGGCTGCATCGTGCGCTCCGTGCCCGAGGACGCCACCGCCGAGGAGTGGCACGCGCAGCTGGACCTCACGCTGGTCGGCGCCTCGCGCTGCATCCAGGCGGCTTTGCCCCAGCTGGTGCAGAACCGCGGCAACGTCGTCACGATCAGCTCGGTGAACGGGATCGCCGCCTTCGGCAACATCGAGTACTCCGCCGCCAAGGCCGGACAGGTCGCGATGACGGTCAACTACGCCGCCCGCTACGGCAACCTCGGCGTCCGGTTCAATGTGGTTGCCCCAGGCACCATTCGGACCCCGAACTGGGACAACCAGCCGGAAACCCTGGAGAAGTTCGGCACGATGTACCCGCTCGGCCGCATCGGCGAGCCCGAGGACATCGCCGCCGCCGTCGCCTTCCTCGCCTCCGACGACGCCTCCTGGATCACCGGCCACACCCTCCCGGTGGAAGGCGGCGTCCTCACCGGCCCCGGCGTCCTAGACCTGTCGACCACCGGCGCCTTCAAGAAGGAGTATCCCGGGCTCTGAACAGCTGCTCGGCCTGGGCCAGGGCGGCGGGATCGCCCGTAGTGCGGTGCAGGCCGCGGAGTGCGTGGGCCTGTTCGAGTTTGTTGCCGAAGGCGCCCCAGTCCGCGGCTGCGCGCGCGAACCCGGCGGCCGCGGTCTCGGTGTCGCCGCGGTGTTCGGCGAGTAGCGCCTGGGCCGTCGTCGCGGCGTACTCGCGCATCGGCAGCACCGGATCCACGGAGTCCGCGAGGACGGCCGCGGCTTCGGCGTGGCCCACGGCGAGCGCCGCCCGCACCAGCGACGGCAAGCGGACATCGAATTCGATGCTGCCGTGCAGATCGGCCAGCGAGGCGAGCAACTGCAGGATCTCCAGGACGCCGTCCCGGTCGCCGTCGCGCGCACGCGTCGTCGCCGCGGGCGAGGCCGCAACAGCGATCATGTCCGGCCAGCCCGCCTCGACCGCCACCCGGTACGCCTCCTCGGCGTGATCGCGAGCGCCCGGAAGGCCGGCCTCGGCCTCCGCCACCGCCAGCGCGCCGAGGACCTCGATGCGCCGCAACAGGGTGAACGCCGGCGAAGGGTGCTCGAGCTGGGCCCGGCACGCCGCGATCACCTCGGCCGACCGGCCGGTCTCGATCATCAACTGCAGGACGGTACAGCCGATCTGCTCCTCCATCTCGGCCAACCGGCGCCGGGCGGAGAACTCGCGAGCCGCTTCCAGCTCGCCCAAGGCAACCACCGGTCCCTCGATCTGCCACAGCACCCAGCCGTAGTTCAGCCATGTCACCGCCGCATCGCGCCCCCGACCGCCCTCGAGCAGCGCGGTCAGCGCCTCCTTGACGTCGACCAGCCCACCGGTGTCACCCAGACCGACCCGGGCGAGCCCCCGCGACTCCAGGGCCCGGTGCGGTACGTCGTACCCCTGCTCGGTCGCGATCCGCAGGGCACGGTTCGCCGAGTCGATCGCATCCTGATAACGGCTCGCGACCACCCGGATGCTCGCCTGGCCGGACAGCAACAGCACCAGGTCCTCGCTCGGCCCGAGCTCCTCGAGCATCCCGACCGCCCGGTCGACCGTCGCCAGGCTCTCCTCCATGCTGGTCAGCGAGTACGTCGAGGCTCGTAGGGCGAGCGCGACTCCGCGGGTGTCCCCGATCGCCTCGAATCCGGCGATCGCCTCGAGGTACGCGGCCTGGGCGTCGCCGAGGCGGCCCGCCTGGAAAGCCGCCCAGCCCCAGCGCAGCAGGACGGTGGGACGTTCGGGATCGCCGGCCGGGCTCAGGGCCAGCGCGCGGTCGAGCAGGGCGAGCGCCTCGTTGGTGTCGAGGTTCATCGCCAGCTCCGCAGCCATCAGCTGGTACTTCCGCGCCCGGGGAGCGATCGCCGCGACCGCGTCCGTGTCGCCCGCTGCGGCGGCAAGGTCGAGTGCCGTGCTGAGGTGGTACGCGATCAGGTTCGGCGTCTCGGCCTGACAGGCAGCGCAGCGCAGCTCGAGCCAGTCGGCGGCAGCGAGGTGCCGTGCCGACCGAGCCGCGCGCGGCACCTGGCTGTAGGCGACGTCGCGGGTCAGTGCATGCCAGAAGGAGTATTCGCGCTGGTCCAGCATCGACGACCGCCGGACCGGTCGCACCAGCTCCTTGCGGGCCAGCTCCTGCAGCGCCTGGACGACCTCCGCCGGGTCGCGGCCGGACAAGGCGGCGACGGCTTCGGCCCAGAACACCCGGCCGACCACGGCGGCATCCGCGAGCAGTGCCTTGCGATCGGGGTCCAGCGTGTCCAGCCGAGCCGCGATGAGCGCGGCGATGCCTGCGGGCAGCTCGGCAGAGGTGGCTTGGTCCGGGCCGCAGTCGGTCACGATCCGGGCGAGTTCCTCGGCGTACAAGGGGTTGCCGTCGGCACGGCGTACCAGACGCCGGCGGATCTCCGCCGGCACGTCCTGACCGGCGAGCATCCCGGTGAGGAGTTGATCGGTCTCGTCCGCCGTCAGCGGGGAGAGGCCGAGGGTGAGGGCGTTCTGGATCCCGCGGGTCCACTGCGGTCCGCGTTCGAGCAGCTCGGGGCGGGCGGTGACGACGACCACCAGCGGCAGGTCGGTCAGCCATTCGGCCAGGTGATCGACGAAGGCGAGCATCGCATCCGTGGCCCAGTGCAGATCCTCGAACACCAGGACCACGGGCGACTGCTCGGCGAACGATTCCAGCAGTTGCCGCCAGGCCGCGAACGACTCCTCCTGGGTCGCCGACCCCGGCTGAGCGGACTGGTCGGCGCCGACCAAGGGGCCGACCCGGGCCCGCAGCCAGGCACGGTCCGCGCCGTCCGGCACGATCGCGTCGAGCTTGGCCACGGCCTGCGCCGGCGGGTCGGTGTCCAGGATCCCGGCCTGCACCTTGAAGATCTCGGCGATCGGCCCGAACGGCGTCTCGCCGTACGGCAGCGATCGGCCTTCGCGCCAGGTGACGAGCTCGTCGTGCCGATCGAGCCAGGCGCCGAACTCCGCGGTCAGCCGCGACTTGCCGATGCCCGGCTCGCCGAGCAGCGTGACGAACTGCGGCACCCGCTCCGCGAGGGCCTTCTCGAACGCCGTGCACAGCAAGGTCAGATCGCGCTGCCGGCCGACCATCGGCGTACTGAGGTCGCGGATGACGTCCGTACCGAAGCGTGCTCGCGGCGAGCCGGCCTGCCAGCGTTCGACCGGACGGCTGACTCCCTTGGCCGCAACGGGTTCCAGCGCGTCGTAGCCGAAGACGCGATTCGTCGCCTCGTGAGTACCGTGCCCGACGACGACCGCGCCGATCGGCGCGGAGGACTGCAGACGGGCCGCGAGGTTGACCACCATGCCGGTGACGAACGGCTCGCCGAGCTCGGGTCGCGCGGTCAGCTGGACGAGCGCCTCACCGGTCTCGATGCCGATCCGGACCTCCAGCGGCCCGTTCGGCAGCGTCCGCACCGCCTCGAGGATCGCCAGGCCGGCCCGGACCGCCCGTTCGGCGTCGTCTTCCCGGGACCGCGGCGCGCCGAAGACGGCCAGGATGGCGTCCCCGGCGAACTTCTCGACGGTCCCGCCGTACCGCTCGACCGTCTGCCGCAGGGTCGAGTGGTACGGCGCCAGCCAGCGCCGGACGTCCTCGGGGTCGGCGGACTCGGACGCGGTCGTGAAGCCGACGAGGTCGCAGAACAGCACCGTGACGACCTTGCGTTCCTCGGTCATCGCGCCCCCAGGCGGTTCGGGCCGGATCGGTTCAGCTCCCGGACTCGAGGCTGCGGATCCGGGCGGTCAGGGCCTTGAGCAGGGCCTGGGCGACGTCCGGGTTCGCCTTCACGACCGGCTCGAACGCGAGCGCGGACAGCGCGAACGTGGTCAGCCCGTCCGGCCCGGCCACCACGGTCGCGGACCGCGGCAGGCCGTCGATCAGCGAGACCTCGCCGAAGTAGTCCCCCACTTCCAGCGGCTCACGGACGACGCCGTTGACCTCCACGGCGGCCGAGCCCGCCAGCACCACCTGCAGGCCGGCGTCGTGCGCACCCTGCTCGACCACATGGCTACCGGCCGGAACCTTCAGCGTGGTGCCACGCTCGATCAGGTCGGACAGCGTGTCCTTGGACAGCCCGTGGAAGAGATCGATCTTCGCCAGGAACTGCGGCAGGCTCTCGTGACTCATGGATCGCACCCCTCGATCGTGCCCGGTGCCCGGGCAGCTCAGTGAACTGCGCCACAGGCTACAGCCGGTGCGGGACCCTCGACCACGATTCAGCCTTTCGGCCACGCTTCCCAGGCGGTGGCGAACATGTCGTCGACCGTGTACGTGTTCTGCCAGGCGAGGTCCCGGGTGGCCAGGTCGCCGCTGGCAACGACCCGGGACGGGTCGCCGGGGCGGCGGGGGCCCTCGGTCGGGGTGAAGTCGATTCCGGTGACTCGGCGGGCGGCATCCATGATCTCGCGGACCGACGTACCGGTGCCGCTGCCGAGGTTGTAGACGGGTTCGAGGGTCTTGCCGGACTCGAGGGCGCGGGCGGCCGCGACGTGGGCGCGGGCCAGGTCGGCGACGTGCACGTAGTCCTTGACCGACGTACCGTCCGGGGTCGGGTGGTCGGTGCCGTAGATCTGCGGCACCTTCCCCTCCGTGAGCAGGTTGCAGACGATCGGGAACAGGTTGTACGGCGAGGCGTCGTACACCGTCGGGTCACCGGATCCCACGACGTTGAAGTAGCGCAGCGAGGTGTGGTGCAGCTCGGTCGCGGCCGCCTGGTCGCGGAGCAGCCACTCGCCGATCAGCTTCGACTCGCCGTACGGCGACTGCGGGTCCGGCGCGGTGTCCTCCGTCACCACCTCGTCGCGAGGCGTCCCGTAGACGCCGGCGCTGGACGAGAACACGAGGTTGCGGATCTCCTGGTCCGCCATCGCTTCGAGCAGCGACACCATCGCGGTCACGTTCTGCGTGTACGTGTGCAGCGGGCGCTGCACCGACACCCCGGCGTACTTGAAGCCCGCGAGATGTACGACGCCATCGACGCCCTCCAGCGCCTGGCGGACCGCCGTGCCGTCGAGCAGGTTGGCCTGCACGAACGGCACGCCGTCCGGGACGAACTCCGCCTTCCCGCTCGACAGGTCGTCGATCACGACCACGTCGATCCCGTCGTTGCGGAAGGCACGCACCACATGCGCCCCGATGTATCCGGCACCACCAGTCACAAGCCACGTCATGTCTCAGATCCTGCCACCAGAAGCCGGCGAGGACCCCGCAAACGGGCCGAACCTGTACCAATTAGCAGACAGTTCCCAGGTCACTCACGGGTTCGGAGTTTGGGTGTCAGCAGGAACGCTCCGACGTACAGCAGGGCGGCGATGATCAGCAGGCCGTGGAAGCCGATGATCAGGGCCGCGTACTCGAGGCAGCCGCCGAGCATCGCGCCGAGCAGGTTCGCGCCGAACGACGCCGTACCGTCGGCGGTGTCGGTGAACCGCTTCGCGAAGATCACGTTCGCCGCGAAGATCGGCAGGAACGCGATCAGCACCGCGACCAGCGCCCGCAACCCGACCGGCATCGACAGCAGCCAACTGTCCGGGAACACCCACGACAACGCGAGCCCGCCGAACAGCACGGCGAACATCACCTTGATCGGCGGTGTCTTGAACCGCCTCGTCACTTCGACCGCCGCGAGCACCGCCACCAGCACGCCGGCGAACACGATCGCGTTCACGACCCACGTCGTACCGAACAGCAACGCGAACCCGGTGATGCTCTTCGTCTCCAGCAACATGAACCCGGCCCCGAGCAGGAACAGGTCCGCGTACGGGCGCATCCGCTTGTACGACGCACCGCCGCCGGCGATCCCGACGCCGACGAGACCGGCGACCAGGATCAGCCCGAGCGTGACCAGGTAGAGCGAAGGGATCCGGTCCGTGAACAAGTACAGGAACGGCCGGTTGTCCGTGGCCGGCGGCGGAGTCTCCGCCGTTGCCCCGGGCCACTCGGCGGAACACGTCTGGTCCTGCTCGGTCAGGCCGACCGTCACGACTGCCTGCTGCAGACCGTCGCCGATCTTGTCCACACAGGGCTTGTGCCCGAACGCGTGCTGCGCCGTCGACGCGAGCCGGTCGATCAGCCAGGTCTCGCGGTAGTAGTTGTACATCGCGAACGCGCCACCCGGGTTCAGGTGGTCACGCGCCGACTCGAACGCCTGCTGCGTGAACAGGTAGCTCTCCAGCCGCAGCGAGCTCGCGCCGTTGACCAGCGTCAGCGAGTCCGGCAGCGCCAGCAGGATCAGGTCGTACTTCTTGTCCGTCCGGGACAGGAACGCCCGCCCGTCGTCGATGTGCGAGCTCACCCGCGGGTCCTGGTACGGCTTGTCCGGGTGCAGCGCCTTGCCGAGGTCGCGGATCCGCGGGTCGATCTCGACCGCGTCGACGTGCTGCGCGCCCTTCTTCAGTGCGATCGCCACGTCCGAACCCGAGCCGGCGCCGATGATCAGCACGTTCTTCGGCTGCTTACCCGCGTTCGCCCGCTCGTACGGCAGTCCGTACTGCGGCTCCCACTGCAGACGCGCATCGGCCGGGATCGCCTGCTGATGCGGTACGCCGTTCACGGTGATGGTCAGCAGCGGCACACCCTCCCAGGTGTACTGCTTCGTCTGCACCTTGTAGTACGGCGACCAGCTGTTCTCCGGCTTGGTCGACTCCTTGAACAGCACCCCGAGCATCACGAGCAGCGGCGCCAGCACCATCGCGGCACTCAGCCCGGTGGCGACCGCCCGCCGGCCGGCTCCGGAAGACTGCGGGATCATCAGCACCGCGAACACGACCGTGACGATGAGCCCCCACCAGATCGGCGGCGCGCCCAGGAACGACAGCGCGGTGAACGCGACGATCCCGATCAGCGATCCGACCAGGTCGAACCGGTACGCCGTGAGTCGCGGAAGCTCCCCGAAACAACGGCCGACCAGCTCGGCGGGACCGGCCAGCACCACGGCGGCCGCGATGAAGACGATCGGCAGGATCACCCAGACCGGCGGGCCGGTGGTGTTCAGGCTGGTGAAGTAGATGACGCTCGACGAGCTGCCGCGGTTGACCGTGACCGGCTTCCACGCGATCACCAGGACCAGCAGGCCCAGCATGATCGGCGAGTAGTACGGCAGCCGTTTCGCCCGGCCGGAACGCAGTACGCCGATCCCGATCCCGAGGAACGAGCCGAGCAGCACGAAGTTCGAGAAGTAACTGAGATGGACGACGTTGGAACCGGTCCAGCGGATCAGCGCGAGCTCGACGAACAGCATCAGCGCGCTGGACGCGACCAACCGCGTCCGGACACCGAACGGGCTCGGCCAACCGGTCGTGACGACGGGATCAGTAGCGGAGTCGACTGCCATGCGGGGCGACGTTACCGGATATCGAAGTGCTCTGCGTCACCCCGCAGGCATCGTTACTTTCTGTTCAAATTGCGGTCAGTGACGGCGGGCCGGCTTGGGGAGTTCGCAGCCGGACTTGTTCAGGTCGATGGTGCGGTTCGCGGTCAGGCAGGTGTAGAGCCACCAGGTCTGCTGGCCGTACGCCGCACCTTGGTCGACGGTGACGTTGCCGTCGGCGTCGACCTCGCACGGGTTGTTGACCGTGCACTGCTCGCCGTCCTCGTTCCCGGTGTTGTTGACGCCGATCACCTCTCCGGTCGAGGTGCTGACCACCGGCGATCCCGACGTACCGCCGATCGTCTCGCAGCCGGGCTGCTGGTACTTGATCGAGTTCTGCCAGGTCCAGTCGCCTTCGCGGAGCTGCGGGATCGTCGCCTGCACCGAGCAGGTGTAGATCCGCTTCCAATACCCCGACACGACGGCCATGCCGGCGCCGTCCGCGGGGCCCTGCTTGGCCAGCGTCAATGGGGTGACATTCAGGCGGCTCTTGATCGACGCGTAGGACTCGTTGACCTGGTACACGATCATGTCGGTCTTGGTCATCGTGCCGAATAGGATCTTCTCGGCGCGGATCGTGCCGGCCCGGTTCGAGTCCGGCTTCAGCAGCGTGATCGAGCGCGTCGACGTCTTGTTCACCAGGACCTGGCCGGGCTGCAGGAACCCGCCCTCGTAGCAGTGCCCGTTGGTGAGGACGAGCGCCTTGTCGGTGGCGACCGATTCGGCGTACCGGACGAGGGACGCGGAGCAGTTGCTCAGTGCGGCGATGCCGGTGAAGTCGGCGCCAGGGGCCGCGGCTTGGGCGGAGCTGGTGCCGAGGAGGGTTGTCGTCGCGACCGCGGTGGCGGCCAGCAGCGTACGGAACAGTTTCATGGGGGCGGTTTCCTCACTGTTTGTGCTTGCAGCACTTCGTAACGCATCCCCGGGCCGGTCACCATCACAGTTGCGTGAAACCGGCTGTCCACAGGGTCATCGCAGGGGTTTTCCTGCGCTCCGTGTCAGGACTGCTACTCTTCGTCTCCGGATCCGCCCGGTCTCGAACCATCGCCTGCCCCGGCACGTCATACCAAGCGACGTGGAGAGACAAGGTACGGTCGGCAGAGCCCGCCCGGAGGAGAACGGAAGGACGTCATGCCGCAGGAGAAGCCAGACCTGCGCAATCTTCGCGAGCCGGTCCGGTTCAAGCGGGCGCTGACCCTGCTGCTGATGACCCTGGTCCTGCCGGGATCGGCGCAGATCGTCGCGGGCAGCAGAAAGACCGGCCGCTGGGTCTGGCGGGTGGTCGCCGGCCTGGTCGCCATCGTGATCTTCTTCGTGATCCTGGGCCTGATCTGGCGGTCCGGCACGATCAACATCCTGGCCCGCCCGGGCACGCTGCGGATCGTCCAGGTGCTGCTGATCCTGCTCGCGATCGGCTGGGCGGCGCTGTTCGTGGACGCGTACCGGCTCGGTCAGCCGCTGACGCTGGAGCGGAACCACCGCCTGATGACCAGCATCATGGACGGCGTCCTGATCTTCGTCGTCGTCGGCGCCCTGATCTACGCCAGCGTGATCGTGAACACCCAGCGCGACTTCGTCGCCAGCGTGTTCGGCAACGGGCAGAAGTCGAAGGCCGACAAGGGCCGCTACAACGTGCTGCTGATGGGCGGCGACTCCGGCGCGGACCGGATCGGCACCCGGCCGGACAGCATGACGGTGGCGAGCATCGACGCGGACACCGGCCGGACGGTCCTGATCGGCCTCCCGCGGAACCTGGCCAAGGTCCCGTTCCCGGCCGGTACGGCGATGGCGAAGCAGTTCCCCGAGGGCTTCAAGTGGAACAAGTGCGCCGCCGAATGCCTGCTGAACGCGGTCTACACGTACGCCGTCGACCACAAGAACCTGTTCCCCGGCGACGCGAACCCCGGTGAGACCGCGACCATGCAGGCCATCGAGGCGGTCACCGGGCTGAAGCTGAACTACTACGTGCTGATCGACCTGGCCGGCTTCCGCGACCTGCTGAACGCGGTCGGCGGCATCACCCTGGACATCGGCAAGCGGGTCCCGATCGGCGGCGGCAGCTCGCCGATCAAGGGCTACATCGAGGCCGGCAAGAACCAGCACCTGGACGGGTACCACGCGCTCTGGTTCGCTCGTTCCCGGGCGGAGTCGTCGGACTACGAACGGATGGCGCGGCAGAAGTGCGTGATGTCCGCGATGCTGAACCAGCTGTCCCCGCAGACCGTGCTGACCAAGTTCCAGGGCATCGCGTCGGCCAGCAAACAGGTGGTCAAGACCAACATCCCGGCGGGTGAACTGGGCACTTTCACGGATCTCGCGCTGGACGCGAAGAAGCTGCCGGTGTCAAGCTTCTCCGCGGTCCCGCCGTTGATCCACACCGGCGACCCGGACTTCGCGCTGATCCGGACCAAGGTCGCGGAGACGATCGCGAAGTCCGAATCGCTGGACAAGGACGGCGCGGGAGGAGACGGTAAGAGTCCGAGCACTCCGAGTAGCAGCAAGCCGACCAGTAGTAGTACGACGAAGAAGCCGAGCACCGGCACCACCAAGAAGCCGACCAGCTCTCCGACCACACCAGCCGCCGGCGTCGACGACGTCGCCTCGATCTGTAAGGCCTGACCTGATATGCCGCTGTCCCACTGGCCACCCGTGTCCGTCGTGATGCCCGTGCTGAACGAGGAACGCCATCTCGAGGAGGCGGTCGGCCGCGTCCTCGAGCAGGACTACCCCGGCAACCTGGAGGTCGTCCTGGCGATCGGCCCGAGCAAGGACCGGACCCAGGAGATCGCGGACAAGCTGGCCGAGAAGGATCACCGGATCAGCATCGTGCCGAACCCGACCGGTAAGACGCCGGCCGCGCTGAACGTCGGCATCGCGCACGCCAAGCACGACATCCTGGTCCGGGTCGACGGGCACGGCGCGCTCACCGACGGGTACATCACCCGCGCGGTCGAGGTGCTGGACGAGAGCGGCGCGGACAACGTGGGCGGCGTGATGGCCGCGGAGGGCCGGACCCCGACCGAGATGGCGGTCGCCTGCGCGTACCGCTCCCGGCTGGGTCTGGGCGCGTCGACGTTCCACCAGGGCGGCAAGCCCGGTCCGGCCGACACCGTGTACCTCGGGGTGTTCCGGCGGGCCGCGCTGGAGCGGGTCGGCGGGTTCGACGAGACGATGCACCGGGCCCAGGACTGGGAGCTGAACTACCGGATCCGCAAGACCGGCGGCCTGATCTGGTTCAGCCCGGACCTGTCCGTCACGTACCGGCCGCGGTCGTCGCTGTCCGCAGTGGCGAAGCAGTTCTTCCACACCGGCCAGTGGCGCCGCGAGGTGATCCGCCGGCACCCGGAGACCGCCAGCAAGCGGTACCTGGCACCGCCGGTCGCGGTCATCGCGCTGACCGTCGGCACTATCCTCGGCATCATCGGCCTGGCCACCGGCATCAGCTGGCTCGACCTCGGCTTCCTGGCCCCGCTCGGGTACGCCGTACTGCTGCTCGTCGGCTCGGCCGTCGAGGGCCGCTACCTGCCGTGGAAGGCGCTGGCCTGGCTCCCGCTGGTGTGCGCGACCATGCACGTCTCCTGGGGCCTCGGCTTCCTCATCGGCCTCCGAGAGAAGCCGAAGGCCGTCTAACCGCGGGTCGACTTGATGTAGGCGGCCACGACTTCGTCGACGGGGCCGTCGAGCTTCAGTACGCCGGCGTCCAGCCAGAGGGCGCGGTTGCAGGTCTCCTGCACCACGTCCAGGCTGTGGCTGACCAGGAACACCGTGCCGGCCTGGTCGCGGAGCTCCTTGATCTTGCGTTCCGACCGGACCCGGAACTCGGCGTCACCGGTCGCCAGCGCCTCGTCGACGAGCAGGATGTCGTGCGTCTTCGCGGACGCGATCGCGAACTTCAACCGGGCCGCCATCCCGGAGGAGTACGTCGACATCGGCAGGTCGATGAAGTCGCCGATGCCGGAGAAGTCGACGATCTCGTCGTACCGGCGCTGGATCTCGGCCGCGGACATGCCCATCGCGAGGCAGCCGAGGACGACGTTGCGGTCGCCGGTGAGGTCGTTCATCATCGCCGCGTTGACACCGAGCAGCGACGGCCGGCCGCCGGTGTAGACGGCCCCGGACGCGGGCGGCAGCAGGCCGGCGATCGCGCGCAGCATCGTCGACTTCCCGGAGCCGTTGCGCCCGATCACGCCGATCGCATCACCCTTGTAGGCCGTGAAGCTGACGTTCTTGACCGCGTGCACTTCGCGGATCGTCGGCCGGTCCTGGCGCCTCACGATCCGCCGTAGCGCGGTCGCCGCCGTACCCTTGCCGCCCTGGCCGGCGATCACCTTGTAGATGATGTCCAACCGGTCCGCGATGACTGTGGGTTCAGCCTCGGCCATAGCGGTCCTCCGCCTGCCAGAAGTACCAGAATCCGGCTGCCAGCATCACGAATGACCAGACGATCGCGATCGACCAGGCGTGCGGCAACTGGTTCCGCTCGTGCTCCTCGAGCAGCGACCGGCGGATGATGTCGATGTACGCCGAGATCGGGTTGAACGCGAGCACCTGGACCACCCAGCCCGGCGCGTCGATCTGGTTCAGCTTGGCCGGCAGCGAGAAGAAGATCCCGGACGCGTACAGCCAGGTGCGGGTGACGAACGGCAGCAGCTGCGTGATGTCGGAGACGAACGTCCCGATCCGCGCGAAGACCAGTGTGATCCCGATGTTGAACATGACCTGCAGCAGCATCGCCGGTACGACGAGCAGCCAGCGCCACGCGGGTCCGTCGGTGAACCCGACGACCACGAACAGGATGCCGAGCGACACCAGCATCTGGTTCAGCTCGTTCAGCACGTACGCGAGCGGGAGGGTCGCGCGCGGGAAGTGCAGGGTGCGGATCAGCGACAGGTTCAATGCGAGTGATCGCGAGCCTTCGGTCATGCAGCGCTGCGTGAACGTGAACACGAAGATCCCGCTGAGCAGGAACGCGACGTAGTTGTCGATCCCGTTCTTCGTGCCGAGCAGGACCCCGAAGGCGAGGTAGTAGACCGCCGCGTTCAGCAGCGGCGTCAGTACCTGCCAGATCGATCCGAGGCGAGCCCCGGCGTACATTGCGTACGTGCGGGCGGCCGCGTAGCTGACGACGAACTGGCGACGGCTCCACAACTCGTGCAAGTACGCACGGAGCGGTGGGCGCACGGAGCTCTTGGAGAGTCCGTAGCGCCGCGCCAACGCCGCGGGATCGGTCTCTGCGGCGGTCGGCATTGCGCCAATGTACTGCGCTCCGTGACGCACCTGTGACGCAGGTCAGGCCACTAAGCGGGCTCTCAGCTTCTCCAGGTCCTTGTCGGTCAGACCACCGTGCCGCAGGTACGCCTCCGGTCCGCCGTAGTTCTCATCCAGATGCCGCAGGATCGCGACGATCGACTCGGCCCGGGTGTCCCGGAACTCGATCATCTCCGGGTGCTTCGCGACGTCGGGCTCTTCGGCGAGCTGCTCCTCCAGCCACTGCGCGAGCCGCGACTGCGTCAGGTAGTAGTCGGCAACGATCTCTTCCTCGGGTACGCCGGCCACGCTCAGCGCCAGCGCGACGACCATGCCGGTGCGGTCCTTGCCACCGTGGCAGTGCACGACCACGGCGCCGTCGGGCTCGTCCGCGATCGCCTTCACCGCGGCCGCGAACAACTCCGGCCGCTTGTCCAGCATCCACGTGCACGCCGCGACGATGGTCGGCTGCCCGTGGTCCGGGTCCGCCGGATCCGCGAGCGACTGCCGCACCGCCAACGGCGTACCGGTGAACGGCGTCGGCGCGATCGCGACCTCGCCGTCGCCTCGCAGGTCCAGGATCCGGCTCACCCCGGACTGGCGTAGGGCCTCGACGCCATCCGCGTTCAGGTACTGCAGGCTGTCCGACCGGATCAGCACGCCCTCGCGCACCACGCGCCCGTCAGCGGTCGGCAAGCCGCCGACGTCGCGCACGTTGCGGCATCCGGGCCAGTCGAGATCCATCGCTGTCACCTGTCCTGTGGGCGGTTCTGCGGGCGGTCTGGGTTCGGTCCCGGGTTGTACGGCGGGGGTGCCGGGAAGGTGTGGTTCTGCTGCGGCGGCACCGGCGGGTACGGGTAGTTGCCGGGGGCACCTGGCTGCGTGGGGAAGGTGTTCTCTGGACGGTTGCGCCGGCGCTTCGTGACCGCCCCGATCGTCAGGAACGTGACGCCGAGGCCGATGAAGATCAGCAACGAGAACACGGTGCCGAGGATCGACAGCACGAACGCGAAGACGGACGACTTCGGACCGGCGGCGTACGTCGCACTGGTCTCGTCATCGGTGCAGGAGATGCTGTAGTCGCCGGCCGGCACGGTCCGCGTCGAGCGCGCGACGACGTACCAGCTATCGCCGTTGATCGTGATCGTCTCGGACCCGGTCGGTGGCTTGATCGGTACGTCGTTGCCGTTCGCGTCCTGCACCTCGCACGGCGGGGTCAGCACCGGGATCGACGCGTAGATCGTCAGCCCTTCCTTCTTCAGGTGCACGACCCCGTCCTCGATCGGCTGCGGCGTTCGCGGCGCGGTCACGACGATCCGCCAGACGAAGAACCCGGCCACGAGCGCGCCGACGACGAAACAGGCGATGGCGATCTTCGGCAGGATCGACTTCTCGGCCGGAGCCCCGGGGTACGTCATACCCGCACGTTATCTGGTGCGGGTTCTCTATGAGGACTGGCGCGTGAGAGTCAGGTCGTCGCAGTAGCCGAACCCGGCGCCTGCTCGGGTGAAGCAGTAAACCGCCTACACCAACGAGCAACGACAGCTACGGTACGCCGAGCAGCCTGAGGACGGCTGCGGTTGCGGCAGCGGCGACGACCACCAGTACGAAGGGGGCCTTGCGCCACGCGAGGATGCCGCCGACCAGGACGCCGGCTGGGCGGGCGATGCCTGCGGGGCCGTGGCCGTCGGTCAGTGCGGATGTTGCGACCAGCGCGGTCAGCAGGACGATCGCGGCCGCGGCGAGCAACTGTTGCGCCCGCTCCGGCACCTCGAACCGGCTCCGCAACGCGGGCCCTGCGAAGCGCATCGAAAAGGTGCCCACAGCAAGCACCCCGATCGCGACCAGCAGCAGTGGCGTGTTATTCATTGTGCGCGACCTCCAGTGCGGGCTTCCCGGCGCGGTAGAACAGCAGGCCGGCCAACGCGAGCAGCACCGGCAGTCCGGACGGCAGGAACGGCGTTGCGATCAAGGCGATGACGACGCCGACGAGCGCCGCCGTACGGGTCGATCGGTCGCGGAGAGCGGGCAGCACCAGCGCCAGCAGCACCGCGGGGAACGCCGCGTCCAGCCCGAAGACGTCGGTGTCGGTGATCACCGAGCCGGCCAGTCCACCGATCACGACCCCGATGTTCCAGCAGACGAAGATGCCGATCCCGCCGGCCCAGTACGCCGCCCGCCGCTGCTTCAGCTCGTCCTGCCCCATCGCGAACGCGACGTTCTCGTCAGTCATCAGGTGACTGCCCGGCCAGCGCCGCCAGCCGCTGCCGATCACATCACTGAGCGCCAGCCCGAACGCGAGGTGCCGGGTGTTCACCAGCAGCCCCGCGACCATCGCCGCGATCGGGCTCCCGCCGGCCGCGACGATCCCGACGAACAGGAACTGCGACGCACCCGCGAAGACCACGATCGACAACACGACCGGCAACCACAACGGCAGACCGCCGCCGACGCTGATCGCGCCGTACGACACCCCGACGACGCCGTCGGCCAGGCAGACCAGGCCGATGTCGCGGGCGAGTCTCCGATCGAGTGTTCGCCATATCGAACGCATGGGCATTATGATGAACAGATCCCCTCTCGTTCGTCAAGCCGAACAACAGACCGCTACATCGAACATGGAGCGAACACCGATGGAATCCCGCGCACCACTGGACGTGATCGCGTCATCCCTGCGCCGGCACCGGGCCCGCGCCGGACTGTCCTTGACCGAGGTCGCGAAACGCGCCGGGGTCGCCAAGTCCACGCTGTCCCAACTCGAGTCCGGTACCGGAAATCCGAGCGTCGAAACCCTGTGGGCGCTGGCCGTCGCGCTCGACACCCCGTTCGCCGCGCTGCTCGACCCGCCGCGCCCGAAGGTCCAGGTCATCCGCGCCGGCGAAGGCCCGGCGATCTACTCCGACCAGGCCGACTACAGCGCCACGCTGGTCGCCTCCAGCCCGCCGAACGCGCGCCGCGACATCTACCGCATCGTCATCGCCCCCGGCCCCGGCCGGAAGTCCGAGCCGCACATGCCCGGCGTCGTCGAACACGTCATCCTCGGCTCCGGCCGCGCCCTCGTGGGTCCCACTGACGAGCCGATCGAGTTGCTGCCGGGCGACTACGTGGCCTACCCCGGCGACCTGCCGCATATCTTCCAAGCCCTCGAAGAAGGCACGGCAGCCACGCTCGTTTCCGAGCATATGTAACGTTAACCGCTCACCTCTGGACATCTACGCGCAGCTCTGCGCATCATCATCGAGAGAGCTCTCTGGCTGAAGTCCGCCCCACTTCGCTTGGAGGTAGCACCCCCGATGAGACTCAAGTCCTTACTGCTCTGCGCTCTTCTCGGCCTCGCCGCCGCCCTGGTCCCCGGCAGCGCGTCGGCGGTCGGCGTCACGCCCGGCACCTACGTCAACTACACGTTCGACACCGCGTCGCTCACTCAGGCCGAGTTCAAAATGACGATCAACGCCTCCCCCGGCCGCGCGAACGTCTACTGGGCCAACCAGTTCGGCTTCACCGGCGGCGACGTCGGCGGTTACACCGGCATGCAGACGCACCGCGACGGCGGCGGCATGTTCCTGTACTCGCTCTGGAACTCCACCGCCTGGAAGGCCGGAGACGCCGGCACCTACTGCATCCAATTCCAGGAGGACGGCACCGGCGGCAGTTGCCGCCTCGACGAGGCTCCTACCGCCGGCCACACCTACGCCTTCGCGGTCGCGAGCGAGGGCAGCGGCTGGTACGGCGTCACGGTCCGCGATCTGACCGCCGGTACGTCGTTCAAACTCGGCAGCCTGCAAACCGGCTCCGGGAACACGATCAGTACGTCGGGAATGGTCAGCTGGACCGAGTACTTCGACTGGAACAACGACAAGGCCACCTGCGACGACGAGCCGTACTCGAAGCTGACGATGAGCGCACCGACCAGCGGCAGCCTCACCGCGCACTTCACCGGCACGTCGGAGAGCAGCGGCTGCGCCGCGGACAGCCAGGTCACGCTGAACGGATCGACCGCCGTCCAGGAGAACGGCATCGGCAACTCGGACTCAGGCGACATCCGCGGCAGCGGCGGCTGCCTGGACGTCTCCGGCTCGGACGGTACGACGATCCTGCTGTACACCTGCACCGGCGGCAACAACCAGAACTGGGTGCACGCGGAGAACTCCACGTTCCACGCCCTCTTCAGCTGCCTCGACGCGAGTGCCACGCAAGCCGGCACCGTGATCCTCTACAGCTGCCACGGCGGCACGAACCAGCAGTGGACGCTGCCCGGCGACGGCACGATCCGGACCGGCGGCCGCTGCCTCACCGCGCCAGCAGCGCTGGGCAATCCCGTGACCGTTGCCACCTGCAACAACTCGGCCACGCAACGCTGGACGGTCTGACAACGGACGACGCCCGGGACCGCACACAGTGGGTCCCGGGCGTCGCGACGTACGGTCGATTGCTAGATCTTGCGGCCGACCGCGCCGACGATGCACTCTTCGACCTGGTTCAGCGGCTTGAGCCGCGGGCCGTCCGGCCACCAGTCGTCGCAGAGCACCAGGCCCGGGGCGACCAACTCCTGGCCGGGGAAGAACTCCATCAGTTCCGCGCGGGTGCGGAACCTGCCGCTGCCCATCGGGCTGTGGATGAACTTCTCCTCCATCTTCGCGGCGACCTCGGAGTGCTCCGGAGTCTCCGGGTCGTAGAAGTGCGAAATCACCGTGTACGACCCGGGCACCACCGCGTCGACGTACTTCTGCATGATCTGCGCACCTTCGGTGCCGATGTAGTGGTGCAGCGTGCCGGCCTGCATCACGGCGATCGGCTGGCTGAAATCCAGGAAGTCCCGGACCTCGGGCTTGCTCAGCACCTCGTCCGGGTCGAAGATGTCGGCGCTGACGAACAGGGTGTTCTCGTTCTCCTCCAGCAGCGCACGGCCGTGCGCGAGCACCACCGGGTCGTTGTCGATGTAGAGCACCTTGGCCTCGGGCTGGATCCGCTGCACGACCTGGTGGGTGTTCTCGGCAGTCGGCAGGCCGGACCCGCAGTCGAGGTACTGCGTGATCCCCGCCTGGCCGGCCAGGAACCGGCACGAGCGGATCAGAAAGTTCCGGTTCGACCAGGCCAGGTCCTGGGCCTGCGGCGCGGCGGCCTGGACCCCACGCAGTACCTCGCGGTCGATCTCGAAATTGTCCTTGCCGCCCAAGAAGGCGTCGTACACCCGGGCGATGCTGGCCCGGGTGGTGTCCACGCCGACCGGGATCGAACTGGGTGCCTTGGTGGCGTCGACCATCAGTGAACCTCGCAGAGAGTGATCGGGAGTTCTGTGGTTCCGACTCTACTGACCGTAGGGTGCTGTGAACACCGCGTACAGGCGCGTCGGGGTGGACGAGGTCACGATCTGTTGTGAAATGATCAGCTGTTGGTACCGGGCAGCATCTGCTGGGAGGCGACAGGGTGACCGAGCCGGGGGCGTACGGCGGCCCGACCGCTCTGCGCATCGTGCTCGGTGTACACCTGCGCCGGCTTCGCGAGGCCGCCAAGGTCAGCCGCAGCGATGCGGGCTGGGCGATCCGCGGCTCGGAGTCCAAGATCAGCCGCCTGGAGCTCGGCCGCGTCGGGTTCAAGGTGCGTGACGTCGACGACCTGCTGACGCTCTACAAACTCGAGGACCCGCAGGAACGCGAGCGACTGCTCACACTGGCCACCGACGCGAGCAATCCGGGCTGGTGGCAACGGTACGACGACCTGACGCCGCAATGGTTCCACTCGTACCTCGGTCTGGAGATGGCGGCCGATCTGATTCGTACGTTCGAGCTGCAGTTCGTGCCCGGCCTGCTGCAGACGCCGGACTACGCGCGGGCCGTCATACAACTCGGCCGACAGGACCAGCCGCTGTCGCAGCCCGAGCGGGATCGCCTTGTTTCGTTGCGAATGGGCCGCCAGGAAGTGCTGACGCGGCAACGACCCGCGCGGTTGTGGGCGGTGATCGACGAGGCGGTACTGCGACGTCCGATCGGCAGCCGCGAGATTCTCAAGGCCCAGTTGGAGTTCCTGATCGAGTCGGCGCGGCGGCACAACGTGACGTTGCAGATCATCCCGTTCGAGAAGGGCGGATACACCGCGACCGGTGGCGCGTTCACGCTGCTCCGGTTCAACGACGCCGACCTCCCGGACATCGTCTACATCGAGCATCTCACCAGCGCCGTCTACCTCGACAAGCGCGAGGAACTCGACACGTACGTCGTCACCATGGACTCCGTGTCGATCACCGCGGCCCAGCCTCGCGAGACCGAATCCCTTCTCCGCAAGGCGATCGCGGACCTCGAACGCTAACGCGCCTGTGCTCTAACGCGGTTGGGCGCCCGGTCCGGGGCGGAAGGCAACTTCGCGCGGGGTCGGCTCGTGGCCGGCTTCGCACTTCATGACCACCGTGACGCGCTCGCCGCAGTCGCCGCGGTGGCGCGGCTCGATCGGCGGGCCGGAGTCGAGCGGCAGGTACTGGTCGGCCCACTGGATCATTGCCACCAGCACCGGGTAGAGATCGAGCCCCGCCTGGGTCAGCCGGTACTCCGAGCGTTCGCGCTGACCGGGCAGGCGATACGGGTGACGGCGGATCAGGCCACGCTCGATCAGCGCGGCGAGCCGCTCGGTCAGGACCTGGCGCGGGACGCCGGCCCGGGACCGGATGTCCTCGAACCGGCGGACGCCGACGAAGACCTCGCGCAGGACGTGAAAAGTCCACTTGTCGCCGAGGATGTCCATCGTCCGGGAGATCGTGCAGTTCTCCGTGGACCAGTTCATCGCCTCCGGCATCTCTTCGCTCAGTGCCGTACTCATGTGAAGCATGATAAGTCCGCTTGACAGACTCAGCCAAGTGGAGCAAGGCTGAATCCGTGAACCAGACTCAGACGAGACCGCCACTCGTCCGCCGCGCCGGCGAACCCGACGCGGACGAGCTGGCGAGGATGCTGTCCGGGCTGACGGACCTCAGCCGCTACTTCCGGTTCCAGACCGCGATCGGTACGCCGCCGCGGCAGGCCCTGCTGCTGCGTATGCTGTGCCCGACCGGAACCGCCTTCGTCGCAACCCGCGACGAGACGATCGTCGGCCACGCGATGTGGGCCTGGGCCCCCGGCGAGTCGACCGCCGAACTAGCGGCCGTAATCGCCGAGGACGACCAGCGCCGCGGCCTAGGTATTCGGATGCTCTCCATCGCCGCCGCAGACGCGATCGCCGCCGGCGCGACCCACTTCCTGTTCGTCGTCAGCGCCGCCAACGACCGCTCCCTCCGAATGATCCGCCGCCGCTGGCCCGACGCAACCGTAGAACGCGACGGCGCCCTCCTAACCTTCACAGCCCCAGCCCGCCTACCGGGCCAACCGAAAGAACGCCCGGCTGTCGTCGAGGAGCAGGACGGGCTCAGCGAAGTGACCGCCACCCGCGAACTCCGACCAATGGACGACGCGCTGCCAGCGCTGTAGCAGGAGGGATTGTGGTCTGCCCACGCGAACGCGGTGGCTCGCTGGGCTCGCGAGCGGGACCGGGTATTGATGCTGAGAATGCCGGGCGGATGGAATCTCCCGGGCGGCACGCCGAAAGCCACCGATGCCGATTGGTGCGCGACAGTGAACCGTGAGCCGTCGAAGCGGCCGACGTCACCGTTCGGGATATCGTTCCAGCGTGCGGTTGCGCACCTTGACGCATCGCTGAAGCAGTCGCCTGATCCAGCCCAAGGCACCGGCTCCGCCAGCCACCGAACGTCTTGACACGGCAGTGGATCCGAGTGAGTGGCATGAGGCTTGTCGGTGCCGGTTTGCCCGGCCTGCCGGGGTGGACCGGTCCGGTCGTACGGCGCGGTGTGGACTTGATCCATCCGGTTGGCGACCTCGGCCCGACGTACGGGAGGACGTCGACCGGGTACCGCAGTCGGACTCGTTCGCGGATCCGATCCGATCACCGGCTTCACGACGACCTGGTCCTGCTCGAGCAACTCAAATCAGTTGGCCCGCCGCCGGCACAGGACGGGCGCGTCGGAACGACCTACCGTGCGGCTATTTCGGCCGCTTCGAGTTCTTCTGTGCGGGAGGTGGTTGGGATTGGGTGGGTGCCCAGGTGGTCGACGACGAAGCGGAACCCGTGGGGGCTGATCCAGTCGACTGCTCCGGAGGGCAGGCGTCGGCTTCGCCAGCCGCCGAAGGTTTTGGCGCGGTGGTGGAGTCTGCCTAGCGGTATGAGGTTGTCGGTGGTGGTTTGCCCGGTCGGTCTGGGTGGACCGGTGCGGTCGTACGGCGTGATGTGGTCTTGATCCATCCGGGCGGTGGCCTCGGCCCCGCTGTACGGGAACATGTCGACCGGGTGTTGGAGTCTCACTCGTTCGCGGATCCGGTCCGGGATCTCGTAGCTGTGCACGCTGACCTGGTCCTGAAGATCGATCACGGGCTTCACACTGATCTGGTCATGACCGAGCAGCTCGCTCAACTGGCTCACGAGTAGCGGTCCGAGTTCTTCGACCCGCAGTACGCCGTTGCCGGTAGCAAGCGTCCGGTCGGTCAAGTGCACGTACAGGGTGTGCCGGTTCCGCCGCCCGCTCCCAGCCCCGAGCCCGTTCCGGTAGGCCTCTTGCTTGATCGCCGCCAGCCGCGCCGGCAGCTCGCCCGCGAGCATCCGCCGCGTGAACGCATCCGCGTCACCACCACCAGCATTCACAGCCTGGCCCGCGCCGTCATCCCAACCCTCATGCGCACCTTCGTCCGCACCATCACACCCACCGTCGCCGCACAGGTTGCCGCACACCTCGTCGTACACGTCGCCGTAGGTGTTGGCGCACACGTCGTCGTATGTGCTGTCGTTCCCGCCGTCAGCGCCACCCTCAGCGTCACGCTCGGCCGTGGACGGCGTGGTGGCGTCGGCTATCGACGCGTCCTGGTCGGCGGCTGCGTCTGGGGTGACGCGAGCGCCTTGTGTGTGAGTCCGGTCGGTGCGGGCCGGGTCGGCGTCGGTGGGCGGGGCGTCTGCTGGTGGCGCGTCTGCTAGTGGGGCGTCTGCTGGCTGGGTGTGGGTCGGCTCGGTACGGGTGGGCTGGGTGCGGGCGAGGTGGCGGGCGACTTCGAGGAGGTGGTGGGCCGCTGCGGGGTCGGAGATCCAGCCGATCGCCTTTGCGCGGCGCTGGTCGAGGTCGTCGGGGTCGCCGAGGGTCTTCAATGCGCGGGCGAGGTCGTCGATGGTGGCGTCGAACCGGATCACGTCCCCGGCCGCGGCGCGGACCCAGATGCGTGTCGTGCCGTCGTCGTCCGACGGGGCAACGAACACACCCCGGGTCCGCGCGGCCGCTTCCGCCTGGGCTTTGGCTGCTTCGGGGTCGGCTTCCCAGACCGCAGCCTTGACGATCTTGGCCAGGGCTCCGGGCGTGACGGTGTCGACGATCCCGACCACCCGCCGGTCGACGATCGCGGCCGCCTCGAGTGACAACGACAGGCAGGCGTGGGCGATCTTGCGGGCCCGCCACGGGACGGCGTTTCCGTCCAGTACTGCGGCCCAGGTCCTCGGCAGCCGATGCCGCAACGCGAGGGCCTCGCCGATCAGCGCCGCGGCCGCGCCAGTCGACATGCGCATCACCGCACCGAACTCGATCGGGGCGAACTCCGCGACCCCGGGGCAGCCGTCACCGCCGTACACATGGATCTGTTCGTAGCCCGGCAGCGGCTGATACCCCTCCACCACCGCATGCCGGTCAGCGAACACCAGCGCCGCTTCCAGCACCCGCACCGCGGCGCGGTTCTGGATCCGGTCGTACTCGGCCGCCGCGGCCAGCAGGTCCGCGGTGTCGAGTACTTCCAGATCCTCTTCGAACATGTGTTCTAGTTTATATCACGATCGCATCTCGCTCAAATCGAGAAGCGGCCAGGATCTCTTGTTTACAAGGGAATACCGCGCAGGTGAACAACGACGCCCGGCGGCACGACGGAAGGCGCAAGGAGGTCCGACGCCGCTCGTCCGACGGCCCGGCCAGCGTTCCCCGGCGGCGCCGCTGCAGCGGGCTGCGTAGTAGGCGACGGAGGAGCACGCGTAGCGGACGCGGGATGGTCGGGCGGTCGGTGCCAGCACACGTCTGTCGCATAGCGGCGCCAGCCGCGCGTAGCCGGGTGGTGGGAGGTGCGTAGTGCTGCGTGGGCAGCACTTCATTCCCCGGCTCGGCTAGCGGAGTAGGCGGAAGAAGGTGCGGATGTCGTTGACTAGGAGGTTGGGGGTTTCTAGGGCGGCGAAGTGGCCGCCTTGGGGGTACTCCGACCAGTGGATGATGTGATGGCGGCGCTCTAGGACCCGGCGGATGGCTGGGTCGGTTGGGAAGACTGCTACGCCTGTTGGCACGCCCGGCACCACGTTGTCGGCGGTGTGGCGGTTCTCGTAGTAGAGGTTGGCGGAGGTTGCGCTGGTGTTGGTGAACCAGTAGATCGAGACGTCTGTCAGCAGGTGATCGAGGTCGACTGCTTGCTCGGGCAGTTCGCGGGCCGGATCGGTCCACTCCCAGAACTTCTCCAGGATCCACGCCAGCTGCCCGACCGGCGAGTCGCTCAGCGCGAACGAGACCGTCTGCGGCCGAGTCCCCTGCAATTCGGCGTACCCGGTCCCGACCGCACGCAACCGCTCGGCCGCCGCGAGCCGCTCGCGCTCAACCGCGTTCAAAGAGGAGCGATCGCCCGGTTCGAGCGCCGGATATGCCAGTCCTCCATTGATGTGTACGCCGACCACGTGCGTTGGATCCACCTGTCCCACCAGAGGCGAGACAACCGATCCCGTGTCGCCGCCCTGCGCGCCGTACCGCTCGTACCCCAGGCGGCGCATCAGCTCCGCCCACGCGCGGGCGATCCGGGTGTGATTCCAGCCGGACGTCAACGGCACCGAGAACCCATGCCCCGGCACGGACGGCGCGACGATGTGGAACGCGTCGCGTGGATCCCCGCCGTACGCCGCCGGATCGGTCAGCGGCCCGAGCACCTCCAGGAACTCGGCCACGGACCCCGGCCACCCGTGCGTCAGCACCAACGGCAACGCACCCGGCTCGGCCGATCGCACGTGCAGGAAGTGAATCGTCTGTCCGTCGATCTCGGTCGTGTACTGCGGATACTCGTTGAGCCGCGCCTCCCAGGCGCGCCAGTCGTACGCCGCCCACCGCTCGACCACGCGCCGCAAATACTCAACCGGCACCCCACGCGCCCACCCGTCCCCAGGTAGTTGCCGAGGCCAACGAACCTGCTCCAGTCGACGCCGCAGGTCCGCGAGCTCCGCGTCCGGCACCGCGATCCGGAACTCAGAGATCATGCGCCCGCTCGTGCAGCGGCTCGTACAACCCGACCTCGCCCCCACCCGGCAGCCGGAACGCCGTCAGCACGCCCCATTGCTGCCGCTCGACCGGCCGCACGAACTCCACTCCGCGCGCCGACAGGTCTGCCATCGTCTGCTCGAGGTTGTCGCACATCAGCAACAACTCGTGCGACCCGGCCTCCGCCGGATGCATCGCAACCTCGGCGGGCGGCAGCTTGAAGATCAGCCAACCGTGGCCGGCGTCCACCGACGGGTACTCCAGCACGTCCCGGAAGAACGCGCGGTCCGCTTCGGCATCGGTGGTGTAGATGATCACATGCGCTCCGTTGATCATCTTCAGCACTGTAGCCGGGAATACGGACAGTGCCAGGGCAGGTTGCCGAAGAGATGATCCTCTTGACTGGCGCAACGGGCAACGTCGGGCGCGAACTCAAAGCGCTGCTGCCGGAGGCGCGTGCTCTCGACCGCTCGTCCGGCGCCGATCTCGCCCGCCCCGAGACGCTCGAGCTGGAGGGTGCCGACTCCGTCTTCCTAATCTGGCCGTTCCTCACCTCCGACGGCGCGAGTGCGGTGCTCGGCAAGATCGCCCAACACGCGCGGCGGGTGGTTTACCTGTCGTCGTCGGCAGTCCGGTTCGGGGCCGACACGGATCCGATCACGCGGCTGCACGCCGATCTGGAGACGGCCGTTCGAGCGTCCGGGCTGGAGTGGACGATCCTGCGCGCGGACACGTTCGCGTCCAACGCGCTCGGCTGGGCGGGGCAGCTCCGGGCCGGTGACGTCGTACGCGGGCCGAACAGCGCCGCCACCGCGGTGATCGACCCCGCGGACATCGCCGCGGTCGCTGCCGCCGTACTGCGTGACTCGCAGCCCGGCACGACCCATACGCTGACCGGTCCCGACGTACTCAGCCGGACCGATCAGGTGCGGATCCTCGGCGACGCGCTCGGACGCGAGCTGACGTTCGACGCGACACCGTTCGACGACGCGCGAGCGCAGCTGCTCGCAGACGGTCGCCCGCCGGCGCTAGTCGAGGCCCTCATCGGCAGCGCGCAGAACCGCCCAGCCTCCGACCTCGTCACAACAACCGTCCAGGACGTCACCGGCCGGCCCGCATGCACCTTCGGCGCCTGGGCCGACCGGAACGTCGCCGCGTTCGGCTGATGAGCCCTCGACTCAGTCCTCGACGACGATCGCAAGGGCCGGGCAGACCGCCGCGGCCTGGTGGACGTCGGCGGTGAGGTCCTCCGATGGGTTGTCGGTGAGGAGAACGACGATGCCGTCCTCGTCACGTTGGTCGAAGACGTCGGCGGCCGCGGTGACGCACTGGCCCGACGCGACGCATTTGTCCTGGTCGATGATGATCTTCATGGTGGCTCCTCCGATTACCAAGTGACGGGTAGCGAGTGGACGCCGTACACGGATCCGTCGTGCTTGAACGGGATCTCGTCCAGCTCGGCCGCCCGGCGCAGGGTGGGGATGCGGCGGTAGAGGGTGCTGTAGACGACCTGCAGCTCCATCCGCGCCAATGGTTGCCCCAGGCACTGATGTACGCCGAAGCCGAACGCCACGTGGTGCCGGGCGTCGCGGTGCAGATCGAGCGTGTCCGGGTCCGGGAACGCCGACGGGTCCCGATTGCCGATGTCGTTGGGGAAGATCAGGCCCTCGCCGGCCTTGATCACATGGCCGTCGAGCTCGATGTCCTCGAGCACCGCGCGGCGGCGGCCGTTGTGGGTGATGTTCAGGTACCGCAGCAACTCCTCGACCGCACCCGCGACGACCTTCGGGTCAGCTGTCTCCCGCAACACGGCCAGCTGCGCCGGGTGTTCCAGCAGCGCAAGGGTGCCGAGGGCAATCATGTTGGCGGTGGTCTCGTGCCCGGCGAGCAGCAGCAGGACGCCCATCCCGGCCGCGTCCTGCCGGGTCAGTTCACCGGCCTTGACCCGCTCGGTCAGCCCGGACAGCAGATCGTCGCCCGGGTTCTCGAGCTTCTCGCCGACCAGGTTGAACAGGTAGGCGCCCAGGTTGCCGTGCGCCTGACCGCGCTCCTCGGGCGTCGCGGTGAGGCTGATCAGCTGCTTGCTGTTCTGCTGGAAGAAGTCGTGGTCCGCATACGGAACGCCGAGCAGCTCGCAGATCACCAACGACGGCACCGGCAGCGCGAAAGCCTCCATCAGATCGACCGGCTTCGGACCGGCCAGCAGGTCGTCGATCAGCCCGTCGACGATCTTCTGGACGCGCGGACGCATCGCCTCCACCCGCTTGATCATGAACGGCGCGGTGACCATCCGGCGCAGCCTGGCGTGCTCGGGATCGTCCATCAGGATGAAGCCGATCCCGACGCCGTCGCCGGACCTCGGCGCCATCGCGGTCTGACTCGGGTACCCGGGGCTGGTGACGTCGGCACTGAGCCGCGGATCGGCGAGCAGCTTGCGCTGATCGGCGTACCGGGTGACCAGCCAGGCGGTCTTGTCGAAGACCTGCACCTTGACCAGCGGCGCCTCGTCCTGCAACTCGCGCAGCTTCGGCGGTGGATCGAACGGGCAGCCTTCCGCCCGGGTCATCGGATAGACGGGAGTAGTCATACAAGTCCTTCCCCAGAGAGGTCTTACGCGTGCACCAGGTGCTCCCGGTGCAGGCGCGTCGGTTTCGGTGCGTTCCAGCCGAGGACGCCGACGATCCGGCCGTTCCGGCGGTAGTGGGCCACGAACCGGTCCGTAACGTTGCCTTCGGCAATCGTCACGTCCGCGTCGGCGGACGGCCGGCCGTGGACCTGGACCTTGGTGCTGAACTGGTCGGTCCAGAAGTACGGGATCGGGCGGTACTGCTGTTCCGCGCCCAGGATGTTGGCCGCGACGCACAGCGCCTGCTCGGTGGCGTTGGTCCGATTCTCCAACCGGAGCAGGGAATCCCCGCACTGCCAACGCGCCACGTCGCCCGCCGCGTAGACCCCGTCGGCCGCACGACAATACGCATCGCACACGACGCCGTTGTCGAGCGCGACCCCGCTCCCCTCCAACCAGTCGGTCGCCGGTACTGCGCCCAGCGCCACGACCACCACGTCCGCGGGCAGTACGTCGCCATCAGCCAGCAGTACGCCGTTCACGTGACCGTCCACGTCCGTCAGCCCGGCGACCGCCGTACCCAGACGAAGGTCGACACCTTGGGACCTGTGCAGCTCGCCCAGCAATGCTCCGATCAAAGGACCGAGTTGGGCCTCCAGGAGGGTTGACTGGGGGCCTGCCACGGTGACGGCGAGGTTCAGCTTGCGGGCAGTGGCGGCGACTTCTGCTCCTAGTACGCCCTCTCCAACTACCACCACTCGAGCAGGCTCGACGAGGTCTTTACGCAGGGCGGCCGCGTCGTCGAGTGTCCGCAGTACATGCACGCCCTCGAGCTCCGGACCAGGCAGGCGGCGCGGCGTGAGGCCGGTGGCGATCACCACCGTGTCGGCCGACAGCCTGCGTCCGGACGCGGTCCGTACCGTTCGCCCGTCAAGGGCGACCGCGGGATCGCCGAGGACGAAGTCGGCCTCCAGCGCCGACAACATCGCCTCCGGGCGCAGCCGCGTCCGCGCCTCGTCCCAGTCGCCGGACAAGAACTGCTTGGACAACGGCGGCCGGTCGTACGGCGGATGCCACTCGGCCCCGAGCACCGTGATCGGCTCGCGGAAACCCTTACGCCGCAGGGCTTCCACGGTCGTCAGCCCGGCCGCGGAAGCACCCACCACGAGCACACTCACGACGTGACCGGTGCTGTCAGTAGCCCCACGATGCCGTCGATCAGGCCGTCGGCCATCTCCTCCCATGTCGCCCGCGCGGTCGGTCTGCCCTCGGCCAGCGCGAGCTCGAACTCGGCCGTCATCTGGATGATCAGGTGCCGCGCCATGTCGCCGCGCTCGATCCGCACCGGCGGCGGCAGCTCCGCGAGACGCTCGGCGAGACCGTCGACGACCCGCTGCAGCGACGGCGAGTTCCGCGACTCCTGGAGCTGGATCTCCCGCAGCGCCGGGTCGTTCATCAACTGCGCACTGAACCGCGCGAGCCAGCACGGCGTACCGAGACTGCCCATGTGATCGGTCGCCGACCGGACCAAGACTGTGACCCAGTCGCGCACGTCCGGTTCGGCGCCGAGCTCCGCGAGCAGCTCCCGGCGCCGGGCCTCGACCGGTTCCGCGTGTTTGCGGACGATCGCGCGCACCAGATCGGTCTTGGTCCCGAAGTGGTAGCCGACCGCGGTGTTGTTGCCCTGACCGGCCGCCTCGCTGATCTGCCGGTTCGACACCTCGTGCACACCGCGCTCGGCGAACATCCGCTCCGCCGTGGTCAGGATCAGCTCGCGGGTCGCGTTCACCCGGACCGCTCGTACGTCCTTCGCCATCATCATCACCAGATCACCCTTACCTCCCGCAGCCCGCCGACGAGCAGCCCCTCGACGAGCGGCAACTCGGCCGGCGGCACTGCCAGCGCCAACGTCGGCAGCCGGCGCAACGACACTTCGAGAACGACCTGCAGTTCGGTCCGCGCCAGCGACTGACCGATGCAGGAGTGCGGCCCGGCCCCGAACGCCAGGTGCACGTTCGGGCTCCGGGTCAGGTCCATGTCCGCGGGTTCCGCGAAGATCCGCTCGTCCCGGTTCGCCGAGGCCATGCTGCAGATCGCGGTCGTCCCCGCGGGCAGGACGCCGTCGGACAGCTCGAGCTCCTCGGAGACGTACCGGATCATGCCGAACCCGGCGTTGGCGTCGTACCGCAAGGCCTCCTCGACGGCGGTGCGGACCAGCTCCGGGTCCGCGAGCAACTGCTCCCAGCGGCCGCGGTCGGCGAGCAGCATCGCCATCATCTTGCCGATCATGTTGGTGGTCGTCTCGTGCCCGGCGATCAGCAGGCCCATGCCGGTGGAGACGAGCGCGTCGTCGCTCAGCCGCTCCCCTGCCGAGTCGGTGCCGGTGATCAGATCGCTCAGCAGATCGGTGCCCGGCTCCGCACGTTTGGCCTCGACATGGCCGGTCATGTACGCCGTGAACTCGGCCTGCGCGGCCTCCATGTCAGCGGCCGAATAGCGACTCAGGTTCAGGAACGTGTCGGACCAGTACGAGAACCGCTCGCGATCCGACGCCGGTACGCCGAGCAGCTCGCAGATCACCCACACCGGCAACGGGAACCCGAGATTCGCCTTCAGGTCCGCGGGTTTCCCGCCCGCGATCATCGCGTCGACGAGTTCGTCCGCCATCGCTTCGATCGAGGGCCGCAGCGCCGCCATCCGCTTCGCCGTGAACCACTTGGTGATCATCCGCCGCCAGCGCTGATGCCCGTCCCCGGACTGCGGTACGCCGGGACGTCGCTCGTCGAACACGCCGGCACCCTCGGCCGAGACCCGGGCCCCTCCCTCGGCCGTCCGGGCGAAGCGCGCATCGGACAGCACCTGGCGAACGTCACTATCGGTCACTGGCCATCACCTCCACGTGGTTTCTCTTCCAGCTTCCCTCGCCGGCTTGTTTAAGTCAACTGCCTGACTTAGGCTCTTGGTTGCAGAAACCAACTATCTATCCCAGCCAGGAGGCTGCTGATGTCCGCTGCTTCATCCGTGCGCACCGGGACCGTCGTCCCGGTGCTCGCCTCGGCCGGTATCACGGTCGCGCTGATGCAGACCCTGGTGATCCCGCTGGTCCCCGAGCTGCCGCGACTGCTGCACGCGTCGGCCGCCGGCACCGCCTGGGCGATCACCGCCACGCTGCTCGCCGCCGCGGTCGCGACCCCGCTCATGGGCCGCCTCGGTGACATGTACGGCAAGCGCCGGATGCTGCTGATCAGCATCGGCATGCTGATCGCGGGCTCGGTCGTCGCCGCACTCAGCAGCTCCTTGACGCCGATGATCGCCGGCCGCGCGCTGCAGGGCCTGGCGTCCGGCGTGATCCCGCTCGGCATCAGCATCATGCGCGACGAACTGCCGGCCGAGAAGCTCGGTTCGGCGACCGCGCAGATGAGCGCCTCGCTCGGCGTCGGCGGCGCGCTCGGCCTGCCCGCGGCCGCGCTGCTCGCGGAGAACTTCAACTGGCACACGCTGTTCTGGGTGTCGGCCACCCTCGGCGCGATCGTGTTCGCGCTGGTACTGCGCTTCGTACCGGAGTCGGCGGTGCGCTCCGGCGGCCGGTTCGACGTACCGGGCGGGCTCGGCCTGTCGATCGGGCTGATTTCGTTGCTGCTGGCAATCTCTCAGGGCGCCGACTGGGGCTGGACCGGCGGGCGGACGCTCGGCCTGTTCGCGCTCGCGGTCGTGGCGTTGCTCACCTGGGGCTGGTGGGAGCGCCGTACCAGCGAGCCGCTCGTCGACCTGCGCACGACCGCGCGCCCACAGGTGCTGCTGACCAACCTGGCGTCGATGGTGTTCGGGTTCGCGATGTTCGCGATGTCGCTGGTGCTGCCGCAGTTGCTGCAGATGCCCAAGGCAACTGGTTTCGGGCTCGGCCAGTCGATGCTCGCGTCCGGTCTGGTGATGGGCCCGTCGGGTCTGATCATGCTGGTCGCAGCACCATTCTCGGCGAAGATCTCGAAGACCAGCGGCCCGAAGGTGACGCTGATGCTCGGCGCGCTCGTGGTCGCTGCCGGGTACGGCGTGGGCAGTGTGCTGATGAGCTCGGTCTGGCAGCTCGTGCTGGTGTCGCTGCTGATCGGCGCGGGCATCGGCCTGGCGTACGGCGCGATGCCCGCGCTGATCATGAGCGCGGTACCGGTCTCGGAGACCGCGGCCGCGAACAGCTTCAACACCCTGATGCGGTCGATCGGCACCTCGGTGTCCAGCGCGGTGGCCGGCGTGATCCTCGCGAACCTGACGATCAGCCTCGGCGGCTACACGCTGCCCTCGCAGAGTGGCTTCCGGGTCGTCCTGCTGATCGGCGCCGGCGCTGCGTTGACCGCACTGGCCATCGCCTCCTTCATCCCCCGTTCTCCTGCTTCAAGCGAGGAAGGCGAGCGTCCGCTCGAGGACGAGCTTGGCGGCGGCCTCGTCGTAACCCGGGAGGGATGAGTCGGCGAACAGGTGCTCCTTGCCGGGATAGAGGAACAGTTCGGCACCGTCGACGGCGGCGACCAGGGCCTTCGCAGCGTCCAGGTCGCCGCCTTCCTCGGTGAAGAACGGGTCCTCGTCCATGCCGTGCACCTGCACCGGTACGTCGCCCGGCCACGTGCCGAACTCCTCCACCGGCAGGCACGAGTAGTAGAAGAGCGCGCCGGCGGCACCGGGGCGAGTCTGCGCCAACTGCTGCGCGGGCACGACGCCGAGCGAGAATCCGGCGTACGCCACGCTCTCGGGCAGGCTCTGCGCAGCCTGGACGCCGCGCTCCGCGATGACGCCGAAGCCGGTCGCCCTCGCGTAGTCCATGCCCTCGTCCAGTGTCGCGTAGGTGTTGCCTTCGTACAGGTCCGGCGTGTGGACGATGTGGCCCGCCTGCCGTAGCTCGTCGGCGAACGCCTTCACCCCGTCGGTGAGCCCCTGTGAGTGGTGGTACAGCACGACCTCGGCCATCATCAGCTCCAATGATCCAGATATCTCGAACAATCGGCGATGCTAGTCTATTCGAACCATGTCGATCAACAGGTCGGTCCCTGATTACGAGCTCGCGGACACCGTGGAGCTGACCACCGCGGAGCAGGTGCGGGCGATCAGCGATCCGCTCCGGACGACGATTCTCGGGCTGCTGCACGAGCGGGCAGCGACCGTGACGGAGCTGGCCACCGCGGTCGGGCGGCCGAAGAGCACGGTCGCGCACCACGTGAAGGTACTCGCCGACGCGGGCATCCTGCAGGTGGTCCGGACCCGGCGGGTGCGGGCGATCGAGGAGCGGTTCTACGGGCGCGCCGCACGGATGTTCTTCGTCGGACTCGGCCGGCAGGGCGACCACGGGCAACTGCCGCACGACTTCAACGACTTCGAGGTCGCGGCCGAGGAGTCGAAGCCGGCCTACGACGCGGGTCAGATGCGCTCGTTCATCCGGCACGCCCGCATTCCCGAGGAGCGGGCCGCGGAGTTCTGGCAGCAGGTGGATGCGCTGATCCACACGTTCGACCAGCTCCCCCGCGCCGGCGACACGACGTACGGCTTCACGGTCGGCCTCTACCCGATCGGCGACTACCCGACGCTGCCACCGGCCGAAGACGAAGTCTGATCCTCTTCGGCTGCGAACCTGTCGAGTACGCCGACCAAGCGCTCGAGCACATCGCGGACGACGGCGTACTCCTGCTCGCCGAACTCCTCCTCGAACCGCCGCTCCAGCTCGATCAGATACCGGAATCCGTCACCCGCCACCGACCGGCCGTGCTCGGAGTAGTCGACCACCTTGGCCCGGCCGTCGTTCGGGTCGGACCGCATCTCCAGCAGGCCGAGCGCGACCATGTCGCGGATCACCTCGCCCATCGACTGCCGGGTGATCCCGGCCCGGGCGGCCATGTCAGCGGCTCGGGCGCCGTCGGGGTGCAGAAAGCCGAAGACCGAGTTGTGGGCCATCTTCACTTCGGTGTGCCCGGCGGCGTGCGCCCGGCGGACCATGTCGGCCTGCAACGCGCGATTGGCGCGCTCGACCAGCCCGATCAGCGGCTTGCGATCAGGCCGCGGTGCCTGAGGCCTTGACATGTCGTAAGGATACCTTCCAATATCTTGACAGGAATCCTTACATTATCAGGGGGGTCCGATGGAGGCCAGGGAGCTGCACCCGGTGGTGGCCGGTCTGTTCGCGCGGGGGCGGCGGCGGACGGTTCGGGTCGCGATCGAGCAGGAGTACGTCGTTGCCGCGGCCGATGGCGGCGTGGTGCCGATCGAGGAGGCGCGGCGGGCGGCGGAGGGGTCACTCGCGGCGCCGTACGTCAGCTTCGAGCCCGGCGGCCAGCTCGAGCTGAGCCTGCCGCCATCGCTCGATCCGATCGGCGACCTGCGTTCGCTGACTGCCGACCTCCGGCGCCGGCTGGCCGGGGTCACGCTGCGGGCGATCCCGGTCGACCCGCGACCGGACGTGCCGTTGCAGTTGACCTCGGCGCGGTACGTCGCGATGCAGCGGCACTTCGACCGCATCGGGCCGGCCGGTCGGCGGATGATGCGCCGTACCGCGTCCACCCAGATCTGTCTGGACTGGTGGCCGGGGCGGGCCGGGATCGAGCAGTGGCGGGTACTCAACCTCGCCGGGCCGTTCCTCGCAGCACGGTTCAACCGCAGCGACCGACTGGCGACCTGGCTGGCGGTCGACCCGTCGCGTACCGCGTTCGACGACAGCCTGCTGCGCGGCGAGGACCCGGTCGCGTCGTACGCCGCCTTCGCGGCAGCCGCCACGGTCTTCGTCGACGGGCCGATCGGGCACGTGAGCACCTTGTTCCCACCGGTCCGCCCGCGCGGGACGTACCTCGAGGTGCGCTTCCTCGACGCTCTTGAACCAGACGCAGTAGAGCGCGCAGTCGCCGTACTCAGGCAGCTCATGTACGACGACGTACGCCGACGCGACGTGCTGCGGGCGCTCGAAGGTTCTGATTCCGCGCAACTGTGGTGCGCGGCGGCGACCGGCGTACTCGATGAGGAGTTGGCGGCATGAGCGGAGCGTTGTTCGTGACCGACCCGTTGGCCGGCCTGCAGGGCGACATCGACGCCGGCGTCGGGTTGATGAGTGCGACGCAGGATCTCGGCGTCGACATCTGGTGTTGCGGTCCGGAGGAACTCGCGGTCGTCGACGGGCGGGTGTGCGCGCAAGCCCGGCGGATCCGGCTGCGGCCGCGGGTCGCCGGCGGCGATCATCGGTGGATCGTGGACTCGACGTGGTGGGACGAGCTCGGTACGGCGGTCGTCGACGTCGCGTCGTTCGAGGTGGTTCAGCTGCGGATCGATCCGCCCGTCGACGCGCGGTACCTGCACACGACGTACCTGCTCGATCTCGTCGAACAAGCGGGTACGCGGGTAATCAACCGGCCGGAGGGGATCCGGGCGATGCACGAGAAGCTCGTCGCGCTGCAGTTCCCCGAGTTGTGCCCGCCGACGTACGTCGGGGCTGATCCGCAGGCGCTGCGCTCGTTCGTGCGGAGTGTCGGGACGGCGGTCGTGAAGCCTGTCGACGGGTTCGCGGGGATCGGCGTCTGGCTCGTGCGGGACGACCGAAGCGCGATCGCGTTGCTGGAGTCGGCCACGCACGGCGGGCGACAGCACGTGATCGCACAGCAGTTCCTGCCGACGGTTGCGCAGGGCAACAAGCGGTTGTTCCTGCTGGACGGCGAGATCGTCGGCGCGGTCCTTCGGCGGCCGGCCGTCGACGACTTCCGGATCGGGCCGCCGGTCGCACCGGCCGAGATCGACGATCAGGATCGCGCGATCGTCGGCGTCCTCGGACCGGTACTGCGCAAGCACGGCCTGGTCATCGCCGGTCTCGACGTGATCGACGGCCGGCTGATCGAGGTCAACGTCACCTGTCCCGGCGGCATGCACAAAACCGACGCCCTGCTCGGGACCCATCTCAGCCACACCATCGTCAGCAGCCTGTTCGAAGGAGCACTGGTATGAACGAGCGTAGCGAGTTCATCATCAAGCACAGAGCGCCTCGTGTCTCATCGGCGCCCGGAGCGAAGCGAGGACGTCGATGAGCACCATCACCGTTGTCTGTATTGCCCTGCTGGGCATCCTGTTGTTCGTGCTCGGCGCCAACGTCACCCGGAACCGCGCGCTCCGCGGCGGCGGAAACCAGCTGCCGAGCGATCCCACCGACCGGTTACTGATCGCGGTCCGCGCGCACGGCAACGCGGCCGAGTACATCCCGACGATGATCGTGCTGCTGCTGGTCTGCTCGATGCTGTCCGACAGCAGGCTGATCGACGTACTCGCCGTCGCGGCCGTCGTCGTCCGGTTCACGCACGCGCTCGGCATGCTGCGGTCCCCCTCGCTCGCGACGCACGGTCCGCTCCGCGATGTCGGTGCCATGGGCACCTATCTGGTCGGAATCGCGCTCGGCGTCACCGCGATCGTGACGATCTGAAAGCGGTCGGAGTGGCGCCGGTGAGCTGGCGGAACATGCGGGCGAAGTGCTGGCTGGAGCTGAAGCCGAGGCTCAACGCGAGCGCGGTGATCGTCACGTCGCTGGATTCGAGGAGTTGGCGGGCGCGGTCGATCCGGCGTTCGTTGAGGTAGCGGTGCGGTGGCTGGCCGAGCTCACCGGCGAACAACTCGGCCAGGTACGCCGGGGCAAGCCCGACGCGATCCGCCAGCTCCTTCAGGGTCCAGTGCTCGTGAAACTCCTGGTCCAGCAGGCGTTTCACCGTGCGTACGGCGGGATGCATCGCGAGCTGCGGTACGGCGGCCGGCGCCAGCGACCGGGAGACCGCGAGCACCAGATGGTCCACCGCGAGCGCCAGTCCTGTCTCGGCGTACTCGTACCGCGTGGTCAACTCCCGGACCAGCTGCGCGAACGCGTACGCGAGCTCGCCGGCCTCCCGATGTACGACGGTCCGCGGCATCCTGAGTCCCGGGTGACGCGTGCCGACTACGTGCAGGTCGACCGCAGCGAAGTAGAAGTGGTGGTTGCCGGATCGACCCGCGAGGTGGTGAGTGACGCCGGGCGGTATGGCGAACAGGTGTCCTGGATGCAGTGCGTAGCTCTCGCCGCCGGCGACCCAGTGCGTGGTGCCGTGCTGCTGCAGGTAGATCTCCCAGACCGGATGCTCGTGCGGCTCGATCAGGAACTGCTCGGGGACCCACTGCTCGCCTGCGTGCAGCAGTCCGCTGCCCGGCGCGAAGCCGTCGGCGTGGAAGCCGGCGCGAAGGCCGCTGGGTCGGTGCAGGGACACCTGAAGATTGTGTCCAGTTGCCTGAACATCGGCAACGCATCCGGGGTCGATCATTCCTAGGTTGATCGTCATGGACGCTGACGACATTGCCTTCTACCGCGAGCACGGTTACTGGATCTCGCCGGTGATCGTGCCTTCCGACGTACTCGACGCGGCCGAGCGCGGGATGGAGCGGTTCTACGCGAACGATCACGATCGGGCGTTGCCCGACGTACCGGCGACTCGGGGCTGGCAGCCGACGGACGGCGACGTACTGCGGAAGAACGACTACTCGTCACTTCGGGTGGACGAACTGGCCGCGCTGGTGCGGCATCCGGCGATCGCCGCGACGGCGGCTGCGTTGTCCGGGGCGGAGGGGATCCGATTGTGGCACGACCAGTTGCTGTTCAAACCGCCGGGCGGATCAGCGCGGGTCGGGTGGCACACGGACCGGCAGTACTGGCAATCGTGTACGTCGGACGAGATGCTGACCGCCTGGGTCGGGTTCCATGACGTCGACGAGGTGAACGGGGCGGTCTCGTTCATGCCCGGCAGTCATCGATGGTCCGTGACCGGGCTGGACTTCTTCTCGCAGGACGCGGCCGGACTGGAGGCGTCGATCGTCGCGCAGGGGTTCGACCCGACTCCCGTCGTACCGCGGATGCGGCGCGGGCAGGTCAGCTTCCACCATTGCCGGACGGTGCACGGCAGTTCGGCCAACCTGTCGAACGCACCCCGCCGGTCGATCGCGATCCACCTGCAGCCGCTCGACAACCGCTGGCGGCCCGGTGCGAGCCACCCGAACGACACCCTCGTCCGCCGCAACCCCGACCCCGACTACACCGATCCGGCGATCCAGCCCCAACTGTGGCCGGCCGGCGAAATCCTCAGCGGGCCGACACGTCCTTGACCAGGGCGCCCTGTTTCATGATCGCCGCGAAGGCGGTCTCCGGGGTGGCCAGCAATTGGATGTCGTCCAGCGGATTGCCGTTCACGAGGATGAGGTCGGCGAGTGCGCCTTCCTCGACGACTCCGAGAACACCCGGATACGGATTCCGGGCAGCGGACAGCGACAACAGTTCGGCGTTGGTGACGGTCGCCATCGTCAGCACCTCGGCCGGCGTGAACCAGCGCGTCATCTTGGCGAGCTGCTTGCCCTGCTTGACCGCGAGCGCCGGATCGAACAGGGTGTCGGTCCCCCAGGCCAACCGGACGTCGTGCTTCTTCGCCAGCTCGTACGCCGTTTCCGTCCCGGTCACCATCTGCTCGAACTTCGGCCGGCTCCCGGGCGGGACGGGCGGTGCGTCCTCGTCGTCCAGGAAGGGCTGGAGCGACCACCAGACGTCGTTCTCCGCCATCAGCTCGACGGTCTCGTCATCGAGCAGCTGACCGTGTTCGATGCACTTGACCCCGGCCCGGATCGCCTGCTGGACCGCGCGCGGCGTGTAGGCGTGCACCATCACGTAGGTTCCCCAGTTCTCCGCGGCCTCGACCGCCGCGTGCAGCTCGGCCTCGGTGTACTGCGTGACGTCCAACGGATCGTACGACGACGCGACGCCGCCGCCCGCCATGACTTTGAGCTGCGAGGCGCCGAGCATGAGTTGTTCGCGCGCGGCCTCGAACACCGCGCTGACACCGTCGGCGATGCGGACGGCACCCACCAGCTCGGCGTGGCTCAGGTAGCCGGTCCGGCCACGGGGGACCTCGTGCCGGGCCCGGAAGTCACCGTGCCCACCGGTCTGCGAGATCATCGCCCCGGACGGGTAGATCCGCGGCCCCGGCACCAGGCCGTCGTCGATCGCCTGCTTGAGCCCGAGCGACGGGCCGCCGGCGTCCCGGACCGTCGTGAAGCCGCGCAGCAACGTGTCGCGCGCCGCCGCCGCGGCGACGATGTGCAGGAACCCGACATCGCCCGTCAACGCGGTCATCAGCGGCACCGAGGCGAAGATCGCGTGCCAGTGGGCATCGATCAGTCCCGGGATCAGCGTCCGCCCTTCGCCGGGTACGACGTACGCACCGGCAGGGATTTCGGCCGTCGGCGAGATCTCGTCGATGACTCCGTCGCGGACGACCACCTGCACCGGGTCCCCGACACTGCCGCGACGTACGTCCAGCACCCGCACCTGGTGAAAGACGGTCGGCTGTCCCTGGTCCGAAGTCACGGTGGCACCTCTCGCAATGGGTTCCCTTCCCGAGAGTAGGACCGTCCTGGTCAGGTCTGCTCACCCGATCTGGAGGAGGAAACCGCGACTCCGGGCGGTCACGCTCCTGATGACGCCGGAGGCAGTCCATGGAGGACACGCGCAAGGTCAGGACCGTGGTGGCGGTCGTCCTGCTGATCGCCGGGTGCGTGCTGGCACCGGTGGCGGTCACGGCGGCGTGGGCACGCACGCAGGTGACGAACACCGATCGGTACGTCGAGAACGTGGTCCCGCTGGCCGCCGACGCCGGCGTACGGACCGCGATCGCCGACCGGATCACGGACGTGATCCTCCGCAACCTGCCGGGGCGCATCGCGGACGGTGCCCGCGGCGTCGTCCGGGGCCAGGTCGGTCAACTGGTCGAGAGCGAGACGTTCCAGACGCTGTGGCGCAGCGCCAACCGAGCGGCGCACGAGCAACTGGTGGGCGCGCTGAGTGGGCGGGACGGACCCGTCGGCGTCAAGGGCGACACTGTCAGCATCGACCTCGGTCCGTTCGTCGCGGCGGCCAGAGAGCGCCTTGTCGCAGCGGGATTCAGTGCTGCGGAACGGATCCCCGATGTCCATCAGACCTTCGACTTGTTCTCCTCGCCGGAGCTGTACCGGGCCCAGCGCGGCTACCGCCTACTGGACCGATTCGGCACGGTGCTGCCGTTCGTCGCCGGCGGGTTGCTCGTCCTCGGACTCTGCCTCGCCGTCGATCGCCGGCGGGCACTGATAGGCACGGGACTCGGCGTGGCCGTCTCGATGGTGGCGCTGGGCATCGTCCTGGCGATCGGCCGGCAACGGTATCTCGACCGGCTGCCGGCTGAGCTCAGCCCGGTGACGGGAGCCGCCGCGTTCGACATCCTGACCCGATCCCTCCGGACGGCACTCCTGGTGATCTTCATCATCGGCCTGGTCGCGGCCGGCGCGGCTGTGGTCGCGGGACTCGTCACCCGACGTCGGTCGAGTCGAAGGGCGGGACCTGCAGGACTTCCAGAATGTTGACTCCGAGCATGTCGAGGTGGTTCAGGATGCCGGCCAGCGCTGCCTGGTCGGCGAGGTACCCGTGGAGCAGGGTCTGCACCGGCTCCGGATTCACCGCCAGTGCGGGAAACGCTTCGGTCAGCTCGTCCGACAACGTGCCCTGCACCCGGATCACGTAGTGGCCCATGGCAACGCCCCTTTCCGGCGCCACCCACTGTGCCGGACCAACGGCGGCAGGGCATCACCCTTCCCGGGCGATGGGTGGTCCGGACCACATCGGCTCCCCCGGATCGTGGGAGGCCGGCGCGCCGATCCGGCGGCAGGGTGGTGGAGTGGCCGACCCCGCACCGGAACCGGAATCGACCCACAAGGCTGCTCGGCGCCGAGTCCCCAAGGCGCTGGTGCGCGTGGGCCGGCTGCTGCTCGTCGCCGTCGTCGCCTGGCTGTTGCTGCGGCTGCTACGGGCCATCGACTGGAGCCAGGTCGGCTACGCGGTGACTCACCTGAGCCCGTGGCAGGTCGTAGTGGTCCTCCTCGTCCTGCCGATCCGCCGGTTCGTACTCGCGGTTCCGCTGGCACTGTTCGTGACCGGGCTCAGCGTTCCGCGGGCCATGGTCAACGACGTCGCGGCCACCTCGGTAGCGACGATCGCGCCGTCGCCGGGCGATGTCGTCGTACGGCTGGCAATGCTCCGATCGTGGGGCATCGACGCGAAAGCGGCGGCCTCCGGACTGACGCTCAGCACGCTGCTGTTCTACATCGCCCGGCTGGCCGCGCCGGTTCTCGGGTTCGTCATCTTCTGGGTCGGCTCGACCTTCTACGCACCGTTCGGCTGGGCAGCACTCGTTTTCGGTGCCGGGGCCGTCGCGTTGCTGGCCGGCCTGATCTACGCCGTACGGGCAGAGCGGACCGCCGCGGCGCTCGGACGGATGCTCGGTTCGTTGCTGCGCAAGGTGCGGCCGGCCGCCAACGGACCGGACGAGTGGGCCGAGCGACTGGTCGACTTCCAGGCCCACAGCGCGGGGCTCCTGAAAGCGCACGGCCGGCTCGCGGTTGTCAGCTTGTGCGGTCTGGTCGTCGTGGAGGCGGGTGTGCTCGTGCTGTGCCTCGGCTTCGTCGGCATCCCGCTGAGCGGCGCCACGATCCTTCTGCTCGTATGCACCTTCCTCGTCATCTATCCGTTCACCGGCCTGCCGCTGATGGGCGCGGGAGTGCTCGACGCGACCTACGCGGCGTTCGTCTCGACGCACAGTGAACTGGAGGCAACGGCACTGGTCGCCGGGCTGCTCGTCTGGCGGGTCGCTGTCCAGGTCGTACCGGTCGTGGTGGGCCTGCTGACGCTGGTGCGGTGGCGCCACCTCGATCGCCGGGCGGCGAGCCACCGTGCGACGTGACCGCCCGGATCACCTGGATCGGGTGATCCTGTCGTCGGCGCTGCTGGTGCTGGCGGCGCTGCTCCTCTGCGGCACGGAACCCGCCATGGCCGCGACCTCTCCGGACGATGTCGCGGCGCAGCAGTTGGCCGACCGTTACGCGCCCGTCGTCAAACTTCAGGACAGCGCAGCCCGATGCGCCGACGGCGAGCACTTCCAGCCGATCGACGTCCAGGCCGTGCTCGGCAATCAGGAGGTCGCCCTGCGCGGTCCTTGGCGGCCGCCCGACCTGATCAAGACCCAGCCTCAGGATACGGATCTCGGATTGCAGTACCCCGGGCACTTCCTGGACTTTCCGGGCGATCCGCTGCGCCCCGCCTGTGACTACGCCGACTGGTCCGCGCGGCTCAACGCCGAGTACGCCGCGACTGTCTACGCCCACGTCGCGCAGGACCCCGAGTACCCCGGACAGCTCTCGCTGGAGTACTGGTTCTTCTACGTCTTCAACGACTACAACAACACCCACGAAGGCGACTGGGAATCGATCCAGCTCATCTTCGACGCAGCCACGCCGGCGGCTGCACTGACCACGCCCCCGACGGCGGTGGGGTACAGCCAGCACGGCGGAGCCGAACGCGCGCGATGGGGAGACGCCAAGCTCGAGCTCGTCGACGGGACCCATCCGGTCGCCTACCCGGCGGCGGGTTCGCATGCGAACAAGTACGGGCGACGCCTGTACCTCGGGCGCGGCTCGGAGGGACTGGGCTGCGACGACACCACCGAGCCGCAAGCGACGATCAACCCCAAGGTCGCCTATGTTCCGCTGAACCGGGCGGACTATCTCGCGCAGTACCCCTGGCTCGCGTTCCAGGGCCGATGGGGTGAACGTCAGCGATCGTTCTTCGACGGACCGACCGGACCGAACATGAAGGAGTCCTGGACGGCGCCGATCCAGGACGCCGAGGCGAACTGGCGCGACGACAGCACGACCGTGCCCGCCGGAGCCTTGCTCGGACCGAGCAGCACCCGCGCCTTCTGTGCCGCCGTCGCCACCGGATCGAACCTGCTGCGCGAAACCCTCGACCGGACCTGGCTGCTCGGGCTCGTGCTCGCCGTACTCGTCGCGCTGGTGTGGTTCGCTGCCGCTCGGACACGGTGGTCCGACGCGGACCCGCTTCCCGCCCGTCGGCCACGGGCCTGGGGTCAAGCGGTGGCCTCTGCGATCCGCCTCTTCCGTCGACGACCGGGCCTGTTCGGCGGGTTCGCCGCCGCCCTGGGCGTCCTGGGCCTGATCACGGTCACGCTGGCCAACCTCCAGGCAGCCAGGCGGGACGCGCCGACCGACCTCGGCGCACCGACCGAGGACGCGACCGGCTTCTGGGCATCGATCCTCGCGCTCGCGGTCACCCTCCTCACGATCGCGACGTACGTCGTCCTGCTGGCGGTCGTGATGCGGACGCTCGATCAACTCGACCGCGGCGCCCCGGTGACAGCACGGGCAGCGCTGCGCCACGTGGTGACGATCCGATGGCAGCTGGCTCGGGCCGCCACGCAGTACGTCGTCGTGCTGTTCGTCCTCACGATCTTCGTGGCGACGATCCCGTTGGCCGTGTACTACGCCGTCAGCCGCGCGTTCATCGTGCAGGTCCTCGTCGCCGAGCACTGTTCGGGGTCTGCGGCGCTGAGACGCAGCCGTCGTCTGGTGGCGGGCCGGTGGTGGCGGACCGCCGTACCCCTGACGCTGGTGGTCGGGTCGGGGCTGGCCGTCGGGCCGATCGCCGGCATCGTCCTGCTGCTGGCGACGGACTGGTCACCGACGTTGATCAACGTGGTCTCGTCGATCCTGTTCGCGCTGGCGATGCCGATCGCCGCGGCGGCCGTGGCATACCTGTACTTCGACCGTGCCACCCCACGGTCACCTGGATCGGGTGAGCTGCCGGACGCGCCGCAGACCTATCCTCGGGACGGCCAGGAGCGCGTGGCGCACGACTCGCCGGCACTGCCAGCGGACTCCTGAGCGGACCAGAGGAGGTCGGGATGGGCCAGGCCGACAACGGACCCCCGGCCGGACACTCGACGAGCTGGCACCGATTCCACCCCGCCCACCTGCTGACGCTCGGTCTCCCGGTCGGCCTGGTGGCCGGCGCGCTCGTGACCGCGGTGATCTTCCTCGCCGTCGACCGCGGCGATCGCGCCGGCGCCTCCTCGTCCTCCGGCCAGGCAGATCCCGGTACGGCGATGTGCGCCGCGATCCCGGTCGCGAACCAGGTGCTGCCGTCGATCGTGACCATCTCGGCCCGTCGCGGCGCTGCCGCGGGAACCGGGTCCGGGCAGCTGATCCGCAGCGGCGGGTACGTCCTGACCAACGACCACGTCATCTCGGTCGCCGCGGGCTCCGGCGGCGCGGTGTCCGTGCGGTACAGCGACGGCCGCACCTCCGGCGCGACGATCGTCGGCCGCGATCCGAGTACGGACCTGGCCGTGCTGAAGGTGGCCGACGGCGCCGGCGACTATCCGGTCATCGAGCTCGGTTCGTCCGGGTCACTGCAGGTCGGCCAGCCGGTGATCGCCCTCGGTGCGCCGCTGGGACTCAGCAGCACCGTCACGTCGGGCATCGTGAGTGCGCTGGACCGCTATGTGCCGGTGCCGGGTGACGAGGTGACCCATCACCTGATCGGCGCCGTCCAGACCGACGCGGCCATCAACCCCGGCAACAGCGGTGGCGCGCTGGTGGACTGCGCCGGGCGCCTGGTCGGCGTCAACGCCGCGATCGCCACGGTTCCGGATGCCTCGGGCGCCGGCGGCGGCGGGAGCGTCGGCCTCGGCTTCGCGATCCCGGTCGATCTGGCGAACCCGATCGCCGAACAGCTGATCAGCACCGGCAAGCCGGGGCATCCGACGACCGGCCTCCAGGTCCAGGAGATCCCGCCCGCGGTCGCGAAGGCCGCCGGGACACCGACCGGTCTGTTCGTGCTGGGGGTCGACGCCGGTGGCCCCGCGGTGCAGGCGGGCCTGCAGGCGGGCGACATCATCACCAAGGTCGACGGCCAGCCGGCCGTCAGCAGCGAGCAGATCGTGGTGGCGACCTTGACCCGTCGGGCCGGGGACAAGCTCGAGCTGACCTATCTGCGGTCCGGCAAGCCGGCAGACACCACCCTCACGCTGGGCGCACCCTAGTGCGCCTCAAGTAACGCTGACCTCCGACGCGAGCAGATCCAGACCGAGCTGTCGCGCCAGGAACTGTGCCGCGAGCCGGCCTTTGACACTGTTGCCAGCGGCATCCAATCGAGGCGCGAAAGTCCCCAACGCGCCTTTGCCGGGTGACACCGTCACGATGCCGCCACCGATGCCGCTCTTCCCCGGTACGCCGACGTCGAGCAGCCAGTCGCCCGACGTCTCGTACAGGCCCGCGACGGTCATCACCGCCAGGGTCACCCGGGCGATGTCCGGATCCACCACCCGCCGCCGAGTCGTCGGACAGACACCACCATCCGCGAGGGTCGCTCCCATCACCGCGAGGTCGACCGCGGTGACCCGCAGGCAGCTCTGCCTGGTGTACAGGTCGGTCGCGGTCTCCGCATCGCCCGCCAAGGCACCGACGCTGTGCAGGAGCGCCGCCAGCGAACGGTTGCGATGGTTCGAGGCCAGCGCCGACGCCAGCGCCTCGTCGTCCAGGACGAGTTCACGTCCCGCGAAGGCCGACAGACCGTCGAGGATGAACCGCCACCGGGCATCCGGCGAATCGCCGGGCGCCAAGCCGGCCGTCGCGATCGCGCCGGCGTTCACCATCGGGTTCGTACGCCCGGTCGCCGACTGCTCCACCGCGCGCAGCGAGTTGAACGGGAGCCCGGTCGCGTTCACACCGACCAACTCACGCACGGCATCGACACCGATCGCCTGACAGACCAGCGCGAACACGAACGGCTTGGCAACACTCATGATCGTGAACGGCCGCCGCGTGTCCCCGGCCTCGAACAGCCGACCGTCGACGGCCGCCACACAGACCCCGAAGGTGTCCGCCTCGACGCGCTGCAGCACCGGATAGACATCGCTGATCGCACCGTCGGCAACGCCTCGGAACTTCTCGTACGCCGCGCGCACGATCTCCTCGACCCTGCCAGGGGTGGGCAGGCCGCCGGTCGATACGTACCTGTCGGCGGCGGACATCTCAGAACGACCAAACGAGTGGGATGACGAGGAGAGCGGTCGCGAGCCACCAGAGCATCACCGGCAGGCCCAGTTTCCAGTAGTCGCCGAAGCGATAGCCCGCGGGACTCATGATCATCATGTTCGCGGCCGTGGAGATCGGGGTGAGCAACGAGGCCGAACCGGCGACCGCGATCAGCATCAGCACGGGCTTGACCGACGTACCCGTGCCTGCCGCGGCCGCGACCGCGATCGGCGTGACGATCAGCACCGTCGCGGTGTTGCTCACCACCTGACCGAGGAGCGCGGTGAGGACGAACAGGGCCAGCAGCAACAGGTACGGGCGGCCGGCGCCGACGGCGTCGACGATCAGTCCGGCGATCCGATCCGCGCCGCCGCTCGACTGGATCGCACCCGACAACGGGATCAGGGCACCGATCAGTACGACGATCTGCCAGGAGATCGCCCGATACGCCTGCTGCGGCCGGACGACCCGGGCCAGCACCATCGCCGTCGCCGCGAGCAGGCCCGCCATCGCGGCCGGTAGGAGGCCGGTCGCGAGCAGCACGATCATCGCCGCCAGGATCCCTACCGCTGTCGACGCGTTGGCGCCCCAGGGAATCGCCTGGCGCCGGACGGTCTGCGGCGAGTCCACGAGCAGGATGTCCCGATCCTTGGTGAGGTCGTCCAGAGCCGCCCAGGCGCCGTGCACGAGCAGCGCATCGCCTTCGGCGAGCTGGGTCGGCCGCTTGCCGCGATCCTTGCCCATCCGCTGGACCGCGACGATGACGAGGTCGGGTCCGCGATGCATGCCCGGGAAGACCGTCTCGCCGACCAGCGACGACCGCGGCGGGACGATGGCCTCGACCACTCCGGCCTCGCGGGTCATCAGATCGTCGACCGGTGTCATGGTCACCGCGAGCCGGGCTTCGGCGGTCAGGCTGTTCACGTCTTCCTCGGCGCCGGTCACGACCAGCACATCGCCCACATCGAGCGCCGCTGCGTCGGGCCGATGCCGGCCGTGCCTGTCCTGGACCCCCGCGATCTCCACGCCCGGGTACGGCGAGAGGTCGAGCTCGCGTACCGGCCGGCCCACCAACGGCGACAGGTCGCGGACACGCAGCCGGTAGAAGCCGTCGGCCAGGGCGGCGTAGTGGGTGTCGAGGGTCTCGGCGTGCAGCGCGAGATCCGCGGCCGGGTGGGCCGGACGGGCGTTCGGCAGCAGCCGCGGACCGGCCAGCACCGAGATGGCGATCGTGCCTGCGACGAGTGGCACTCCGACCACCGCGAACGCGAAGAACGGGAAGTCGCCGGCCCCCGCGTCGTGCGCCGCCTCCGAGACGATGATGTTGACCGGCGAGCCCGTCAGCGTGAGCAGCGATCCGGCGCTGCCGACGAAGGTCAACGGCATCAGCATCCGCGACGGCGGCTCGCCGGCCCGGACCGCCAGCATGACGACGAGCGGCAGCAGCGCCGCGACGGCTCCGTTCAGGGTGATCAGCGCGGTCAGCACCGCGCACAGGCCGGTGACGGCGATCAGCAGCCGGGCTCGCGTCGTACCGGCGTACCGCACGATGGTCTGCCCGACCCAGGCGGTCACACCGGTCGAGTCGATCCCCTCGCTCACCACGAACAACGACGCGATCAGGATGACGACCGGATCACCGAAGCCCGCGACCACCGCGGGAAAGGCGACCAGGCCGCTGGCCCACAACACCAGTGCCGTGAGCACCGCGACCACCTCGACCGGCAGCCGGTTCCAGATGAACACCGCGACGACGAGCCCGAGGACGATCAGGCTCAGCGTCGCGTCGTCCATCACTGGCCCTAGCCGAGGTGCACCGGTGCGGACGGGCCCCAGGGAATCCCGATCAGGTACCAGACGATGTAGAACAGGGCCCAGGTGACCAGCACGATGCCGGTGTAGGGCAGCATCATCGACACCACAGTGCCCATACCGGCCCTCTTCCGGTACTTCTGGCACACCAGCACGATGAACGGCAGGTACACCATCAGCGGCGTGATCACGTTCATCGGGCCGTCGCCGACCCGGTAGGCCGCGACCACGGTCTGCGGCGCGATGCCGAGCCGGTAGAACAGCGGGATGAAGATCGGCGCCAGGATCGCCCACTTCGGGATCACTCCGGGCATGATCAGGTCGATGATCGCCACCAGCAGGATGAACCCGATCAGCAGCGGCAGCGCCCCGATGTCGGCCCGCTCCAGCAGATCCGCGAGACCGGTCGCGGCCAGCGTCGACATGTTCGTGTAGTTGAAGTAGGCAATGAACTGGGCGATCAGCAGCATCAGGAAGATCAGTCCGCCCAGCCCGTTGAAGGTCTTCACGATCGCGTTGATGACGTTGGTGCTGCCGGTCAGCGACTGCGCACCACGGCCGTAGCCGAGACCGGCGGCCAGGAACAGCATCGAGATGATGAAGAGCAGACTGCTCATGAACGGCGACGACCCGAAGATCTCGCCGGTGTCGGGATTGCGCAGCGGAGCCCCGGGAATGAAGGTCAGCGCCGACACGATCGCGACCGCGACCAGCAGGTAGTAGACCGACCATCGCAGCCCACGGGACTCCAGCCGCATCTCCTCGTCCGTCGGCCGGTGATCGGCCGGCGCGTCCTCGGGGGCCTCGGCCGGGTCGTACCTGCCGAGCCGCGGCTCGAGGATCCGTTCGGTGATGACCGTCATCACGATCGCGCAGAAGATCGTCGCGGCGATGCTGAAGAAGAAGTTGTGCGTGACGTTGAGGTGGACGTCGGGCGCGACCAGCGCGATCGTCTCGTTGGTGACTTCGGTGATGATGCCGTCCGCCGGGGTGATCAGCACGTTGACGAAGAACGCCGCGCTGACCCCGGCGTACGCCGCCGCGATGCCGGCCAGCGGGTGCCGCCCGAGGGAGGCGAACGCGGCCGCACCCAACGGGATCAGGACCAAGTAACCGGCGTCGGAGGCCACGCTGGAGATGCCGCCGAGCAGGACGATGATGAACGTGATCAGGCGTCGCGGCGCGACCTTGACCATCTTCCGGATCAGGGCCGCGATCAGACCGGCCTCCTCGGCGACGCCGACGCCGATCATCGCTACCAGGATGACCGCGACGACGCCGAAGTCGTTGAAGTTCTGGACCGCCGTGGTGAAGATGTAGCGGATCCCGTCCCCGGTCAGCAGACTCTCGGCCTTGATCGTCTCCTGGTGCACCTCGTAGTCCGGCACGGCGGGCGCCGGCGGCGCGTCGTTGCCCGGAACGCTCGTGCCGCCCGGGTACTCCGGTGCGACCTCGACCGTCGCGGGTTCGACGACCTCGGTCGTGACGCTGGTGCCCGCCCAGGACAGGATCTGGGAGAGCACGATCACGAGGACGATCAGGGCCAGGAAGATCAGCGCCGGGTGCGGAACCTTGTTGCCGACCTGTTCGATGCCGTCGAGGATCCGCTGCATCCGGCCCTTCTTGGTCGGCGTCTCCCCCGCCGCCTTGGCGTTCACGATCGGCTGTTCGTCGGTGGCGTGAAGGACAGCGCGAACTCGATCAGCAGCTTCGTGCCGAAGCCGGTCGCGCCCTTGTTCCGCCAGGTCCGCGGCGCCGCCAGCTGCGCGGTGCCGGCGATGTCGACGTGCGCCCAGGGAAGCCCGGCGACGAACTCCTCGAGGAACAGCGCGGCCGTGATCGACCCCGCGTTGACGCCGCCCATGTTCGTCAGGTCGGCGACCGCCGAGTCGAGCTGCGACCGGTACGGCCGGTGCAACGGGAGCTCCCAGACCGGCTCGTCGACGGCCTCGCCCGCGCGCCGGAGTTGCTCGACGACAGTGGCGTCGTTGCCCATCACGCCGGCGATCTCGACACCGAAGGTCCGCAGGCACGCACCGGTCAGGGTGGCGATGTCGACGATCGCGTCGACCGGCTCCTCGGTCGCCAGCGCCAACGCGTCCGCCATCACCAGACGTCCCTCGGCGTCGGTGTTCAGCACCTCGACCGTCGTTCCGTTGCGCATCCTCAAGACGTCACCGAGCTTCAGCGCCGATCCCGAGGGCATGTTGTCGGTGCACATCAGATACCCGGTCACCGCCGACGTACATCCGAGGTCGCGCAGCGCCGTCATGGCCGCGAGCACCGCCGCCGCCCCGGTCATGTCGTTCTTCATCTGCGCGTGCGACTCGTCGCTCGGTTTCAGGCTGATGCCGCCGGAGTCGTACATGATTCCCTTGCCGATCAAGGCGATCCGGCCAGTAGGCTGCTCGGGCTCGTACCGCAACCTGACCATGCGAGGCTGGTCGACGCTGCCCCGGTTCACGCCGAGCAGGCCCCCGCAGCCCAGCGCGATCAGCTGCTGCTTGTCGAAGACCTCCACCCGCAGTCCGGCCGGCGGACCGACCTCGAGCGCGACCTCGGCCATCCGTTCCGCCGACAGCGTGCTGGCCGGACAGTTCGCCAGATCCCGTCCGAGGCAGTACGCCGCGGCGACGACCCGGCCACGCTCCACGCCGAGACGGGCAGCCTCAGTGTCCTCGTCGGAGGCGACCACCGTGAGCGACTCCAACGTCGGCTCGTCGGCGCCACGACCGACGAAGTACCGCCAGCGGGCGAGCAGCACGCCCTCGGTCACAGCCTGGGCGAAGTCTGTGACCGAGATACCGGCGGCCCGTGACGGCACCTCGATCGCGAGGCGCCGGTGCCACGGGACGGCCCGGGCGAATTCCGCGGCCAGGTCGCGCGCCAGCGTGGCGTCGATCTGGTCCGGTGTCCCGATCCCGACGGCGACCCGAACCGGCCTGCCGCCGTGTGGTTGCACCAGCGTCTGGCCGCGTTCGCCGGTGAAGCCGGCAGCCGCCAGGCCCGCGGCGTCGATGCCGAGCTCGGCGCCGGGCTCGGCAGCTGCCGCGACCGGAACCGCGAGCGCGTCGGCCTCGGCTTCGGTCTGCTTCAGCGAAGCGACACCCACAGCCGCCCCTCGCCGGGTCGAGGGAATCGGATCGAAGTCGTCCGGGATCGTGTTCACGAGACCTCCTCCTGCCAACTGCTCCGGCGCCGGGTCAGGACTGCAGGGCCGCGACGAGCTCTTCCTCGCGCTCGCGCGTCAGGTTGGTCTGCAGGATGGTCGGGCTGTACGGCTTCAGCGCCTCGACCACTCGGTCGACGGTGGCCGACCGCGCCAGCAGGAACACGGCAGCGTGGCCCTCCTGCAACTCCTGGCCGATCTCCTTGATCAGCTGGTCACTGACGCCGATGTCGGTCAACTTGCCGCTGATCGCACCGCTGGCCGCACCCACGACCAGACCCGCGAGCGGATTCAGGAAGATGAGGCCGATCAGCGAGCCCCAGAGCGCCCCGCTGGCGGCGCCGACTCCGGTCAGGTTCACGGTCTGCTGAATGCGGACCTTGCCCTTGGCGTCCTTGTAGGCGATCGCCGCGTCCTCCCGCTGCAACAACTGCTGCTTGGCCAGGTCTTCGGTGAGCTGCACGACGCGCTCGGCGTCCTCGCGGCTGTCCAGACCGAGCACCACCAGATGGGTCATGTCGGATTCCTCCCGGGGATGGCGCGTCGAAGGTGCGCGCCGACCGCCTCATCCCACCAACGCGCCGCGCGGCCGTCCTCCTCCGATTAAGGTGATTCCCGGCAATTCGGGTGAGGTCGCGGTCATTCCTGCTTGCGCTGCGCCTTCGGGACGCGCGCCCCGATCCACACGGCGACGACGACCAGCAGACCGATCCCGACCAGCCAGCCCCACAGGCCCTCGGAGACCGGGCCGAGCCGACCCAGCCCGAAGCCGCCCGGGTCCTTCGCGTCCTGCAGCGCGACGATGTAGGCGATCACCGCGCGCTTGTCCTCAGGCAGCAGGACGGCGTCGGAGAAGACCGGCATCTGCTGCGGTCCGGTCAGCATCGCCTGGTACATGTTCCGCGGCGTGGTCGACATCAGCGACGGCGCGTACCGGCCGTTCGGCAGTGCGCCGCCCCGGCCGGCGAAGTTGTGGCAGGCCGTGCAGTTCGTCCGGAACAGCTCCCCGCCCCGAGTGACTTCCTCCTGCGTCGCCTTGCTGACGTCGTACGACTCGGACGCCGGGATCGCGGGTCCGGGAGCGAGCGAGGCGATGTACGCCGCCAGCGCCGCGGTCTCGTCCTCGTTGTAGACGGGCGGCTTCTGCGGTATCTGCGCTCCAGGCTGGGTAGCAGGCATCCGCCCCGTGCTGACCTGGAAGTCCACTGCGGCCGCACCCACCCCGATCAGCGACGGGCCGGCCATCCGGCCCTCCCCGTTGGTCCCGCCCTCGGCGTGCAGCCCGTGGCAACTGGAGCACCCGACCGCGAACAGCCGCCGTCCTTCCTCGATCTGCTGGGACTGGGGACCGTCCGCGCCGGCCGCGCCGTTCGGGACCAGCGCGGCGTAGGCCAGGCCGACGGCAACCAGCGCCGTACCGACCACCGGCAGTCTGAGTCGGGACCTGAACCTCGAGCCGCGCAGCTTTCGCGGTGTCGTACCACCGGCATCGCGCATCTCCGCACCTCCTGGACGCCGCGGACTCCAGCAGAACCGAGCCCGGCGTTCTTGGGATCACCCGAATCGGGGGAGCCGGGGACGGGTCAGCGGGAATCGCGTGCGGCCTGCCGTCGGCTGCCGAGCGCGCGGGTGGAGGCATCCTTCTTGAGGCCCCCGGTGGTCTTCGCCGCGCGCGGCCGCGGGTTCGTCGCCGGCGCGGGCTTGCCGGCCGGTCGCTTCGCGGGGGCGAGCGCCGGACGGGCCGACCGCCCCGCCGCGATCCGCTCGGCGCGCAGTTCCATCGAGGCTCGCCGCGCGGCGGCTGCGACTTCACGGCTCACGGTGGCCAGCACCGACTCGAACAGTTCGGCTTTGTCCCGGTCGCGCTGGTTCCGCGCGTACGACAGGCCGCGGCCGCCGGCGTCGGCGACGGCCGCGCTCGCGCCGCGCCGGTAGTTCTTGACGTACTTCGTCCGTGTCCGCCGGATGCGCTGGTGCAGGTCCAGCAACTCGTCCTCGTCCAACTGCTTCAGTGCGTCCCGCTCGGCCTCGGCCACCAACAGCCGCTCGGCCTCGGTCAACGAGTTCAGCAGGCCCTGATTCATCGCAGTCTCCTTTGTCCGCCGGTCTCCACCGCAGGTGCCGCCTGGAGCAGTCCGACCCCGCGCGCGACCCGAAGCGCCGCGGACCGCTTCTCGACACCGAGTTTTCGGTACAGCGCCATCAGGTGGGTCTTCACCGTGTTCTCGGTGATGAACAACGCCTTCGCGATCTCGGTGTAGGAGTTGCCGAGCGCGAGCTGATCCAGGACCTCGGCCTCCCTGGCCGTCAGCCGGATCCGCGCACCGTTCACCACAGCGCTGAGGCGACGAGGCGGTGCGGCCTGTGCGTCCGGCCTGGTCCGCGCCAGCAAGGTCATTCCACCGGACCCGGTCGATCTGCTCTTGTAGGCGGACAGCTTCTCGAGCGCGATCGCGGCGAACGGGTGCGAGTTCGGACTCACGACGTACTCGCGGAGCTGGTCGAGGAAGACCGGCTCACCGCCTGCGGGGATCAAGGCATGCAGGATGCGCTGCGGTGCCACTCGAATGAGGGTGTCGACCAACGACGCCTCGGCAGCGACCGGGTCGGCCGCCCGCACCAGCAGAATGGTCCGGAAGGCGGCCGCCGCTGATGCGACCGGTGGGTAGATGCCCGGACGGGCCAGTACTCCGTCGATCATCGACACCGTCGCCCGCAGGTCGCCTTGCCCGATCGAGAGCATGGCCCGCAGCAACTCGGCCTCGGAGCCGCTTCCGGCCCGGTCGAGCTCCGCGAGTTGCACCACGGCGCCGTGCTCGTCCCCGAGCAGCACCGCCAGCCGGAACCGCAACAGCGCCCAGTCGCGCGCCAGGAACGACGGCAGCGGACCGACCGCGGCGGGATCGGCGGTCAGCTCGGACGACGCCTCGTCCAGCCGGCCGTCCTCGATCAGCAGCACGCTCCGGAGCATCGCGCGCAGTGCCGCGACGACCGTGTCGGACTCGGCTGCTTCCGTCACGGCGACGAGCTCGTGCCAACGCCACGCCTCGTCGCGCCGCAGGTCGCTCAGCGCCGCGAATCCCAGCACCACATAGGCGCGTACGGCGTACTCCGACGGGAGTTCGTCGCCGCCGGTGTCGAGCGCTTCCCGGGCCGACCGGGCGGCATTCCGCACCTGACCGCGGACATACTGCACGATGGCTCGGTGGACGAGTCCGCCGGCGATCAGCCTGGCATGCGCCGCCATCCGTGCCGAAACAAGCGCCTCGTCCAGGTGCGCCGACGCGCTGTCGAGGTCGTCGGCCCAGGTCTCCGTCGCGGCCAGCTCGATCAGCAGCCAGGCCAGCCGTTCCGGGCCGAGTACGGCGGCGGTACGTCGGCCGCCCGCCGTCCGGTCCAGCGCCAGCAAGGACCGGGTCCGATCGATCGCCGCGTGGACGTCGTGCCATCCGTACCGGGACTTCCACAGCCGCAGCAGCACCGCGTCCGCGTCGAGGGCGTCGTCGTCGGGTGTCGGTGCCGCCGACTCCCGTTCATCGGTCAACCGGTCCGCCGCGGCCGCGTCCATCATCGCGCCGGCCACATCTCCGGACCCGCGACGCAGCAGGCCGCGGACACCGGTCAGGTGCGGGTGCGTCTCGAGGTAGTCGGCAGGAAGGACCGCGAAGGCGGCGGCGACCAGATCCAGTTCGCCGGCCGCGAGCAGCTCAGGTCCGCGGCCCAGCACGATCCGCGCCACGAGTGCCGGATCCTCGGCGCCCAGTGCGCCGCGCAGCGCGGCGACGCTCTCGCCACGGCTCTCGTAGTACAGCGCGGACCGGTGCTGAGCGGCCGCGACGATCCTCGCGCACTCTGCGCTCCCGACGACCTTGCGCCGCAAGAGCTCGACGAGCAGCGGGTGATAGCGGTACACCGGCTCGCTGGCCGCACCGTCGACGTACGCAGTGACCAACAGCCCGTTGCGGGCCAGCTCCCCCAGCACGGCGGGCGCATCCGAGTCGTCGCTCAGCATCGCGGCCAGCTCGCCGGTGACCGACGGGACTCCGAACGTGCTCAGCAACATGGTCTGGACGCGCTCGTCCAGGGTGCTGAACGTTTCGCCGAGAAACAGGTCGAGAACCGGGCCCTGGTTGACCAAGGACCAGGCGACTTCGCCGGACGCCGCGAAGGTCCGGGCCGCGAGGACCAACGCGGCCGCCCAGCCCGCCGTGTTGGCCTGGAACAAGCGAATGTCCTCGGCCGTCGCCTGGCCGGCGTGCGCCCTCACCAGTTCGGTCGCCTCGGCGTCCGTGAAGCGCAGGTCCCGCGAGCGCAGCGTCAGCGCCAGGCCCCGCAACTCGAGCTCCGACACAGGCAGCGGCAGGTCGTACCGGCTGGCGAGCACGATGCGCAGCGAGTGCGGCGACTTCCGCAGTACCAGCGCCAGATCCGCCAGCATGGTTGCCGACAGCAAATGACCGTCGTCGACGACGACCAGACCGGGAACCGGTGGGTCGCCGGCCATCGCCTGCTCGAGAATGCGTTCGAACGAGCTCGCCGCGTGCCCGCCGACCCACGTCACCGGCGTACCAGGCGCTCGCCTGCGAGTCACCCAGTCCGACAACAGGACCGTCTTGCCGGTGCCGGCCGGTGCGACCAGCAGCGTGAGCGGCGACCGTACGCCGAGGTCGAGCGCGGCATGCAGGCGCTCCCGAACGACCAAGGTCGACGGCGGACGGGGGATGCTCCCCACCCCCTGCGGGTCCCCTGTCTGGTGCTGCCGGTCGATCGAGGTCACCCTCGTCGCCCTTCCCCTGGCCGACGTACTGCCCTTCTTGACCGATGTGACCTGGTCTTGAACTCTGTCGTTGCCCCAGCTCCGAAATATCGAGACTAGCTGGACTCGACCGATTCCGGCAGTGGCGCCGGATTGAGAAAACGGACTATGGTCCGTTAATGTAGTGGTATGGAGACACGCGCAGGACTCGATCGCATCAACGAACTCGGGCGGCGGGACCACTTCCTGGCGGTGGTGGTTACGCAGCGACGGAGTGGAGAGCCGGCTGCTTCGGTGGTCAATGCCGGAGTGGTGGCGCATCCGGTGAGTGGGGAGCCGGTGGTGGCTTTCGTCGCGCGGGGGCGGACGGCGAAGCTCGCGCATCTGCGGCGTACGCCGGTCGCGACGCTGGTCTTCCGCGCGGAGTGGGAGTGGATCGGCGTGAGCGGATCGGTCGAGCTGGCCGGGCCGGACGACCCGCTGGATGGGATCGACGCGGAGCGGTTGCGGGTGTTGTTGCGGGACATTTACCACGCGGCGGGCGGCGTACATCCGGACCTGGAGGCTTACGACCGGGAGATGGTGGCGGATCGACGTACGGCGGTGCTGATCACGCCGGAGCGCTTCACCAGCAACCCGTCCGGCGCGGACCACCAGGAGGACGAGTGAACGTCGCACGCGGGACGATTCAGGTCTGGTCGGATCTGTTGTGTCCGTTCGCGCAGGTCGCGATTCATCGGCTCCGGACGACTCGGGCCGAGCTCGGGCTGGACGGGGTGGTGAGGCTGGATCACCACACGTTCGCGTTGGAACTGTTCAACGGGCCGCACTCGCGGCCCGGGACCGACAGCGAAGCGGTCGGGCTCGGTCAGCTCGCGCCTGAGGTCGGGTTCCGCCTGTGGACGCAGCCCGACTGGACCTACCCGTCGACGGTGCTGCTCGCCGCCGAGGCCGTCCACGCCGCCAAGGCGCAGGGACTGCGGGCCTCGGAGGACCTCGACGCGGCGCTTCGCCGTGGCTTCTGGTTCGACTCCCGGCCGATCGGCCACCGGCAGACCATCCTCGAGATCGCGGCCGACGTCGAGTCGGTCGACGCCACCGAACTGGCCACGGCCCTCGACGACGGGCGGGCGCGCTCCGCGGTGATGGGCGACCACGCCGTCGCCGTCACCGACGCCGTACAAGGCAGCCCGCACCTCTTCCTGCCGGACGGCACCAACATCCACAACCCGGGTATCGAGGTGCACTGGGAAGGCCCGTGGGCCTCCGGCTACCCGATCGCGCAGAGCAACGACCCGGACTGGCCAAAACGCCTCCTGCACGCCGCCGCAGCACCCGGATCCTAGTCAGATAGCTTCGTCAACGACCTCGCGCTGAGCCGACCCGCACCGTAATCCATCGGGCTCTGCTGATCGAGAAGCGGCGGTAGTGGCTCGAGGCCCCGAGGAACGGTTCGTCCTGGCCGCGACCGGTCTCCGTCATCCCGAGCGACGCCAGGATCCGCACGGACGCCCGGTTGGCGTCCACCGCCTCGGCCCAGATCTCCTGAAGCCCCAATACGTCGAACCCGTACTCGAGCCCGAGCCGCGCCAAGGTCCCGCCCAGCCCGCGTCCCCAACGATCGGAAGGCCCAACGACGTACCCCAGTTCGCGCCGATCCGGCTCCGCCCCGGCCAGATCGACGTACCCGATCACGTCACCAGCGACCGCCGCGCGACGAAGGTGATCCGGCTTCGGCTGCTCGATCAGCGCCCGCCAGTGCGCCTCGAGCTCAACCGCAGGCCGGTCCACCGTCCACCCGGCATGCTCACAGAAGGTCCGATCCCGCCCCCACGACACATAGGTCGCCACATCCGCCAGTTCGAGCGAGCGCAGAAACACCCGCTCCACGGGAGAAGTCATGTCAGTTCGTCTTCCGGTCGAAGGTCAGGATCAGGCGTTAAGTGAGTGGAAAGCGAGTAGAAAGCATCGCTGGGTAGCTTCGCGGTGTCACCGCACGGACTCACAGATCGAGGATGATTCCATGCGCGTACTGCGCTCCAAGCCCGCGGCGATCGCCGGCGCCCTGGCACTGGCAACGACCGGCTTCGTGGCCGTCACCATCAGCAACCCGGGCGACGCGGACGCCGCCGGCTCCTGTATCACCGGCGACAACTACGAGCAGTTCACGCTGCCGAGCGGCACCCTCCGGTACCCCGCCGGCGGTAAGTATTTCAAGACGTCCAGCAAGTGCCGCGACATCAACCTGGGGTCCGGCTGGAGCACCAGCACCAATGCGCGCGCCGTCAAGGTCTGCTTCAAGACGGCCGGATGCCAGGACCACCGGACCAACATCCCCGGCGGCGGAACCGACACATTCAGAGTGGTCGCCTCCAACGTCAAGGACGGGACTCAGTACTACTTCAAGTTCTACTCCTACGGAAAGTGGAACGGCGTCGTCGCCGACTGACGAGCCGTCACCAGACTCGGGAGATCGGTGTATGCGTACCAGTTTGCGGGCGACCGTTGTCGTTGCCGCCACCGCGTTGATGGTGCTCGCCGGGACCTTGGGCGCCCGCGACGCCTCGACCGCTGAGATCGATCGCGGCCCGCACAGCCACCCTGACGAACTGTCGCTCGTCACCTACGCCCACGGCCGCGAGTTGCTGGTCGACCCGGGCGCGTACTCGTACAGCTCGGACCCGCGATCGGACTGGTTGCGGTAGACGACCGACGCCCACAACACCGTCGAGGTCGACAACCTGCCGCAGAACAACACCGCCGCCGGGGAGATCACCCATTTCGTCAGCAACCCGGCGTACGACCTGATCAGCGGGAACACCGACGCGTCCGCCAAGGCCTGGCACGCGAGGTCTGTGCTGACGCTGCGATCGGGGGTGTCGCTGGTGTCCGATCAGCTCAAGCCGCGGGACACCGCAACGCATCGCTACAAACAGAACTGGCACGCGAATCCCGTGCAGGCCGCGACCTCCAAGGCAGCCGTCACCAAGTTCACCTCCGGCGCGAACCTGACCGTCGTCCGGATCCGGAGACACTCACCGCATCGGTCCGGAACGGGTACTACTCGCCGGCGTTCTACCACGTGAGCGACGCGAAGTACGCCACGTACGTCAAGCAGGCCAAGGGAAAGACCACGTTCGACACGCTCCTCTTGCCGGCGTCGGCGACCGCCGATGGCGCCGCACGGATGCCGGTGGGGACGCTGCCAACGGACCTGGCGACGGCACTCGACATCCGGTACGGCGACGGCGTCCGGGGCACGTACTACAAGTCGTGGGCTTCGAAGGCCGAGGGCTGACCGCCTCGACCGATCCGGCGAAGGCGATCGGCATCGCCGCCCCGAACGCGACCAAGGTCCTGCTCAACGGCGCCCCCGTCACCTTCTCCCGCACCGGCGACCTCGTCTACGCAGCAGCACGCTAGGCCGAGATGCCCTTCAGGAGTTGGCGGGCCATGACGATGCGCTGGACCTGGTTGGTGCCTTCGTAGATCTGGGTGATTTTGGCGTCGCGCATCATGCGTTCGACCGGGTAGTCGTGGGTGTAGCCGTAGCCGCCGAGGAGTTGGACGGCGTCGGTGGTGACGGCCATCGCGACGTCGGAGGCGAAGCACTTCGCGGCGGCGCCGAAGTAGGTCAGGTCGGAGTCGCCGCGCTCCGAGCGGGCGGCCGCGGCGTACGTGAGCTGTCGGGCCGCCTCGATCTTCATGCCCATGTCCGCGAGCATGAACTGCAGGCCCTGGAACTCGGCGATCGCCTTGCCGAACTGCTTGCGCTCCTTGACGTACCCGAGCGCGTAGTCGAGGGCGCCCTGCGCGATCCCGAGCGCCTGCGCCGCGATCGTCACCCGGGTGTGGTCGAGGGTCGCCATCGCGGTGCCGAAACCGGTCCCCGCAGCGCCGATCATGCGACCAGCGGGGATCCGGACGTTGTCGAAGTACACCTCGCGGGTCGGCGAGCCCTTGATCCCGAGCTTCTTCTCCGGCGCGCCGAACGAGACGCCCTCGTCGGACTTCTCGACTACGAAGGCGGAGATCCCTTTCGACCGGGCGTCCGGGTCCGTCCCCGCGAAGACCGTGTAGAAGTCGCTCACGCCGGCGTTGGTGATCCAGCGCTTCACGCCGTTCAGCACATACTCGTCCCCGTCCGCGACGGCCCGCGTCTTCATCGAGACGGCGTCCGAACCGGCCTCCGGCTCGGACAGGCAGTACGAGAACATCGCGTCGCCCGCCGCGACCGGCGGCAGGTAGCGCTGCTTCACCTCGTCGGAGGCGGACAGCAGCAGCGGCAGTGAGCCCAGCTTGTTGACGGCCGGGATCAGCGAGGTCGAGGCGCACGCGCGGGCGACCTCCTCGATCACGATCACCGTGGCGAGAGCGTCCGCGCCGGCGCCGCCGTACTGCTCCGGGATGTGCGGCGCGTGGAAGTCCGAGGCCTTCAGCGCGTCGTACGACGCCTTCGGGAACTCGGCCAGCTCGTCCACGTCCCCGGCGTGCGGGGCGACCTTGGCGTCGCAGACGTCGCGAACGGCCTCGCGGATCGCCTGGTGCTCCTCGGACAGCGCGTACAGCTCGAATGAGTTACTCACGAGTCACACAGTACGACGAACATCTCGCCAGCGGAGGACGTCGTACGCCGAAAGTGAGCAAGAGCGCACTCTCCAGACATGAGCCGATAACCGGCTGATAACCACGATGGGTAGAGTCCCGGACATGAGTGAAGCGACCTCCCGCCCCCTGCGGATCGCCGTCATCGGCACGGGCTACCTCGGCTGCAACACCTCCGCCGGGATGGCCGAATTCGGTTTCGACGTGATCGGGGTCGAGATCGACGAGCACCGGCTGAAGCTGCTGAACGACGGCAAGGCCCCGCTCTACGAACCCGGGCTGGACCCGCTGCTGAAGAAGCACGTGGACTCGGGCCGGCTGCGGTTCACCAGCGACTACCGCGAGATCGCGGACTGGGCCGACGTGCACTTCATCTGCGCCGGCACCCCGCAGCTCGAGGGCAGCGAGGCCGCCGACCTGTCCCAGCTGCACTCGGTCGTCGACATGCTCGCCCCGCTGCTGACGAAGCCGACGCTGGTGGTCGGCCGCTCCACGGTCCCGGTCGGTACGTCGAAGGTCCTGGAGCAGCGCTTCCACACCGAGTCCCCGGCCGGAGCGGCGGTCGAGATCGCCTGGCAGCCGGAGTTCCTCCGCGAGGCGCACGGCGTCGAGGACACCCTGCACCCGGACCGGCTGGTGTTCGGCGTCCAGTCCGCGGCCGCCGAGACCCGGCTGCGCGAGGTGTTCGCCACCCCGATCGCCGAGGGCTCGCCGGTGATCGCCTGCAACCTGCCGACCGCGGAGCTGGTGAAGGGCGGCGCGAACGCCTTCCTGGCCACGAAGATCTCGTTCATCAACGCGCTCGCCGAGATGGCCGACGCGACCGGCGCCGATGTCACCCAGCTGGCCGACGCGCTCGGGTACGACAAGCGGATCGGCCGCGGCATGCTGAACGCCGGCCCCGGGTACGGCGGCGGCTGCCTGCCGAAGGACCTGCGCGCGTTCATGCACCGGGCCGGCGAGCTCGGCGTCGAAGAGGTCATCACGCTGCTGCGGGAGGTCGACGACATCAACCAGCACCGCCGCGCCCGGATCGTTGACCTGACCCACGAGATGCTCGGCGGCCAGTGGATCGGCAAGAACGTCACCGTGCTCGGCGCGGCGTTCAAGGCCGGTACGGACGACGTCCGCGACTCGCCCGCGCTCGACGTGGCCGGGCGGGTCCAGCTGCATGGCGCGAACGTCACGGTGTACGACCCGGAGGCGATGGAGAACGCCCGCAAGGTGCGTCCGACCCTGCGCTACGCCCCAACCGCGGTCGAGGCGTGCCGCGAGGCGCACGCCGTACTGCACCTGACCGAGTGGCCGGAATTCCGCGAGCTCGACCCGGCCGCGCTCAGGGGGGTCATCACCAACCCGGTCGTCATCGACGCCCGACTCAACCTCGACGCCGCCGCGTGGCGCGCCGCAGGCTGGACCTACCGGGCGCCGGGCCGGCCTTAAGCGACTGTCGCCGATCGTAGAACCGGGCGGGTCAGCACGACCAGCCCGGTGATGGCTGCTGCCACCGAGATGCCCAGGCAGACACCGGTGATGCCGATGCCGCTCACATCGGACAGGCCGCCGAGCAGCGGGTTCGCCACCATGATCGCGAGGCTCTGGCAGAGCACGACGATCGACTGCAGACGGGACTGGAACTCACGCTCCACCGAGTTCATCAGCAGCGGCAGGACGTGGCCGGTGAACGTGCCGACGCCGATCCCGCTCAGCACACCGGCGGCGAACGTCAACGGCAGTGGCTCGAGCACCGAAAGGCCGAGCAGTCCGGCAGCCGCCACCAGGAGTCCAAGGGCGGCGAAGACGCCCGGCCGGGGAAACGCGCCCCGCATCAGGATGCGCAGGGCGATCACCCCCACTCCCAAGCTCCGGCTGGCGACCAGCAGACCGGCGGTTGCGGCGTTCCACCCGTGGTCGCGGGCGAGCAGCGGGAACAGCAGTGCGTCGAGCGGCATCAGCAAACCGGCCGAAACCGTCATCGTGATCAGCAGCGCACGGGTAAGCGGACGGCCGAAAGCGACCTGGATCCCGGCGCCGATCGAGCGGAGCATGCCGGCCGGCATCCGGCCGGGAGGCGCGATCGTCTTCCGCAGCAGGATCAGGACGACGATCATCACGCCGAAGGTCAGGGCGTCGAAACCGCCCGCCGCGGTGAGTCCGGCCCAGCTCACCAGGACGCCGCCGACCGCGGTGCCGGTGACGGCGAAGACCACGCCGGTCACCTGGAAGCTCGCCAGCGCTCGGGGCACCTGCGCCGGCGGCACCAGCAGGCGCGGCATCGACCGTGACGACGGGAGGAAGAACGCGTCGATCGTTCCGACCACGAGGGCCAGGATCACCAGCAACCACACGGGTTCGCCCGCGGCCAGCGTGGCCGGGACGAGCGCCGCGGTGACCACGAACATCGCCGCACAGCTCGCCAGCAGCACCCGCGGGGCGCCGTACTTGTCGCCGATCGCGCCACCGACCAGCAGCAGAACGGCTCGCGGGGCGGTGGCGAGCAACAGCACCAGACCGGCGATGCTGCCGCCGTGGCGGGTGGCCGACCAGCCGATGGCGAACCTCATCGTCAGATCGCCGAGGAGGGACACAGCAGCGCCGCACAACCAGATCCAATAGCGGCCGGGAATGCGCTGCGTGTCCGAATCAGTGGGCGGAGTCACGATCGACGACCTTAGACGACAACCAATGGGAACTCATGACTACCCGCCCCGTCCTGTGGAAAACCAGTGACTGCCTCAGCCTTTACGCAGCTCTGCCGCCCCGTCACGCACCGTAGCGCCCTTGGCCCGTGCCACCCCCGCGAGGCTTTCCTGGAACGCCAGCATCCGGTCCCGCAACTTCTCGTCGGAGGCAGCCAGGATCCGGACCGCGAGCAGCCCCGCGTTACGAGCGTTCCCAATCGAGACGGTCGCAACCGGCACTCCGGCCGGCATCTGCACGATCGACAGCAGCGAGTCCATCCCGTCGAGGTATTTCAGCGGCACCGGTACGCCGATCACCGGCAGCGGAGTCACCGACGCGAGCATCCCGGGCAGGTGCGCGGCCCCGCCGGCACCGGCGATCAGAACCTTCAGGCCCCGCTCGTGCGCTGACCGTCCGTAGTCGATCATCTCGGTCGGCATCCGGTGCGCCGACACCACATCTGCCTCAAAGGGCACGTCGAATTCGGCACACACCTCGGCCGCGGCCTTCATCGTCGGCCAGTCACTGTCCGACCCCATCACGATGCCAATCACTGCTTTTCCTATTCGTCGATCGTGCCGGTCAGGTACGCGGCGGCGTGCCGCGCGCGTTCACGGGTTTCCTCGAGATCGTCGCCGTACGCCGTGACGTGGCCGACCTTGCGCCCCGGCTTCACCGACTTCCCGTAGAAGTGGACCTTCAGGCCCGGGTCGCGCGCCATGCAGTGCAGCAGGCCGCGGTGCATGTCCTCGACGTCGCCGCCGAGCACGTTGACCATGACGGTGTACGGCGCCCGCGCGGCCGGCGAACCGAGCGGGAGGTCGAGCACCGCGCGCAGGTGGTTCTCGAACTGGGACGTGACCGCGCCGTCGATCGTCCAGTGCCCGGTGTTGTGCGGGCGCATCGCCAGCTCGTTGACCAGCAGCCGTCCGTCCCGCGCCTCGAACATCTCGACCGCGAGGATGCCGACCACGCCGAGCTCACCGGCGATCCGCAGCGCGGTCTGCTGCGCCTGGGCGGCCCGCTCCGGCGCCAGACCGGGCGCGGGCGCGGTCACCTCGACGCAGATGCCGTCGCGCTGCACCGACTCGACGATCGGGTACGCGACCGCCTGCCCGTGCGGCGAGCGCGCCACGATCGCGGACAGCTCGCGGACGAAGTCCACCTTCTCCTCGGCCAGGATCGGTACGCCGCTGCCGAACGCGGTCGCGATCTGCGGGTCCTCCGGACCGTCGACGAACCACACGCCCTTGCCGTCGTACCCGCCGCGGGTGGTCTTCAGGATGATCGGGAACCCGCCGACCCGCTTGGCGAAGTCCGCGACGTCGGCGGGCGTGCCGACCACCTGGTGCGCGGGCGCCGGCGCGTCGAACGTGTCCAGCCGGGCGCGCATCACGGCCTTGTCCTGGGCGTGCACCAGCGCGTCCGGGCCGGGGTGGACCTTCAGGCCGTCCGCCTCGAGCGAGTGCAGCAAGTCCGTCGGGACGTGCTCGTGGTCGAACGTCACCACATCGCACTCGACGGCGAACCGCCGTACCGTCTCCGGGTCCTTGTAGTCGCCGACGGGCGCGTCCGCGACCGCCTGCGCCGCCGACACCGTCTCGCCCTCCGCGAGCACGCGGAGCTGGATGCCGAGGGCGACGGCCGTCTCCTGGGTCATCCGGGCCAGCTGCCCGCCGCCGACCATGCCGACCACCGGCGTTCCGACAGGGAGATCCTTACGATCGAACTTCACAGCGGTGAGCCTAATGTCCATACATCATCAGCCGTACGGCGGCTGTCGCGGCACGCGGGCGATTTCGGGGTCGGACCGGTCGCCGGGTACCGTGGGAAGCTGCCCTCCCGTCGCGGTGTGATCACAGAAGGTTCCGAAGACCGTTGAAGCTCGTCACCACGCTGTACCGCCAGTTCCAGCACCTGGTGCACGAAGTCGCCAAGTTCGGTGTGGTCGGTCTGCTCGGTCTGGTCGTCGACCTGCCGATCTACAACTGGCTGGTCTTCAACAACCCGCTGGTGCTCGCCGACTCGGGGATCGGCATGCTGCACCACAAGCCGCTGACCGCGAAGCTGATCTCGACCACGGTCGCCACGATCGTGACGTACTTCGGCAACCGCTACTGGACGTGGCGGCACCGGGAGCGCTCCGGCCTGCACCGTGAGTACGTGCTGTTCTTCGTGCTGAACGGCATCGGCCTGCTGATCGCGGCCGGCTGCCTGGCCTTCTCGCGGTACGTCCTGGACCTGCACAGCTGGCTGTCCGACAACATCGCGGCCAACTTCATCGGCCTCGGCCTCGGCACCCTGTTCCGCTTCTGGTCCTACCGCAAGTTCGTCTTCCGCGAAGAACTCGCCCTGGACGAGGCCGAACACACCCCGACCCCGGACTCCCCCGCCGAGCTCGACGGGGAGTCGACCGGAGACCTACCCGCGGTCCGTTGACGCGCCCCCGTCCTGCAGTTGTCGTCAGCATCGTCCTGGCGGTGCTGCTGGTGGGCGCCACCGTCGCCGGGATCGCGGCCGTCGCCGTCGTGAGGGCCGACGCGAAGACGCAGCTCGAACGTGCCGACGACCTGCAGCGCAAGCTCGACGAGGCCGGGTCGGGCGAGCAGGCGCGCAAGGACGAGAAGGTCCGCGCGGACGTTCTGGCGGCCGCGCGGACCGATGTCGGCGTCCTCTTCAGCTACGACTACCGGAAGCTCGACGACTACGCGTCGGCGACGCGGAAGGTCACGACGGAGAAGTTCGGCGCCGAGTTCGCGAAGACGGTGGCCGCGATCCGTCCGCAACAGCTGAGCCAGCAGGCCGTCGCCAAGGCCGAGGTCAAGGATGCCGCAGTCAAGGACGCGACCGCCGCCACGGCCCACGTCCTCCTCTTCGTCGACACCACGACGACCACAAAAGGTGCGTCGGCACCGAGCATCCAGCGCACCCGAGTGCAGCTCACTCTCCAGTCAGTGGCCGGCCACTGGCTCATAGACGGCGTCGAAGCAGTCTGAGTTCGTCACTCTCCGAACGGCGGCTTCCAGGTGGCGTTGCCGTCGGTCCAGTGGAAGTAGACCGGGTCGGCGAAAGTGCCCGGCACCTTGCCGAACGACTGGATGACGGTGGTCGGGCCGGTGGCGTGGCCGAGGGCGTACATGTAAGCCGTATGGGTGTCCCGGTCGATGCCGAGCAGGACCGATCCGTACTGGCCGCACTGCTGCGCGAGTAGCGCCTCGAAGCCCTGCCAGGTCTTGCTGCGAACCTGCTTGACGATCGGCTTCATCGGCGCCGTGGTCGGGATGTGGATCGTGTACAGCGCACCGCCGCGGGTGTTCGCGAGGAACGTGTCGTAGGTCTTCGTCGAGCTGATCAGCGTCATCGCCTTCACCGCGGCGAATCCGGGCGCGGACACCTTGTTCCGCCAGACGCCCTTGCTGTCGACGGTCCAGCGGAACAGCGTGCCGTCGTTGCGGAGCCCGTACATGTTGTGCCGGAGCACCTTGTCGTAGTACACCCCCTCGTCGAGGGCGACGAAGGTCCCCCAGCCGCCGCCGAACCGCTTGATCCCGCCATCGATGACGCCGTCCTCACCGGTCGAGTAGTTCGCGTAGTACAGCGCATCCCCCAGGACGCTGTAGCCCCCGACGAAGGCGATGCTGATCCCGTCGTCGCCCCGCGAGATCGACGAGCTCAACCGAACCGCTCCGTCGGGGTACACGTTGCGCCCCAGGATGCGGCTGGCCGGCGCCGTCGGCGGCGTACCGGCGAAAACGCCCTGTTCCCTGTGGTCACCGCCGGCGGTCACGGACCCCACTGCCACCGGGCAGCCTCCTGCCGACACCGCGCTCGGCGTCGCTGCCGCAGTTCCCGGGATCACCCCTGCTGCCACGAGTAGGGCCGCTGCTGTCGTTCCGAGTGGTCTGAACATTGGTACCACCCCCCTTTCACTTGCCTTGATGCTCTCTTGTGGGCAGATGTTGTCGGTAGCGCATGTGAAGATGCGGTGGTGACTGACTTCGAGGTGCGGGCGGCGGAGGCCGGGGAGTTCGACGCGGTACGGGCGGTGTTCAGCGCCGCGATGATGTTCGAGGTGACGCCGGACGACGATCTGGCTCGGCAGTTGTTCGAGCCGGAACGGACGCTGGTGGCGGTCGACGGCGGGGAGTTCATCGGGACCACGCTGGCGTTGACACGCAACCTGTCCGTGCCGGGTGCCGTGGTTCCCGCGGCGCACGTGACCGGGGTCGGCGTGCGGGCGACGCATCGGCGGCGCGGGGTGCTGTCCCAGTTGATGGGGAAGCAGCTGCGCGAACTGCCGGAGGCGATCGCGGTGCTGTGGGCCAGCGAGCCGGCGATCTACGGCCGGTTCGGGTACGGCGCGGCCGCCTGGGGTACGGCGTACGAGGTCGACCTGCACCGCGTCGGCCCTCCGACCGGGCCGATCCGCCCGGGCGAACTCGGCGAGCTGACCGCGGACGAGGCGCTCAAGGAGCTACCGCGCATCCTGAGCCTGATGCAGCAGGTCCGACCCGGCGTGTCCGACCGCTCGGAGCTGCGCTGGCAGAAACATCTCGAGGACAAACCGGACAACCGCGGCGGCCGGACCGCGCTTCGTATCGTGGTGCACCGCGACGAAACCGGCAGCGTGGACGGGTACGCGCTCTGGCGCGGCAAGATGGTCTGGAATCCGACCGGACCGGCGTACGAGGTGCACGTCGAGGAGCTGGTCGCCCCGGAGCCCGCGGCGTACCGGGTGCTCTGGCAGCACCTGCTGACGATGGACCTGAGCGCGAAGCTCGGCTACGGGTACGGCGCTGTCGACGAGCCGCTGCAGCAACTGGTCAGCACCCCCACGGCCCTGGACCGCCGAGTCAGCGAGTCCCTGTGGCTCCGCATAACCGACGTCCAACGGGCACTACAGCAACGCCGGTACGCCGTCCCCCTCGACGTCGTCCTAGAAGTCACCGACGACCTGATCGAGAAGAACGCCGGCCGCTTCCGCCTGACCGCGTCCGACTCCTCCGCATCCTGCGAACGCACCGACGCCCCAGCCGACCTAACCTTGTCCACCACCGAACTATCCGCCGCTTACCTAGGCGGCCGCCCCCTAGCCGAGTTCGCCACCACCGCCCACGTAACCGAACACACCCCAGGCGCCCTCAACCAAACAACCGCAGCCTTCCGCTGGCCCCTAGCGCCGGTCAGCCTGGAGGTCTTCTGAACCGCTATCGGTCGTCGCCGGAGCTGAAGATCGTGCCGTCGTCGGGGCGCGGCTGCTCCTGCGGCTGCGGGCGGCGGCGCATGTGTTCGGGGGGCTGCTCGTCCTCGAGGATGCCGTCGCCGGGTCGGCCTTCCGGGCCGCCGAACAGGAGGTCGGACATCTGCAGGTGGACGTGCTCGACATGCGGTACGTCGGGGAGCACGACCTGGCCGCGTTCGCCGGCGGACTCGATGTGCAGCGTGCCGCAGCCGAGGATGCGGTCCACCAGGCCGTGTTCGTACGACACGTCGTTGATCCGCATCAGCGGGATGTCCCGGCCGGTCCGGGTGAGGATGCCGTGCCGGGTGATCAGCCGCCGGTTGGTGATCGTGTACGTCGAGAAGAACCAGTTCAGGAACGGCTTCACCGCGAAGGTCGCCAGGATCACCACGCCGACCGCGAGGATCGCGATCCGGGCGGGGGTCCGCAGCGACCCGGACGGCACGATCGCGGCCAGGAAGCCGCCCAGGCCTGCCACCACCAGCAGCAGGAAGACCGGCCCGATCAGCGCCTTCCAGTGCGTCCGGGTGCTGACGACGACGTACTCGTCCTCACCCAACAACTTCGCCGAGATCGCCATGGCCCCAGTCTCACAGGTACCGGGTTCGGTTGTCCCCTCCCGACACGATCAGCGGCAGTCCCGGTCGCCCGATAGGGCGGCTAAGAGGTTTAAGACTTCACAAAATGCATACAGTCAGCCAAGATGCGCGAGGGGTAACCACTGGGGATAGAAGGAGCCGTGATGGCAGTCTTGTCGATTCTCGACCGGGAGCACACCGTCGCACCGCCGGGCTACAGCCGCTGGCTGATCCCGCCGGCCGCGCTCGCCGTCCACCTGTGCATCGGCCAGGCGTACGCGACCAGCGTCTACAAGACGTCGATGGTGAAGCACTTCGATACCAGCCAGACCGCGGTCGGCGTGGTGTTCAGCATCGCGATCGTGATGCTCGGCCTGTCCGCCGCCGTCGGCGGCACCTGGGTCGAACGCAAAGGACCGCGGAAGGCGATGTTCGTCGCCGCCTGTTTCTGGGCGACGGGGTTCCTGGTCGGCGCCCTCGGCATCGGCACCGGCCAGCTCTGGCTGGTCTATCTCGGGTACGGCGTGATCGGCGGCATCGGCCTCGGGATCGGGTACATCTCGCCGGTCTCCACGCTGATCAAGTGGTTCCCGGACCGCCCGGGGCTCGCGACCGGCCTCGCGATCATGGGCTTCGGCGGCGGCGCACTGGTCGCCAGCCCGCTGTCCCGCCAGCTGCTCGGCCTGTACGACTCCGGCTACGACCCGAACGTGAGCACGTCGGTGGCCGGCGGCGGCGCGCTGGTCGGCCTGTTCCTGACGCTGGGCATCGGCTACTTCGTGATCATGATGTTCGGCGTCTTCAACATCCGCGTCCCCGCCGACGGCTGGGCGCCGGCCGGCTTCGACTCGTCGGCGGTGCAGCAGAAGGCCCTCGTCACGACCGGCAACGTCTCGGCGGCGAACGCGATCAAGACGCCGCAGTTCTGGTTCCTGTGGGTGGTGCTGTTCTGCAACGTCACCGCGGGCATCGGCATCCTCGAGCAGGCCAGCCCGATGATCCAGGACTTCTTCCGCGGCGACAACGGCAAGTCGACCGTCGCGGTCGCGGCCGCCGCCGGATTCGTCGGCCTGCTGTCGATCTTCAACATGGCCGGCCGGTTCGGCTGGTCGTCGACGTCCGACGTGATCGGACGGAAGCCGATCTACGCGATGTACCTCGGCGTCGGGATCGTCGCGTACACACTGCTCGCGTCCGTCGGGCACACCAGCACCGTGGTCTTCGTGCTGCTGGCCGCGGTCATCATCTCGTTCTACGGCGGCGGGTTCGCGACCGTTCCGGCGTACCTGCGGGACCTGTTCGGCACCTACCAGGTCGGCGCGATCCACGGCCGGCTGCTGACCGCGTGGTCGGCGGCCGGGATCGCAGGGCCGCTGATCATCAACGGGTTCCTGGACCGCGAGGGCAAACCGGGCACGCTGACCGCGGCGGCGTACCGGCCGGCGCTGTTCACGATGGTCGGCGTACTGGCCGTCGGGTTCGTCGCGAACCTGCTGATCCGCTCCGTCTCCGAGCGTTTCCATGAGAAGTCCGAGTCGACAGTGGAGGCCACCCAATGAACCAGACCCCACGCCTGGTGATCTCCTGGCTGCTGGTCGCCGTACTCCTCGGCTACGGCATCATCCAGACCCTGATCACCGCAGCCAAGCTCTTCACGCACTAGACCCCGCAGCGGGCGACGTCACGCCGTTCGAAGGTGCGTGACGTCACCGGCTGCGAGCGGCCGGGGACCTTCTTTTGTGTCGACGATCAGGCGGCCGTCGTCCGCCAGGTCGCGGGCGGTGCCTTCGAGGAAAGTTCCGTCCGGTAGCTCCACGCGGACCCTCTGCCCCAGCGTCGCGGACAGCTCGCGGTATTCCGGGAGAATGACGGCTGGATCGCCGTTCGCGTCGACCCACGACTGGTAGCGGGACGCGAGCTCACGGAGTACTGCTGCCATGACGGTGGCTCGGTCGGTTGTTGCCGCCTTCTCCAGGGCCAGGGACGTGGCGGCCTCGTGCGGCTTCTCATCCGAGCGGAGGGTCACGTTCAGACCGATGCCGATCACGGCGGCCGGTCCTTCGACGCGCTCCAGCAGGATGCCCGCGAGCTTGCGGTCCTCGACCAGTACGTCGTTCGGCCACTTCACCTGCGCCGGAATCTCACCGACCTGCCGGACCGCAGCCGCGACCGCCAGCGGGACCAGCAGACCCAGCCAGGGCCAGCGGGCCGCGTCGACGTTGGTCGGACGCAGCAGAACCGACATCAGCAACGCAGAGCGCGGCGGTGTGGTCCAGGTACGCCCCAGCCGCCCGCGACCAGACGACTGGTACTCCGCAGCAACGACCAGACCCTCTGGCTGACCAGCCGCCGCAGCAGCTGCCACAACAGCATTCGTCGACGGCGTCTCCGCCAGTACGTCGATCTGCGTCCACAGTGCACCGGGACGCACCAACCGCCCCCGCAGGAACTGCTCGTCCAGCGGGGGCCGCTCCAGATCGGTGAACCTCATCCGGTGTTCTGCAGACCGGCAGCGACGCCAGAAACGGTCAGCAACAGCAGACGCCGAGTGCGCACGATCTGCTGCTCGTCCAGTGAGTCATCGGTGCGCAGCGTCCGCAGTGCGCGCAACTGCAGGTAGCTGAGTGCATCGACGTACGGGTTGCGCAGCTCGACCGCACGGCCCAGCACGCGGCGTCCCTGCAGCAGACGCTCCTGGTCGAGCACCTTGAGCACCCACTCGGTGGTGAGCGCGTGCTCGTCCAGCATCTGCTGCGTCAGCTCCGGCCGATCGCCCAGCTCCAGGTAGCGGCCGAGGATGCGCCGGTCCGTCTTGGCCAGCGACATCTCCGCGTTCTCCAGCATCACCTGGAACAGCGGCCAGTTCTGGTTCGCGTCCCGCAGCAGGTCGACGTCTCCGACCGCAGCAAGCGCCGTACCGAGGCCATACCAACCAGGTGCGTTCACACGGGCCTGCGACCAGGCGAACACCCACGGGATCGCCCGCAGGTCCTCCAGCGACGACACCGCGACGCCACGCCTGGCAGGCCGCGACCCGAGGGGCAGCTGGCCCAGCTCCTCCAGCGGCGTCACAGTGCTGAACCACTCCGCGAAGCCGTCCGCCTTCACCAGCCGGTGGTACGCCGTACGCGCTGCCTCATCGAGCGTCTTCTCGACCACGGCGAACCGCTCGGCCGCCACCAGTGCCCGCTCCTCCACCGCCGGCGTCGACGCCAGCAGTGTTGCCGCAGTCACCTGTTCGATGTGCCGCTGCGCGATCGCCGAGTTCCCGTACCGGGCCGGAATCGCCTCGCCCTGCTCGGTCAGCTTGAACCGCCCGGCCACCGAGCCAGGAGCCTGCGCCAGTACGGCGCGGTTCGCCGGACCACCGCCACGTCCTAGCGCACCACCACGGCCGTGGAACAGAGTCAGCCGGATCGCGTTGCGCTGCGCCCACGCGGTGATCCGCGCCTGCGCGTCGTACAGCGCCAGCGTCGCCGACACCGGTCCGACGTCCTTCGCGGAGTCGGAGTACCCGAGCATGACCTCGAAGCGCCGGTCGTTCGCGGTGAGCCGGTGCCGGACCCGGGTGAGCTGGATCGCGTTGTCCAGCACCTCCACCGAGTTCTGCAGGTCCTCACCGGTCTCGAACAGCGGTACGACGTCCAGCTCGATCGGACGCCCGTCCAGCGCCGCGTCGGCCAGCTCGTACACAGCTGCCAGGTCGCCGGCATTGCGGGTGAACGACACGACGTACCGGCGGCAGGCCTCGGGGCCGAAGCGCTGCTGGATCTGACCGATCACCCGGAGTGTGGCGAGCACCTCCTCCGTCTGGTCGGACAGCTCGCCACCGCCGAGCACCTCCTCCAGCGCCTTGGCGTGCACAGAGGAGTGCTGGCGGACTTCCAGCTCGGCGAGGTGGAACCCGAACGAGTTCACCTGCCAGATGAGGTGCTGCAGCTCGCCGTACGCCTGGCGTGGTGCACCGGCGGTCACCAGCGAGTCCTGCAGGACCTTGAGCTCGTGCAGGAAGTCAGCGGCCCGCGGGTACCCGAAGTCGGCGTCGCGGGCGCGGGTCGCCGCCAGCCGGCGGGCAGCGAGCAGCAGGAGCTGCCGGTGCGGCTCGGCCGGCGAGCGGGTCTCGATGTCGGTGATCAGCTCCGGGTTGACCGCGCGGGCGTCTTCCAGGATGCGGCGTACCGGCGCAGAGGGCGGTGTGGTCGCGGCGTCCAGGGTGAGGGCGCGGCCGAGCGCCTCGGTGGCCTGCTCGAGTGCCCGGAGGACGTGGTCGGCCTGGATCTGCATGGCCTCCCGGGTGATCGCCGCGGTCACGTTCGGGTTGCCGTCGCGGTCGCCCCCGATCCACGAGCCCAGGTGGACGAACGGCGCCACCACGGGCGTCCGCGTCCCGGCCTCGTCGCCGGCCAGCGCGTCGTCGAGCCGCCGGTACACGTTGCCGACGACGTTGAACAGGGTCTCCTCGAACACCGCCATCGCCGAGCGCACCTCGTCCAGCGGCGAGGGGCGGCTGGTGCGGAGTTGCGACGTACGCCAGAGGATGTCGACCTGCTCGACCAGGCGGCGACGGTTCTCCGCCAGGTCGCTGTCGCCGGCCCGCGGGTCGTGGCGCTCGTCCAGCAGCGAGCTGATCCGGCGGATCGTCGCCAGTACGGCGCGACGCCGGGCCTCCGTCGGGTGCGCGGTCAGCACGGGCCGGAACTCCAGGCCGTTCAGCAGCGCGCGGGCCTGCTGCTCGCCGCTGTCGCGGGTGATCTGCTCCACCGCCTGGGCCAGCTCCGACACCACGGCCTCGCTGCCGGCGCGGTCGCGCTCACGCAGTACGCGGGCCCGGTGCAGCTCTTCGCTCAGGTTCGTCAGGTGGAAGTAGCAGGTGAACGCACGGGCGACGTCCTCGGCGCGCTCGTGCGGCCAGGACGCGACCAACTGCTCGGCCGCGGCGCCGTCACCGGCGATGGTCAGCTCGCGCAACTTCTCGACGTCGTCGAGGAGCGGCTGACCGGCGTACTCGACCAGAACTTTGCCGAGGATCTCGCCGAGCAGGCGGACGTCGGCCCTGAGTTCTTCAGGCACCTCGAACCGCGCGCGGGTACGGGTCTCACTTCCGGTCTCGCTCACGTTCGCCCACCCTATCGGCGGACGCCCGTCGACGCCGCCGCGTCCGCCTACTGGAAGCCGATCGTGACCGGGAGTTCAGCTACTTCACAGTATGTGCGTCAGACATTGCCGAAGCCGCCGCCGACCACCTGGGAGACCGTTCGCGCCAGGTCGGCCGGGGAGCGGTCGGTGGTGCCGGTGACGAGCATCCGGGCGCAGGCCTCGATCATCGAGGCGAGCAGCTCGGCCAGGACCGGGAGGTCGGCGTCCGGGTCGGTGACGCCGGGGAGGGACTTGACCAGGGTCAGGCGCAGGCTCTCGACCAGGAACGCGCGGGCCGCGAGGACCCGCTCGGCGACGACGGGCGCGGCGCCGTACTGCGCTCCGAAGACGATCCGCCACGACTGGGGCTGCTTGGCCACGGCGGTGAGAAATGCGGTCACGCCCTCGAGAACGTGCTCCTCCGGGGTGCCGACGCTCGGGTCCGCGGGCAGCGCGGAGACGATCGAGATGACCAGGTGCTGCTCCTCGCGGGCGAGCAGGGCCAGCAGCAGCTCGTCACGGTTCGCGAAGCAGTCGTAGACGACCGGTTTGGTGACCCCGGCCGCGTCCGCGACCGACTGCATCGTGGTCCCGGCGTACCCCTTGGCGGAGAAGACCTCGAGCGCGGCGTCCAGGATGAGCGGGCGGCGGCGCTCGGGGCCGAGGTGCGGCGCGCGCCGGCGTCTCTCAGCGTCCTCGACCACTTGACAAAGCTATCGCATCGTAGGAAATTCCTACGGTCTGGTAGGAACTGCCAACGGGGGTGGTGATGACCGAACGAGGCAGTGCCGGGTGGCTCGAGTCCGACGGCCTCACCGCCCTGGACGCGAGTGAACTCGCCCGGCTGGTCGACCGGACGTCGGAGCGGGAGCTCCGGCATCGACTCATCGGGGGTGTACGAGAGATCGCGTTGCGCGAGATCTTTCGCCGGATGCCGGAGTACCTCCGACCCGCCCGGGCCGCCGGGTTCGACGCTGTGATCAGCTGGCAGATCACCGGCGCGGGCGGGGCCGGTCGTCCCGAGTCGGTCGACGAGTACTGGCTCCGCGTCCACGACGGCCGCTGCACGCTCGTGTCCCCGCGCGCCACTCCCCCGGACATCTGGATCCGCACCGACGCCGCCACCCTGCTCCGCATCGTCACCGGCAACGAGGACCCCGTCCTCGCCGTCCTCAAGCAACGCCTCTCGGTCCGCGGCGACCTCGCCCAGGCCGCCCGCCTCCCCAAACTCTTCAGCGCCGGCCCGCTGTAGACCTGAGTCAGCGGATCAGGCCGTCAGATCCCTTGTTTCGGGAGGGTGCAGCAGCGCCGTTGGCCTGGCGCGTCTGCCCGGTCGGGGCCTGGACCCGGCGGAGGGGCGGGATCGCTGGATCGGTCCCGACAACGCGGTTCGGTTCCGCGGCCCGAGCATTCGGTGGGTGCATCTCGAATCCCCGGACCGCTGCCAGCGCGCGGTCCCCGAGCGTGCCGCCGTACACCTCGGCCTGCCTCTTCACGTCCGAGCCGTCCGCTCTCCAGTTGTCCACCAGGGCGGGCAATTCGTCGAAGCCCTCGGTCAGCATGTCCGCGGTCGCGGCCGTGGCAGCCGGCCGGCTCTCGACGGGAATGGTCGACGTCGTCACCATCGTCTCGGCTGCGGCGGCCGTCGCGGCAGGCGGCGACTCCACCTGGCCGTCGGTGAGATCCGTCTGGATCCCGGCATGATGCTCCGCTCTGGACACGAGCCCCCGCGCCACGATCGCCCGGACCTCGTCCAGCGATTGGGGATGCTCGGGCTGCTGCGGTTCCATGGATTCCTCCCAGGAGTCGATCTTCTGCAGGTCGTCGTGCAGCTTGCCGACCTCGTCGCGTGCGATCCCGCTCGCCGTGTCGATCGCGCCGGCGCCGCCGGTGACGTCCTCGCGCCGGTTCTCCAGCTCCTCGGTCAGCTCCCGCGCTGCGGCCCGCTCGAGATCCCGTTCGGCGAACCCGGCCTCGATGCTTCTGGTCAGCTGCTCTTGAATCCGCGCCCGCTGCCCCTGAGGCAGCCGTGCGAAGTCCATGCGCGCCTCCAGCAGCATCCCGGCCGCCTCGTGCGCGGCCGCACCGTGGCCGGCGGCAACGAGTCGCTTCAGCACCGCGTCCTCGCCGGCACCGGTCCGCGCCCCGATCGCGACCGCCAGTGCCCGCGCGGCCGCGACGTCCCCCTCTTGCTGCGGCAGCGGGAAGCGCCCGAGGTCGTCCTGCCGGCCGTTCGGGAACAGGCCCGCAACCAGTCGCGGTGTCGCGTTGTCGGCGTACGCCCGGCAAACAGCCGTCGCGAGCCGGTCCCGGGCGCCGGCATCAACAGGCGGCGGCAGCGAGCTGTCCGGCTCGAGTGAGTCCGCGCACAGCGCGACCAGCTCGGTCAGCCCGGCACGGGCGTCCTCTCGCCGGTCGTGCCACTGCCCGCTGGTGCCCGAGATCGAACGGAGCGAGGTCGCCAGCCGTCCTGGAATGTCCAGGTTGTCGGCGAGCGGTTTGATCATCTCGACGTGCCCGGCGCTCAGCTCGAGCGTCTGCCCCCACCGGAGCGAGGACACGCCGTCGACGCTGTCCCGCACGACGAGCTCATCGACCTTACGGACCAGCTTCTCGACATTCGCGTCAGCCACCTGCGGAACCTATCGCCGGACCGGTTCAGTACGCCGCTTGCGAGCGAGGTCACAGGCGGTATGGCGTACTGGCGCGTAGGCTGCCCGTTCATGGGAGAGACCGTGAACATCCACACCACCGCCGGGAAGATCGCGGACCTCGAGCAGCGGCTCGACGACGCCGTCCACGCCGGGTCGGAGCGTGCGGTGGAGAAGCAGCATGCACGCGGTAAGAAGACCGCGCGTGAGCGGATCACACTGCTGCTGGACGAGGGCTCCTTCTCCGAGCTGGACGAGTTCGCGCGGCACCGCTCGACGAGCTTCGGGCTGGACGCGAACCGCCCGTACGGCGACGGCGTGGTGACCGGGTTCGGCACCATCGACGGCCGTCAGGTGTGCGTGTTCGCGCAGGACTTCACGGTCTTCGGCGGCAGCCTCGGCGAGGTCTTCGGCGAGAAGATCGTCAAGGTGATGGACCTGGCGATGAAGATCGGCTGCCCGCTGATCGGCATCAACGACTCCGGCGGCGCCCGGATCCAGGAAGGCGTGGTCTCCCTCGGCCTGTACGGCGAGATCTTCCGCCGCAACGTCCGCGCGTCCGGGGTGATCCCGCAGATCTCCCTCATCATGGGCCCGTGCGCCGGCGGCGCGGTCTACTCGCCCGCGGTCACCGACTTCACCGTGATGGTCGACGAGTCGTCGTACATGTTCATCACCGGCCCGGACGTGATCAAGACCGTCACCGGCGAGGACGTCACCCAGGAGGAGCTCGGCGGCGCCCGGACGCACAACACCAAGTCCGGCAACGCGCACTACCTGGGCTCCGACGAGGAGGACGCGATCGAGTGGGTGAAGGCCCTGGTCGGGCATCTCCCGCAGAACAACCTCGAGGATCCTCCGGTGTACGACGCCCCGGCCGACCTGGAGCCGACCGAGACCGACCTTGCGCTCGACGCCCTGGTCCCGGACTCGCCGAACCAGCCGTACGACATGCACACCGCGATCGAGGCGGTCGTCGACGACGGCGACTTCCTCGAGGTGCAGACGCTGTTCGCGCCGAACCTGATCGTCGGCTTCGGACGCGTCGAGGGCCGCCCGGTCGGCGTGGTCGCGAACCAGCCGATGCAGTTCGCCGGCACCCTGGACATCGACGCGTCCGAGAAGGCGGCCCGGTTCGTCCGGACCTGCGACGCGTTCAACCTGCCGATCCTGACCTTCGTCGACGTCCCCGGCTTCCTGCCCGGCACCGACCAGGAATGGAACGGCATCATCCGCCGCGGCGCCAAGCTGATCTACGCGTACGCCGAGGCGACCGTCCCGATGATCACCGTGATCACCCGGAAGGCGTACGGCGGCGCGTACGACGTGATGGGCTCGAAGCACCTCGGGGCCGACATGAACATCGCCTGGCCGACCGCGCAGATCGCGGTGATGGGCGCCCAGGGCGCGGTCAACATCCTGCACCGCCGGGAGCTCGCCGCGGCCGATGACGTCGAGACCCGCCGCCAGGAGCTGATCACCGAGTACGAGGACCACCTGGCGAACCCGTACATCGCGGCCGAGCGCGGTTACATCGACGCCGTCATCAAGCCGAGCGAGACCCGCGCCGAGATCGTCCGCGCCCTCCGCCTGCTCCGCACCAAACGCGACACCCTGCCCCCGAAGAAGCATGGGAACATCCCGCTGTGACCACTATCAAGATTGCCAAAGGCAACCCGACGCCCGAGGAGCTTGCCGCTCTGATCGCGGTGGTCGCCGCCCGCGCCGCCGTACCGGCCCCGGCCGCCGACCCGGACCGCGCCAGCAACTGGGCCAGCTACTGGCGCAACGCCCGCACCCCGTTCCACCCGGGCCCCGGCCAGTGGCGCGCGTCCGCGCATCCGTGACCGGACGTCCGTCACTCACCAACTCGCGGCGAGACCGCGTTGGCAACACCGGCTGAGCGTGCGGATCGCCCGGTCCGGTCGGTTGGTGAGTGCGGGGGATCCGCGGCGGGGCGCGACGGGTCGGCGGTCCCGCTCCGCGGGTCGAACTCGACCGCGGTGTTGCGCGCGATGGATGGCTGCTCTGCCGCGGGCGTGAGCTCGGCTTCCTTCGCTGCGATCAGTTCGAGGGCGGCGTCGGCGATGCGCCGGCCGCCGTTCGACGCCTGGGTCGCGTGGTCGACGCCGACGGTCCGGGCTTCGTGGGTGTCGAGCGTGTGGTTGAGTTCCTCGAAGTTCTCGCGGATGTTCTCGGCGACGTCCGACTTGAAGCGTGCGTACTCGACCGGGTTCTGCTCGGCCAGCGTCTGCAGGGCGTCCGAGCCGCGCATCAGCAGGTCGGCCGCGACGCCGGGCGCGACGTGCGGGGGCGCGTTGTTCAACCAGTGCAGGGTTCGTTCCGCGGACATGCCGGCCTGCTTGCCGACCTCCTCGGCGAACGCGTACCCGGACGGAGCCTGCGGGTGGACGCGGTCCAGGATCTGCTGCCGGCCGGCCTCATTCCACCCGAGGGCGACCTGCTCGGCCGTGCCCGGTGGTAGGTGCCCGAAGCCCTCGAGCCGTTCGACGACCCGGTCGAAATGCGCAGCGGTCCAGGCGCCGCCGACCGCTTCTTGCAGGGCGCCATACTCCACGCCCTCGGACGCCGGGTCGGCGTTCGCGTAACTGCGGGACTCGGACAGCTCGGCAACCATCCGCACCGAGTCGATCAGCGCGCTCTGCCGTACGGCGTGATTGTCGTGGGCCTCCTGCTCGGCCCGCTCCGGACCGCCCCGCCACCGGCTGAAGCGCTTGGCCGGACTCGGTGCGACCAGGTCCTTCAGAGCGTCGTGAGCGTCCGCACCGAAGACCGGCCGCGACTCGACGCCAGGGCCCGGGATCAGCGCGCGCCCGACCCTGAAGTCGACCTGTGGTCGCTGCAGCCGGGTCCTGTCCGGGTGGCCGCCGCCGTAGAACTTGCCGACGTCACGCATTGCGCCCTGCGTCTGCCGGAGTAGGTCCCAGACCTTGTCGTGCACGAATGCCACCGCGGACTCCTTTCCCGATCCTGGGTTCCAGAGTCCGCTACGGAGGGTTCACTGTTCAGATTCGGCGGAAGCGGACCAGTGGGTACGTCGGTGCGTCGCCGGTGTTGCGGGTCGGGCCGGGGAAGGTTGTCGCACCGTCGAGTACCAGGCCGTGGCGGGAGGCGACGGCGACCAGGTGGGCGAGGGCGTCCTGGGATCGGGTGTCGTTGGGGCCGCGGCCGTCGGCGTAGCGGCTGGCGTCGGATTTCTCGGTGGTAGTGACGAAGACGCCGTCAGTGCGCAGGACCCGCGCGACCTCGGCGATCACCGGCTCGCTGTCGTCGAGCAGGTGCAGCAGCCAGACGGCCACGACGGCGTCGCAGCGACGGTCGCCCACCGGCAACCGCGCGGCGTCCGCTGCCGCAACATGCCCGGGAAGCCGGACCTTCGCACGCTGCAGCATCGCCGTGGACAGGTCGAAACCGTGCACGAGGTTGCCGAGGGCAACCAGCTCCGCGCCGACGATGCCGGTGCCGATCGCCAACTCCAGCACCCGCTGCCCTACGGCGGAAGCGGTGGTGGGATGGAGCAGGGTGTTGACTGCCTGGGCTGCGGCTTGGGCTCTGGTGGGGCCGCCGCGGGTGTCGTCGTACGTCGACGCGACGGATTCGTCGTACGTGAAGGGTTTCTGGGAGCGCCACAGCTCGGGCCAGGTGATGCCGACCTCGATCAACATCCGGCGCAGCAACGGCAGCGAGAGCCCGACGACGTTGTGGTAGTCGCCGTCGATCGCCGTGACGAACGGGCCGCCGAGTCCGTCCACCGTGAACGAGCCGGCCACCACGAGCGGCTCGCCGGTCTCGACGTACGCGTCGATCTCCTCGTCGGTGAGGTCGGCGAACCGGACCTCCGTCGACGCCAGCTCCCGGATCTCCTGCTTGGAGGACGTGTCGAACAGGCAATGGCCGGTGTGCAGTACGCCGCTCTGCCCGCGCATCATCCGCCAGCGCTCGCGGGCAACCTCGGGAGTACCGGGCTTGCCGTACGCGACGCCGTCGAACTCCAGGACCGAGTCGCAGCCGAGGACGGTCGCGTGATCGGACAGGTTCGCGACCACGGCGCGGGCCTTCAGCGTGGCGAGCAGGCGGGCGAGTTCGCCGGGGTTCTCCGCAGTGACGTCGTCCTCGTCGACGCCGGAGACGATCACCTCCGGCTCGATGCCCGCGGCACGCAACGTCTTCAGCCGCGCCGGTGACGCCGACGCCAGGACGAACCGGGTGCTCACAGCTTCGCCAGCGCCCGGCGCAGCGGGTCGAGGCCGATCGAGCCGAGGTTGAGCGCATCGGAGTGGAACGCCCGCAGGTCGAAGGCGGATCCCTTGCGCTGCTTGGCCTCTTCCCGCGCCTGCAGCCAGATCCGTTCGCCGACCTTGTACGCCGGCGCCTGGCCGGGCCATCCGAGGTAGCGGTTCAGCTCGGCCTGCAGGAACTCGGTCTCCATCCGGCAGTGCGCCCGCAGGAACTCGAACCCGAGTTCGGCGTTCCAGCGCTCCCCCGGCCGCCAGCCGAACGGGTTGTCCTGCGGCACCTCCAGCTCCAGGTGCATGCCGATGTCGACGATCACCCGCGCCGCGCGGAACCCCTGCGCGTCCAGCATGCCGAACCGCGCGCCCGCGTCCTCGAGGTAGCCGAGTTCCTCCATCAGGCGTTCGGCGTACAGCGCCCAGCCTTCGCCGTGACCGGAGACCCAGCAGGCGATCCGCTGCCAGCGGTTCAGCAGGTCGGTGCGCAGCATCGTCTGGGCGACCTGGAGGTGATGCCCGGGCACGCCCTCGTGGTAGACGGTCGTGACCTCGCGCCAGGTGGCGAAGTTCTCCAGGCCGCTCGGGACCGCCCACCACATCCGGCCGGGCCGGGTGGTCAGGTCCTCGCTCGGCTGCGTGTAGTAGATGGAGCCGTCCGAGGTCGGCGCGATCATGCACTCCAGGGTGCGGATCTCGTCGGCGATGTCGAAGTGCGCGCCGGCCAGCTCGGCGACAGCCGCGTCGGACAGCTGCTGCATCCAGTCCCGGAAGGCGTCCTTGCCGCGGATCGTCCGCGCCGGGTCGTTGTCCAGCAGCGCGGCGGTCGCCTCGATCCCGCGGTCGCCGCCGTTCAGCCCGGCCGCGATGTCCTGCATGGCCGACTCGATCCGGGCCAGCTCCACCCAGGCCCAGGCGTACGTCTCCTCGAGGTCGATCGCGGCGCCGAGGAAGCTGCGGGATGCCAGCTCGTACACCTCCCGGCCGCACGCGTCCCGCTCCGGCGCCCGCGGCGCGAGGTCTGTGGTCAGCCACGACCCGAACTGGTCGAACGCCTTCCGCGCCGCGGCGGCCGCCGCCTCGACTGTCGGCTTGACCGCACTCTCCGGCGCCTGCGCGGCGAGTCCGGCGAAGAAGTCGTCGCCCTCGGCACCGGTCCAGCTGGCGATCCGCCCGGCCAGCCCGGTCACCTGGCGTACCGCCGAGATCCGGCCCTGATCGGCCTGCTCAAGCAGCGTCTCGCGGTACCCGTCGAGCGCCGTACCGATCTGGTTCAGCCGGATGGCGACGATCTCCCAGTCCTGCTCGGTGTCGGTCGGCATCAGGTCGAACACCTGCCGCAACGCCGCCGGCACCGAGGCGATCGCGTTCAGCTGGTGCTGGGGTACGCCGGCCTCGTGGCGCTCGAGCTCCAGGCCGAGCCGCTCCACGAAGGCGTCCTTGGCGACCTCCTCGCGCGGACTCGCCGGCTCGATCGCAGCGGCCTCGGCGAGCGACCTCTTGGTCTGCTCGATCCGCGCCTCGAAACCGGCCGGCGTGTAGTCCGGCAACTCGTGGTCGTGGCCGGCGACGCCCAGCTCGGTCGCCAGGATCGGGTCGAGCACGATCTCCTGCTCCAGGTGCCGTTCGGCGAGCTGGTCGATCGGGCTGTTCGGGGTAGTTGCAGAAGTCACCTGATCGACCCTACCTGTCGAGGGTCGCCGGGGCTGACCTGTTTGTTGCCGATACTGTGGCGGTCGCTGAATGCCAGCACAGGGACGAGAGGAACGGCGTTGAGCCAGCCACCCTACGGGCCGCCCGGCCAGAACCCGCCGTACCAGCAGGGCCCGCCGCAGGGTCAGTACGGCCCGCCGCCGCAGGGTCCTCCGCCTCAGTACGGCGGCCCGCCGCAGGGTCCGTACGGCGGTCCCCCTCAAGGGCCTCAGTACGGCGGCACCTCGCAGTACGGCCCGCCGCCGCAGGGTCCCGGCTTCGGCTGGGGTCCGAGCTTCGGCCAGGGCGGTCCGGGTGGCCCTGGCCTTCCTGGCGTTCCCGGTATGGGCTGGCAGCCGCAGCAGCCGCGGAAGAAGTCGAAGGCGCCGCTGATCGCGATCCTGTCGATCGTCGCGGTGGCCGTCGTCGGCGGCGCGATCATCGGTCTGGTCCGGAAGGGCAGCACCGACGTGACCACCCCGCCGGTCACTCCGAGCCGGTACACGCCATCGCCGACCGGTTCCCCGACCGAGGAGCCGACGGAAGAGCCGACCGAGGAGCCCTCCGAGTCGCCGTCGGAGGAGCCGACAACCACGGAGCCCACCACCACCGAGACGTCGAGTACGCCGAACAAGCCGGCGGACACCACGGTCGTGGCCAAGAACGCGCTCTACAAGGTCGGCCAGATGGCCACGGTCAACTGCAAGGAGCCCAAGGCACGGCCGACGAACGCCCGTGGCGCGGCCGAGTACTGGGCCGCGATCAAGCCCTGCCTGGACAGGTCGTGGGCGCCGTTGGTGGCGAAGGCCGGCTACAAGTTCACCGCGCCGCGGATGACGTACTGGTCCGGGACCTCGATGTCGTCGCCGTGCGGCGACGGTCCGGTCGCCGTACCGTTCTACTGCTCGGCCAACCACATGATGTACATGAAGGTGGACGTCTTCGTGAAGGCATACACCCAGTACCCGGGTGATCCGATCGGGCAGGCGTACGCGCGGATGTGGTACAGCCGCTCGATCGCCCACGAGTACGGCCACAGCGTTCAGTTCATGACCGGCATCCTGCAGGCGTCCAGCAACCTGCGGTACGAGCAGCCGGACTACGAGGGCCGGACGCGGATGACGCGGCGGATGGAGCTGCAGGCGAACTGCTTCGCCGGCGTCTTCCTGGCCGCGAACAAGCGCAGCTACCCGATCAACGGCAACCTGCTGTACGTCTGGAAGAAGTACGTCGTCACCGCGGGGGACAAGCCCGAAGAGGGCGACCACGGCAGTGTGGCCAGCCAGGCGCGCTTCATGGGGAGGTCGTTCAACACGGCCAACCCGGCCAGTTGCAACACCTTCGCGGCGTCACCGGCCAACGTCAGCTGAGAGCTCCGGCGGCGCCACCTGCCGCCAGGAGTCGATGAGGATGTCGTGCAGTTCGTCGGCATCCTCCAGTGCCTCGAGGCGGGCTCGAACCCAGTTCGAGCCCGCCTCGTGTTTCGGCACCCAGAACTTCTCCGGCTCCGCAGCGATCAGCTCCTCGCGCTCCAGCCGCGGACACCGCACCGCGAACGACGTCTGGTCGTCCGGCACGGTCACGAACATCCGCCCAGCCACATCGAACGTCGGATGCCCCCACCGCCGCTTCTCCACCGTCCCCGGCAAACCCAGCGCAATCCGTCGCACATCCTCAGCGTCCAGCACGCTCACACTCTAGAACGCGTCCGCCCCGGCAGGAGGAGGGCCGCGAGGGTGCCGGCGGCGACTATGGCGGCTCCGGTCCAGACGGCGGGGACTAGGCCGGCGGCGTACTGGGTTGGGGACTCGTAGGAGCCAGCTGAGGCGAAGACCGAGGCCAGTACGGCGACGCCCATCGCGACTCCGACCTCGCGGATCGTGTTGTTCGTTCCGGAGGCCACGCCGCGGTCGGCGTCGGACGCGCTCTCCATCACCACGCTCGCGGACGGTGCGAAGGTCAGCCCCATCCCGATACCGGCGAGGACGAACGGTGCGACGAGTTCGCCGTACTGCGTCGTCGCCGTGGTCACCAGTGCGATCCAGCCGAGCGCGACAGCAAGGAAGGCCTGGCCGGCCACGATCAGGATCCGGGAGCCGACGCGGTCGACGATCAGGCCGGCGATCGGTGCGACCACGAGCGGCGCCGCGGTCCACGGCAGCGTGCGGACACCGGACTGGAACGGCGTGTATCCCTGCACGATCTGGAAGAACTGCGCCAGCAGGAACACCGCACCGAAGACGCCGACCGCGAAGGTGAACGCGACCACGTTCACCACGCTGAACGAGCGAACCGAGAACAACCGCAGCGGCAACATCGGCGCGACGGTACGGCGCTCCCACCCGAGGAACGCGGCCAGCAGCACGCCACCCGCGATCAGCGAACCCAGTACGCCGGCGGACGTCCAGCCGTCTTCGGCTCCGTGCACAACGCCCCAGACGACGGACAGTACGCCGGACGTCGCCAGCACCAGTCCGAGCAGATCCAACTGCTTCGCCGTACCCCGGGACTCGGTCAGGACCCGCGTGGCGAGCACGACGGCGACGACTCCGACCGGAACGTTCAACCAGAAGATCCACTGCCAGTTCAGGCCGTCGACGACGGCTCCCCCGACCACCGGACCGACTGCGATTCCGAGGCCGGAGATGCCGCCCCAGATCCCGATCGCGGCGCTCCGCATCTTCTCCGGTACGGCGCCTGCGAGCAACGTCAGCGACAGCGGCATCACGGCCGCCGCGCCGATGCCCTGGATCGCGCGGGCCCCGATCAGCATCCACGGCTCGGTCGCCAGCGCGCAGGCCGCCGAGGCCAGCGTGAACAGCGCGATCCCGGCCAGGAACACCCGCCGCCGGCCGAGCCGGTCGCCGATCGCGGCCGCGGTCAGCAGCAGGGCGGCGAACGCGAGCGTGTAGGCGTTCACGAACCACTGCAGGTCCGACAGGGTCGCCCCCAGCTCGGACTTGATCACCGGCAGCGCGTTCGTCACCACCAGGTTGTCCAGCGTGACCATGAACACCGGAATCCCCACGGCGGCCAGCACCAGCCCGAGCCCGCGGCTCCGGGGAGCGGTCACTTCCCTCTCGTCGAGAGCGGTCGATGTCATCTCGTACCCCTAGTTGTAATTGACTGATAACAAGCTTGATGACGAGAGTATGCATCGACTGATAACATGTCAAGGGAGTGGAAGGAGCACGGATGACGCCCAAGGTTCGGCTGACCGCCAAGGAGCGCGGTGCCGAGGTGTTGCAGGCCGCCATCCGGGCCTTCGCGATGTCCGGGTACGAGGGCACCAAGACCGACGAGATCGCCCGGCTGGCCGGCGTGTCACAGCCCTATGTGATCCGGCTGTTCGGCACCAAACAGGAACTCTTCCTGGCCGCCGTGCGGAGCGCCTGCGAGCGGATCGAGCAGACCTTCCGCGAGGCCGCGGCCGAGACGCCGGAACTCAGCGCGCTGGGGGCCAACTACGAGCGGCTCTTCGACGAGCCCGAGGTACTCCTGGTCCTCCTGCAGGGCTTCTCCGCCAGCGGCGACCCTGTGATCGGCGACTGCGTCAGGGAACGCTTCGGCCGCATCTACGCCCTGGTCCGCGAGCTCACCGGCGCGTCCCCCCAGCAGGCCCGGGAGTTCCTCTCCGCCGGGATGCTGCTGACCGTCATGTCCGCCATGCAGGTCCTAGGCCCCAACGCGATCCCAATGCCCTGGGCCGACGAGATCCAGCAAACGTTCGGCGAGCACTAGTCGCGGCTGAGTTTCTGGTCGGCGGCGAACCAGATGGTTGCGGCGGCCAGGGCGATGGCGGCGACGGTTACGACGAGCGAGCCGGCGACGTCGGCGCCACGGACCAGTGCGGTCGCCCCGGCGACGGCGGGCGCCAGCAGTACGGCGATTGCTCCAGGCAACCACCATCGTCGCAGGGCCGCTCGGTGCACCCGCGCGTACGACGGCAACTGGCCGGTGAACGCAGCGGCGAGGTGGACGACGACGAGGGCCGCCGCGGTGAGGGCCAGGCTCCAACTCGGCGCGCCGGGTGCACGCATCAGCCACCCGAGAGTCACTACCAGCATGAACAGCAACGCAGCCAGCGAATCAGGCAGGACCACGGTGCACAGCAACAGCGCGGCGCCGACGATCGAGACCAGATCCGCCTGATCCCACGACTGCACCGATGGCACGACCAACGCGACCGCCCCGGCCACCGCGATCACCAACCGAGCAAACACCACTGCCTGCCCGGATGCCCGCAGTTGCGCCAGCCACAGCGTGATCTTCTCGTCGGCAGTCATGAGCGGATCCTTGGGGCCGCGGACACTCTGGCGGCGTCTCGTAGTACCTCGTCCAAGGTGCCGGCGCCTTGCCAGGGGACGGTTGGTACGCCGAGGTCGCTGAGGCGGTCGAGGTCGCGGCGGCGTTCGAGCAAGCGCAGGCGCCACGCGAGCGGCCACGACCGGGCGTCGTGGGCGTCGAGGTCCATGATCGACACGACGTCCGGCGGCAACGTGTCGATCGCGATCACCGTGCAGCCGGAGTGGACGAGCGTCACGATGTAGCCGAGGATCGTCGGCCGCAGCAACGGGCTGAGGACGAGCACCAGGCTGTCCGACCGGACCCGGTTCCGCCGCGCCAGCTGTTCTTCGTCCTGTTGCCGGCCGCGTCGGTCCGCGTGCACCAGCGTGTCCAGGATCCGCCGCAGATGCGCGCGCCCGCTGCCCGACCGCACGCCGCGGAACAGGCTCCCGGTGTCGATCAGCCGCACCCGGTCGCCATTGCGCAGGTAGTGCTCGGCGATCGCGGCGGCCGCCCGGACGGCCGTGTCGAGACTCGAGGACCGGCCGTCGATCCCCTCGCTGATCCCGATCTCGCCGCCGGTGTCGACCATGATCACCACTTCGGTGTCGCGGTCCGACCAGGTCGACGTGACGTGCAGTTCCTGCGTACGCGCGGACACCGCCCAGTTGATCCGCCGCAACCGGTCACCCGTCCGGAACGGCCGTACCCCGGCCAGTTCCGTCCCTTCGCCAGGCCGCCGCGACCGATGCAACCCGACCAGTCCAGCCGGCCGCGGTACGGCGTCCACTGCCTCGAATCCCTCGCGCAACGGCAGTGTCGTGACGGCCTGCGACTCCACCGAGGTCACCTGGATCCGGTACGCCCCGACCGTCGACGTCGCCGTGACTGTTGGCCGCTCCAACGACCGCAGTCCCCAGCGCTTCGACCGTACGCCGACCTCCAGCCGCACCTCACCGTGCGAGACCGGCTCCGCGATCGCGGCCTGCGGCGGGTCGTACTGGAACCAGAGCGTCCGCGGCAACGCCGCCACGATCAGGTCGATGTCCGGGTCGACGGACTCCGGCACGCGCATCCGGTACGTCGTACCCTGCCCTTCGAACAGCACGTCCGCGTCGAGTTCGGTGTGCACCTCCGGGCGCTCCCGCGGCCGGAAGAACCGCCCCCAGACCGCGAGGAACGCCAGCGGCAGACCGAACACGGCCGCATCCGGGCGCCGCAGCAGCACCGCGGCGCCGAGCAGCACCGCAGCGACACAGATCGCCCGAACCTGCGCGTGCGTCGGCCGCCAACTCATGCGCGGGCGCCTACAACGGTGGGCGGCGCCGCGACCGAGCCGAGCACGGTCCGCACCACCGTCGCGCCACTGACCTCGTGCAGCCACAGCTCTGGGCGCACGGTGATCCGGTGTGCCAGCGCGGCCACCGCGACCGCCTTCACATCCTCCGGTACGACGTAATCGCGGCCCTTGATCACGGCGTACGCGCGTGCGGTCAGCAGCAACGCCAGCGACCCACGTGGCGATGCCCCAACGAGTACCTGCGAGTCCCGACGGGTCGCGGTGGCGAGGTCGACGCAGTACTGACCGACCGTGTCGTCCACGGTCACCGTCTCGACCGCACGTTGCGCGGCGCGCAGCCCGGCCGCATCCGTTGCCGCCTCGACCGACTGGTCCTCAGTACGACGGCTCATCCGGCGCCGCAGTACCTCCCACTCCTCCGCGGGACTCGGGTAGCCGAAAGCGATCCGCAGCATGAACCGGTCGAGCTGCGCCTCCGGGAGCGGGTACGTGCCCTCGTACTCCACCGGGTTGGCCGTAGCGAGCACGTGGAACGGCACGGGCAGCGGGAACGTCTGCCCCTCGACCGTCACCTGGTGCTCCTGCATGGACTCCAGCAGCGCAGCCTGCGTCTTGGGCGGCGTCCGGTTGATCTCGTCGGCCAGCAGCAGGCCGGTGAAGATCGGGCCCGGCCGGAAGACGAACTCGGAGTCCTTCTGGTCGTACACGAACGCCCCGGTCACATCCGACGGCAGCAGGTCCGGCGTGAACTGCACCCGCCGGAACTCCAGCCCGAGCGCCTGCGCGAACGACCGCGCGGCCAGCGTTTTCGCCAGCCCTGGGTAGTCCTCGAGCAGTACGTGCCCGCCGGCCAGGATGCCCGCGAGCACCAGTTCCAGCGCCTCGGCCTTCCCGACCACGGCCTGGCTGACCCGCTCCAGCACCTGCCGGCTCAGCTCGGTCACCTCACCGAGCGTCAGCTCCCCATCAGTCACAGGTCTTCCTCACAGGTTCTCGATGGTGTGGATCGCGTACTCGATCTCGTCGAGGGACGCGGTGCGTTTGTCGTCGCCGGCGATCAGCTGCCAGAGCCGGTCGCCGGTGATCGCGCGGGCCCGGTCCGGCTCGCGCTCGGGGTCGACGCCGTGCCGGTGCACCAGGCGGTCGGTGGCCAGCTCGAACAGCAGCGGGCGGACCCGCCGTACGAAGGTCTGCGAGCCTTCACCCGCACGCCGCTCGCGGCCGGACTCCTGCAGCCAGGTGGCGATGAACTGCGTGCGGTTGTCGTTGGTCCGGGCTCGCAGCGCTGCCAGTTTGTCGTCGTGCCGACCGGGCCAGCTCGTCTCCACGGTCTGCGGCACCACCAGCCGGATCGCCAGCGACACCAAGCCAACAGCCAGCGCGGCCGCCACGAACCACAGCGGTCGCGGCGCCATACCCGCGGCACTGAACACGGTCACGAGCATCAAGCTCACCAACACAGCCACGCCAAGGTGCTGCAGGAGCAGCTTGCTCGGCAGCAAGGACCTCCGCTTGACTTCAGGCGGCGGCCCCTTCTCTTCCAGCGGAGTCCAGCGGTAAGACGTCATCCGGAAACCTCCGCCTCGGCGCGATGAGCCGCAGCGAGCTCGTCACGCAGTCGCAGCAGGGCCGCGCGAGCCTCGGTCCGCGCTTGCTCACTGGAACCGTGGGTCGAGTAGCGCGCCTCGCGGTACAACTCTCCGAGCCGGATCAGCTGCGGCTCGGAGATCCCGCCGATCCCGAGCACCCGCACGGTGAACTCGGCCGGAGTCTCAGACGGATCCCGCGGTACGCCGGCTGAAGCAGCCGCCTCCTCCAACGCGACCCAGCACGCGACGACCGCGTCGGTCGCCGTACCGCTGTCGATGCGAGCCAGGCCGGTGTCGACCGCCTCGGCCAGCCGCTCCGCCTTCATCCGCTCCCAGTCGGGCTCCTCGGGCTCCACCTGCGGAAGCCGGACCCGGCGCAGGACGCGGGCGATGATCAGCAGGATGAACGCCACCACCGCGGCGATGATCAGGTAGACCACCGCCTGCCACAACGACAGCACCCAGCCCGGCGTCTCGTGCTGCGGGAGCACGCGCGGGGACGGCTGCGACTGCTCCGGCGGCGTTTCGCTCACCGAGAAGGTCGGCAGCGGCCGCGGGCTCGCGCTCAGCGTGCTGTCACTGATCGGGCGCACCGGCCCGCTCGCGGAGGCGAGCACGACGAAGCCGGCCACCACGATCCCCACGAGCAGCACGGCGACCACCGCGAGCGCACCCCGACGCTGCGTCTGCATCTGGGCAGGCTACCCCCTCAAAAGGCTGTGTCGAGGAACGGGAGCCGGGATGTGGAAAACGCTTCCGCGGTCGCGGTGAGCGCGCCAGGGGTGTGCTCGGTGACCAGACCGGCCCGGCCGAGTCTCGCCAGCGACGGGCGGCCGAGGTAGACGGCGCCGAGGTCGCGGACGTCGAGGGTGAGGTCGGCGTCGCGCGTGACGGACTCGCAGCTCGCGCCGTCCGGTCCGCCGCTCAGGTGCCAGCGGCCCGCGTTCCACGGGAGGAAGTCGTCGACCACGTCGAGGACGACGTCGATGTCCCGCGCGTACGTCCGCTCCGCGAGCGCACGACGTACGTCGACCGGCCGGATCCACAGGCCGTCCCGCGTGATCGGCCCCGGCGCCCGCGGGTCGAGCAGCAGGTCCAGCAACGGATCGTCCGACGGGAGCATCGCGCACCGCGTCTCGCTGAGCAGGTCCGGTTCGAGCAGGTACCGCCACAGCGCGGCATGCGACCCGATATCCACCGCATGCACCCGCTGTACGTCGACGTACCCCTTCTCCGCGCGCTTCGTCCGGTAGTGCGCGAACCCGGTCAACTCACCGTCCCGCTCGGCGACGACGCAGCGCACCTTGGACGCGTTCGCGACGTTGCTCGTGACGGTGGCGCTGATCGAGTACTCCTGCCAGCGCTCGTCGTGCTGGAACACACCAGGCCGCTCCAACGCCAGCCTGTTCCGCAGCTCGGCACAGCGGGCGAGGCTCTCGCGTACGTCGACGTACCGGATCCGCACGTCGTCGATGCCGGCCACCGGGCGCAACGTGCGGGACACCTTGGGTACGACGATCTCCTGGTGGTCGGACGCGAGGCCGTAACCGAACCGCGGGTAGATGACCGGCTCGCTCGCGGTCAGCGCTGCCAGCGGCTCGCCTGCCTCGTGGATGTCGGTCAGCTGCCTGCGCATCAGGTCGCGCAGGATGCCGCGCCGTCGGTGCGTCGGCCGTACGCCGACCATCGTCACACCCGCGACCGGCAGCTGCCCGCCGGGCACTGTCATCAGGTGCGAGAACGTGCCGGTGTGCCCGACGAGCTGTCCGTCCTCACTCGCGACGACACTGCGCTCACGCTCCCAGATCCGCCGCTCGGACTCGTACTGCTCGTCCGTCCACGGCGCCGAGAACGCCATGTCCAGGAGCTCCAGAAGCTCGTCCCACTCACCGGTGAACCGCCCGATCTCGATCGTCATGGTCCTTACCTACCAGAAGGACAGGGCCCTGGACTGATGAAAACCGTTTTCATATACTGTGGGCATGACCGCCCAAGCGAAAACTCCGTTGTCCTTGTTGGTGGGGCTTTCCACGACGTTGCGGGAGCCCGTGCTGGAAGCGATGACCGACGCCGCCACCGTGGCCGTCGTGATCGACCAGGACGACCTGCCCGGTCGGGGCGTGCTGTCCTGGCACGTGCGGGACGCGTCGGGGCCGATCGACGCCGGCGAGTTCACGGTCGGGGACGACTGCGGCGCGTGTCAGCTGATCGAGTCGCTCGTACCGTTGCTGGAGACGCTGGTCGCGCGTGGGCACTGGGACCACATCGTCCTCGCGGCACCGCCCGCGATGGAGGCGCGCCCACTGGTCACCACCTTGACCTCCGTCCTGCCGGAGATCGTCGTCGACACGGTCACCTGCGTCGTCGACGCCGTACTGCTGGTCGAGCAACTGTCCGGCGACGAGCTCCTCGCCGAGCGCGGCCTGGCGCTCGGGCTGCCGGATCGGCGCAATGTCGCGGAGCTGACCGCGCGTCAGATCGAGTACGCCGACGTGTGTGTGCTGGCCAATGCGCATCGCAGTATGGCGGTTGAGCGGCTCGAACACCTGTTGGCGCACCTCAACCCGCGGACGTCGGTAGTGCCGGCGGACGTTGCCGGCGTACCGAATGGGCCGGTCGCGCGGACCGGGCGGTTCGACTTCGACGCGGCTGAGGCGTGGGCCGGTGAGCTCGCGGCGTCGGATCGGGTGCAACCGAGCGGTGACGGCGTGACGACAGTGCTGTGGCGGTCGACGCGGCCGTTGCATCCCGCGCGGCTGAACGACGCGCTCGAGGACATCGTGGATGGGGTGGTTCGCAGTCGCGGCGTGGTCTGGCTGGCGAACCGGCCGACCCAGCGCGTGCGGTGGGAGTCCGCCGGGTACAGCGCATCGCTCGGGACGCTCGGCGAATGGTCAGAGACCGAACACCTCGCCGAGTGCACCGTCGTCGCAACCGGTATGGGCCTCGACCCCGCCCGCCTCCAAGCAGTCCTCGACGCCTGCCTCCTCACCGAATCCGAACTGGCCAACCCCGACTGGACCAACCTCGACGACCCCTTCGCGGGCGTCTTCTAGCCGAGTAGGGGCAGGCGGTGGGCGTGGGGGCCGAGCATCGTGAGGTCGTTCTCGTCGAGGGGTAGGCGGCCTGTTGCTTTCAGGATGTACGTCGTGGTGTCCCACGCGATCACGTCCCAGGCCGCCGGGCCGAACAACCCGTCCAGTGTGCGCGCGGTGACCTGCAGGCCTTCGGGGTCGGGCTCCGGCGCGTCCGGCAGGCCGACGATCAGGTCGAGGTGATGGACCGTTGCCTCAAGCACCAAGGTCGCGACGAAGTCGACCGCCCGCAGGACGTGACCCTGCGTCTCGACCCGGTGCCCCTTGGTCGCCAGCCCGGCCGCGGCCGCCCGGACCGCCGCCTCGGACACCTCACGCCAGTGCTGCACGAGCAGACCGGGTTTGCGGTACGCCGCCGCGACGCTCCGCACGAAACTCGTGTCACCGTCGGGCTGCGGCGGGAAGTCGCGCCAGTACGTGACGAAGTCCCGGTCCGGTTCGACCACGGCCGGGCTGGCGAACGCGATCAGCGCCCGCTGAGCGTCGTACAGCAGATGCACGAGCAACGGACCGACGGGCATGCCGGCGCACCGGGTCTCGCGCTGGAAGTCCGCGTCACTGAGCCCTTGGACCGTCTCGGTCAGCCGCCCGTAGGTCCGCCCCAGCGTCCCCGCCAACCCCAACGGCAACGCGCCGCGCTCGGGTGCCTTCATCCCCGGCCTCCTCGGTGTCCTCTGAAGAACGTAACCCGAGAACCCACCGAGGTGTTCCGGACCTACGAACGAGCCGTATCGAGATGCGCCGCGGCGATCGCTTCGAGGTGGCTGAGGTCGGAGGCGACGGTGGCGAAGGTGTAACCCTGGTCGAGGCGTTTCTTCGCCGACTCGCCGTCGAAGGTGTGGATGCCCGCGGCGATCCCGGCCTCCCGCGCGGTACGCGCGATCAGTTCGACCGCCTCCTCGAACGGCCCCGCGACCTCCGAGTCCCCCGGGAAGCGGGCGCCCAGCGCGAGGCTGAGGTCCGACGGGCCGACGTACACCCCGTCGAGTCCAGGCGTCGCGCAGATCTCGGCGACGTTCTGCAGGCCGAGCGGCGTCTCGATCATCGCGAGTACGACGGTCGCGTCGTTGCTGTCCGCCGGCACCGGACCGATCCGCAGCGCAGCCCGCATCGGCCCGAACGAGCGCACACCCACCGGCGGATACTTCGCGGCACGAACCGCCCGAGCCACGTCGTCCGCGCTGTCGATCAGCGGCACGATCACCCCGGTCGCCCCGGCGTCGAGCGCCCGCCCGATCGGCGTCGGATCGTTCGCCTCGACCCGCACCAGCCCGACCGTCGGCTGCGGCCCGATCGCGGACCCGGCGTCGATCGCGAGCAGCCCGGTCATCAACCCCTGGTACCCGATCAGCCCGTGCTGCGCGTCGAGCACCACGTAGTCGTACCCCAGCCGCGCGATCCGCTCGGCCGCCGCCGGCGAATCCAGCGTGATCCAGTACCCGACCAGCTTCTCCCGAGCCCGAACCTTGTGCGAGAAATCGTTTGCATTCACCCCCGCAGACTATCCAGACCGGCGTCCGAAAATCGCTCGACCAACCATCAGTTGGACGAGAGGATGCTGCCGATGCCATCCACCGAGCTCCTCCTGCACAAGTTGGTCGCCGAGGCCGGGCTCCCGGCGGTCGCGAACGCCGTACCGATCACCGGACACGGCTTCGACCACGTGATCCTGCGGGCAACACTCGCCGACGGCGCCCGCGTCGTCCTCCGGCACCGCGCCTCGCACCCACGCCCGCTTCCGGTAGCACAGGCACAGTTCCTCGCCGATCACGACGTACCCGCGCCACGCCTGCTCGGTGGCAACGACGAGGCGACGCTCTACGAGTACGCGCCCGGCGAGATGCTCTCCAGCCTCGTGGCGGAGGGGCGGATGACCGGCGACGCGTGGCGCTCGCTCGGCACGGCGATGCGGCGGCTGCACGCCGTACGTTTCCCGAACAAACTGCAAGGTACGTTCGGCCCGGACGGACTCACGCTGAACCCTGCTGACCCTGTTGCGAAGTTGCACGAGGACCTGACCGCGGCGGAGAAATACCTGCGTACGCACCTGCCTGAGGTCGTCGCGCAACTTCCACAGGCTCACGCGCTGATCGACGCCCACGCCGACAGTCTCAGCGGACCGACGGCGCTTCTGCACTTCGACATGAACCCGTCCAACATCATCATCGGCCCGGCCGAGACGCTGCTGATCGACTGGGGCGACACACGCGTCGGCGACCCAGCAGCCGAGATCGCGGCACTCGAAGAGCACATCTACCTCATCGACCGCACCCCGCAACTACCGGACGCGTTCTACGAGACCTACGGGCCGCGCATGGACAAGGTCGACGTCTGGCGGTTGTGCGGGGCAGTCGGTTGGTACGCGAGCGGTGACTTCGAGGAGTTCGAGGACCTGGAGCCGGAGTTGCGCGCGAAAGCCCACCAATGGCGCACGGGCCTGGCGGACTACCTACGGAATCGGCTGAGTAGTTAGACCGGCGGTACGCCGTGCCGCCGGTGGGAGAACGTGCGGTCCTTGGACTGGGCCGCGGCGAGGCGGGCGATCAGGTCGGCGCGGAGGTTCTCCGGCTCGATGATCGCGTCGATGACCAGGTCCGCGGCCAGCCGAAGGATGTCGATGTCGGTTTCGTACTCCTCGCGCAACTTGGACACGTACTCGACCCGCTCGCCCTCGTCGGCGATCTCCTGGATCTTGTTGTAGTACACGGCGTTGATCGCCGCCTCCGGCCCCATCACCGCGATCTTCGCGGTCGGCAACGCGACACACGCGTCCGGTGAGAAACCCGGGCCGCACATCGCGTACAGCCCGGCGCCGTACGCCTTCCGGACGATCACCGACACCGTCGGCACGGTCGCCTCCGACACCGCGGTGATCATCTTCGCGCCGTGCCGGATGATCCCGGCCCGCTCGACCTCGCTGCCGATCATGAACCCCGGTACGTCGCACAGATACACGAGCGGCACGTTGAACGCGTCGCACAGCCAGATGAACCGCGCCGCCTTGTCTGCCGAGTCGACGAACAGTACGCCGCCCTTCACCGCCGGCTGGTTCGCGACGACCCCGACCACCTGCCCCGCGAGCAGCCCGAACCCGACCACGATCTCAGGCGCGTACGCCGGTTTGATCTCGAAGAACGTGTCCGCGTCGACGAGCGCGTCGATCACGTCGTGGATGTCGAACCCGACGCTCTCCTCGGCCGGCACCAGGTCCCGCGTGAAGTCCCGGCCGGCGTCCGAGGCGTCGTACGACGGCGGTCGCGAGCGCCACGAACCGGGCAGGTACGAGAAGTACTGCTTCGCCAGCTCGATCGCCTCGGTGTCGTCGCTCGCCAGCAGATCGCCGCAGCCGGAGACACTGGTGTGCATCCGGGCGCCGCCCATCTCCTCCAGCGTCACCTTCTCGCCGACGACCATCTCGGCCATCCGGGGCGAGCCCAGGTACATCGAGGCGTTGCCGTCGACCATGATCACGATGTCGCAGAACGCCGGGATGTAGGCGCCGCCCGCCGCGGACGGGCCGAACAGGCAGCAGATCTGCGGGACCTTGCCGGACAACGCGACCTGGTTGTGGAAGATCCGGCCCGCGCCGCGGCGACCCGGGAACAGCTGGACCTGGTCGGTGATCCGGGCGCCGGCGGAGTCGATCAGCCAGAAGATCGGCAGCTCGTCGCGGATCGCGACCTCGGTCACCCGGACGATCTTCTCGACCGTCCGCGCGCCCCACGAACCGGCCTTCACAGTCGGGTCGTTGGCGACGATCAGCGCCGGCCGGCCGTCGACGAGCGCGCGACCGGTGACGACGCCGTCGGCGGGCAGGCCCGCGTTCAGCGCGTTCGCCAGCTGCGCGTCCTCGACGAAGCTGCCCTCGTCGACAAGCAGCGCGATCCGGTCACGCACGTACAGCTTGTTCTGACTCTTGAGTTTCGCCGCCGCCTTCTCCGGCGGCGCGAGAGTCGCCTCGCGGGCGACCTTGACCTCTGTCCAGTGGTCGTGGGTCATGCCTGCATCATTCCACCGGTAGCCCGAGCGACCTGGCAATGAGCATCCGCTGCACCTCCGACGTACCCTCGCCGATCTCGAGGATCTTGGCGTCACGGTAGAACCGGGTGACCGGGTACTCCTCCATGAAGCCGTAGCCGCCGAAGACCTGCGTGGCGATCCGGGTCGCGGTCACCGCGGACTCGGTCGCGTACAGCTTCGCGACCGACGCGGCCTGCTTGAACTCGGCCATCGACGCGCCGGCGTCCTTCAGCGCGGCGGCCCGGTAGACGAGCAACTCCGCCGCGTCCGCCATCACCTTCAGGTCGGCGATCTGGAACGCCACACCCTGCTTGCGCCCGATCGGTCCGCCGAACGTCTGCCGCTCACCGGCGTACTGCACGGACATCTCGAGGCACGCGCGGATGCAGCCGAGCGCAACTGCCGCGATCGCGACCCGCCCGTCGTCGAGCGTCGCGAGGAACTGCGCGAACCCCTTGCCACGCTCACCGAGCAGATTCGCCTCAGGGACCCGGCAGTTCACGAACGACAGCGGGTGCGTGTCGCTGGCATGCCAGCCGAGCTTGTCGTACGCCGCTTCCGCGGTGAATCCCGGCGTACCGCTCGGGACGATGATCGTGGAGATCTCCGGCTTACCGTCCGCGCGCTCACCGGTCCGCGCGGTCACGGTCACGCACGAAGTGATGCTGGAACCCGAGTTGGTGATGAACTGCTTGGAGCCGTCGATGACCCACTCGCCGTTGTCGATCACCGCGCGGGTCTTGGTGGCGCCGGCGTCCGACCCGGACTCCGGCTCCGTCAGCCCGAACCCGGCCAGCGCCCGGCCCGCCACCAGGTCGGGCAGCCAGGCAGCCTTCTGCTCGTCGGTGCCGAACGTCAGGATCGGGTTGATCCCCAGCCCGACCGCCGCCTCGAGCGTGATCCCCATCGACTGGTCGACCCGGGAGATCTCCTCGATCGCCACGCACAGGCTGGTGAAGTCGCCGCCCGCGCCGCCGTACTCCTCCGGCGCGGTCAGCCCGAACAGCCCGAGCCGCCCCATCTTCTGCACGACCTCCACCGGGAAGTAGTGCTTGCGGTCCCACTCGGCCGCGTGCGGGCCGATCTCGGCCTCCGCGAAGTCGCGAACGCTACGCCGGAACTCCTGATGCTCCGCGGACAACTCGAACATGCGGCACCCCTTCGTGCTTGACGCTTACGTAAACGTAAAGCACGCTAGGCGGCATGCACAATAGCCAGGTGTCCACCGAGACCTGGTCCATCGCGGAGCTGGCCGCCGAGTACGACGTGACGCTGCGAACGATCCGGTTCTACGAGGACCGCGGCCTGCTCACCCCCGAACGCCGCGGCACCGCCCGCGTCTACCACCCCCGCGACCGCGTCCGCCTCGCTCTCATCCTGCGCGGCAAGCGCCTCGGCTTCTCCCTCGACGAGATCGCCAAGATCGTCGACATGTACGACGCCGAACCCGGTGAGGAAGGCCAACTCGTCTACCTCCTCGACCAGATCACCCACCGCCGCACCGAACTCGAACAACGCCGCCGCGACATCGAGGAAACCCTCCAGGACCTCGCCGAGGTGGAGAACCGCTGCCGCACCGACCTGGCCGCGCTCAGATCGCCTCTTCGTAAGCCCTGAGCGTCTTCACGAACAGCTCCCGCTCCTCGTTCGTGAGGGGTTCCAGCGCGGCGCGCCAGGCGCGGGCGCCGCGGGCCAGCCAGGCGTCGATGGCCGGGCGGTGCTCGTCGGAGAGAGTGACGATCGCGCGTCGGCGGTCGGTCGGGTCTTCCTGGCGGTCGAGGATGCCTTTGCGGGTCAGTTCGGTGACCATCAGGCTGACGGTGGCGGGGGTGACTTCGAGGCGCTCGGCCAGCTCGTTGACGCCTAGCGGGCCGTCGAACAGGAGGTAGGCGAACAGGCTCAGATGCCGCGGCGCCAGGTTCAGGCCGGCCAGTTCCTCGGGAATCTTGAGCCGCTTGGTGCGACCCACCATCCGCGGCATCAGCAACAAGAGCGTGCGGATGCTGTCGTCGACACTTGACATACCTTTGTCCTCAAAACTACTTTGCTTGCAAAGCTACATCACTTCTCGAGTCAAAGGTTAGGCGCATGCTCCTCGAGCTCACCACCATCGGCGCGCGGTCGGGCGCCGCGCGGACCGTCACCGTCGCGTACGCCGAGCTCGACGGCCGGCTCCTCGTCTTCGCCAGCAACGCCGGCCGCCCGCAGGCACCGGCCTGGCTGCACAACCTCCGCGCCAACCCACTCGTGACGGTCGAGGTCGACGGCCGCCGGTACGACGCGATCGCCGAGGAGATCACCGGTGCGGAGCGAGACCGGTTGTACGGCGTACAAGCGGAGCGGGATGCCGCGTTCGCGACGTACCAGCAGAACACCGACCGGGTGATCGCCGTCGTCGCACTCACACCCGCCCGCGTCGGCGCCGCGACCGCGCAACTGAAGGAGATCCACAACGGCCTCCGCGAGCAACTGTCCGCGACACTCGCCGCAGTAGACGCATACCTCGCCGGCTCAGGCCCCGCGCCAACCAACGCGAGATCCCTCCATCAACACTGCCTTTCCTTCTGCACCTCCCTCCACGCCCACCACTCCCGCGAGGACGGCGTCTTCCCCCAACTAGCCGCAAACTTCCCCGAACTAAAACCAGCCCTAGACCGCCTGACCCGCGAACACACCACGGTCGCCGCCCTCAACAAGCAACTGACCACCACAGTCGAGCAACTAGCGGCCGCCCCGACACAGGCCGACGCCCAACGCCTACGCGCCGACTTGACCCACCTGTCCACGGCCCTCGAAGCCCATTACGCCTACGAGGAAGCCCACCTGGGCCCGGCCCTGGACGCGGCCTAGGTGGTTTTGCGGCGGCCGTAGAACCAGTAGATGAGCGGCGCGGCGCCGAGCGAGTTGGCGAGGGTGAGGATCAGGGCCCACACGGGTTTGGGGCCGCGAACCTGTGCGGCCGGCCGCCGCGCGAGATCGGCCAGTGCGACGGCCTTCAGCACGCTCTCGACAGTCGCCCCGACCACGATCAGTCGCTGTTGCGCCGGGCTCAGGTCAGCCCACCTCTTTGCGATCACAGACCCACGATCCGCCGCGATCACCCGACGCGCAAGCACCGCCCTGGACGCGGCCGGTCCCAACGCCGTTCAGCTGAAGGCGGGGAGATCCACTGGTCACTTCAGATGTGTGTTCTGAAGGGACATGTCTGACAGAGGTGTGTAGGGAGATGTCGGACACCTGATGGCTGTGGCTCAGTGTGTGAGTCATGGCGGATCTGGTGGTTCCGATGGAGGTTCGGTTCGCGATCGGCGC